>JAQDPW010000018.1:14517-40749 GCA_027659245.1 Streptococcaceae bacterium AM104-57
AGTCTAATTTTAGGGACTAGATTCAGAAAAAAGGCATTA
Organism: Streptococcaceae bacterium AM104-57; assembly: GCA_027659245.1. Lineage (GTDB taxonomy): Bacteria > Bacillota > Bacilli > Lactobacillales > Streptococcaceae > Streptococcus. The sequence continues at coordinate 14,557 of JAQDPW010000018.1, forward strand.
CCAGGAGCTTGTTGGTTCTGGTAATGCCTTTTCTTTATTCTTTCAAATGATATGAATAGCTGGCAACGACGACATCTTCGTGCCATCTGAGAGCGTATTTCAATTTGAGGCTCATTTGATTGTGGAGGATATTTTGCCAAGGTTTGTTAGGGATGAATTGGGGCACTAGAACTGTGACTGTGTAATTCTTTTTCTTGGCTTCTTGAGAGATTTTTCGAACATAGCGGACTGTAGGAGTAATGATATCGCGATAGCTAGTATTAATGTTTTTTAGAGTAATATTTGGGAAGTAGTCGGCAAATTCTTGGAGGATTTCTTGGTCTTTTTCTTCGGTTTCCTTGGTGGAAATGTGCATGGCCAAAACTTCATCTCCAATACTTTGAGCGTAATTAATCGCTCCGACGCTAACTCGGGTGACATTTCCTACTAGGACAAGGACGACATTGCCATCGTAGGTTTTCTTTTGAATTCCTTCATAGAGTCGAAGCTGTTTAGCTACCTTTTGGTAATGACTGTGGATGGACAAAAATAGGAAGGTTAAGACTAGGATAATTGGGAAGAAGGGCCAGATATCTCCAAGTCTGAAGAAGAGTAAGATAAGAACGATGGCATAACAAATGATGGCACCTAGGATATTTGCAAAGGCAGACTTTAAGAAATGAGAGCCTTTTTCTTTTTTCCAGTGGCGAATCATCCCTGTTTGAGAAAGGGCAAAAGGAACGAAAACTCCGATAGTATAAAGAGGGATCAAGCGTTCAGTATTTCCATTGAAAATGAGCAGAAGGATCATAGCACCGAAGGCTAAGGTCAAAATACCGTTTGAGTAACCCAGGCGGTCTCCCTTTTCCATAAAGAGATGGGGCATGTACTTGTTCTTAGCCATATTGTAAGCCAACATTGGAAAGGCAGAAAAACCAGTATTTGCAGCAACGGCTAGGATTAGGGCTGTTGAGAATTGGAAGAGATAATAAACAATCTGACCGAGAGCTGAATCCCCTAAAATCCCTTTAGCCATTTGTGAGAGGATTGTTTCTCCATGTTGAGGTGTAATTCCCATCCAGTAATTTAAGAAGGTAATCCCTGCAAATAGAAATCCAAGAATTAGAGACATGATAGTAAGCGTCTGGGCTGCGTTTTTTTCTTTGGGGGTCTTGAAAAATGGAACGGCATTTGAGATGGCTTCAACACCTGTTAGTGAAGCTGAACCGCTGGTGAAGGCTCTTAAGATTAGGACAATTGAGAGACTTGGGACAGTTTGACCAATTGCAGAAGTTGCATGGTAGCTGAGAGAACCTGTCAACAGTTGGAAGATACCAAACAATAAGAGGAAGACCGTACTAAAGATAAAGAGATAGACTGGGATCATCAGAGAGCTTGCGGATTCCTTTAGTCCTCGTAGATTTAAAAGCATGAGCAAACATACTAGAAAAATGGAAATGTGGAGGTTGTAAGGATGGAGTGTAGGAAGTGCAGCTGTAATCGCATCAGCACCTGCAGCTACCGATACGGCTACTGTCAGCATGTAGTCAACAAGCAGGCTTCCCCCAGCAATCAAACCTAACTCAGGTGAGAGGTTTTCTCGAGTAACCATATAGGCACCCCCACCTTGAGGGTAGGCGTGAATGATTTGTCGGTAAGAAATGGTTAGACTAGCAAGTAGCAAGAGGACAAAAATGCCGATAGGAAGACTCCACCAAATAGCGAGGGGGGAAAGACTAGCCAAGACAAGAACGACCTGCTCAGGTCCATAAGCGATAGAAGATAGGGCATCACTTGAAAGCATTGCAAGCGCCTGTGTTTTTCCAAGTAGTCCTCCCTCGCCTTCAGTTAAGGACTTAAGGGGACGACCAATAAAGGTATATTTTAATTTTGTAAACATTTTCTTTCCTTTTCTGAAAATTTCAACAAGAGTTATTATACTGCTATGAAAAAATACCGTCAAGAAAAAATGAATGATTTCAAAATATTTTTTCCTATAAGAATGAGACTAGTTTTTTGGTATAATAGAAGGTAGAAAAAACGAGGGAATATACATGATTTTTGATACACATACCCACTTGAATGTGGAAGAATTTTCAGGAAGAGAAGCAGAAGAAATAGCCTTAGCAGCTGAAATGGGTGTGACTCGGATGAATATTGTTGGTTTTGACAAACCGACTATTGAGCGTGCTCTTGAACTAGTGGACAAGTATGACCAACTCTATGCGACTATTGGTTGGCATCCAACAGAGGCAGGGACCTATACAGAGGATGTTGAGAATTATTTGCTAGAAAAACTAAAACATCCTAAAATTGTTGCCTTGGGCGAGATTGGTTTGGACTACCACTGGATGACAGCCCCTAAAGAAGTACAGGAACAAGTTTTCCGTCGTCAGATTCAGCTATCTAAGGAACTGGACTTGCCTTTTGTGGTTCACACCCGTGATGCGCTCGAAGATACCTATGAAATTATTAAGAGTGAGGGAGTTGGTCCACGTGGCGGCATCATGCACTCCTTCTCAGGTTCTTTGGATTGGGCGGAGAAGTTTGTAGAGCTTGGGATGACTATTTCCTTTTCTGGAGTCGTTACCTTCAAGAAGGCAACAGATATTCAGGAAGCAGCCAAAGAGTTACCTTTGGATAAGATTTTGGTAGAAACGGATGCGCCTTATTTAGCCCCAGTACCCAGGCGTGGTCGTGAAAACAAGACAGCTTACACGCGCTATGTAGTAGACTTTATTGCAGACTTGCGTGGCATGACAACAGAAGAATTGGCAGCTGCGACAAGTGCTAATGCAGAACGAATCTTTGGATTGGAACGTAAATCATGAAAGAGAAAATTTCCCAAGTCATCGTAGTCGAAGGACGCGATGATACGGCCAATCTTAAACGTTATTTTGATGTGGAGACTTATGAGACTCGTGGTTCGGCTATCAATGAACAGGACCTTGAACGAATCCAACGTTTACATGAACGTCATGGGGTGATTGTCTTTACAGATCCTGATTTCAACGGGGAACGCATTCGTCGGATGATTATGACGGCCATTCCGACAGTTCAGCACGCCTTTCTCAAACGTGATGAGGCAGTGCCAAAATCTAAGACCAAGGGACGTTCTCTAGGAATTGAGCATGCTAGCTATGAAGACTTGAAGACAGCACTAGAACAAGTAACTGAGCAGTTTGAAGCAGAAAGCGACTTTGATATTAGCCGTAGTGACTTGATTCGCCTTGGTTTTCTAGCCGGAGCAGATAGCCGAAAACGCAGAGAATATCTAGGAGAAAGTCTTCGTATCGGTTATTCCAATGGGAAACAACTCCTTAAACGTTTAGAGTTATTTGGCATCAGTTTAGCAGAAGTTGAAGAGGCTATGAAATCATATGAATAGGTGTGAATGTAGCCTATAAAATCACTTTGCTTTCAAAGTTTTTTTTCGAAGCAGGTAGAAGAGGAGGCGTCTGATGTTAATTGGTCAAAAAATAAAAGAGATTCGGGTGGGGAAAGGCATTAGCCGTCCAGAATTTTGTGGAGATGAGCAAGAACTGACGGTTCGTCAACTATCGCGAATCGAAAGTGGCGCTTCACAACCAAGTCTTCCCAAGTTAGACTATATTGCACGCCGTTTAGGAGTGCCAGCTTATAGTCTAATGCCAGATTTCACAGCCCTTCCTTCTGGTTACCTGGAGCTGAAATACCAGATTTTACGTGAACCAATCTATGGTAAAGAAGAGGAATACGATAAGAAAGAAGCATGCTTGGAAGAAATTTATAAAACATATTTTGATAAGCTTCCTAAAGAAGAACAGCTGGCATGTGAAGTACTACAGGCAAGTTTGGATACCTCTAGAACTAGGAGACCTGAATATGCTGAATTGATACTTGAGGAAAATATGCATGAAATTACAGAAAAAGAGGCTTATTCAGTAAACGATATTTTATTGATTCGTTTGTTTTTCTATCAAATGCTTATTAGAAAAGATCTTGCTAAATTTGTGAATCAAATTGAGAAAATTATGTCACTTCTTGCAAAGCAGAAGGAAATAACTCGATTGGAAAATTTTTTTATAATAAGAGATACCCTTATCGCAGGGATGTGTTGTCTTGAAAAGGTAGAATTGACTGATTGTTTTAATGACTACTTGTCCGGCTTACAGGAAATAATGGATAGAACTCAAGATTATCAAAAGAAACCTCTTGTGTTTATGTTTTTGTGGAAACAAGCATTAAGAGAAAGAAGAGATTTTAGTTTAGCTGAGTCATTTTACCAGTCTTCTAAAACCTTTGCTCATTTAATTGGTAAGGATTTTTTGGTAAAAAAATTAACAGAAGAGTGGCAGGAAGATGTTAAAAAATATTTATAAAAATAGTGGGACAATGACAAAAATGTCACTGTGGTTATCGCAACACAGTTCTAAAGTTCGTCTTTAGAGCTGTTTTTTAGATATAAGCTAAAAATGACAAGAAATAGTAAAATTTTAAGGACATTGATGTCATGGATAGTGTGATAAATATGGAGTATAATAATTATAAAAAATCATTTCAGGGTGTTATTTTAACAATTTAGATAAAAACAAATAATTTTAGAATATCATTTGATAATATAATAGTATCAACGTTGATAATGGAAAGAGGAGCAAGTAACTCAATAATCTTGCTATAAAATCAGAGGAGAAAACAAAATGAAAAACAAAATTATAACAAAAACAGTAGTTGCTTTAAGTTGTTTTTTAACCTTAAGTACTGTTGCTCTTCCTTCTGCAACTGTTTTTGCTACTACATCTTCGGTTTCAGATAAAGCAACTCAACTTTCAAAACGTTCTAAGGCAATTAATAGTGAAGGAAAGCATATCTATGTAGATAATGGACGTATCTTAGAGTTTGATAAGGACACTGTTTCACAAGAGGATATTCAAGCTGCCAAAATGGACAGAGGGAAGTGGTCTACTGCAGTTAAAGCTATTCGAAAAGGTTATAATAGAGTCCCTTCAAATGTTAAAAGATGGATAAATCAATATATAGGTTTAAATGCGATACTGGGCACACTAGATCACTTTACTGGTTGGATTGAAGACGGAATCTACCAGGCTTGTAAGAGTGCAGGTATGCCAGATTGGATGGCTTGGACAGTGGCTAAAGCTTTGACCTTAATAGCACTATAGTTTATGAAAAAATTAATAAAATATGTCCCATTCTTCTTTTGTTTACTATACTTAATAAACGGAATACTTGATCTATACACTTTAAATATTTTAGGTGCAATTTTTAAAATTATAATTAGTACTTTGGGTATAATAGTCACATATCCGTTTTATAAAGAAGGAAACGAATAATTTAAAGAAAGAATTTTGTAATCAGTCTTATTTAGTTGTTATTATGCACAGTATGAATAATTCGTGTTTACCATTTGCGAGTGATAAATAATAAACTTTAAAAAATCGAAGCTATAAAGAAGCTGATTTTTTTGAACGTATGTTTCAGGAGAATCGGTAAGTCAGCATTTAAAGATTGCCAAGCACTATCTTCCTTCATGAGGGAAGATAGTTTTTTAGTGTGATTTTCACCCCAAAATACCAAGGGAATATGATACAATAGAAGTAATCATATACGGTTTAATCAGGCTTGATAGCAAGCATTAGAAAAGTGCTCCACGGGATTAGCCTTGTGTGGAGTTAATGAGGAAAAGTTATGGGAATCTTTGACTATTTGAAAAAGACGGAAACTGCAGAGGCAACTGAAATAACTGAAGCACAGAATGAAATAGATGAATTTAAAAACAATGCATGTGTGGGAGTTTTGGACTTTCTCCTTATGAAGGAAACGAATCAATTATTGATCGTTGGGAGTTTAGAAGGGACTCTCAAGGTTGGCGAACAGTTGCAGTTTTGCAATCCCGACCAAGGAATGGGGGCTCTTGGTACTGTAGAGGTTAAAAAACTTAGCAGTCAAAAAAAAGATGCCGATAGTCTTACTGATGAAGTTCTCGCACATCTAGTGGTTGATATGGACCCTTCCTTGACTAAACTTAAAAAGGGAAGTGTGCTTTTTAGTCCAGGTGTTGAGGAAGAACAAAAATTATCTAGCTATTCAGATGCTCTTTATCGTGCTTTTGTAGCCATCCAAGAGGGTCAATTGACTAATGAAGACTATTTGGCAGCTAGCCTTGATGACAGTGTAGAGATTTTACGTCTCTTTTTATGGAAATGCCGTCAAAATCAGGAAGCTGAAAGCGAAGAAAGCTATCAAGCCAACACTCGCAAGTTGGAACGTCTAGCGGAAATCGTCAAAGACAAGTTGTTAGCAGCAGATTCGGTTTATGCAGTTTATTCGGAAAAAACGGGCGAACCTTACCTTTTCTCCACGACCTATGACAGGGGCGAAGAAGGATATCTCTGTACGGATCCCATGATTATGCTTTTGACCCCATCTTGGTATCGCCAATTTCAGGAAACCATCGATAGTCGACCAAACTCAGTTGTAAAACTGATTGAAAATACGGAAGATAAAAAAGGGATTGAGAATTTCCTTGGGACAGCCTTTTACTTAAATGGTGCCTTGGGAGCAATCTTTAATTCCAAGGAAGTTAGTATCAGTGCCTCAGCCTTGGTTCAAAAACCAGATTTTTCTGATTTGCCAGAAATACAAGTGCCTGTCATGAATCCTGACCTGGTAAGATGGATGCTCCTTATGGGACAGATGGATCAACCGACTACAGAAGAGCAAGAACTAGTTTATGGGCTTTACTACAAGTTCTTCTCTATGGCTATGCCTAAGGCAAAATTCTTGCTTCCATTAGATGCAGCATCAGGATTCCCAGAGGATAATTCAGAAGGAAATTCCTTTGTTTTGGAAAAAGACGCTAACTTTAATATATCCGTTAGAGAAGGAAAAGATGGACGAAATTCCGTCCCAGTCTTTACCGATTGGAAACGCCTGCGAATGGTCTTTGACGAAAAATGGAATGGCATGATTGAAGAAGCTGGAGGCATGATTGAAGGCTTTGACTATGCCATAAACCCAACGGAATACTATGAAGCTGGTGCTTATGTTAGTCTAACAGCTTTTAAAGAAATGCAAGAGCTCAGTGACAAGCAAAGAGGAAGAGCTCAAGATTAGAAAGTTCTTTAATATTAGAAAAGAGAATAAATGAGAATTGCAGATTATAGCGTGACCAAGGCAGTACTGGAGCGTCACGGTTTTACCTTTAAAAAATCCTTCGGGCAAAATTTCTTGACCGATACCAATATCCTTCAAAAAATCGTGGATACGGCTGAAGTTGATGATCAGGTCAATGTCATTGAGATTGGGCCAGGGATTGGTGCCTTGACTGAGTTTTTGGCTGAGCGTGCAGCTGAAGTCATGGCCTTTGAGATTGACCACCGTTTGGTACCAATCCTAGCGGATACCTTGCGTGATTTTGACAATGTGACCGTAGTCAACGAGGATATTCTCAAGGTTGATTTGGCGCAGCATATCCAGAATTTCAAAAATCCTGATTTACCAATCAAGGTAGTAGCAAACTTGCCTTACTATATCACAACCCCTATTCTCATGCACTTAATCGAGAGTGGCATTCCTTTTAGTGAGTTTGTGGTTATGATGCAAAAAGAAGTGGCGGATCGTATCTCTGCTCAACCAAATACCAAGGCTTATGGTAGCTTGTCCATTGCAGTTCAGTATTACATGACAGCTAAGGTTGCCTTTATCGTGCCTCGTACGGTCTTTGTGCCAGCGCCAAACGTAGATTCAGCTATCCTAAAAATGGTGCGCCGTCCAGAACCTGCGGTAGCAGTAAAAGATGAGAACTTCTTCTTTAAAGTTTCCAAGGCTAGTTTCACCCATCGCCGCAAGACCTTGTGGAACAACTTGACAGGTTACTTTGGGAAGTCTGAAGAAGTCAAGGATAAATTGACCAAGGCTTTGGACCAAGCAGGCTTGTCACCATCTGTACGTGGTGAAGCTCTCAGCTTGGCAGAATTTGCTAGTCTAGCAGATTCGCTTAAAGGACAAGGACTCTAAGATGCGGGGACAAATCATTAAAGCCTTGGCGGGTTTCTACTATGTGGAGAGTGATGGCAAGGTTTATCAAACACGCGCGCGTGGGAATTTTCGTAAAAAAGGCCATACACCCTATGTTGGAGATTGGGTAGATTTTTCTGCAGAGGAGAACTCAGAAGGCTATATATTGGAAATTCATGAACGAAAAAATAGTCTGGTTCGTCCCCCCATTGTCAATATTGACCAAGCTGTTGTCATTATGTCCGTTAAAGAACCTGACTTTAATAGCAATTTGCTGGATCGCTTCTTGGTTCTCTTAGAACATAAGGGAATTCATCCCATCGTTTATATTTCTAAAATGGATCTCTTGTCAGAACGAGGAGAACTGGATTTTTACCAGCAGACCTATCGTGCTATTGGTTACGACTTTGTGACGAGTAAAGAGGAACTTTTGCCCTTGTTGACGGACAAAGTGACAGTCTTTATGGGGCAAACAGGTGTTGGTAAGTCAACCCTTCTTAATAAAATCGCACCTGACCTCAATCTCGAAACAGGAGAAATCTCAGACAGTCTGGGTCGTGGTCGCCATACTACTCGAGCTGTTAGTTTTTACAATCTTAATGGTGGGAAAATCGCAGACACACCAGGTTTTTCATCGCTAGATTATGAAGTATCAAAAGCAGAAGATCTCAATCAAGCTTTCCCAGAGATTGCCTCTGTTAGCCGAGACTGTAAGTTCCGTACTTGCACTCATACTCATGAGCCTTCCTGCGCGGTCAAGCCTGCAGTTGAAGAGGGTGTTATTGCTACTTTCCGTTTTGACAACTATCTGCAATTTCTAAGCGAGATTGAAAATCGCAGAGAAACCTATAAAAAAGTCAGCAAAAAAATACCAAAATAAGGAGAAACCTATGTCTCAATACAAGATTGCTCCGTCAATTCTGGCAGCAGATTATGCCAACTTTGAACGTGAAATCAAACGCCTAGAAGCAACTGGGGCAGAATACGCCCATATCGATATCATGGATGGTCACTTTGTGCCACAAATCAGCTTTGGCGCAGGTGTGGTCGAAAGTCTTCGTCCTCATAGTAAGATGGTCTTTGACTGTCACTTGATGGTCTCTAATCCTGAACATCATTTAGAAGACTTTGCGCGTGCAGGGGCAGATATCATCAGCATTCACGTAGAGGCAACACCCCATATCCATGGCGCTCTCCAAAAGATTCGTTCACTAGGGGTCAAGCCTTCAGTTGTCATTAATCCTGGAACGCCCGTTGAGGCTATCAGGCACGTTCTTCACTTAGTTGATCAAGTTTTGGTCATGACGGTTAACCCTGGTTTTGGTGGTCAAGCCTTTCTACCTGAAACCATGGATAAGATTCGTGAGTTAGTTGCCCTTCGTGAAGAAAAAGGACTGAACTTTGAGATTGAAGTGGATGGCGGGATTGATGATAAAACGATTGCTCAAGCTAAGGAAGCTGGTGCAACAGTTTTTGTAGCAGGGTCTTATGTCTTTAAGGGAGATGTCAATGAACGAGTGCAAGCTCTCAGAAAAGAACTGGACTAAAGTTGCAGTTTTTGCTGGCGGAGATCGTGGACATTACCGGACAGATTTTGATTGCTTTGTCGGTGTGGATCGAGGCTCACTTTGGGTATTGGAGGAAAAACTTCCTCTTGATCTAGCCGTTGGGGATTTTGATTCTGTGACTGTAGAAGAAGGTCAGTTGATTCAAAAACGTGCGCGACACTTTGTCCAAGCCCAGCCAGAAAAAGATGATACCGATCTGGAACTAGCACTGTTAACGATTTTAAAAAAAAATCCTCAAGCTCAGGTGACCATTTTCGGTGCTTTGGGTGGCCGTATTGACCATATGTTGGCCAATGTCTTTCTGCCTAGCAATCCTAAGTTGGCGCCCTATATGCGTCAAATAGAGATTGAGGATGGGCAAAACTTGATTAGCTACTGCCCAGAAGGTACCAGTCGGTTGGAATCGCGTTCGGACTATGATTATCTGGCCTTTATGCCGGTTCGGGATAGTCAGTTGACCATTATCGGTGCCAAGTATGAACTGACAGAGGAGAATTTTTTCTTTAAGAAAGTTTACGCTTCTAACGAATATATAGATAGGGAAGTTTCAGTGACTTGCCCAGATGGCTATGTGGTTGTACTTCATAGCAAGGACAGGAGGTAGGATGGAAAGTTTACTTATTGTACTATTACTTGCTAACCTAGCCGGCCTCTTTCTCATTTGGCAAAGGCAGGACAAGCAGGAGAAATATCTGACCAAGAGTTTAGAAAACCAGGCAGATCATTTGTCAGACCAGTTAGATTATCGCTTTGAACAAGCCAGACAAGCTAGCCAGCTAGATCAAAAGGACTTAGAAGTGACTGTTAGCGACCGTTTGCAGGAGGTGCGAATCGAATTGCACCAAGGTTTGACTCAGGTTCGACAAGAGATGAATGAAAACCTTCTCCAAACCAGAGATAAGACCGACCAACGACTACAGGCCTTGCAGGAGTCAAATGAGCAACGTTTAGAGCAGATGCGCCAAACGGTTGAGGAAAAGCTAGAAAAGACCTTGCAGACACGCTTGCAGGCCTCTTTTGAGACAGTTTCCAAGCAACTGGAATCTGTCAATCGTGGCCTTGGAGAAATGCAGACGGTTGCCCGTGATGTCGGCGCTCTTAATAAGGTCTTATCTGGTACAAAAACTCGAGGAATTCTAGGAGAATTACAACTGGGGCAGATTATCGAAGATATCATGACACCTGCTCAGTATGAACGAGAATTTGCAACTGTTGAAAACTCGAGTGAACGTGTGGAATACGCTATTAAGTTGCCTGGGCAAGGAGACCAAGAATATGTTTACCTACCGATTGACTCCAAGTTTCCGCTGGCGGATTATTACCGCTTAGAAGAGGCTTATGAAGCAGGTGACAAGGACGAGATTGAGCGCTGTCGTAAGTCTCTCCTAGCAAGTGTTAAACGTTTTGCTAAAGATATCAAGAGCAAGTATCTGGCACCGCCACGGACAACCAATTTTGGAGTCTTGTTTGTTCCGACAGAAGGACTCTATTCGGAAATTGTTCGAAATCCGATTTTCTTTGATGATTTGAGACGGGAGGAGCAAATTATCGTTGCAGGTCCAAGTACCTTGTCAGCCCTCCTAAACTCCCTATCGGTTGGTTTCAAGACCCTTAATATCCAAAAGAGTGCGGACCATATCAGTAAAACCCTTGCTAGTGTCAAAACCGAATTTGGCAAGTTTGGTGGGATTCTGGTCAAGGCACAAAAACATCTGCAACATGCCTCTGGCAATATTGATGATTTATTAAACCGTCGTACTACAGCTATCGAGCGAACGCTTCGTCACATTGAGTTATCAGAAGGTGAGCCTGCGCTTGATTTGCTCCAATTCCAAGAAGATGAGGAAGAATATGAAGATTAGTCACATGAAGAAAGATGAGCATTTTGAAGGTTTTTACCTAATCAAGTCAGCTGACCTGAGACAGACACGTGCTGGGAAAAACTACCTAGCCTTCACCTTCCAAGATGATAGTGGAGAAATCGAAGGCAAACTTTGGGATGCTCAACCCCACAATGTTGAAACCTTTACAGCAGGGAAAGTAGTCCACATGCAGGGACGCCGAGAAGTTTATAATAACACCCCTCAGGTCAATCAAATTACCCTTCGGCTGCCTCAACCCGGTGAACCCAATGATCCAGCTGATTTTAAGGTTAAATCTCCAGTAGATGCCAAAGAGATTCGTGAGTATATGTCACAGATGATTTTCAAAATTGAAAATCCTATCTGGCAACGTATCGTCAGAAGTCTTTATGCCAAGTACGACAAGCAGTTTTATTCCTACCCGGCCGCCAAAACCAACCACCATGCCTTTGAAACAGGCCTGGCCTACCATACAGCAACCATGGTACGCTTGGCGGATGCAATTGGAGACGTTTATCCTCAGCTCAATAAAAGTTTACTTTATGCAGGAATCATGCTCCATGATCTAGCCAAGGTCATCGAGTTGACAGGTCCTGACCAAACTGAGTACACAGTAAGAGGAAATCTCTTGGGACATATTGCTTTGATTGACAGTGAAATCACAAAAGCAGTTATGGAACTTGGAATCGATGATACCAAAGAAGAGGTTGTCCTTCTTCGTCATGTCATTCTCAGTCACCATGGTCTCCTTGAGTACGGAAGCCCAGTCCGTCCTCGTGTGATGGAAGCTGAAATTATTCACATGATTGACAATCTGGACGCAAGTATGATGATGATGTCAACGGCTCTCGCTCTTGTTGATGAGGGAGAAATGACCAATAAGGTCTTTGCTATGGACAATCGTTCCTTTTATAAGCCAAAATTAGACTAGAAACTAAAAAAATGAGCTTTATTTAGGTAATAAAGTTCGTTTTTTTAACTCTAGTGTGATATAATGAGAAAAAGACTAAATAAAAAAGAATGGTAAATGCATAATGAAATTAAGAAGAAGTGATCGGATGGTTGTTATTTCCAATTACTTGATCAACAATCCATACAAATTAACCAGTCTCAACACCTTTGCAGAAAAGTATGAATCTGCCAAGTCTTCTATTTCAGAAGATATCGTCATCATCAAACGTGCTTTTGAAGAGATCGAAATTGGTCATATCCAAACAGTGACAGGTGCAGGTGGAGGAGTTATTTTTACACCATCTATTTCTACCCAAGATTCTAAAGCTATTATTGATGAGTTGCGTGAAAAGCTCTCAGAAAGCGACCGTATCCTTCCAGGTGGCTACATTTATTTATCTGACCTATTGAGTACTCCAGCTATTTTGAAAAACATCGGTCGCATTATTGCTAAGAGCTTTATGGATCAGAAGATTGATGCCGTTATGACTGTTGCGACCAAAGGGGTTCCGCTCGCAAATGCAGTTGCCAATGTCCTCAACGTTCCATTTGTCATTGTGCGTCGTGACTTGAAAATTACCGAAGGTTCAACGGTCAGCGTCAACTATGTTTCAGGTTCCAGTGGTGACCGCATTGAGAAAATGTTCCTTTCAAAACGCAGTCTCAAGGCAGGCAGTCGTGTCTTGATTGTGGATGACTTCTTGAAAGGCGGCGGAACTGTCAACGGGATGATTAGTCTCTTGCGTGAATTCGATTCTGAACTAGCTGGTGTCGCAGTCTTTGCAGACAATGCCCAAGAAGAACGTGAAAAGCAGTTTGATTACAAGTCACTCTTGAAGGTTACCAATATTGATGTTAAGAACCAATCCATCGATGTTGAGATTGGCAATATCTTTGACGAAGACAAATAAGAGATAGAACTAAAGGTTGGAACGATTGTCCCAGCCTTTCTTTGCAAACAGAATAGAAGGATGCTTATGAAAACACCATTTATCAGCCGTGAAGATTTAGAAACAATTGTTGCAGAGTTCCCGACTCCCTTCCACTTGTATGACGAGAAGGGGATTCGTGAAAAAGCAAGAGCGGTCAACCAGGCCTTTTCCTGGAACAAGGGCTTTAAGGAATATTTTGCAGTCAAGGCCACTCCAACACCAGCTATCTTGAAAATCCTCAAAGAGGAAGGTTGTGGTGTGGACTGTTCTAGTTATGTAGAACTCTTGATGAGCCACAAACTGGATTTCCCCGGTTCTGAAATCATGTTCTCTTCTAACAATACCCCAGACCAAGAGTACGCTTATGCGCGTGAATTAGGTGCGACCATTAACTTGGATGCCTTTGAAGATATTGAACATCTAGAGCGAGCAGCAGGTATTCCAGAAATCATCTCTTGTCGTTACAATCCTGGAGGCGTTTTTGAGCTAGGAACAGATATCATGGACAATCCTGGAGAAGCCAAGTTTGGCATGACCAAGGACCAGCTTTTTGAAGCCTTTGCAGTTTTAAAGGAAAAAGGAGCCAAGACATTTGGGATTCACTCTTTCCTAGCATCCAATACTGTCACCCATCTCTACTACCCAGAGTTGGCGCGTCAGCTTTTTGAATTAGCCGTTGAAATTAAGGAAAAGTTGGGTATTTCGCTAGACTTTATCAATCTTTCCGGCGGAATCGGAGTCAATTATCGTCCTGAGCAGGAGCCAAATGACATTGCTGTGATTGGTGAGGGAGTTCGTAAGGTTTATGAGGAAGTCCTTACGCCAGCAGGACTTGGTCAGGTCAAGATTTTAACCGAATTGGGCCGATTTATGTTAGCCCCTCACGGAGCTTTGGTCACAAGAGTCACTCATAAGAAAAAAACTTACCGTACCTATCTAGGTGTGGACGCATCAGCAGTCAACCTCATGCGTCCCGCCATGTATGGAGCCTACCACCATATCACCAATCTGACCCATCCAGATGGACCTATTGAGGTGGTAGATGTGGTCGGTTCACTCTGTGAAAACAATGATAAATTTGCAGTGAATCGCGAACTACCTCATACAGAAATCGGTGATTTGCTGGTAATTCATGATACAGGTGCACATGGATTCTCCATGGGTTACCAGTACAATGCCAAACTACGCTCGGCAGAAATCCTCTATACCGAAGAAGGAAATGCTCGCCAAATCCGCCGTGCAGAGCGTCCTGAGGACTATTTCGCAACCTTATATGGTTTTGATTTTGAACCGGATCACTAAAAGGGTATGAAAATGAAAGTGAAAAACAGATTGCTTTCTAAAAAATAGACAAAAAAACCTTGTTTTTCACCTTACTCGTGATATAATAAAACTATAAAACGGTTTCAAGGAAGGTGACGATATGTCTGAAGAAACAATTGACTATGGACAAGTGACAGGAATGGTGCATTCGACAGAGAGTTTTGGGGCGGTAGATGGCCCTGGGATTCGTTTCATTGTCTTTTTGCAGGGTTGTCACATGCGTTGCCAGTACTGTCATAACCCTGATACATGGGCTATGGAGACCAATAAATCACGCGAACGGACAGTAGACGATGTCTTGACAGAAGCCCTTCGCTACCGTGGTTTCTGGGGAGACAAGGGAGGAATTACTGTCAGTGGAGGGGAAGCCCTCTTACAGATTGATTTCCTAATTGCCCTCTTTACCAAGGCCAAGGAAAAAGGAATCCACTGTACCTTGGATACCTGTGCCCTTCCGTTCCGTAATAAACCACGTTATCTCGAAAAGTTTAATAAACTTATGGCGGTGACAGATTTGGTTCTCTTGGATATCAAGGAAATCAACGATGAACAACACAGGATTGTTACCAGCCAAACCAATAAAAACATCTTGGCTTGTGCAAAATATCTATCAGATATTGGGAAGCCTGTGTGGATTCGCCATGTGCTGGTTCCAGGATTGACAGATAGAGATGAGGACTTGATTGAACTCGGCAAATTCGTCAAAACCCTCAAAAACGTTGATAAGTTTGAAATTCTACCTTATCACACTATGGGAGAATTCAAGTGGCGTGAACTTGGAATTCCATACTCACTTGAAGGGGTAAAACCACCAACAGCAGACCGTGTCAAGAATGCCAAAAAACTCATGGATACAGAAAGCTATCAAGACTATATGAAACGTGTACATGGATAAAAAAGAAGCCTGATGGAAACATCAGGCTTTTGTGATGCAAAAAAGGCCTAGCCCTTCAGCTAAGCCGTTACTTTATTTTCTAGAATGTTGTTTACCAGCATTGCGTTTTTTATGTTTCTTAGTAGTCGTAATTGCAGTTGCTTGGTTAGGAGTGACATCTTTGCGTCCGCCTCCAGTTGAAAATGAGCTTGCTTTTGGTGGATTTTTGGCAAATTCTTCACGAACTTTTTTGCGAAGTTTTGGACGAACAACATAGTTAACGATGAACTGTTGGAGAATCATCATGAAACCACCGACAACCCAGTAAAGTGTCACACTGGCTGGTGCGAAGAGGGAGAAGACGACAATCATGAGTGGGCTCATGTAAATCATTTTCTTGAGTTGATCTCTTTGCATCTCGTCTTCTACTCCGTGAAGTGAAAGGAGTGATTGGAGATAGTAGAGGATACCAGCGAAGGCGACAAGGATCATACTTGGAGAACCGAGATTGATACCCAAGAAGGTAGAGCTAGATACTCCATCAGTATACTGGGCTGCAAAGTAGATAGCAGAGAAGAAAGGCATCTGAATGAGGATAGGGAAGCATCCTACACCACCGAACATGCTGATGCCGTTTTCTTTTTGTGCAGCAAAGAGAGCCTGTTGTGCTTCTAGTTTTTCTTCCTGAGTTGTTGCCTCTTTAAGGCGTGTTTGATGTGGTTCGAGCACATGTTTGAGAGCATTCATTTTTTCAGAGTGAAGCGTTGCCTTCCATGATTGGTAGATACCAAGTGGCAAAATAATCAAACGTACGATAATGGTTACGATAATGATAGCCACACCAAAGCCTAGACCTTTATCAGTAGCGAAGTATTTGATAGCCTCTGCCATAGGCGATCCGATAGTGTTCCAGATAAAACCAGTAGGTTGTCCTGTTGCTTTGTCTACTTGGACACAGCCTGTCAAGACTAATAGCATAACCATTCCCATGATAGAGAGGGCGATTCGTTTTATTGATTTCACTGTTTTTATTCCTTCTTTAAAAATTATACCTTTCTATTCTACTGTTTTTTTGGAAAATATACAATAGTTCTCTGGACCTAATTTGCGACTTTGAAATCCGAATAGGATGGGAAGTTACTCATTTGCACATCTAGGTAGGTTACTTTAGAGAAAGGTGTAGGACCTTTTCGGATCTCTTGGATAAACTTAGCCATAATGGCAGAAGACTCTGCCTGGGCCAGAATCTCAACGGTTCCGTCATCGTTATTCCAGACACGACCCGTAATGCCACCTAGTTCTAGAGCTAGGGTATAGACACCCCAGCGGAAGCCCACTCCTTGGACGCGACCTTGGGCGATCATTTTAACCTTTTGCATACCAAACCTCCTTGATTGTGTTATAATATTTCTATGACTATTATAACCTCTAAAGCCAATTCTGTGGTGAAAAATGCCAAAAAATTACATCAAAAAAAATATCGGAAAACCTCTTACTTGATTGAGGGCTGGCATCTGTTTGAAGAAGCTATTCAGGCTGGTGCAAAGATTGAGAAAATATTTGCCCTTGCAGAGTATGGCGAAAAATTAATGGACTATTCCCAGACTGTCTTTGTTACTGAAGAAATCTTGCTTGATTTAGCAGATTCGCAAACTCCTCAGGGTATTGTTGCCATTGTTCAAAAGAAAGAGGAGCAGTTGCCAGATTTGAGTCGGGGGAAATATCTTTTCTTAGAAGATGTGCAGGATCCAGGAAATGTTGGCACAATGATTCGGACGGCAGATGCGGCAGGTTTTTCTGGAGTCATTGTTTCCAGTAAGTCAGCAGATATCTATAGCCTCAAAACTCTTCGCTCCATGCAAGGCAGTCATTTCCATTTGCCGATTTATCGCATGTCTGTTGAAACATTTGTAGAAAAGGCTAAAAATAATAACTTGCCTATTCTAGCAACTACCTTGTCCCAAAACTCTAAAGATTATCGTGAACTTGCTCGTCAAGAGGACTTCGCCTTGGTCATGGGAAATGAAGGTCAAGGTATTAGTCCATTCATGGCAGACCAGGCGGACCAACTGGTTCATATCAGTATGAAGGGGCAGGCGGAAAGTCTCAATGTTGCCATTGCAGCAGGTATACTCATGTTTTATTTGAGTTAAAATAGTTTATTTTTGTTATAATCAGTAAAAAGATTTCATAAGGAGAAAAAAGATATGAATCAAACAATTATTCAAGAACGTTCTGGTTTGAATCAATTCTATGCAAAAGTCTATGCTTTTGTAGGTTTGGGAATTGGCTTATCAGCCCTTGTCTCAGGACTCATGTTGACAACTTTCCAGGATTTGCTCGTTCAAATTATGATGAATGCTCGTGTATGGCTAATAGTTGCGGGCTTTGTAGAAGTTGCTCTGGTCTATGTAGCGAGTAGTATGGCTTTAAAAAACAGTCCAGTAGCCTTGCCAATTTTCTTGCTTTATTCCGTTTTAAACGGTTTTACACTGAGTTTCGTTGTCTCGCTCTATACCCCAGGTACTGTTTTGACAGCCTTTGTATCTAGTGCAGCTCTCTTCTTTGTGATGGCTCTTATCGGAGTTGTGATTAAGAAGGATTTGAGCGGAATGGGACGTGCCTTGTTGGCAGCTTTAGTGGGCCTCATACTAGCTATGATTGTCAATATCTTTTTAAACAGTAGCCTTTTTGACTATATCATCAGCATTATCATGGTTTTCGTTTTTGCAGGCTTGATTGCTTGGGACAACCAAAAGATTCGCTATGTTTATGAGGAGTCAGGTGGTCAGGTTGCAACAGGTTGGGCAGTTTCTTTGGCGCTCAGTCTTTACTTAGATTTTATCAACGTATTCCTTAGCTTGCTCCGTATTTTCGGTAGTGACGATTGATTTTTTAGAGCTCCGTGGAGCTCTTTTTTTAATTTTTACTTTCATTTTTACTGGCAAAAGGGTATAATCATCTTATTATTCAAAAGGAGAGATGTATGAAGAAAAGTTTTATCCATCAACAGGAAGAAATTTCCTTTGTAAAAAACACCTTTACCCAGTATTTAAAAGATAAGTTAGAAGTGGTTGAGGTACAAGGTCCTATCTTGAGTAAGGTTGGGGATGGGATGCAGGACAATTTATCAGGTGTGGAGCATGCCGTGGAAGTCAAGGTTCTCCAAATTCCTGATGCAACTTATGAAGTGGTGCATTCACTTGCTAAGTGGAAACGCCATACCTTGGCTCGATTTGGTTTTGGTGAAGGAGAAGGTCTCTTTGTTCACATGAAAGCTCTTCGTCCAGACGAAGATTCGCTAGATGCGACTCACTCAGTCTATGTAGATCAGTGGGACTGGGAAAAAGTTATTCCAAACGGACAGCGCAATCTTGCTTATCTTAAAGAAACAGTAGAAAAGATTTATAAGGCCATCCGTTTAACAGAACTTGCAGTCGAAGCACGCTACGATATTGAGTCTATCTTACCAAAACAGATTACCTTTATCCATACAGAAGAATTGGTCGAACGTTATCCGGATTTGACTCCAAAAGAACGTGAGAATGCCATTTGTAAGGAATTTGGAGCGGTCTTCTTGATCGGTATCGGTGGAGAGCTATCAGACGGAAAACCTCATGACGGTCGTGCACCGGACTACGATGACTGGACAACAGAATCTGAAAATGGCTATAAGGGTCTGAATGGGGATATTCTAGTTTGGAATGAGAATCTTGGTGCAGCCTTTGAGTTATCTTCAATGGGAATTCGTGTCGATGAAGACACTCTTCGCCGTCAGGTAGCTATTACAGGAGACGAAGACCGTTTAACTTTAGAATGGCATAAGGCTCTCCTAAATGGCCTATTCCCTCTTACAATCGGTGGAGGGATCGGTCAGTCTCGTATGGCTATGTTCCTGCTTCGTAAAAAGCATATCGGAGAAGTTCAAACCAGTGTTTGGCCTCAAGAAGTGAGAGATACTTACGAAAATATTCTTTAATCAATCGAGCCGTAAGGTTCGATTTTCTTTTTTTGATAAGAATTTGGTATAATATACGGTATGAAAATCGTATCAGGAATCTACGGAGGGCGTCCATTAAAGACGCTAGACGGGAAAACAACTAGACCGACATCAGATAAGGTTAGGGGCGCTATTTTTAATATGATTGGTCCCTACTTTGAAGGTGGACGTGTGTTAGATCTTTATGCTGGTAGTGGCGGTTTATCCATCGAGGCTGTCTCAAGGGGAATGTCCAGTGCAGTACTGGTTGAGAAAGATCGCAGGGCCCAGAGTATTGTCGCAGAAAATATTCGGATGACTAAGGAAACCTCTAAATTTCAATTATTGAAAATGGAATCCAGTCGTGCTTTGGAGCAGGTGGATGGAGTCTTTGATCTTATTTTCTTAGACCCTCCCTATGCAAAAGAACAAATCGTGTCAGATATTGAAAAAATGGCAGAGAGAAATCTTTTTTCAGAAGATGTCATGGTGGTTTGTGAGACGGATAAAACAGTAGAACTTCCAGAAGAAATTGCTTGTTTGGGTATCTGGAAGGAAAAAATATATGGAATTAGTAAGGTGACGGTTTATGTCAGATAAGATTGGGCTATTTACAGGTTCCTTTGATCCGATGACTAATGGACATTTGGATCTCATCGAGCGTGCAAGTAAGCTCTTTGATAAATTGTATGTCGGGATTTTTTATAATCCACACAAAATGGGATTTTTACCGATAGAGAGTCGAAAGAAGACTGTTGAAAAAGCAGTGGGACATCTCAAAAATGTGGAAGTGATGGCTTCTCACGATGAATTGGTAGTTGACGTTGCTAGAAAACTTGGAGTTCAGGTCTTGGTGCGAGGATTACGCAATGCTACAGACCTCCAGTATGAAGCCAGTTTTGACTATTACAATCACCAGCTGGCAAGTGAACTAGAGACGATCTATCTCCATAGTCGTTTAGAGCATATACACATTAGCTCTTCAGCTGTCAGAGAACTATTAAAATTTGGTCAAGATATCAGTGGATATGTGCCAAATACTGTCTTGGAGGAATTAGAAGATGAAGAAAAAGACTAGATGGCCCATATACCTGATTGTGGGACTTATCATTACCTTTGTTGCTTTTACAGTGCCCCTGCCTTATTACATTGAGGTTCCAGGGACTTCAGAGGATATTCGTAAGGTATTACAGGTAAATAATCAGCCTGATCAAGAGGAAGGTTCTTACCAGTTTGTAACAGTTGGAGTTCAACGTGCTCGACTAGCGCATTTGATCTATGCTTGGTTAACACCTTTCACAGATATTCATAGTGCTAAGGAAATGACAGGTGGTTCATCAGATGCAGAATTTGTCCGCATCAACCAATTCTACATGGAAACTTCGCAGAACATGGCTAAATACCAAGGCTTGAAGGCTGCTGGAAAAGAAATCGAGCTTAACTACCTTGGGGTCTATGTTTTAACTGTGACTGATAATTCGACCTTTAAAGGGATTCTCAACATCGCTGATACAGTAACAGCGGTTAATGATAAAACTTTCGAAAGTTCTAAGGATTTAGTTGACTATGTCAATTCTCAAGCTCTAGGAGATAAGGTTAAGGTCACCTATGAAGAAGATGGACAAATCAAGTCTGCCGAAGGGAAAATTATTACTCTGGAAAATGGGAAAAACGGAATCGGAATCGGCTTGATTGACCGCACAGAAGTTACTAGTGATATCCCGATTCGTTTTTCAACGGCAGGTATAGGTGGACCTAGTGCTGGGCTCATGTTTAGTCTATCTATTTATACACAAATTGCAGAACCAACTCTTCGGAATGGTCGTATCGTAGCTGGTACAGGAAGCATTGACAGAGATGGTAATGTGGGTGATATTGGTGGGATTGATAAAAAGGTTGTCTCCGCAGCTAAAAAAGGAGCAACAGTCTTCTTTGCTCCTAACAATCCAGTAACTGAAGAAGCTAAAAAGGCCAATCCACATGCAAAAAGTAATTATGATACGGCTGTAGAAGCTGCAGAAATGATTAAAACAGACATGAAGATTGTTCCAGTAAAAACACTTCAGGATGCGATTGACTATTTGAAAAATAATCCCTAAAATATGGTGTGAGTCCATAAACTAGCGTAGAAAAAGAGAAGATGGTATAATAGGCCGATGATTCAATTATTTTTTACCCTTAGTAGTCATATGTTCTTTGTCTATCTAGTCTTTCAACTTTTGAAAGACCTGGTTAAATGGGATCAGATTTTAAAGGTGACCAAGGACAATGCGGGGAAGATTCGACTCTTGGTAGTATTGTGTAGTATCGGTTTAGGATATCTGATTAGTTCCTTTTTCCTAAATCTCTACCAACTCTGGCAAGAAGCAATTAGAGCGCTATTCTAAAATTGTAAGTAAAGGAAAATATTTTATGGAAAAAATTGTAGTTCGAGGTGGCGATAATCGCTTGGTTGGAAGTGTCACCATCGAGGGCGCAAAAAATGCAGTTTTGCCTCTGCTAGCGGCAACTATTTTAGCAAGTGAAGGAAAAACTGTTTTAAAAAATGTTCCAATCTTATCAGATGTCTTTACCATGAACCAAGTGGTTCGTGGATTGCATGCTCAAGTTGATTTTGATCAGGATGCTCATATTGTCGAAGTTGATGCAACTGGGGATATCACAGAAGAAGCTCCCTACAAGTATGTCAGCAAGATGCGTGCTTCTATTGTAGTATTGGGGCCAATCTTGGCTCGTGTAGGACACGCAAAGGTTTCTATGCCAGGTGGCTGTACCATCGGTAGTCGCCCTATCGACCTTCACCTAAAGGGACTCGAAGCAATGGGGGCTCAAATTACTCAGACAGCAGGTTATATTGAGGCTAAGGCAGAACGCTTGCACGGAGCTCACATTTACATGGACTTCCCAAGTGTAGGTGCCACTCAAAACTTGATGATGGCTGCAACTCTTGCTAAGGGCGTAACTGTCATTGAAAATGCGGCGCGTGAACCCGAGATTGTAGACTTAGCTGTTCTACTAAATAAAATGGGAGCCAAAGTCAAAGGTGCTGGTACAGAAACAATTACCATTACGGGTGTTGAGAAATTGCACGGTGCGACCCACAATGTTGTGCAAGACCGTATCGAAGCTGGAACCTTCATGGTAGCAGCTGCTATGACCGGTGGAGATGTCTTGATTCAAGATGCCATTTGGGAACACAACCGTCCCTTGATAGCTAAATTGCTCGAAATGGGTGTTGAAGTCATTGATGAGGATGAAGGGATTCGTGTACGTTCACAGCGGGACAAGCTAAAGGCTGTTCATGTTAAGACATTACCACATCCAGGATTTCCAACAGATATGCAGGCCCAGTTTACGGCCTTGATGACGGTAGCTCAAGGTGAGTCAACCATGGTGGAGACTGTGTTTGAGAATCGCTTCCAACATTTAGAAGAGATGCGTCGGATGGGCTTGCACTCAGAAATTATCCGTGATACAGCTCGTATTATTGGCGGACAGCAACTCCAAGGTGCAGAAGTTCTATCAACTGACTTGCGTGCTAGTGCGGCCTTGATTTTAACAGGACTAGTAGCTGAAGGAGAGACAGTTGTTGGGAAACTTGTCCATTTGGATAGAGGTTACTACCGTTTCCATGAAAAATTGGCTCAGTTAGGAGCTAAGATTGAACGGGTAAGTGTGGAAGCTGATGAAGATGAATAAAGAAGCTAAATATGTATTGCGTCGTTTTGTCTTGGTTATGCTAGTTCTCCTTCTAGGTGCTTTAGCTCTTGCAATTGGTTTGATGATTGGCTATGGTATTCTAGGAAAAGGGGAAGACCCTTGGGCTATTTTAGCACCAGCAAAATGGCAAGAACTCATCGCAAAATTTACAGGGAAATAGGCTGGGACACCAGCCTTTTTCTAGGAATTGAATGTAATACTCAATGAAAATCAAAGAGTAAACTAGGAAGAGAGCCGCAGACTGCTCAAAACACAGTTTTGAGGTTGTGGATAGAACTGACGAAGTCGGTAACACATATACGGCAAGGTGAAGCTGACGTGGTTTGAAGAGATTTTCGAAGAGTACAAGGAGAAAATATGAATAAAAAAACAAGGCAGGCCCTAATTGGTCTCTTGCTCTTTTTGCTCTTGTCAGCAGGAAGCTACTATATTAAACAAATGCAGTCTTCCAACACTGCACCACAAACACAAGTAAAACAAAAATCACAGTCGTCTGATACTCCAAGTCAAGAACTGGCTGAAAGTGTATTGACCGATTCAGTTAAAAAACAAATTAAGGGTACTCTAGAGTGGAATAGCGCAGGAGCCTTTATTGTCAATAACAATAAAACCAATCTAGACGCCAAGGTTTCAAGTAAACCCTATGCGGATAATAAAACAAAGACTGTAGGAGGAGAGACAGTTCCCACAGTAGCGAATGCAATCATGTCAAAAGCGACCAGACAGTACAAGGACCGTGAAGAAACTGGCAATGGTTCAACATCTTGGACGCCTGCGGGTTGGCATCAGGTTAAGAATCTAAAGGGAAGTTACAACCATGCGGTCGATAGAGGGCATTTATTGGGCTATGCCTTAATCGGTGGTTTAGATGGCTTCGATGCTTCTACCAGCAATCCTAAAAATATTGCCGTACAGACAGCTTGGGCCAACCAAGCGCGTGCAGAAGATTCCACAGGCCAAAACTACTATGAGAGTTTGGTTCGAAAAGCCCTAGATCAAAACAAACGAGTTCGTTACCGCGTGACATTACTCTATGCTACTGAGGAAGATTTGGTACCATCAGCTTCTCAGATTGAAGCCAAGTCCTCTGACGGGGAGTTGGAGTTTAACGTCGTCATTCCGAATGTCCAAAAGGGAATTCAGTTAGATTACCGAACAGGTGAGGTCACAGTCACAAAAAATAGCTAATTTATCAAGAGGTTGAGGAAAAATCCCAACCTCGTTTTTTATTATAGTTGATTGAATCTAGAATAGTACGCCGAGGATTCTAAAACATTTCTAGAAATTAATTTGACTTTCCTAGTCTATTTGTTCATATCCTATTTCAATCCACTATAGTCATGAACTGTAGAAACGATTGCTTGTTTTTTGCTCTTCTGATTTTAAAGAGCTTTTTTGAAGATTCACAAGGCTTGAACTAGGGCGTCGAGACTTGGATTGCGGCTCTCTATTCAGCGCCCCTTTATCATAGAAATTGAAAATTAATGTGTAGAAATTGGAAAATATGGTATAATAGTTTCAATTATACTTTTTAGGAGAAGGAAAATGGAAGACCCGAGCAGTCAGGATTTGTTACTGCAATTTGTTTTATTAGTTGTTTTGACCTTTTTAAATGCCTTTTTCTCTGCAACAGAAATGGCCATGGTTTCACTTAGTCGTTCACGTGTTGAGCAAAAAGCTGAGGAGGGAGATAAACGCTATATCCGTTTACTAAAGGTACTTGAAAACCCCAATCACTTTTTATCAACCATTCAAGTTGGTATCACCTTAATTACGATCTTGTCAGGGGCTAAACTAGCAGATTCACTTGGAGAGTTGATCGCCTCTTGGATGGGAAATAGCGAAACTGCCTATGCGGTAGCTAGCTTCTTATCATTAGCTTTCTTGACCTATATTTCTATTGTTTTTGGTGAGCTTTATCCTAAGCGAATTGCTCTAAATCTTAAGGATGCCTTGGCTATCCGAACAGTACCGTTTATTATTGCTCTTGGTAAGATTGTGAGTCCCTTCGTTTGGATGCTATCAGCATCAACTAATCTCTTGAGTCAATTGACACCGATGACATTTGATGATGCGGACGAAAAAATGACTCGTGATGAGATTGAGTATATGCTTACCAATAGTGAAGAAACTTTAGATGCTGATGAAATCGAAATGTTACAAGGTGTTTTCTCGCTAGACGAGCTCATGGCACGTGAAGTCATGGTTCCTCGAACGGATGCCTTCATGGTAGATATTCAAGATGACACTCAGACCATTATCGAAAGCATTTTAAAACAAAACTTTTCTCGTATTCCTGTCTATGATGATGACAAGGATAATGTGATTGGTTTGATTCATACCAAGAGTCTGCTAAAAGCAGGGTTTACCGATGGTTTTGACAATATCGTATTGAGAAAGATTTTGCAGGAACCGCTCTTTGTACCTGAAACTATTTTTGTGGATGATTTATTAAAAGAGTTGAGAAATTCACAAAGACAAATGGCTATTCTTCTCGATGAATATGGGGGAATGGCTGGTCTAGTTACGCTGGAGGATCTCCTTGAGGAAATTGTCGGTGAAATTGATGATGAAACTGACCGAGCTGAAGTTTATGTTCATACAATTGGCGAAGATACCTATATCGTCCAAGGGACAATGAATTTAAATGACTTTAATGACTACTTTGATGTTGAACTTGAAAGTGATGATGTAGATACAATCGCTGGTTACTATTTGACCGGTGTGGGAACTATTCCAACATCAGAAAAACTTAGCTATGAGTTAGAAAGTAGCAATAAGCATATCACCCTAACTAATGATAAGGTCAAAAATGGACGTGTAACCAAGCTTAAGGTTCAAATTCAAGAACTTGAATCAGAAGAAGAAACAGAATAAAACAAAAGCTTTATCAGAGCAGAACTGATAAAGCTTTTCTAGTAGTTAAAAAGAAAGAGGTTGGGCAAAAAGTCTCTTCAAAATCAAACCACACAGTGATTCCAGTCTTGAA
>JAQDPW010000019.1:0-18533 GCA_027659245.1 Streptococcaceae bacterium AM104-57
AGAAACTGAATAATCTTTAGTTTTTCATCTAGCAAAGTATTGCTAGTTAAAACCATGTTCAACAAATTCAATTTCTCATGTGTGATTTGATTCACATCGCCCTTGTAGAGCGAATGAAACTCTTCAAACGTTCCTTCTTGAGCAATCATTTCTTTCTCCTATTCATATTTATGACTTCTATTTGATTTTGGTACTTCAATTTGGAAATTAGCGGAATTTGACTGGTTTGTTTTTAATCAATCTACTATTGGGATCTATTGCTTGCTAAACTATCAAATTACCAAACCTTAATCATAAGTCACTTTTACTTTAACCTTAACAGTTTGGTTAGATAAATTCTTTATTTTGATCTCAAATCCTTTCTTTGAAGCAAATGAAAAAAGTGTCTTTTGAGGTGGATCCATAATAATACCTTCGCGATCGACACCAATGCCATTATGAGGATTCTCTAACATCGTTACATCCCAGCTTTGTGTTTTTTCATTGTAATGATAGGTCTCAATCCGAGAATCCTTAATATTATATCCAATTCCTTTTTCAGGATCAAACCAATCATCACCTCGAGAAAGCTTTATCTTCCCATCTGTAGTAACTGGAATTACCTCTACATGGATTATGGAGTCTAAACTCTCGGAGTGTCCGTTTACACGCACCTTTGTCTCTTCATTTGGACCTAAAGTGATGATTTCCCATTTTATATTGCAAATCACAAGAGTTAGAATGGATACAGTAAACAGTAAGATGGTTAAAAGAACAAAATCTGATTTTTTCAATTTATACCTCATTTAGATATTTCAAAGAAACTCAACTTGATACGATCTCAAAACAAAAATACCCATATGGAAGGGATGCCACATCTAGTTTAGTCATATCGTAAAGCCATGCCATCATTTGAGGAATACCTCGAATCATCAGATAATCCATATATCTATTAATGCTATCTTGAAAACCAGTAATATCTTTCTTTTCTACTAAAAAATTAGTATGTTCTACATCTTCCATTGATATATAATTCTCAAGGATTTTATAATCAGAATCTGGATGTAACCAATACATTTGTTTTCTTAAAAAGTTCTGTTTATCTTCTACAGTTACAGTGTCTGCACACTCGAGATAGAAAACTCCAATATCTAATTCTTCCTGAAGATCCAATTTTTCGTTGATATAGAAAGGGGTAATTAGAATGCTTTCTGTAGTTTCTTCTGTTTGGATAATTTCTCTCAAAATACCAAATAAATTTGTTATTGTTGGATAAATTCGACACTTTGAATCCTGGTAACTTGTATTCACATAAATAATATTATTTATCACGCCTTCTTTTCCTTCTTTCATATAATTCACCTCATCCGTAAACAGTTTTAGTATTTTTCTTTAATCCAGTATGTATTCGGTAATGACTTTTACATTCCCCCAATTATTCTTTGAAAATTGACTAGGGTAGACGGAAAGCCAGTCTGGAATAATCTTATTTCGTAACAATTCCTCACTTGTAGTAAAGTATGGTGAAAGATTAATTTTTTTCTCCTTTACATACTCCATAATTTGATTGAGGTCTGTCAACCTTTTTTCATCAATAATGTTTAGAGACTGAACCAATTTATCAGATTCGTGATTATACTTATAATATATATCTATAATCACTCCACTACTATGCATGAATAGAAAGTCTATAGACATTCTCCCACTATTTAGTTTACCATCTGGATAATAAAAACTGTACGAAATCCCCTCAACCCCTGTAGGTAAGACTTCTGAACGATACTTTTCTGAAATTGAACCGTAAAGCAGCCCGCCTGTTTTATTTACTTCCATCTCAGGTATTCTATTTAAAGTAGAGTTCCTACGTAAAAAAGAAGTTGTAGCATGATGGTACTCGTCATGATAAATTTCTTCAAAAACATTACTATATCGTGGCTTTAAAAAAATGAAAGCGAGCGGTAGTAGCATGATTACAAATGCTCCTATAGATAAGCTATAAAACATTTTTTTATTCATTTTGCGACCTCTTTCTTGTTAATCAATATAATATTGCAAATCAGCTTTTTATAAAAAGATTTGAAAAATTCTTATAACTCCTACTACTACATTTTTATCATCTTCTATCATAAAACTTAAAAGAACTCCTTAAACACAAAATCATATTCTCCCTTCAATCAAGTTACATTACTTATCCAATCTATAATTAGCTCCAATAATCTGAATTAGGAATATCCTTCGATATTTTTTCCGTAGAACATGGAAGATAACTATTTACCGTATTTAAACACAAAATTTCGATTATCGTCCTAATATATATACCTTTTTCCAAGTCATACATTTTACACTTGATAGAAAGTACTTTTTACATAAGTAGGACAATCTATTTGGAAAAATTCAATGACACAATCTCTACATCCCCAAGATTATCAACCGAGTAACGTTGACTACCATTTTTAAACCAGCGTCCTAGAACGACATCATAGAGCATGAAGTGGGATTTTTCTTTAATCCAAGCTTCATCAATCCCATAAGGCTTTAAATACTCTAGTACTTCGTTGGGATTAGTTAAGTAAAAATTTGGTTTTTCCACAGTGCCCGCTCTCTTAAAATACGACTCCAAATTTATCTCCCCGCTATCCTTATTTCTTATATTATACGCAGCTAAGTAGTATGCCAGTGAACTTTTAGAATCTGAAATTTCGATAGTTTGGTTAAGATTTTTATTCTTATAATTGTATCTAATAAATAGATATCTCCCATCAGATAACAGTTGCTGGTATTCAATAATAAAAGTTTCTTCAAAACCTACAATCACTTCTAAACTTTCATTTTCAGACAAGCCTGCATCAAGTCCTATGGAAATTATCCTGTCTGGATCTCTAAACGATTGACTCCCGTCAACGGCTTTACTAAAATCAGCAAGTCCAGGTAAAACACCACTATTTATCTCTGCATAGTTCATTTCTAAAAAGACATTACTTAAAGATTCATACACTCCTTTATAATAATTCTTTTGATAGACACGATATAGACCAAACAAAGTTAGAAAAACTAATAAAATTATGAGTACGATTTTTAAAATTTTTTTCATCTACCTTTTTCCTTACTTAAATCTTGGATAAACTGATAAGCAACATTATTCTTCTCTTTTAACATTTCCATTGCTTGGGTATCATCCTATTCAGAAAAACTTAGTGGCACAATCTCTACATCCCCAAGATTGTCAACTGAGTAACGTTGACTGCCATTTTTGAACCAACGTGCCAGAACAACATCATAAAGCATGAAGTGGGATTTTTCTTTAATCCAAGCTTCATCAATCCCATGAGGTTTTAAATACTCTAGTACTTCGTTGGGATTTGTTAGGTAAAAACTTGGTAAACCTTTAGTCGAACTAAAACCATAGGAAATTTTCAAATATGATGCTAAATCAAGTTCTCCTCTAGTCTTTATTTCTATACGATAACCGGTCAATCCGTATGCTAATGATTGATCAGATTCTGAAACCTCAATAGTTTGTTTGAGTATTTTATCGCTATAATCATAGTCAATAAAAAGATATCTACCGTCAGGTAACGTCCGCCTATACTCAATTAGAAATGTTTCTTCAATACCTACATACACTAATATAATTTCACTTTCAGATAAGCCTGATTTAAGACTCATACCAACTGTAATGTCCTTATCGCGATATGATTGACCTCCGTCAACGGCTTTACTAAAATCAGCAAGTCCAGGTAAAATACCACTATGGGTTTCTGCATAGTTCATCTCTAAAAAGACATTACTTAAAGATTCATACACTCCTTTATAATAATTCTTTTGATACAAACGATATAAACCAAACAAAGTTAGAAAAACTAATATCGTTATGACTAGAATTTTTAAAATTTTTTTCATTGACTTTTTTCCTTACTTAAATCTTGGATAAACTGATAAGCAACATTATTCTTCTCTTTTAACATTTCCATTGTTTGGCTATTATCCTATTCAGAAAAACTTAGTGGCACAATCTCTACATCCCCAAGATTGTCAACCGAGTAACGTTGACTACCATTTTTGAACCAGTGTTCTAGAACAACATCATAGAGCATGAAGTGGGATTTTTCTTTAATCCAAGCTTCATCAATCCCATAAGTTTTTAAATACTCTAGTGCTTCGTTGGGATTTGTTATCTGAAAATTTGGTAAGCCTTTAGTCGAGCTAAAACTATAGGAACTTTTTAAATGTAGCTCTAAATCAGATTCTTTTCCACTCTTCACTTCTATATTATAACCAATTAACCCGTAAGCTAATGATTGATCAGATTCCGAAATTTCAATAGTTTGTTTGAGCATCTTATCTCTATAATCATAATCAATAAAAAGATATCTACCATTAGGTAACAATCGTCTATACTCAATTAGAAATGTTTTTTCAATACCTACATACACTAATATAGTTTCACTCTCAGATAAGCCTGCTTCAGGACTCAGACCAACTATAATATCCTTATCGCGATATGATTCACCTCCATCAACGGCTTTACTAAAATCAGCGAGGCCAGGTAAAATACCACTATGGGTTTCTGCATAGTTCATTTCTAAAAAGGCATTACTTAAAGATTCATACACTCTCTTATAATAATTCTTTTGATAGACACGATCTAGACCAAACAAAGTTAGAAAACCTACTACAGTTATGAGTACGATTTTTAAAATTTTTTTCATTGACTTTTTCCTTATCTAGAACTTATATACTTTACAAAGTAAAAATACATTTTAAATACCTTATTTTAGAGACAAGATAAAATTTAGACGCAAAACTCTTTTTTATAAGTTTTTTATCTTTAGCAACATTTTCCTTATAATCATTATACTATAAAATCTTAGACGGTGGAATCCAGACCATTTTTAGATAATCTCCCTTTAATACAAAAAACTTAGAAGTAAAAATTCCACTTCTAAGTTTTTTATCTCAATTATTTAAAATCAATTACTCAAATAGTTGATAGTAATCAGAAATCTTCATCTTGGCTTTTTCATCCTTGTTTAAATCTTGGATGATTTGTCCATCTTTCATAACAATGAGACGATTTCCGTACTTGAGGGCATCCTCCATATGATGGGTAATCATAAGCGCAGTCAGCTTGTCCTTGCTAACAAAGTCATCAGTTAACTCCATCAAGGCCACACTTGTTTTAGGATCAAGCGCTGCTGTATGTTCATCCAACAAAAGGAGTTCAGGACGTTTCAAGGTTGCCATCAATAAACTCAAGGCCTGTCTTTGTCCACCTGATAAGAATTCAATCGGGGTGTCCAAGTGTTTCTCAAGACCATTGCCAACCTTCTCAATAGTTGCTTGAAATTCTTCCTTATAAGCTGATAATCTTCTTGGGAAGAGTCCACGATTTTCTCCACGAAACTTAGCAATCAAAAGGTTTTCTGCAACGGTCATACGAGGGGCAGTTCCCATCTTGGGATCTTGGAAGACACGAGAGAGGTACTTAGCACGTTTTTCAGGGCTAAAATGAGTCACATCCTCCCCCATGATGCGAATACTACCACTGGTTAAAGGTAAAGTTCCTGCAATGCTATTAAAGAGAGTTGATTTCCCTGCTCCATTTCCACCCAAGATTGTGATAAAGTCATGTTCATAAATATCAAGCGAAACATCGTTTAGGATAATCTTTTCTTCATCGAAGCCATTTGTCACAATTTTTGTGGCATTTCTTAATTCTACAATTGCTGTCATTTGCTTAACTTGACTCCTTTCAAGTATTTATCCTTAAGAGTTGGAATGACTAGACATGTTGCTAGGATAAGAGCACTGTACAAACGGAGGTAGCTAGTATTAAAGCCGAGAGCAATAACGCCCCATACCAAAAATTGATAGCTGATGGAACCAACAATAATAGTAACCAAACGCTCTGCTAGGGTAAGACTCTTGAAGAGGACTTCACCGATAATCAAGCTAGCAAGACCAACTACGATAACCCCGATACCACGAGAAACATCCGCGTAACCTTCTTGTTGGGCAATAAGGGCACCAGCAAGGGCGATAACACCATTTGACAAGACCAAGCCCATAAGCTCCATACGACCAGTATTGATACCAAAACTACGAGCCATATCCGGATTATCTCCTGTTGCGATATAAGCTTGTCCCAATTTAGTATCTAGGAAGAAAAGCATGATAAGGATAACTAAAGACACAAAAATTAAACCCGTAAACAATTGATTAACCTCAGATGAGAAAGGAAGAACGTCCTGGATTTGTTTAGTTCCTAAGAGCCCAAGGTTTGCCCGTCCCATAATCATGAGCATGATAGAATGGCAAGAAGTCATCACCAAAATACCAGACAAGAGTGTTGGAATCTTTCCTTTCGTGTAAAGAAGACCAGTCGCTAAACCAGCAAGACAGCCTGCTCCAACAGCTACTAAGGTAGCAAGAAAAGGATTAACGCCTTGAGTAATCAGTGTTACTGCAACTGCTCCTCCTAGTGGGAAGGAGCCCTCAGTTGTCATATCTGGGAAGTTTAGAATTCTAAAGGTCATAAAGATTCCTAAACCAAGGATAGCCCAGACAAATCCTTGTGAAATAATCGATACTATCATGTTACATTCATTTCCTTCTTTTAAAAATTGGAGGAGATGTATCCAACTCCTCCCGTTTTCTTATTCGATCACTTGACCAGCTTCTTTTAAGACTGATTCAGGGATAGTGATTCCAAGTTCTTGAGCGACTTTTTTGTTGATAACCGATTTACCAGTTGAGAAGACATTGACTGGTGTATCTACAGGTTTTTCCCCCTTCAAGACTTTGGCAATCATTTTACCAGTAGCAACACCAAGATCGTGTTGGTCCACAACGACTGATGCCAAACCTCCAGCTTCTACCATGGCAGTCGCACTTGGGTAGATTGGTTTTTTAGCTGTTTGATTGCTTGAAACAACAGTTGAGAATGCAGATGCGATTGTGTTATCGATTGGAACCCAGATTGCATCAACTTTGCCAGTCATAACGTTAACTGTTGAAGCAATTTCGTTCGTTGATGGAACTGCAAATGTTTCTACTTTCAAACCAGCTTTTTCTGCGTAAGCTTTGAACTCTTCGACTTGTGATTTTGAGTTATCTTCACTACTTGAGTAAACGGCTCCAACCGTCTTGACATCAGGAGTCAATGTCTTGATCAATTCAACCTGTTGTTGAGCAGGGTTGTGGTCAGAAACTCCAGTGATGTTCCCACCTGGTTTTTCCAAGTTTTGTACAAGGTTAGCACCAATTGGGTCTGTGATAGCTGCCATGATAACAGGAAGGTCTTTTGTTGCACTTGCAAGACCTTGAGCTGCTGGTGTTGCAATACCGACAACAACATCATTTCCATTTGCCACCAACTGTTTACTCATTGTCGCAACCTTACTTTGGTCACCTTCTGAGTTCATAAAGTCGATTTTAACTTGATCACCTTTATAGCCTTCTTCAGCAAGTCCATCTTGAATTCCTTGGTAAATCAAGTCGAGTGATGGATGGCTGACAAACTGAAGAACACCAACCTTGGCTGTCTTATTAGTTGTTTCGGTCTTTGTTTCTTGTTTTGTTAGAGTAGAGTAGATTAGGCTTCCACCAACTAAAACCGCTAGTGCTGCGATAATTCCAATTAATCGTTTATTCATTTTATTTCTCCTTATTTTTCAATGATTACTTCTAATTTTACCTTTTAAATCGCTTAACCAAGCGTCGCCATCGTTTGAATTCCATTATTTATCCTCCCCATAGAAAAAGTCCTCACACAAAAAACTTGTGTGAGGACGTCGATACGCGGTGCCACCTCAATTATAGGGAATATCCCTATCTCTCAATCTCGCTTCACGAGTTGCACTGTAAGGTGTGCGCACCGAATTCTTATGATTTCAAATTCTTTATAACATTCAGCCCAATTTTCATCACTTTCATCTATCTGTTTCCACCAACCACAGACTCTCTAAAAAATTTCAATGATTACTTTCTGAATGGTTAAATTATATCATTTTACTAAAACTTGTCAAGTAATTTTATGATTTATTTTTTAAAAAAAGTAAAATTCCTACGGATTTTTCGAAAAAGACGATGGAAATTAGCCCGAATTACGTAATCCAGTAGCAATTCCGTTAATGGTCGTATGAATCAATCTTTCTTCATGCGTAGATAGCTCTCCACGGCGTTGGCGCTTGATTAACTCAAGCTGGATGTAGTTTAGAATATTGAAGTAAGGCATGCGATATTTTAGACTGGCTTTCAAATATGGGTTTTCAGCCAAGAGGTCGTCTTGCCCTTCGATAGCCAAAATGACATCCTTGGTCAACTGCCATTCATTCAAGATAGTATAGTAAATCGCTTGGACTTCCTCACTTTCACAAAGTTGTGCGTACTCAAAAGCAATATTCATATTTGACTTAGACAAGACCATGTCTACGTTAGATAAAAGTGACTGGAAGAAAGGCCAGTTTTTATACATGTCACGAAGGATTTCGATATTTTTAGGATCTTGATCGATAAATTCCTTGAAACTTGAACCAACTCCATACCAGCCAGGGAACATAACACGACTTTGCGACCATGAGAACACCCATGGAATGGCACGCAAACCACCAATTTCAGTGATTGTCTTACGAGCTGCTGGACGTGAACCGATATTAAAGCTTGAAATCGCCTTAATTGGACTTGACTCAAAGAAATAATCATAGAAATGGTCATTACCAAAAACCAAATCACGGTAAATATCGTAACTACGGTCCACCACTTGATCCATAATGGCTTCATAGCGATTTGACGTATTGGTATCACTCTTCTTCTTGGTAATCATACGGTTGATAGCTGCTGAAACCAACATTTCGAGGTTATAGTAGGCTGCGTCCTTGTTTCCGTATTTGTTTCCGATAACTTCTCCTTGCTCGGTCAAACGGATACGATCCTTGATTGACTTGAGTGGTTGAGAAGCAATGGCATCATAAGTAGGGCCACCACCACGACCAACAGTCCCACCACGACCGTGGAAGAAGGTTACCTTAACACCAAACTCATCACCAATGGCTGTCAATTGTTGTTGAGCCTTGTAGAGTGTCCAACAAGAGGATAGATAACCACCATCCTTGTTACTATCAGAGTAGCCAAGCATGATTTCTTGGTAATTGTTTTTAGAAGCAACCCATTTCTTAGCAAGTGGTAGAGAGAAATACTTTCTCATAGTTTCTTCAGAATGATCCAAGTCTTCGATAGTTTCAAAGAGTGGAACAATCTGAACACGCGCTTTTTCAGCATCCACAAGACCGACTTCTTTGAGCATAATTGCCAATTCAAGCATATCTGATACACTGGTTGCGTGAGAGATAATCGTTTGACGAATGACATCTTCACCCAAACGGTCTTTTAATTCACGGGCAGTTTGGAAAATAGCTAACTCTTTTTCGAGTAGTTCAGACTTCTCAGCATGGGTTGCAGACAAGATTCGAGGATCTTCTAATAACTCGTGTAAGAGCAATTCGCATTTTTCATCTTCTGATAAATCACTATAGTGGTCATTGATTCCAGCAGATGCCAACAATTCAGCGACACAGGCCTCGTGAACACTTGAGTCTTGACGCATGTCGATGGAAGCCAAGAAGAAACCAAAGACTTCTACAGCTTCTAAAAGCTCAGCGAATTCACCAGTAAGCAAGGCCTCTGCCTTATTTTCAAGCAATGAATCTTTAATAATATATAGATCTTTTTTGAACTCTTCAACTGTTTCATAGTAAGGAGGACGATCCTCAGCCAATTCTTGAATTGCTCCTGAAAGGCGATTACCAATGTAATCTGTAATCACTCCTTGCTGATGACTATTGGCACCAAGCAAACGTTCAACAGGATGACGTTCATCAGATGTAGAACCAACCACAGACCATTCTTTTAAATTCAAAAGAGTTTGAATCAATTTGGACTGAATCAAATGAAAGGCACGACGATAGGGTTCTTTCTCACGAAAGACGGATGTATCTCCAGACTGAGCAGCCATTTCTTCAACAGCTTTGCTAGTTTTTGACAAATTCGTCGATAGAGAGAAGGTGCGATAGAGACTTGAAATCTTGCTGATATAGTAGTTCAAGACTACTTCACTTTGAATGGTAGCGGAACGCA
Source organism: Streptococcaceae bacterium AM104-57 (assembly GCA_027659245.1). Classification (GTDB taxonomy): domain Bacteria; phylum Bacillota; class Bacilli; order Lactobacillales; family Streptococcaceae; genus Streptococcus. The sequence goes on from JAQDPW010000019.1 coordinate 10,114, forward strand.
TAAGCGTCTCAGCTGTTACAAATGGATTCCCATCACGGTCTCCACCGATCCACATTCCCATAGTAATTGGTTTGGCTTGTTTAAGGTCAATTCCTTGTTCTTTTGCTAGACGCTTGTACTCAAGCATCAGATTAGGAACAGCCTGTAGGAAGGAACTATTGTAGTACTCCATCACATTGGTGATTTCGTTGGTGACTTTCAGTTTCTTCTCACGAATCATGTCTGTCTGCATGATAATCTCAATATAACGACGAAGATCATTATGCCATTTTTCCTTGTTAATGAGCCCCATTCTTACATCACGATATTTACGCAAAAGAGTATGGATATGATTTGTCAAGTCCAACATACTCTTACGTTGAACCTGAGTTGGATGGGCTGTCAAAACTGGCACCACGTTCAAGTGTTCAAGGATCTCAGCAGCGTTTTCTTTTTCAGCCACCATTTTGATCGTTGTTGACAATTTACCGAGATAATCTTGATCAACATTATTTAGGTGGTTAATCTCGTAAGCCAAGTCTACGTCTTCGGAAATGTTAATTAAGAGTGGTAAGATAGAGAAATATCTTGAAATGTAGACCATTTCGTCGTTTGATAGACTAGTTACTACTTTATCAAGTCCTTGATAGTCTGCTGCAGTCGAAAGTTTTTTTAACTGCATGATTTTATCAAAGGTCTCTGGTGCAAGCATGTTTCTTGTAATATCTTCGAGCATTTCTGTCAAGATTTGCACTTCTTCTTGTACGACAGCTTTGTTACTAAAATTTTCTAACTTTTGAAGAGACATTTTTTTCTCCTTGTCATATTATGTCTTAGAGTTGCGCTTCTAATTCGCGATAGAGTTTGGCACGTTTTTCGCTAGCATCAATATTCAACACAAAGGCGATGGCTACTGATAGGACCAAGAGACTGTTTCCACCTTGCGATAGGAAGGGGAAGGTTACCCCTGTTGAAGGGATCAAGCCTGATATACCGCCAATATTAACGAATACCTGTATCAGAATCATTCCACCAATACCAATTGCCACCATTGAGTTGAAAGGATCTCTCGCTCGAATACCAACCAAAATAATACGAAGAATCAAGAAGAATAGAAGAGCCAAAATAAGACTAGCTCCTACAAATCCAAACTCCTCTATCACAATCGAAAAGACAAAGTCTGTATGAGCTTCTGGTAGATAACCTCGTTTTTCAATGGAATTTCCTAATCCAAGACCAAACCAGCCACCGTTAACCATTGCATAATAAGAATTGGCCAACTGATGCCCAGATCCTGCTAGGTCATTAAAGGGGTTGAAAAAAGCACTGAACCGCTTGGCAACATAACCAAAGACAGGAATCTTTGAGAATTTTTCAACACCGATAAACCGAATGGCAGTCAAGGAAAGAATGGAAGCACTAGCCAGCAGTCCCAGTATAGTTGAGAACCACCGATAAGCTATTCCACTAATGGTATACATGAGTAAGGATACTAAAATCAAAATGGTTGCATTTCCAAGGTCAGGGAAGATTGCCAAACTACCAATCATAACCAGTAGAACAAAACGCCAATCATTAAATGCTCGAGGAATCCACTGATTAAGGGTTAAAACTTGGAAGTCGTAAACAGCTATCTCATCCTGTTGTTTTGAAAAACGCTGAGCCAAGTACCAAATGATAATAATCTTTAGATACTCTGCTGGTTGAATCGTGACCGGTCCAACCTTGATCCAGCCATAGGCTCCATTGATGGGAGTACCGATTAAACGTGCTAGAGCTAGAAGAATCAGCTCGACAAACATGACAATAAAGATCAATCGCTCATTACGGAGAAATCCTAGTTTTAGTTTATAGATTAAGGCTATTAAGAATAAACTGACTATCCAGAAAATCCCCTGATTTCGCACTAGTTGTAATGCACTCTTTCCTTCCTGGATGAGGGACGCACTAGTTGTCGAATAAACTACAATCAATCCTAAAACGGATAAAAGTAGATAAGGAATCAAAATTGAATAATTCAGCAGGTGCCTTTTACTTATTTTCATATGTCACCTATCTTTCGGAAAAATATTTTTATTTTCCCTTATTATTTCTAGTTTTACATGCTATTATACCATTTTTTAGGCTAGAAAAAAACTCTTACAGTGAAAACATTCGAATTTTACTCAAATATAGCATAAAAAGGGCAGTAACGCCCTTTCTATTTTATCTATATTTTCCTTTTCCAGCTAAAGCAAGTAGTCCAACACTTGCCCCAAGTAATGCTAAAAGTCCTGACTCTTTCGTTCCTGTATTTGGAAGCTGTTTCTTAGGTTCTGCTTTTGCATTTGTAGCTTTTGCAGGAGCTTGATAGGTTTTATCATTTTTAGTTCCTACAGTCACTTTATCTACCGTATAATCAACAATATTACCTTTTTCATCCAAAACAGGGACTAGTTTGTAACCTGCTTTTTCAAGCTCTTTCCGTTTTGCTTCTGCAAGTTCAACCAAGCGTTTTGTTTCTGCTTCTTCAAACTGTGTTTTGGCAGTTTCATAAGAAGTTTTAGCTCGACCTGCTGCAAGGCTTTTAACTTCGTAGTCTACTTTAGCTTCATTTTGTGCTTTGTAAGCATCTTTAAGCTCTGCTTCTGCTTTCTCAAGCTCTGCTTTCAACTCAGCCAAGCGAGTATGCGCACCTTTAAGGTCTGCAAGTTCTTTTTCGGCTTGTTTAACTTCTTCTTGTGCATCTTGAAGTGCTTTCTTAGCAATAGATACCGCTTGAGCTTTCGCACTTACATCAGCTTGCAACTTAGTAAGTTCAGCCTCTTCCTGTTGTAACTTATCTTTCCCAAATTTTAATGCATTCTCTTTATCAACTAGCTCTTGTTTTGCTTTATCTAAATTCTCTTGTTTAAACTTGACATCAGTCATAACTTCATCTTGTGCTTTTTGAGCCAATGCAAGTCGTTTTTGAGCCTCAATCTGAAGTTTTTGCGCTTTAGCAAGTTCAGCCTTTACTAAAGATGCTTTAAATGGAGTTGACTTTAGAAGTTCTAGCCTGTTCTGAACATCTCTTTGAATCGATAAATGTTCCTTATATTCTGATTCTGCTTTTTCCAAGGCTGCCTTCGCTTTAGTATAGTTAGCTTCTGCGGTCTTTAGCGCAGTCAATGCAGATTCATTGCTTACTGTATTAGATTGAGTTGAGTTTGAAGGTTTAATTACAGTTTTATCAAATTTTTCATTACCCTTGATTTCTTCATTGACAGTCAAATAATAAAACTCTGTTTTCCCATCTCTTTCAATAAGAGTAAAACCAAAATAATCTTTTCCCGTTTTAAACGAATGTTTCATAAAATTCCAATCAGATGAAACAATTTGATGTCCGATATATTCAGGAGATTCAAATAATAGCCAAGTAAACGTTTCATATATGTGTTTTTTGGCTTCATCTATATTAGACATTTTGATTTTATTATCGCTAGTTACCACACTATAATTAATAGGGGTATAATCCTCGATTTGAAGAAAATTAAATTCCTGAGCAGCCCAAATTGTAGTTTTGTCCTTAGCAACCTTATCTGCAACTCCTATCATTCCTTGAGTAGCTACTGTGTCAGGCTTCGCAAACAATCTACGAGCTTGATTGAAAAGATCGTTTGCGAAGAGTGTCAATTCCTCTCTCTGCTCCAATGTCAAATGAGAAGAATCAAATGGTCTGTGTTTATCCTTTTCAACTGAATGGTATTGATTGAGAGATTTATTTTCTGTAGCAATTTTCTTCAGTTTTTCTCTATACTCTTTACTATGTTTAATGAATAGTTCTGGTTGTTTATCATAATCGTATGGATTTAATACAAAAGACTTAAAAGTTTCAACAAAACTATCAGTTAACTTAATTGTATTTTTAGGATTTTGATTTGCCAAATTTTCCTGTGCTTTGATTAACTCAGACTGAGTTTGCTTTAATTTTTCACTCGCAGCAGAAATTGATTTCTTAGATGTTGAAACTTCTGATGTGGTTTTCGTTAGGTCATTTTCAGCATTTTTTATATTTTGACTATGCCGTGCATCTTCAATCTCTGCTTTTGCTAATTCATCACTTAGTCTTTTAACATTAGCTGTTTCTTGTTCTAGAGCTTGCTCAGCTGATTTTTTCTCTTCAGATATTTTAGTCCCGTCTAAAATATCTTGTTTCACTTGTACATTATTTTTAGCTTCTAAAACAGCTGATTGAAGTTTTTCAACTTCTCCTTTCTTACCTTTAACTATTTTTTCTTGATTAGATACAGCTTCATCAGATGCTGCTTTCAAAGACTGGGCAGAATTTAAAGCTTCTTCTTTTACTTGAACTTCTGCTTTAGCAGTTTCCACTTTCTTCTCAGCGTTTTGAATAGCTTCAGGTGTTGCTTTATCAGCAATCTTTTGAGTGTCTGCTTGAGCTTGTTTCAAGTCAGCGACTTTCTTTTCTGCCTTATCAGAAGTTTCATTCGCTTGATCCAAGACTTCTTTTGCTTTGCTTTCATCTTCCTGTGCTTTGGTAGCACTTGCACCAAGTTCAGCGACTTCTTCCTTAGTAGGAACTTTCACTTCCACTTTCTTAGGCGCTTCTTTTTCAACCAAAGCGGGTTCGGTTTTGGCGTCAGTAACATTAATTGCTGGCTCAGTTTGAGCAGTACGAACACCACCTGCATTATCTACATTGGGTTCAGCTACCTCATTTGCACTTACAGTTGTTGCAAGGCCCGTTGCTGCTATGGCAGTCAAAGTAATCAATTCTTTTTTCATAGGTTTCCCCTTTTTATTTTTTTATATCTCCATTATACCACAATATACAACTTTTAAAAGCTATTTTATCAAAATGTAACCATTTAAAGTCTAAAAAATGCAGTCGTTTGACTGTATCATGTAAGTAGCGAGGTACTACATGGTCAAAAATAAAAGTAATTTGCAAGACTACATTTCTAAACGCATCCGTTTACTCAGAATAGAAAGAGGATATACCCAAGAACAATTAGAGGAAATGGCTGACTTAGGAACAAATTATGTTTACAAACTAGAAAATCTATCAACAAACTTAAAGATTCAAACTCTAGAAAAAGTCATGGAAGCATTAGAAGTAGATTTAGACACTTTCTTTGATATCCAACTGAAAGAAGAAGACCCCAAAATATCCCGTCTGATTGACGAATTGAAACTTCTTCCTACAGAACAAAGATCTCGTGTACTAGATGCACTACTGCTAATTCTGAAAGAAGTCCAATAGAAAAAAACTATCTACTTTCTAAAATAAGAAAGGCAGATAGTTTTTTTATTAGTTTGAGGCGCTACTGCTGCTGTCAGAAGTTGTTTCGCCTTTGATATATTGTGTAAAGATATTTTGGAAGGCTTGATCTTTAACTTTAATATTGGCATCCTGTAATTCTTTACTAATGACACCTTGAACAAAGGTTGCATCATTTTGTTTTTGAGTCAAAATGATTGTTTTAAGTTTTTCTTTGTAGTCATCCAAGTTTGAAGATTTTTCTGACTTCTTCGTCAACTTAACAATGTAGAAACTACTTGTATAGGCTTGTGTTCCTGGAGCAGTGATAACATCTGAAACACCATCGACATCAAGTGCAAAGGCTGCTTTCTTAACGGCATCTGGCAATTCTGTAGAGGCAGAATCAAAGGTGATTTCACCACCATTTTCCTTTGTCTTTTCGTCTGTTGAGTTGTCTTTTGCAAGTTGTGCAAAGTCAGCTCCAGATTCTTTTGCTTTGGCAAGAACTTCCTTAGCCTTATCTTCACTGTCAAGTTTAATAATTTGAGCCGTTACTTCTGGAGTATACTCTTCGAAAGCTTTTTTATAGTTTTCATCTGTTAATTCAGCTTCAGCGGCTTTCTTAACAGCATACTCAACTAATTTACTTGTACGAATTTGAGCTTTACGGCTTTCTGCAGTCATACCTGAACGGGCGAGAATCGTTTGATAGCTATCACCGTATTTCTTTTGTTCTTCTGCAACGGCATCATCTACTTCTTTATCACTAACTTCTGAACCGTATTGTTTTTCAAAAACTTTTTGAATGGTCATGTTAAGCAAGACTTGTTGAGCAGTTGGATTATTTTTAACTTCTTCGTAGAATTGATGTTCTGTAATCACATCACCCTTCATACTGATTAAGTCTGCTCCTTCAGAGCTGTTGGAACAAGCAGCCAAAGTAGCTACTGACAACAAGGTGATGGCTCCTGCCATTAGTTTTTTCTTCATGTTTACTCCTTTTTCTAAAAACGGTCGAAAATTTCTCTAGACCGACTCAATCATTATACCATATTTTATAGCAGATAACTTAAATAAGACTAAAAATACTAGCTTTTTAAATTATAAACGATTCCAGTTTTTCTTATTCCAAAAAGAACCTGAACAATGGTTCAAGTTCTTGTTTATCGTATGTTAATTTTTTTAGTGACGTCCTTTGTAAGTCAGACCTGCTAAACCAAGACTTGCTAGGAGGAGGCCGAATAGAGAAAGTGAAGAACTTTGTTCACCCGTGTTTGGCAGAGCTGGAGTTTCTTTTTTCGAAGTAGGTTTGTCAGCTTTAGAGTTTGAAGTTTGCCCAACAGGTTTCACAGGAGCTGTTGGAGCGGTATTCGAATTAGTTTATGGTTTAAGCTCTGGCTTAACTTCTGGTTTAGAAGTATCAGAAGGTTTAGGTGCCGGTTTTACTTCTGGTTTTGAAGTATCAGAAGGTTTAGGTTCGGGCTTAACCTCTGGTTTTGGTGTTTCTGAAGGCTTAGGCTCTGGCTTAACTTCTGGTTTCGGAGTATCTGAAGGTTTAGTTTCCGGTTTCACTTCTGGTTTCGGGGTTTCTGATGGTTTAGTTTCCGGTTTCACTTCTGGTTTCGGTGTATCAGATGGTTTAGGTTCTGGTTTTACTTCTGTTTTTGGTGTATCAGATGGTTTAGGTTCTGGTTTTACTTCTGTTTTTGGTGTATCAGAAGGCTTGGCATCCGAATTTAGCTTCTTATATCTTAGGTATCCCTCCATATACCCATCAGCAGCACCGTAAAAGAATGTGCTTGCTATATCATGCGTCAAGTTATAGCCTGGCATCCATGAAAAGTTCGATACCACTTGATATCCTTCAATATCCTTGTGGATATTTATAGACTCACCAGGGTTCAGAACTCCGGTCTCCATAGATGCGATTTCTCTGCTATGCTCATCTAAATACCTAATACGGTATTTGATTGGCTCTTGTTCTTCAGCTTCAGGCTTTTCTGAAGGTTTTACTTCTGGTTTCGGAGTCTCTGAAGGCTTAGTTTCCGGCTTAACTTCTGGTTTCGGCGTCTCTGATGGTTTAGTTTCCGGCTTAACTTCTGGTTTCGGCGTCTCTGATGGTTTAGTTTCCGGTTTTACTTCTTCTGATGGTTTGGCATCCGCATCTACTTTCTTGTACTCTAGAAGCATATCATTGTATCCATCTCTAGAACCATAGAAATACTCGTTGGCTATGTCATATGTCATGTCATAGTTTGGCATCCAGCTATACTTGGAAGTTATCTCATATCCATCAATATTTTTATAGATATTGATGGTCTCCCCAGGGTTTATGGTGCCCGTCATTTCATCAGCAATTTGCACTGCTGCTTCACTATCGTAATAAGTGATGCGATATTTGAGGGGCTCTTGATTTTCGTCATCTTTTGGTGCTGGTTCTGGCTTTACTTCTGGTTTCGGTGTATCAGATGGTTTAGTTTCCGGTTTTACTTCTGGTTTTGGTGTATCTGAAGGCTTGGCATCCGCATTTACCTTCTTATAGTCTAGATACATAAATAGACGCCCTTCCGAAAACCCAAAGTTTTCACTCATTATACGATAGCTTGCATTGAAACCGGGCATCCACTCATCATAATTCGAGACTACCTGATAGCCATCAATATCTTTATAAATATTGACAATTTCACCAGGATTTATAGTTCCAGTTTTTCTTGGAGCTATTTCCTCCCCGGTATCTTTATCATAATATGCGATAGTGTATTCTAACGGCCTTGTTTCTTCAGCTTTTACGACACCGACTCCAAAAACAGGCACATCGGTCAAAGCTGGCACAACAACCCCAAGAGCAGCAACAGATAGCAAAGAAACACCAAGTTTGGTTACTTTATTCGTTTTCATCATTTCCTCCATAGGCATGTAGAATTACTTTTTAGGTGGGCAAACACTACAAAATCCTAATTTTTTTGATTTTAGTGTTTCGAAAATACACCTCAAGCACTTGAGCGACAAGGGTTTTGGTGTATCGCCTAAGGACCGTTAAACGATACACTTAAAAAACAAAAAAATACCAATCCAACACAGGGTCAAAACCTTGTTAAATTCGCATTTTCTAAAATATTCACATTGTTATTTTGAATGTTTCGCCAAACGGTCGTTAATCGAAACATATTTACACTTTCATTGTACCATTTTGTCT
>JAQDPW010000019.1:18543-39672 GCA_027659245.1 Streptococcaceae bacterium AM104-57
ACTTTCATTGTACCATTTTGTCTTCTTTTTAGCAAGAAATTTGCGAAACTTTTTTGCGATTGATGGCCACCTTGTTTCGTTCCAAGACTTTATAGATGGTTGAGGTCGAAATTCGTTCTGTTTTTGCTATTGTTCTAATGCTTGTCCCCCCTGCCAAATACTGCTCAATGATTCTCTCCTCCTTCTCTTTTGACATTCGCTTGGCACCTAGTTTGACACCATTTTCCTTGGCTTTCCGAAGTCCTTCACGGGTACGAAATCGTAAATTTTCCAGCTCGCTTTCTGCCACAAAACCTAAAATAACGCAAAGTAACCTACCAATGAGTGAGTCAGTTTCCAGTTTTTCATGTAAACTGACTAGCTGAATAGCCGAAGCATTAAATTGTTCAATCAGCTCTAATAATTTGAACATGGAGCGAGTCAGGCGATCTAACTTATAGATAGTAAAAGTGACCTGCTTGCCTGCCTTTGAAAGGTCACAAGCCAATTTTAAGGCTTTTTCGAGTTCTGGGCGTGCATTGTTTGAACCAGATTCACGTTCGATAAAGAGCTGGTCGCAGTGCTTAAGAGCCTCGATTTGCACCTCCAAGCCCAAATCTTGCTTTTGGGTAGAAACGCGAGCATAGCCTATATTGATGGTGGTTTGAAACATAAAAATCCTCCTGTTTTTGATACAGAAGGATTATACGATTTTTTAAAATTATTCCATTTCTGGTAAACTGACATTTTTCTCATTTTTTCTCAGCATGAGAATCCCGTCCCCAAGAGGAACCAAAGTAGCGGTTAATCCTGGATTATCCAAAGTTGCATCAAAGAGTCGTTGCAAGCCACGATAGATGGTTCTTTGTCCTCGACGTACTTCCATGATATCCTTGGCAACATCACCACCCTGAAAAATATCATCCAAGACTACCACTCCTCCAACTTCCAAACGTTTGAGGATTTCTGGTAGAAAAATGATGTACTTGGATTTAGCAGAATCCATAAATACAAAGTCGTAGGACTCTGTTAAGGTCGAAAGGACATCCACAGCATCGCCTTCTAAAAGGGTAATCTGCTTGCGACTATCAAAGCGAGCAAAATTCTCCTTGGCAAAACCAATCATCTCAGGATTTCGGTCAATAGTGGTAATTTTTGAATTAGGTGAATGCTCTGCCATTAAAAGTGCTGAAAATCCAATAGCCGTCCCGATTTCCAAAATGTTTTTTGGTTGAATGGTTTCCATAAGGAAACGAAAATAAGCGACGGTTTCGTGAGGGATGATAGGAATATTCTCCTTGCGAGCGAACTTCTCTAATTCCTTGAGTGAGCCAGTCACTTGCTTTTGTCTGTGGCGCATGAACTCGACAATCTCATGCTTGACAACAGGACGTCGCATGTTATGATTGGCATTTTTGCTATAAGACTTTACCATCTGCCTTATGCCAATCCTAATTTTTCAACAAGAGCTTCAAACTCATCTAAACGACGTTCAAAGACAGCAAAGGCATCGTTGAGGTAGTCTTCCTTCTCCATATCAACGCCTGCTTTTCTCATGACATTAAGTGGATAGTCTGACTTGCCTGCTTTGAGGTAATCGATATAGCGATCACGATCTTCTTGACTACCATGAACAATTTTTTCAGCCAAGGCTGAAGCTGCTGCAAAGCCTGTTGAATATTGATACACATAGTAGTTGTAGTAGAAATGTGGAATACGGGCCCATTCATATTGAATTTCAGGATTGTCTTCTTTACTCAAACCATAGTAAGCTTCATTCAAGTCGGCATAAAGCTCATTTAAGAATTCACTAGTCAAGACTTCACCATTTTGGTCAGCTTGGTGGATAGCGTGCTCAAATTCAGCAAACTGAGTTTGACGGAAGACTGTACCACGGAATCCATCTAGAAAGTTGTTTAAGATTGCAAAGCGAGTTGCATCATCTTGAACTTCTTCTAACAGTTTTTCTGTTAGGATGTTTTCATTAGTAGTTGAAGCAATTTCTGCTAAGAAAATTGAATAGTCTCCATAAACGTATGGCTGGGTTTCACGAGTATAGCTAGAGTGCATACTGTGTCCAGTTTCATGGACAAGAGTAAAGAGATTATCTAGATTATCCTGCCAGTTAAGAAGCATGAAGGCATTTGTATCGTACGATCCACCTGAATAAGCACCTGAACGCTTGCCTTGGTTTTCATACACATCAATCCAACGTTCGCTAAAGGCACGTTTAACTCGACTCAAGTAATCATCACCAAGAACTGCCAAAGCTTCTTCTGCCTTCTTCAAGGCTTCATCGTAAGTAAAGCTGTAGTCTACTGAAGAAAGTGGTGTATAGACATCATACATCTTGAGGTCTGGAATACCCAAGATTTTTGAACGTAGTTCAAGATAACGATGTAATAGTGGCAAGTGTTTGCGAACTGCTGACACTAGATTGTCATAGACACTTTCTGGTACAAAGTTAGCCGCAAGAGCAGCCTGACGAGCACTCTCATAATTGCGAACTTTAGCACGGTAGTTTTGGACTTTGACATTGGTCTGTAGAGTCTTAGCATAGGTGTGCTGGAACTGCTCGTAAGTCGCATAAAGTGCTTCATAGGCACAACGACGTACTTCTCGATTTTTTGATTCCATCAAACGTACGTAGGTTCCGAGAGAGAGCTGCACTTCATTATCTTCGTCATCCAAAACGTAAGGGAAAGTAAGATCAGCATTGTCTAGAATAGCAAAAGTTTCACTTGCCGAACCAAAGATTTCACTGGCTCCTGCAAGCAATTCTTCTTCACGCTGTGAAAGAACATGATCTTTCTTTTGTAAGAGCTGATCAAAAAAGTGTTTATAAAGCTCAAGTTTAGGTTCAGCTGCCAAGAAAGCAGTCATTTGTTCCTCAGTAATCTCCATAAACTCTGGCTCGTAGAAAGAAAGAGCTTGATCCAGCTGGCTATAAAGTGTCATAGCCTTAGCATAGTATTCTTGATACTTAGCTTCGCGCGTGTCTTGGTCATTTTTCATGTGCGCATAGACATAAAGCTTCTCCAACTGGCGCTCTAACTCTAGAGAACGTTCAGTAATTTCAAGCAAGCTCTGAGCACTGTCTAAAAGATGACCTACATATTGGTCAACTGTTTCCACTTCCTCTGACAGTTGCTTGAGGGCTTCTTCCCAAGCCTGATCAGTAGCAAAGATCGTTGATAGATCCCATTTGTCTTTTTCATTTATTTCATTTCGTTGTAATACCATAAGATTCCTCCATCCTTTCTATTTTATCACATTTTTTAAGAAATATTGCTGATAAAAAGCTGGGGGATAGAGCTTTTGTGTGTCAGTTTTGGGATTTTGTTGATAATAGGCCTGAAAATTGTTGTAATAGCCCTGCAAATCTATAGTTATCTGGCAAAATTGCCCTTTTTCTATAGGCCTTACTTGGGGAAACCAATCTTTAACATCCAAATTCAGTAGATTCTTTCCCTGAGCATAAGCCTCCCCCTGTTTCCTCATCCAGTAAGGATTTTTATAGTAGAGTTGTTGGCGAATGTAGTCGCAAATTCTTTCATCTTGTGATACATCCATACTTGCTATTCTTTGCTTCTGATGGGGAAGCCGTAAAATCTCTATGAGATTGCCTTGCCCATAAGGAAACTCCCTTATTTGGTAATAAAGATTCCCCTTTAAATCTTGATGGATCATGTATTTCAAGCGTAGTATGTCCCTTTGCTGATCTAATTCCCATAGATGAAAGCCCATATTTTGACTAAAGGAAAGCAGGTCTCTTTGGAGCTGAGTCAAACGTTCCTTTAACCAAAGTTTTTGACCGACTAGCCAAAGTACTTGGTAACCATTTTTTCGATAACCCAGGCTTCTTTCTTCCAAAAGTTGGCGAGAAATAGGACTACACTGAACTTCTAAGGCTAGTTGCTTATTGACTAAAATATCTGCAATTTGTTTAAGTTGAGGAATGGGACATTCAAGCTCGGCCTTGTCGTTTTTCATCGCCCAATTAAAAAGGGCAACCTTATTTTCCAGATGCTCTAGACTCTCATTTTCGTAGTAAAAGTCGCACTCTTTGAGGGATACATGGGCAAAATGCGTCCGTAAGTTCTTCCCTCTTCTTAATCGAACCAAAGCTCCACAAGCTGGACAAGTATAGCTTTGTTTAACTAATTTATCCTCCAAGGCATTGACTAAGCTTCCTTTTTCATCTCTGGCTAAAAACATATATATCCCCCCTTTTCTACTTTATTCGAAAAGGATAAGAAAAAGGCTGAGTTACTCCCAACCTTCATCATTTTATGAGCTTACAGCTGCAAGCGATTTTCTAAAGCTTGCGTCAACACTTCAGAATAGTTCACTTTCTCTCGATCTGCTAATCTGACCAACCACTCTGGAACTGTAACATTCTTCCGAATCGCTTTATTATTCTTTACAAAAGGCAAAGGATTGACCTGAATCAAAGTTACAAATCCATCAGGAGCTTTTAGATTAGAAATATCACTAGGAGTAGGCAAAGCTAGCCCTTCATCAATATAAGAAGCTAAGACACTCTCAAGCATTTCATGAGCATTTTTCATGGCAAGTTCAATCGTTGCCCCCTCTGTCCCGCCTCCAAATTCGGGAAATTCAACCCAATATCCAGTACCTTCCCTATGAAAAATAGCAGGATAAGATTTTAGCATAACACACCTCCACAATTTCCAAATCTACTACAAGCCCAAATCTTTTACTATTTTTCTCTCTAAACCATTTCCTAAATCCTCATTACCGTGGACTGGAATAGTGATAAGATAGGGAACTCCTTCTTTCTTAAAATGGTGATGACTTCCCCTATTACGAACTTCAATCCATCCATTTGCAAGAGCTAATTTTACCATTTCCTTACCTGTAATGGGCATTTATAGTCATCTTTCTAGTTTGAATTATACTTATAATGCGTATATTTGTCAATCCTTCTAGATCATCTATTCGTAAAATATGAAAAAGGTTAGGAAATTTCCCAACCTTTATAGACGATTATTTTACCTTTTTAGCCAACATGGTTGCAAAACGTAGTTGGATTCGATTGCCATTTTCATCACGACGGTGCAAATGACCAGGATTTTCATTGTACTTCACTAATTCCCAGTCTTTGTAGTAATTTGCCAACTCACCCTCTTTGAAGGTAAATGGGAAATGAACTGAACATGGATAATCTTCTGTATTCATAGCACACACAATCAAATTGTAACCTCCAATTGAGGTTTGTTCCTGCATGTTTTGAATAATAGCTGGAATGCGATCTGCTTGTAAAAACATAAGGACAACCGTTGATACGATAAAATCATAAGCTTGTCCAATGCTAGCTGAATTGATATCGTAGATACCGACAGGCATTTCTAAATCTTCTTGCTCCACAATGCTTTGCAAGATTTCAAGAGATAGCTCATTTTGATCTACAGCTGTGACATCAAATCCATGTTGAGCTAGAAAGAGTGCATTCCTGCCCTGACCACAACCCAAGTCTAGTGCCTTACATGGTTTTACTGTATCCATAGCTTCTAAAACTTCTGAATGAACTGGATTGCTATTGTATTTCTTAGGGAAATAATCCTCTGCTTTACAATAAAATTCCAAGTACCATTCCACATCTTCTGTGGAAGCTTCTACTCTGTGCCAGGCTTGAGGTTGCGCCATAGGATTATCAGCACCTGCTTCAAAGAGGTGCTCGGCTATAACTTCCCCGTCTTCAGTCAACTCAATAAACTTAAGAGTCCCTTTTAATACGGTAATCTTTCCCCAGGTTCCAACCTTAGTATTGTGTTTTCTTTGAACAGCCTCTGGCATGGTGTCTTTATTCCAGACAGGCATGCGTTTGTAGGCAACTAGTTTTTCCATATTCTTCACTCTTTCTATCGGTGGTTAACAGCTTTCATAACACGCGCAATATCACGATCTTGCTCACGACGTTTGATAGACTCACGTTTATCGTAATCGTGCTTCCCTTTTGCAAGTCCTAAAAGTAACTTGGCATAGCCATCTTTGATATAAACTTTAAGAGGAACCAAGGTCATCCCTGTCCCTTTGGTTTCTTGCTCTAATTTCTGGATTTGTTTTTTATGAAGGAGGAGTTTACGACGACGTTCGGGTTCCTGATTCCAGATATTTCCTTCTTCATAGGGTGCAATATGGACATTGCTCAGCCAAACTTCCCCATTCTTAACCTGGGCAAACCCATCTTTCAGATTGATGCGGGCTGCTCGAACACTCTTAATTTCAGTTCCTGTCAGTACCATTCCTGCTTCTAGCGTATCTACGATTGTATAGTCGTGGTGCGCCTTTTTATTTTGCGCGACGACCTTTCCCTCGCCCTTTGCCATGCTTGGCTCCTTTCTTTGCTACTTCCTTATAAAAAGGTTTCTTGCTTTTTTTCTTCTTGTCTTTTGGAGAATGCTTGCGCTTATCACCTAAGCGACCAGCTTTTCTCTTGTCTTCTTTCTTATCCGAACGACGCCCTCTATCCTTACGACCAGACTGTTTCAAACCTTTCTCAATGACATCAAATTCACTTGGAATAAAGGAGAAATCAATCTCACCAGTCATCTTATCAGCTCTTTCAACGCGAATGCGTATCTGTTGTCCCACACGGAAAGTAATTCCTGATTTCTCCCCACGAAGAGTCAAATCACGTTCGTTAAAATGATAAAACTCAGGTAGATTGGTAATGTGAATCAAGCCTTCAACTGTATTTGGCAATTCAACAAAAAGACCAAATTTAACGATACTTGAAACAACTGCATCGTACTCTTCACCCACAAATGCTTCCATATACTCAGCTTTTTTCATAGCTTCGACTTCACGTTCTGCCTCGATGGCACGGCGCTCACGATTAGAAGACTGGGTAGCGATCTCAGGAATGACTTGTTCAAAATGCTCCACTACGTCCTTGGAACGTCCATAGTCACGAATCATACGGTGAACAAGGAGGTCAGGATAACGACGAATTGGGCTGGTAAAGTGAGTGTAATAGTCTGCAGCTAATCCATAGTGACCGTGATTATGCTCAGAATAACGAGCTTGTTGCATAGAGCGGAGAAGCATCATGGACAATACATCCGCATATGGCTCTCCTTCAACAGCACTCATGATATCCTGGAGGGCTTCCTGACTTATCTCACTGGCAGTCCCATAGATTCGCAAACCAAAACTTGAAGCGTAATCAATAAATTTCTGAACTTTTTCAACTTTAGGTTCCTCATGGATACGATAGATAAAAGGTAGGTCCAGCTTACTAAAGTGTTCTGCAACTGTTTCGTTGGCAATCAGCATAAAGGACTCAATCATACGTTCAGCAACACCGCGCTGACGAAGAACGATATCCACAGGCTTACCTTTTTTATCCACCAAAATCTTAGCTTCGCTGGTATCAAAATTCAGGGCACCGCGTTTCTCACGCATGCTTTCCAGAGTTTCATGAAGCTTGGCCATTAACTCGATACTAGGAACAATTTTCTTAAACTCTTGTCTCTTCTCCTCGTCACCTGCTAGGATGTCATTGACATCACTATAGGTCATACGAAAACTGGTCTTGATAACTGTTTGTGTAATGGTGTAGTTGACTACACGACCATGTTTATCAATCTCCATAATGGCAGACTGGGTCAAGCGGTCCACTTGAGGATTGAGGGAACAAATACCATTTGAAAGGCGCTCTGGCAGCATTGGAACTACACGGTCTGTCACATAGACAGAGGTTGCACGATTAAGGGCTTCCTTATCTAGAGCAGATCCCTCTGTCACATAGTAGGAGACATCCGCGATATGAACTCCTAGTTCGATATTTCCATTTTTCAATGGTTTGATATGAACAGCGTCATCCAAGTCCTTAGCGTCAGCTCCATCAATGGTAAAGGTAATTTCATCTCTTAAGTCCAGACGACCTTCCAGATCCTTCTCTGATGGAGCGTCAGGAACCTTTTCTGCTTCTTTAAGAACAGCCTCTGGAAACTCAGATACAATGTCCATTGACTCCAAGACCTCGAGGACATCAATCCCCACATCTGTTGAATGTCCAACCACATCTAGGACACTAGCCACAAAGAAATCGTGTTTCTTACTTGGGTACTTATCGATAAAGACCTTGAGAACTTCTGTACCGTCTAATTGAATAGCTGGCTTCTTAACGTAGATTGGTTGACTAATCTTTTGATTTTTTGAACGGATGTAACCTGCATACTTTGGTTTTTCCTCATCAAGAACGATTTGACCAACAACCGTCGTCAAACTGTGTTCTAAAATATCGATAATCTTAGCTTCAGCTGCAGTTCCTTTTTGACGATCCGCAACCTTCTTGATTACAATTTCAACAGTATCGCCATCAATGGCATAGTTAACATCATTTTTTCCTACAAAAAGATCGTCTTCCTCGCCTTCAAGACTAACAAAGCCAAAGCCATTTTTATGGGCATGAAAAGTTCCTTTAAGAGTAATCTCGTGTTTCTTCTTTTGGTTCAAGGTGAGACTACCATCTTCTTCAAAGCGAATTTGGTGCTTTCTCTCCATCAGTGAAAGAGTTTTGATTAACTCACGGAAGTCCTTTGAACCATCCTTCCCGAGAGCACTGGTCAAGTCATTGACTGTGACTCGTCCCTTTTCTTGTATATATTCTTTTATTCTATCTTTCATGTTTTCTTTCTAGATTTTTTTATTTTCATTTTGAACTATAACTTAGGTGTGACCACTTTTAAAAATAAAAATAGGCAAAGACCTAGTCCCGCCCATTATTTTCTTATCTACTTGATAATACCGTCAATGCTAAGGCAATGGCTAGCCAGAAAAAGACTAAAATTCCTGTCAAACGTTGCATCACAGCTTCAAAACCGCGCGCTTTACTACGTTCAAACAAATCACCTGCACTGGCATCAAATACATTGCTAGATTGGTTTTTAGTTGGTTGCATGAAAATTGCAATCACAATCACTACAGATAATACTAATAAAATGGTTAATAATAGGTTATACATATCAAACTCCTTAAAATCCCTATTATTCTACCATAATTTCTACTTAGATTCAAGATGTAGAGTCACTTTTCTTTCTTTTGGGCAATACTTTAAGACCTCAATCTTGTCTGGATGGGTTTTGGAGTTCTTACTGGTTAGATAATTGATGCTACCACAAAAGGAGCATTTGAGATTGATTTTTACTCGCACTAGATTTCCTTCACTTTTAATAATGTTCTAAATTGGATAAGGTTAAATAAACAACTGAGAGCTACACAGGCAGCTGTTGCATAAAATACTGAATGGTAGCCGAATTGTTCTGCGACTACTGAGCCTGCCAAGGGGCCAATCACTCCTCCTAAATAAAAGAAAACTTGATTAAAAGCAAATACTCTTGAAATACCTGCTTTGGGAGTCATCCTGCTAAGGAGAGCATTGATCCCTGGAACAAGAGCTCCTGTTCCTAAACCAAAGAGAAAGCGATAAATCCCTAATTCTAGAGGTGTGGATGCATTGGCGCACAAAAGATAAATGAGAGCTGAATAAGCTTGCGCTACAATTAATAAACGATGATTACCAACTTTGTCTCCTAAACGCCCCATCACACCTGAACTCATCATACTTGATAAGCCCATACTGGAAACTATTAAGCCTGATACAAAGAGGAGATTTTCCTTCTGACCTAAGTCACGGATATAGAGAGCAAGAATGGGACCGACTGATTGTGCAGCAACTTGAATGACAAAACTTGTTGCAAATAAATTAAACAAGAGATATGGATACTTAACAGAAGTAAAGAGCTCTTTGGTAGGGAGTGCTTTTTCTTTCGGCACTGGTTGAAAGTCTTCCTTGATAAAAAGAATGGTTAAGATAGCTGCCAGAAATAAAAAACCACCTACCATCAAGAAAACATTGCGAATCCCAAAGACTTCTGCAATCATTCCACCAACAAAAGGGCCTGTAAGAGTCCCTGCTACGACACCAGATGAAAGAGTTCCTAAAGCATAGCCTGACTTATCCTTGGGAACTTGACTGGCAATCAAAGCTGTCGCATTGGGTACAAATCCAGTGAAAACACCATTTAACAATCGCAAGGCTAAGAGCCAATAAACATTTGGAACAAAAGCTAAACCACCCATTGTAATTGTCATGGCAAGCCCTGCTCGTATCATCATAGGTTTGCGACCATATCTGTCCGCCAGAATCCCCCAAAGAGGTGAAACACAGGCTGCAGAAATAGCCGAAACTGAGATAGCTAAACCTGAATAAAAGGTAACTTGACTCGGTTCCACCCCTAATTGCTCAACAAAGATTGGCATAAAAGGAACCACCAAAGAAATACAGGCACCTGTCAAGAAAGATCCTAACCAGACAATACGAAGGTTGTCCTTCCAACTAATCTCTTTCAAGAGTATCGCCTCCTTGAAGTAGGCTGGCCACTTGACTCAACAGTTGCTCTCGACTCCCATTATTGTCTAAAATATGACTAGCCAATCTTTTCTTTTCTTCTAAGGGCCACTGGGAGGCCAGACGAGCTTGTGCGTCCTCTATAGTCAGATAATCTCTTTTCATTAAGCGATCCAGCTGAGTATCTCGACTTACATAAACTAGCCAAGTTTCATCAAACCAAGAAGCATATTCCTGTTCAAAGAGCAGGGGAATATCCATGAAAAATAGGTCCTCAGTCTGAGCTAACTTATCTCTCACAAAGCCCAACTCTTCACGGATAAGCTCTCCTTGAGTTTCTTTAGACCATTCTCTCTCCTCAGAGTTAGAAAAGATAAGACTGGCAAGAAATGGACGATTCAGTTCCCCATCTTCTAGAAGGACTTTTTCACCGAAATGCTCTACTAAAATCTGATAAAGTCGGCCCCCAGGTTTTTGAAGTTGGTGAACAAGAGCATCCGCATCTACCACTTCAAACCCTTTTTGTCTTAGAAAATTTGTGACAGTGGACTTACCTGACGCAATACCACCAGTGATTCCGATTATTTTTCGCATCAGTCCCTCCTTTGACATTTTGGACAAAAATGGGTTCCACGACCACCGAGTTGAATTTTTTCGATGATGGATCCACAACGCGAACAAGCTTGTCCAGCTTTATCATAGACCTGATGAAAATCCTGCATAGTTCCATCTTCACCAAAAGCGTTGGTATAGGTCCGAATGGTGGAACCACCTTTTTCAACAGCCTGTCCCAATACAGCAATGGTCTGGTCATGAATGGCTGTCGTTTCTGCTGCTGTCAAAGTCTGGGAAGGTCTAGCTGGATGAACCTGAGCTCGCCAGAGAACCTCATCCACATAGATATTACCTAATCCTGCAACCAAAGTCTGGTCGAGAAGATGGGATTTAATGGGCTTTTTTGATTTCTTTAGGGCAACTTTAAAATTCTCTAGATCAAAGTCCTCTTCTGTTGGTTCTGGACCCAACTTTTTAGATGCAAAGTAAGCATCTAAGAGTTCAGGAGCAAGCAATTCCATAGTCCCAAACTTGCGTACATCCTCGTAAACAAGAGTTCCACCATCTTCAAACTGGATGAAAATATGAGCATGCTTGCGTTCAGGGACTTGGTCTGGGTAATAAAAATACTTGCCCTCCATTCGCAGATGGGAAATTAAGACCTTGTCTGTTAGATAAAAAATCAAATATTTTCCACGACGTCCCATAGATTTAACAACTTGACCAGGCAATTCTTTTTGAAATTGATCCAAATCTGTCTTTATCATCTTAGGATAACGAATATCAATGGTTGTAATCTTCTTCCCCAGAATCAATTTTTCCAAGCCACGACGAACTGTCTCGACCTCAGGTAATTCAGGCATAGCTCCTCCTTCTCTAAAAACAAGAAGCAGGCTAGTGCCCACCTCTTCTTAATATTCTTTTTCGTTATAACCAAAGTCAGCCAAATCTAGCTTCTTATCGCGCCAGTTTTTCTTAACCTTGACCCAAGTTTCTAGGAAAACCTTGTCCCCTAGCATAAGCTCGATATCACGACGGGCCATAGTCCCAATCTTCTTGAGCATAGCACCACCTTTACCGATTACAATCCCTTTTTGGCTGTCACGTTCGACCATGATAGTTGCTCGGATATGAACCTTGTCTGTTTCCTCATCTCGTTTCATAGAGTCCACCACTACTGCAACTGAGTGTGGAATTTCTTCACGAGTTAAGTGTAAGACCTTTTCACGAATCATCTCTGAAACCAAGAAACGTTCTGGATGGTCTGTGATTTGATCAGACGGGAAATATTGGAAACCTTCGTCCAGATTTTCACTCAAAATATCCACTAGACGAGAAACGTTATTCCCCTGAAGAGCTGAGATTGGAACAATTTCCTTGAAGTTCATCTGATTACGGAAATCATCGATTTGAGCCAAGAGCTGGTCTGGGTGCACCTTGTCAATTTTGTTTACCACGAGAATGACTGGTACTTTAGCGGCCTTGAGACGCTCGATAATCATATCGTCGCCCTTGCCTCGTGGCTCGTCTGCTGGGACCATGAAGAGAACCGTATCGACTTCCCGAAGAGTGCTATAGGCTGACTCCACCATGAAGTCTCCAAGGGCTGTCTTTGGTTTGTGAATCCCTGGAGTATCAATAAAGACGATTTGTTCCTTATCAGTGGTGTAGATTCCCATAATCTTGTTGCGCGTCGTCTGCGCTTTATCACTCATGATGGCAATCTTTTGCCCCATAACATGATTCAAAAAAGTTGACTTCCCAACGTTGGGACGTCCTAAAATAGCTACAAAGCCTGATTTAAATGTCATAATTTCCTCTTACTGTTTAAAATAATAAGTCCCAAATCCGTGGGAGAAAGATAAGCGCACCTGTCAAAGCGGCAAAAAGTGAGACCACAAGCACGGCACCAGCCGCCATGTCCTTAGCTTTCTTTGCCAACATAGAAAAGTGATAGTGACTAGCCAAATCTACTACATTTTCAATAGCTGAATTAATAATCTCAAAAGCTACCACCATGAAAATGCTCATAAGTAGAAATAACCATTCGATTCGTGACACCTGAAAAACAAAACCTGCAAGAACAACTACAAGAGCTGTCGCTGCATGTTTTCGCATATTGCGTTCTTCCTTGATGGCAGTAAAAATTCCTGTGAGGGCAAATTCTAAACTGGATATCAGGTCACGATTTTTCCATTTTCGTTTATTGTCTTGTGAGTCCATAGGCTGTCAAAATTTCTTCTTGTAAACCGAACATCTCCGCTTCTTCTTCGGGAGTGTAGTGATCATAGCCGTTAATGTGTAAAAAGCCGTGCACTGCCAAGAAGCCCATCTCACGCTCAAAACTATGACCGTACTCCTCAGCCTGCTCATGTGCCTTGTCAATGGAAATGAAAAGTTCACCAATATAGGCGTCAAATTCTGACATCATTTCTGCCAAGTCAGGATCGTTTTCCAGATCTCCCTCATCAAAGGCAATCTCTATCTCTGGTTTATATTCAAGACTGATGACATCTGTTGGACGATCAGTATCACGATACTCCAAATTGAGCTCATGACTACGTTCATTGGTCACAAAAGTGACTGCCATCTCCTTGTCTTCTTTTCCTAACTTTTTAGCAGCAAACTCTAAAATCTCTTGAGTTTGTTGTAGAATTTCCTTTGAAACCTGACCTGTTTCATCTACCATTTCAATATACATGTATTTCTCGATTCTCTTTACTTGGCTTTATTATATCACATTTCTATGATTTTATTCTACCTTTTTGATATAATACTATGGAATACAATCACAAGGAGAGAACCATGTCATTTGATGGATTTTTTTTACACCACATGGTTGAGGAATTGCGAACTGAACTACTAAATGGTCGCATCCAAAAGATAAATCAACCCTTTGACCAAGAATTGGTCCTGCAAATCCGTAGCAATCGCAAAAGTCATCGTTTGCTCCTTTCTGCGCATCCTGTTTTTGGACGCATCCAATTAACAGAGGCAACCTTTGAGAATCCTGCTCAGCCATCTACTTTTATTATGGTATTAAGAAAGTACCTTCAAGGAGCAGTTATTGAATCTATCGAGCAGATCGAAAATGATCGTATCGTAGAGATCACAGTTTCCAATAAAAACGAGATTGGGGACCATATCCAGGCCACTCTCATCATTGAGATTATGGGTAAACACAGTAATATCCTCCTCGTAGATAAGTCTAGCAACAAAATCCTTGAAGTTATCAAGCATATTGGCTTCTCTCAAAATAGCTACCGTACCTTATTGCCAGGTGCTACTTATATTGCTCCTCCAAGTACAGATGCTCTCAATCCTTTTACCATCAAGGATGAAAAACTGTTTGAGATTCTACAAACTCAAGAATTGACAACTAAAAACCTTCAAAAACTTTTTCAAGGTCTAGGTCGTGATACAGCAAACGAATTGGAAAAATTATTAACGAATGATAAACTATCCAATTTCCGAAGCTTTTTTAAGCAAGAAACCAAACCTTGCTTAACAGACAAATCCTTCTCTTGTGTGCCATTTTCCAATAAATTAGACGATCAGTTTTCAAGCCTTTCTCAATTACTTGATGTCTATTACAAGGATAAGGCCGAGCGTAATCGAGTTAAGCAGCAAGCTAGCGAACTCATTCGCCGAGTTGAAAATGAGCTACAAAAAAATCGTCAAAAACTTAAAAAACAAGAAAAAGAACTCCTTGCTACTGAAAATGCAGAGGAATTTCGTCAAAAAGGTGAATTGCTAACGACTTTTCTTCATCAAGTTCCCAATGACCAAGATCAGGTCATTTTGGACAATTACTACACCAATCAACCTATCACGATTGCACTTGATAAAGCTCTGACTCCCAACCAGAATGCCCAACGCTATTTCAAACGTTATCAGAAACTCAAAGAAGCTGTCAAATACTTGACTGATTTAATTGAAGAAACCAAGGCAACCACTCTCTATCTAGAAAGTGTGGAAACCGTCCTCAACCAAGCTGGACTAGAAGAAATCGCTGAAATTCGTGAGGAATTAATTCAAACAGGATTTATCCGCAGAAGACAACGCGAGAAAATCCAGAAACGACAAAAACCTGAAAAATATCTTGCAAGCGACGGAAAAACCATTATCCTAGTTGGTCGTAACAACCTTCAAAACGACGAGTTAACCTTTAAAATGGCTCGTAAAGAAGAACTCTGGTTCCATGCTAAGGACATCCCTGGAAGTCACGTTGTTATCTCAGGCAATCTCAATCCTACTGATGAGGTTAAAACAGACGCTGCAGAACTTGCGGCCTACTTCTCTAAGGGACGTCTCTCCAACCTCGTTCAGGTGGATATGATTGAAGTTAAAAAACTCAACAAACCAACTGGTGGAAAACCTGGTTTTGTCACCTATACTGGGCAAAAGACCCTCCGTGTTACACCCGACCCTGAAAAAATTCAGTCCATGAAAATCAAATAAGTCTTGTATACTGGTGGGCTGTTACTGCTATAGACTCAATTAAAAATGGGAGGTGCGTTCAATGCTACGGCATATCAAATCTATTTTAACCATTATATTCGGAGCTGCCATCTATGCCTTCGGACTCACGTATTTCGTTGTGCCCCACCACTTATTCGAGGGGGGAGCAACTGGGATCACCTTGATTACCTATTATCTCTTTAACATTCCCATCTCTTTGATGAACCTGTTAATCAATATCCCGCTCTTTATTCTAGCCTGGAAAATATTTGGTTCAAAGACTCTGTACACAAGTTTGCTCGGAACCATTTCCTTATCCATTTGGTTAGCAATCTTTGAAAAGATTCCTCTCAGCTTTAATCTTGAGGGAGATCTGGTCATCGTGGCTTTAGTTGCGGGTGTTCTTTTGGGACTTGGTCTAGGTGTTATCTTCAATGCTGGTGGTACCACTGGTGGAACAGATATCGTCGCTCGAATTCTCAACAAGTACACCAATATCTCCGTTGGAAAATTACTCTTTGCACTAGACTTCCTTATCCTAATGCTAATTTTAATTATCTTCCAAGATCTTCGTCTCGTAACCTATACACTTTTATTTGACTTCATCGTCTCTAGAGTTATTGACTTGATTGGTGAAGGCGGATATGCCGGTAAAGGTTTTATGATCATCACTCAAAAGCCTTTGGAATTAGCTGATAAAATCAATGAAGAATTAGGTCGTGGTGTCACCTTCATATCAGGGCAAGGTTACTACAGTCAAAAAGATTTAAAAATTATCTACTGTATCGTAGCAAGAAATGAAATGATTAAGATGAAAGAATTGATTCATACGATTGATCCTAAGGCCTTTATTACCATCACTGAAGCTCACGAAATTCTTGGAGAAGGCTTCACCTTTGTAAAAGAAGAAACTTCCTAACACATAGACAACAAAAATGAGGCTGGGACAAAAGTCCTAGCCTCTCAATTTTCTTTGGATTGTCGAGCAAGACGCAGTGGTTGAGTGGGCTCTACTACGCTGATTTCATCAGCTTTTACAGCCCTACTCAACTGTGCGGAGGTGGGACGACGAAATCGAATTCTAACGAATTACCGATTTCTGTCCCACTCTCATTTTTTTAATGATAAAAACGGAAGAAGCAAATCTTCCGTTTTACAAATCATTATTTTTCAGCTGTCAATGCTGCCATAGTGATGTAGTTGTATGGTTTATTGAAGTGTGGCAAGAAGAATAGGTCTGTCAAGGCCAATTTTTCAATTGTAACGTGTTCTTGGATAGCAAGTGAGAACATGTGGATTCCCATAGCGATTCCAGGATCACGTGATACCATTTGAGCACCAAGGATTTCACGGCTATCTTTGTCGAAGATAATCTTGATAGCTACTTCATGGTTGTCATGTTTCATAAATTCTGGTTTTTGAAGATCGTTGAAGCCAGTTTCAGTTGCATTGTAGCCTGCAGCTTTTGCTTTTTCAAGAGTCAAACCAGTTGAAACCATGTGAAGACCGTAGATAGAGATACCGTTTGATCCTTGAACACCGATTCCTTCAAGCTCATGTCCACAAGCATTGTAAGCTCCTACGATACCAGTACGGACAGCATTTGATGCAAGAGCGATGTAGCTAGTGTCTTTGAGAGCGTTGTCATAAACAGTCGCACAGTCGCCCACAGCGAATACACCTGGGATAGATGTTTCTTGTTTTTTGTTAACAAGGAAAGCACCGTTGCGGAAGAGTTCAATCTTACCATCAGCAAGAGCTGTGTTAGGACGGAAACCAACTGCAAGGATAACCATATCAACGTCGAAGCTTTCTTTGTCAGTGATTAAGCGTTCAACTTTAACATCACCTTCGATAGCTTTAACAGTTTGTCCTAGTGCCAAGCGGATGTTGTGATCTTCCAAGTTCTTAGCCATCAATTGCGTGAAGTCTTTATCGTAGTATCCGTTCAAGACTGTGTCTACGATGTCAACAAGGACAACTTCTTTTCCAAGACGTTCAAATGCTTCAGCAAGTTCAACACCGATGTATCCACCACCGACAACAGCGATGCGCTCAAGATGTTTGCTCTTATCAGCAAGTTTATTAATCACTTCTTCAGCGTTTTGGTACAATTTAACGAATTGTACATTTTCAAGAGTAGCTTTGAACTCACGGTTACCTTTAACAATTTCAACACCTTCGATTGGTGGCAAGATTGGTGTAGAACCAGTCGCAAAAATCAATTTTTCGTATGATTCTTTGTGTTCTTTTCCGTCAACTTCTGCAGTTACAACTTTGTTGTCATAGTCGATTGAAAGAACTGGTGAGTTCATATAAACTTTAGCACCTTTTGCTTCCAATTTTTCTTTATCTGAGTAGAAGAGACCTTCTGGACCATCGATTTGCTCACCAATCCAAAGAGCCATTCCACATCCTAGAAATGAAATGTTTGAGTTTTGGTCAAATACAACGATTTCGTTTTCGTTTCCAAAATTGTCCAACATAGTGTTGATACAAGCAGTTCCAGCGTGGTTAGCACCCACGACTACGATTTTACTCATGAGATAATTCCTACCTTTTATTTTTTTATTTACTCATATAGTATATCATTTTCTGTGAGCGTTTACAAGTTTTTTACTTATTTTCCTTTATTTTCCTTTATTTTCGAAAATATTGAAAACATATATTAACTCATTTCCAACGTTTTTGAAATTGATTTTAAGAAAAATTAGTTTATTTGAGCATATCTCTTGACCTTTTGTAAAAAACAAATTGTGAAAACGCTAACTTTATGATATTCTATTTACATGGAAATAAAATATAAATCTTCAAATCACTTTCATGACAGGATTTACAACTATTTCCAATTGATTTGAAGGGAGTTGATTTTTTGCCTCTCAGTTCATTATCTGAACGGTTAATGGGAACTACGATTACTATTTCCTTGGTACATGAACAAGCGGATAATCTTCTCCGTCAAGCTTTTGATTTGCTCAAGGAACTTGAATTTCGCTTCAACGCCAATAGTTCTGAATCGGAATTGATGCAAATCAACCATCAGGCTGGAATTGCCCCAGTTAAGGTCCACCCTGATTTGTTTGAACTGATTTCTTTAGGTTTAGACCATAGTCTAGCTCCTGGAAGTCATCTCAATATCAGTATCGGTCCCTTGGTTCAAACCTGGCGTATTGGTTTTTCCGATGCGAAAGTTGCTAGTCCTGAAGAAATTGCTTCCGTTTTACCATTAATAGATCCCCGTTTTATCAAACTTGATTCAATTTCTTCTACTGTTTTCTTAGAAAAGAAAGGAATGAAAATTGATTTAGGTTGTCTAGCAAAGGGCTATAGCGCAGATAAGGTTGCTACTTTCTTAAAAGAAAATGGTGTCACTTCTGCTCTTATCAATCTTGGAGGAAATATCCTTACCATTGGTAATAACCAAGCCAGAAATGGACAACCTTGGCAAATTGGTATTCAAGACCCTAATCATCCACGTGGTAATCACCTGATGACCTTGTCTATTACTGGAAAATCTGTTGTTACTTCTGGAATTTATGAACGGCATCTTGAAATCGATGGAAAGGATTATCATCACATTTTTGATAGTGAAACTGGCTATCCTATTGAAACGGATTTGGCTAGTTTAACGATTATATCTGACCGCTCTGTTGACGGCGAGATATGGACCACACGATTGTTTGGTGAGCGCAGCGCTTCTATCATGTGGCAAATCGAAAATATCGAGGGAATCGAAGCCATCCTCATTGACAAAGATGGACGCATCGCTTGTTCATCTGGTATCCAACGGTAAATCATTAATAATGCAAAAGAGAAAGGAAAGCCCATGCTTAAACTTATTGCTATTGTAGGAACCAACTCTAAACGTTCCACAAACCGCCAACTGCTTCAATATATGCAAAAACACTTTGCTGATAAAGCAGAAATCGAATTGGTCGAAATTAAAGATCTTCCAGTTTTCAACAAACCAGCCGACAAACAAATCCCGGCTGAGGCTATGGAAATCGTAGCTAAAATCGAAGCAGCTGATGGTGTGATTATCGGTACTCCTGAATACGATCACTCAATTCCTGCTGTTCTTATGAGCGCTCTTGCTTGGATTTCTTATGGAGTATTTCCACTTCTTAACAAACCAGTGATGATCACAGGTGCTTCATACGGTACACTCGGTTCATCACGTGCTCAATTACAACTCCGTCAAATCTTGAATGCACCAGAAATTAAAGCAAATGTTCTCCCGGATGAGTTCTTGCTCTCTCATTCTCTTCAAGCATTCGATAAGAATGGTGACTTGGTAGATCTTGATGTCATCAAGAAATTAGATGCCATCTTTGATGACTTCCGTATCTTTGTTAAAGTGACTGAAAAATTGCGTAACGCACAAGAACTTCTCCGTAAAGATGCAGAAGAATTTGACTGGGAAAATTTGTAAGATAGGAGATCGAAAGAATGAAATTTGTTGGACTTGTTGGATCAAACTACGACCAATCATATAACCGCAAACTCTTGGAATTCATCCGTCGTAACTTCAAACTAAAATTTGAATTAGAAGTTCTTGAAATTGATGAAGTTCCAATGTTTAATCAAGATGAAAAATGGGATGAAAGCTTCCAATTGCGCCTTCTTTACAATAAAATTACTCGTGCTGATGGTGTCATTATTGCTACTCCAGAGCACAACCACACTATTTCTGCTTCACTTAAGTCAGTCCTTGAATGGCTTTCATACGAAGTTCATCCATTCGAAAACAAACCAGTTATGATTGTGGGTGCTTCATACTACGATCAAGGAACTTCACGTGCTCAAGTTCACCTTCGTAAGATTCTTGACGCTCCAGGGGTGAATGCCTACACATTACCAGGTAATGAATTCCTTCTTGGAAAAGCTAAAGAAGCTTTTGATGCTAACGGAAATATTATCAACGAAGGAACTGTTAAATTCCTTGAAACTTGTTTAGATAACTTTGTCAAATACGTGGGAGTCGTTTCTAAATTGAAAAAACCAAAACCAATTGAACCAGAAGACTTGGATTGTGGAAAACCAATCGCTACAACTATTACAGAAGTTGACCCTGATGATCCAGAATGGGTAGAAAAAGTTGCAGAAATTACAGGTGCTGTATCTGGGGATACATACGTTAAACTTGACCATGGTATCCTTACAGTTAACCAAATTGATATGTTCTTGAAAGCTATGCCATTTGAATTGACATATGCTGACGATAACAACCAATTCCTATACTACAACAACGCTCACCAAGATCCAGAAACCATGTTTGCGAAACGTGTACCACCTCAATCTGGTAGCCGTATGTCAACAGTTCACGGATCACTTCCACCCGCACGTATGAAAAACGTTGAGTGGGTTATTGGAACTCTTAGAAACGGTAACCAAGAATACGTACGTACAATTGTTCCTGGTTCACCTGCTGGTGTTATCAATACTCACAACTACCAAGCAATGTACTATCCTGACGGATCATATGCTGGTATCAATGAAATTGTCTTTAACTTCCAACCATGGCTTGACTGGTACTTGAAAGAAACAGGTCAACGTTTGGTAGGAGGAAGCGGACCGTTTGCTCCTGCTGGAGGCCACGGTGACGCAGATGCTACTTCTGGCGCTTCTGACTCAGCTGATGGCGGCCATGGAGATGCGGATGCTACTTCTGGGGCAAGTAACTAATAACTAACAAAAGAGGTTGGGCAAAAAGTCTCTTCAAAATCAAACCACACAGTGATTCCAGTCTTGAA
>JAQDPW010000002.1 GCA_027659245.1 Streptococcaceae bacterium AM104-57
GCTTCTTTAGGAATGGAAGGTAGCTTACTTTTCCGTCTTTCTTTGAATTTAACGGCTCTGGCTAGGTCAATAGGAGCGATAGACAGGTAATCTTTTCGGATGTGTCGATAGACAGTTGAGGAGCTGACATCAAGGTTATGAGTTTTGAGGATATGATAGATGTGTTGTCCCTTTTTAACCCCATCAGAAATGACTTTGTCCATGTCCCAGAAGGTCTTGGAATTGAGAGGAGTTCCTTCACGAGATTCAACAAGAGTTTGTTCGTACTGCTTTTGAGCTTGCTTAGCGAGATAGAAGATTTTCTGATAGCCACAGTTTTGTCTTCTTTTAGGGCATCCATTACAGACAAAGGTAGCTTTATCAAGCAGAGGGCAAGGGAGTTTATCACATGTAGACTGTCGGACTTGTCTGTTTCGTTTGACTTCTTTGGAAACAGTAGTCGGGTCTTTTAGAATAAGTTGGCCAATAGCTTTGAAGGTTTCACCTCGCTCTAAGCCTAGTTGGATATCATTACGGTCTGAAAGGGCAAGATGTTTATGTTTTGTCATAGTGGACCTCATTTCTAACTCAAACGTCTCACACTTAATTCCACCATAAAAATCCGTTTTAGACTAATTTCCACTTTGGTCAGGCAAGTGGAAGTTACTTTGAGAAGTTAGCATAGGAAATGGTTTACTTTTTTTCAGAAATAAGCTATACTAGTTAGAGTAAACTGTGATAAAATGGAGGTATTGTCTATGGTTGACAAGAGACTCATCGAAGAGATCAAAAACAATACCAATATTGTCGAAATCATAGGAGAAGTGATTTCCTTACAAAAATCTGGACGGAACTTTTTAGGGCTCTGTCCTTTTCATGGTGAAAAGACCCCTTCCTTCAACGTGGTCGAAGATAAGCAATTTTACCACTGTTTTGGATGTGGTCGTTCTGGAGATGTTTTTAAGTTTATCGAGGAGTATCAGCAGGTAAGCTTTGCGGATGCAGTGAGGATATTAGCTGAGAGACTTGGGATTCAGATGGCAGCGCCTGTTCAAGGTTCTGTACAGCCTAGGTCACCCCATCAAAATCTCTACGATATGCATGACAAGGCTGCTCGGTTTTATCATGCCATCCTCATGACAACTAAGATGGGTGAAGAGGCGAGAAACTATCTCTATAAACGTGGCTTAACAGATGATGTTCTAAAGCATTTTATGATTGGTTTGGCTCCAGCAGAACGCTCTTATCTCTATCAACGTTTAGCAGATGATTATAGCGAAAATGACTTGCTGGATTCAGGTTTGTTTTACCTATCTGAGAGTAACCAATTCTTTGATACCTTTCATAATCGCATTATGTTCCCGCTCTCAAATGATCAAGGAAAGGTGATTGCCTTTTCTGGTCGAGTATGGCAGGAGGCCGATTCTCAAACTGGAAAGTATAAAAATAGTCGAGCGACGGCAATTTTTAACAAGAGTTACGAATTATATCATTTGGAGAGGGGAAAAAAAGGATCGGGCAAGGCTCCTGAAATCTACCTGATGGAAGGGTTTATGGATGTCATTGCGGCTTATCGCGCTGGTATTGAAAATGCAGTTGCTTCTATGGGTACCGCACTGACGAGTGAACATGTGGAGCATCTGAAACGCTTTACTAAAAAGGTTATCGTCACTTATGACGGAGATAAGGCTGGGCAAGCTGCCACAGCGAAAGCCTTGGATGAGCTTAAAGATTTACCTGTCCAAGTCGTCCAGATTCCTGACGCAATGGATCCGGATGAATATCTGCAGAAAAACTCTCCTCAAGACTTAGCTTATCTATTAACCAATACACGCATTAGTCCTGTTGAGTTTTACATTCATCATTTCAGACCTGAAAATAGTGAAAATCTACAAGCTCAGATTGAATTTATAGAGAAAATTGCCCCCTTAATCGCCAAGGAACCCTCTATCACAGCTCAGAATTCCTACATTCACATTTTGACGGATCACTTGCCATCTTTTGACTATCAGCAAGTCGAACATATTGTCAATGAAAGTCGTGTCAGACAGAGAAAGGAGAAGGTCAAGGAGACCTATAGTCCGAGTCCTGTCACTATGTCTGTTACCAAGCAGCTGACAGCAGTGATGAGAGCGGAAGCCCATATCCTCTACCGAATGATGGAACATCCCTTGGTGCTTAATGACTATCGTTTAAGAGAGGATTTTATCTTTGAAACTCCAGAGTTTCAGACCTTGTATGGACTCTTGATTGATAATGGAAGTATCTCATCTGAGGATTTGGCTCATCAGACTATAGAAGTGGAGAGTGCGTGGTATCAAGTCCTAGCCTTAGATTTGCCACCTGAGATGTCCCCTCACGAGTTAGCCGAAGTGGAAAAGTCTAGAAAAAGAGCTCTTTTGAATCAGGAAAATCTGCAAATTAAAAAGAAAGTTCAGGAAGCTAGCCATGTCGGTGATACAGACACCGCATTAGAAGAGCTAGAACGCTTAATTGCCCAAAAAAGAAGAATGGAGTAAGAATGGCAACAAAACAAAAAGAAGTAACAACCTTTGACGTCCAAGTAGCGGAATTTATTCGCAATCATAAAAAAACTGGTACAGCAACTGATGATGAAATCAATAACGCCCTCGTAATTCCCTTCACTTTAGATGTGGAAGGTATTGAGAATCTTTTGCAACGCATTCAAGATGCTGGTATCTCAATTACGGACAACGAAGGAAATCCAAGTGCGCGTGTTTTGAGCACTGAGGAAGAACCAGAGTTGACTGATGAAGATTTGATTGGTTCAACCTCTGCTAAGGTCAATGACCCTGTCCGTATGTATTTGAAAGAAATCGGGGTTGTGCCTCTGCTTACAAATGAAGAGGAAAAAGAGTTGGCCCTTGCTGTTGAAGCAGGTGACATCGAAGCGAAACAACGCCTTGCAGAAGCTAACCTTCGTCTGGTTGTTTCTATCGCTAAACGTTATGTTGGACGTGGAATGCAGTTCCTTGACTTGATCCAAGAAGGAAACATGGGCTTGATGAAGGCCGTTGATAAATTTGACTACTCTAAAGGTTTCAAATTCTCAACTTACGCAACTTGGTGGATTCGTCAAGCCATTACTCGTGCCATTGCTGACCAAGCTCGTACCATCCGTATCCCAGTTCACATGGTGGAAACCATTAACAAGCTTGTTCGTGAACAACGTAATCTTCTTCAAGAATTGGGACAAGATCCGACTCCTGAACAAATTGCTGAACGTATGGGTATGACATCGGATAAGGTTCGTGAAATCCTCAAGATTGCCCAAGAACCGGTTTCCCTTGAGACGCCAATCGGTGAAGAGGACGACAGCCATCTTGGTGATTTTATCGAGGACGAAGTGATTGAAAATCCAGTGGACTACACAACTCGTATCGTCTTGCGTGAACAGTTGGATGAAGTGTTAGACACATTGACTGATCGTGAAGAAAATGTCTTGCGTCTCCGCTTTGGTCTTGATGATGGGAAAATGCGTACTCTTGAAGATGTTGGTAAAGTCTTTAACGTAACGCGTGAACGTATCCGTCAGATTGAAGCCAAAGCTTTGAGAAAACTTCGCCAGCCAAGTCGAAGCAAACCACTTCGTGATTTCATTGAAGATTAAGTTAAAGGAGAGTGAAGATGGCTTACACAGAAGAACAGATTGAAAATATCAAAACACGTATTTTAACAGCCCTAGAAGAAGTGATTGACCCAGAATTGGGAATTGATATCGTCAATCTAGGCTTGATCTACGAGATTCGTTTTGATGGCGATACAGGTGAGACTGAAATTGATATGACCTTAACAACCATGGGTTGTCCCTTGGCAGATCTCTTAACCGACCAAATCTATGATGCTATGACGGACGTTCCAGAGGTTACTAACGTTGAAGTCAAATTAGTTTGGTATCCAGCTTGGACGGTTGAAAAAATGAGCCGTTATGCTCGTATCGCTTTAGGTATCAAGTAAATAAATTATAAAAAGAGAAATAGTGTAGACGCCAGGAAATTCCCAGCTTTTATACTATCTCTCTTTTAATTTGCTGATTTTATTTGAAGAAAATGGTATAATGGTTACTATGGAAAAAGAGAAATTACGCATCAATATGCTAAGTTCAAGTGAAAAAGTGGCGGGCCAAGGTGTGTCTGGTGCATACCGTGAACTGGTACAGCTTTTAAAACGAGATGCGAAAGACCAACTGATCGTAACAGAAAATCTTCCAATCGAAGCGGACGTTACTCATTTTCATACCATTGATTTCCCCTATTATTTATCGACCTTTCAGAAAAAACGTTCTGGACGTAAGATTGGCTATGTTCACTTCTTACCTGATACCTTGGAAGGTAGTTTGAAGATTCCATTCTTCTTAAAGGGGATTGTCAAACGCTATGTATTTTCTTTTTATGACCGTATGGAGCATCTGGTTGTGGTCAATCCTACTTTCATTGAGGATTTGGTGGCTGCTGGAATTCCACGTGAAAAAGTGACCTATATTCCTAACTTTGTCAATAAAGAAAAATGGCATTCACTTCCTATAGAGCAAGTTGAACAACTTCGTAAAGATATGGGAATTGATGAGAATCAGTTTGTAGTCGTTGGTGCAGGTCAGGTTCAGAAGCGTAAAGGAATAGATGACTTTATCACTCTAGCTGAGGAATTACCTGATATCACTTTTATTTGGGCTGGTGGCTTCTCTTTTGGGGGAATAACCGATGGTTATGAACGCTATAAAAAGATTATGGATAATCCTCCAGAGAATCTGATTTTCCCTGGGATTGTTGATCCAGAACGGATGAGAGAACTCTATGCCTTGGCTGATCTTTTCTTGCTTCCAAGTTATAACGAGCTCTTTCCAATGACTATTTTAGAGGCAGCAAGTTGTGAAGCTCCCATTATGCTTCGTGATTTGGATCTATACAAGGTCATTCTGGAGGGAAATTACAGACCAACTACTGATGTGGATGAGATGAAAGAAGCTATATTGGACTATCGGGAGCATCCAGAAGCTCTGAGAGAATTGAAAGAAAAGGCAAAGGCTATTTCAAGAGAATACTCAGAAGAGCATTTGCTTGAAATCTGGCTTAAATTTTATCGGGAGCAAGCAGCTTTAGGAAAAAAATGAGGTAGTATATGCGAATTGGATTATTTACAGATACTTATTTCCCACAGGTGTCGGGTGTTGCGACCAGTATTCGAACCTTAAAAACAGAGCTTGAAAAGCAAGGACATGCAGTCTTTATCTTCACGACAACCGATAAGGATGTCAATCGTTATGAAGACTGGCAGATTATCCGTATCCCTAGTGTTCCTTTCTTTGCCTTTAAGGATCGACGTTTCGCCTATCGTGGATTTACAAAAGCTCTTGAGATTGCTAAACAGTATCAACTAGACATTATTCATACGCAAACTGAATTTTCTCTTGGTTTATTAGGGATTTGGATTGCGCGTGAATTGCAGATTCCAGTCATTCACACCTATCATACCCAGTATGAAGACTATGTTCACTACATTGCTAAGGGCTTGTTAATTCGTCCTAGCATGGTCAAGTATCTTGTAAGGGGATTTCTTCATGATGTTGATGGAGTGATTTGTCCAAGTGAAATTGTGCGAGACCTCCTATCAGATTATAAGGTCAAAGTAGAAAAACGAGTTATTCCTACAGGGATTGAGCTAGCCAAGTTTGAACGACCTGAGATTGGACCAGAACATATCGTAGACTTACGTGATAAATTAGGCATTAAGAAAGATGAAAAGATGCTTCTTAGTCTTTCCCGGGTGTCTTACGAAAAGAACATTCAAGCTGTTTTGGCAGCACTTCCAGATGTTCTAAAAGAAGAGCAAAATGTTAAATTAGTCGTTGCTGGAGATGGACCTTATCTGGAAAACCTCAAGGAGCAAGCAGAAGATTTGCAGATTCAGGATTCTGTTATCTTTACAGGTATGATCGCTCCAAGCGAGACAGCACTTTACTATAAGGCGGCTGATTTCTTCATTTCAGCTTCAACTAGTGAGACGCAAGGCTTGACCTATCTTGAAAGTCTTGCAAGTAAGACTCCGGTAATAGCTCATGGAAATCCTTATCTAGATAATTTGATTAGCGATAAGATGTTTGGAACTCTTTATTATGAAGAGAGAGATTTAGCAGGGGCTATTTTAGAAGCTTTAATTGCAACTCCAAAGATGGATGAAAAACTTTTGGCTGAAAAATTGTATGAAATTTCAGCTGAGAATTTTGCTAAGAGAGTCCATGAGTTTTATTTGGATGCTATCATCTCAAACAATTTTGAAAAAGAATTAACTCGTGATGAGCCGATGACACAACGGATTTTAAAGACAGTATTTTACTTGCCACAGCAGGCAGTTTCAGTTCCAGTCAAAAGTTCTAAACGAATGTTAAAAGCATCCAAGAAACAGTTGAATGATTTGAGAGATTATTGGAATGACTAAGGTCTTCGAAGAAAGGAAATGAAGAAATGAAAAAGAAATTTATGAGAAGCAGTCGAGATCAAAAAATTGGTGGAGTATGCGCTGGTTTAGCTAATTATTTTGATATTGATCCGACAATCGTACGTGTGATCTGGGGAGTTCTAGCTTTTTGTTATGGTAGCGGACTTATTGCTTACTTAATCTTGTGGGCAATTGCTCCAGTCTCGGAAGAGTATTAAAAATAGGGAATTTTAGAAAAGGAGAAAATAATGGCATTTGGTGATAATGGAAAACGTAAAAAAACATTTTTTGAGAAATTGACACTATTCGTCGTTTTGATTATGTTGTTCGTAACCTTAGCAGGTATCTTTGCTACAGCCATCGGTGTATTTAGCAGATTTTAAAATGCTAGATTTTCTAGCAAGTAGTAATAGTTGGTGACTGGGATTTCCCAGCCCTTTTTAAAGTGAGAAAAGAATATGAGTATGTTTTTAGATACAGCCAAGATTAAGGTCAAGGCTGGAAATGGCGGTGATGGGATGGTTGCCTTTCGCCGTGAAAAATATGTCCCTAATGGAGGACCATGGGGTGGTGACGGTGGCCGTGGTGGTAACGTTGTTTTCGTTGTAGATGAAGGTTTACGTACCCTTATGGATTTCCGTTACAATCGTCATTTTAAAGCCCAGTCAGGTGAAAAAGGAATGACTAAAGGAATGCACGGACGCGGTGCAGAAGACTTGATTGTCCGAGTACCTCAAGGTACAACTGTGCGTGATGCAGAAACTGGAAAAGTTATCACTGACTTGATTGAGCACGGCCAAGAGTTTATCGTTGCTCACGGTGGTCGAGGTGGTCGTGGGAATATCCGTTTTGCGACACCAAAAAATCCTGCTCCAGAGATCTCTGAGAATGGAGAACCAGGTCAGGAACGTGAGTTACAGTTAGAACTTAAAATCCTTGCGGATGTTGGTTTGGTTGGCTTCCCTTCAGTTGGAAAATCAACTCTGCTCAGCGTAATTACCTCTGCAAAACCTAAAATCGGTGCCTACCACTTTACAACAATCGTTCCTAATCTTGGTATGGTCCGTACTCAATCAGGTGAGTCATTTGCAGTGGCAGACCTTCCTGGTTTGATCGAAGGTGCTAGTCAAGGTGTGGGCTTGGGAACTCAGTTCCTTCGCCATATTGAGCGTACTCGCGTTATCCTTCACATCATTGATATGTCAGCCAGTGAAGGACGTGATCCTTACGAAGATTATCTAGCTATTAACAAAGAGTTGGAATCTTATAACCTTCGTCTTATGGAACGTCCCCAAATCATTGTTGCTAATAAGATGGATATGCCAGAAAGCAAAGAAAACCTTGAAGAATTCAAGAAAAAATTGGCAGCTAACTATGATGAGTTCGAGGACTTACCAGCCATCTTCCCAATCTCTGGTTTGACTAAGCAAGGTCTTGCACCTTTACTAGATGCAACAGCTGAACTTCTTGATAAGACACCAGAATTTCTTCTTTATGATGAGTCAGAGATGGAAGAAGAAGTTTATTATGGCTTTGACGAAGATGAAAAACCATTTGAAATTAGTCGTGATGACGATGCAACTTGGGTACTTTCAGGTGAAAAACTCATTAAACTCTTTAACATGACTAACTTTGATCGTGATGAGTCTGTCATGAAGTTTGCTCGTCAGTTGCGTGGTATGGGTGTTGATGAAGCTCTCCGTGCCCGTGGTGCCAAGGATGGAGATCTAGTTCGTATCGGCAAATTTGAGTTTGAGTTTGTAGACTAGGAGATAGCTATGGGAGATAAACCGATATCTTTCCGAGATGCTGATGGAAATTTTGTTTCTGCAGCA
Source organism: Streptococcaceae bacterium AM104-57 (assembly GCA_027659245.1). Classification (GTDB taxonomy): domain Bacteria; phylum Bacillota; class Bacilli; order Lactobacillales; family Streptococcaceae; genus Streptococcus. The sequence goes on from JAQDPW010000002.1 coordinate 8,271, forward strand.
GACGTCTGGAATGAGAAAAAATTAGAAGAACTCTTTAATCGTCTCAATCCAAATCGTGCTTTGAGACTAGCAAGAACTAAAAAGCAAGCTGAAAATAGCAAATCATAAAATTAACCCGTGATGATAGTCATCACGGGTTTTTGTTACCGATCAAAAAATAGAGGTGGTGCAAATTGTTTGAGGCGTTCAAAGCAAGATTGAGCTTGTTCTTTATCCTCGCAGATAACCAAACAGACATCATTGCCACAGATAGTAGCCACAATTTCAGGGAAGTTTAGGGCATCTAAGATGGATCCAAAGGATTGTGCCAAACCTGGATAGGTTTTGATGACAACCTGGTGTTGAACAGGATGCATCATGTAGAGAGCTTCCTCCATATACACTTCTAGCCGTTTTTCCCACTTTGATGTGGAACCAGTGTTGATTGCATAATAGGAGTGTTCACCTTCACGAATTTTAGAGAGGTTCATCAGATTGATGTCTCGTGAAAGCGTTGCTTGTGTGACATGGACTCCGTTTTCAATCAGTAGTTCTTGTAGCTCAGTTTGGGTATGAATCTTTTGCTTAGTGATTAGGGCTCGGATGAGCTGGTGTCTTTGTTCGGCCTTGTTCATCTACAGTTACCTCCCTTTGAAAAGGTATTTCAAGATTGGACTGTGCGAGATCGACAGTCAAGTGATAGTTTGTATTGTCACGTATAGTGATTTCAAAGTCTGTAGTATAGAGCACCAGACGAAGTGTATCGTCTTTCTGAAGTTTGTAGATAGTTGGTTGCAGTTCAAATTGGAACTCCATCCATTCATCTGCTTTGATCTCTTCGATTTTCAGCAAATCATGACGGTTCTGAAGGTTGAGATAGCCTTTGGTGATGACGCGCTGAGCATTTGGGCTAAATGGTAGCTCGCAAAGATTTTCCAGCATATGGTAACGACCATTATCAATAGTACGAGCAGACAAGACTCCTGGATACGGTTGTAGGTATTTCTTTTGACCAAGTTCGAGAAGTTGGGCAGATAGTAAGCCTTTGTTTGTACTTGACTTGAGTCGTAGGTTAAGTTTGACACGGCCATTGATATGAAGATCTTCAGTCACTGGAAGATCAATGGTAATCTGATTCACCTTACTTTGATAAAGTTCATTGTTAAAGGTTTGGTAAGTCTTTCCAAATCGTTCGAAGTCAGAATCTTGGTAATGATTTTCAATGACAGCTTCCTCAGTACCTAAAGAGAAAGTTTTATGGTCAGTTTGATTTCCAAAATCTTCAAGTGACAGCCAGGTTTGAGGAGCAGTATTGTCTTGCCAAACGACTCTTGGAAGTTGGTAGTCAGTTTCTTGGTCCAATAATTTCTGCGTCAAAAGAGCATTCATGGATTCACGGAAATCAATAGACTGCCAATTGTTCATATAGACATGGGCGCCGTTATGGTAAAAGAGATGTTTCTTAATATTGCTTGGAAGAGCATTGAACATTTGATAGACATGAAGTGGTTTGACATTCCAGTCTTGCGAACCGTGTGTAAAAACAACCTCAGCTTTGACCTTGTGGGCATTAAGTAGGTAGTTTCTGTCATGCCAGAATTGGTTATAATCCCCAGTTTTACGGTCTAGATTTTTCTTCAGTTCTTCTATGGAATCTTTATGAGCCTCGTTTCCACGAATATAGTCCCCAGCTAAAAGATTACGAGAATAAGTTAATTCATCTAATGAATCGAAGTCCTCACCTGGATAGCCTCCAGGGCTTGTTACGAGACCATTTTCACGATAATAGTTGTACCAAGAAGAAATACCTGCTTCAGCAATGATGACCTCTAAACCATCAACTCCTGTAGTAGCAAGACCATTAGACATTGTTCCTAGATAAGAAAGACCAGTAGTGGCGACTTTACCGTTGGACCAGTCAGCCTTGACTTGACGTTTACGACTACTGTCTGTAAAGGCGCGACAACGGCCATTGAGCCAATCAATGACATTTTTATAGGCTTCAACTTGTCGGTAGTCACCATTAGTCATCTGACCTTGAGAATCCCTGGTACCAAGACCTGATACATAGATATTGGCAAATCCTCTTGGAAGGAAGTAGTCGTTAAGTGTGTAGCTGCTATTGATATGAGTCAGTTTTTCTTCAGCTTCTGAAACGAAGTCTGCTTGGCCAACTGGCTCAACAAAACTAATACTTGGTTCTTCTAAGCCAATCTCGTGAGGTTCTTTGACTGCTAACTCCCCTTCCATTTTGTAAAGGGCCTTATCACTAGCTTTATCATTGGTTCCTTGATGGTAAGGACTTGCAGTCATGACTGCTGGAATTTTGCCATTGTAAGTCGGACGGATGATGCTAACCTTGACTAAATCAGGTAGACCATCATTATCAGAATCAATACGACTTTCTACATAAACAACTTCACGAATGGCATTGTTTACAGAGAAGGTAGCCAAACTCTTTCCATTGAAGTAGTGGTAATCATTGTCCTCAGGGATAAGATCATCACTAACTAGCTGATCAATCAAGGTATTTCCCTTTTTAGTGCGCGTGTTAAGGAGTTGATAGAGATTGTCAATCAAGTCTCCATAGACAATAGGAAATCCTGTCTCTTGATGAAAGGTTTGAGCATCTTCGAAGTCTATAAGGTAGCTAAATCCAAGCAACTGAAAAACTACTGTATAAAAGATTTCTGCAGTTAATTCACGATCAGAATTGAAGAAAGTGAGTAGGTCAGTTTCCTTATCAACCGCCAAAGTTGAGAGGGGATAGTCGGTATTTTTATAATTAAAAAAACAAGTTCTAACAAAAACGTCAAACTGTTCCTTAGCTGAATCTGTTGGATCAAGCTTGAATCCAAGACTGGATAGTTCCTGTAAAGCCTGTTGCTGAGTTACAGGATAGTAACTGAATTGATTAAAACGCATAGATGCCTCCTTTGAAGAATCATTCTAAATTTATTATATCAAAAAAGAAGGGAAAATGATAGAAAATACAAGTAACTGTTATAATAAACTAAAAAGGATGACTTCGTGAAATGGAATATAAAAAGACAGATTCGAGGAATCTATTAAATTAAAAATACAAAATTCATAGATTTGAAAAATAATTGAAATATTTTAGCTTGCAGGCTTAATATAAAATAAAAAACTAGCCATGGAATTAGTAGTAGCTACTAAAATCTATGACTAGTTGTAGAGTTTAAGGTTTAGATTTGATAATTTTAGTTTGTTTAGATAGGGATAGGAGTGTTTCGTCACTTAATTTTGAATCAGTGATAATGGTGTCGATATCTGAGATATTGTAAAATGTGAAGAAATCAAATTTATCAAATTTGCTATGGTCAGCTAGGAGATATTTTTTATTAGCGTTTTCTAGTGCTAATTTCTGTGCTTCACCTTCGTCTTCACTAAAAGTAGCGATAGCATGATCCTTGATACCATTACAACTAACGAAGGCTTTTGAAAATTGCAAACTAGCGATATCTTGAAGGGTTAAAGTACCTACAAATGCTCCAGTAATTGAACGATAATTACCACCGATTAGAATGAGATCAGTTAGCTTACGCTCGTTTAGAATGAGAAATACAGGCAAACTATTGGTAACAACACGAATGTTATCGATAGAAAGCTCACGCGCAAAGAACTCTAAGGTAGTACCTGGACCGATAAAAATAGTTTCTCTTTCTTCAACTAAGTGACTGGCAAAGCGAGCAATTTCTTGTTTTTCTGCTGTCTGTAACCCCTGTTTTTCAACGTTAGAACGCTCATTGTTTAACAAAGAACCTGTTCGAAGTTTTTCGGCTCCACCATGAACACGAACCAGTAAATCTTTATCTGCCAACTCTTGTAAATAACGTCTAGCAGTCATATCTGAAATATCTAGGCGACTCATAATCTCTTTAACAGTGATCGTTCCTTTTGTATTAACAATTTCTAAGATAGTATCTAATTTTTCTTGCTTAAGCATCGGATCACCTCCATATCTAATACTATAATACCATAAACTAGAAAATCAATCAATTTAAAGAACAAAAATAAACAAAAACAAAAAAACATCTGAGTTTTTAAACAAAGTCAGATGTTTTCGTAAAGTCTTGTATTAATCTAGACCATAGTTATAGTCGTCATCTTGCATAGCTTCAACTTCACCAAGTAGGTAACCATTACCAACTTGAGAGAAGAAGTCGTGGTTTGATGTGCCAGTTGAAATCCCGTTCATAACAATTGGGTTTACATCGTCTGCTGAGTCTGGGAAGAGTGGATCTTGCCCCAAGTTCATAAGAGCCTTATTAGCATTGTAACGAAGGAAGGTTTTAACCTCTTCAGTCCATCCAACACCGTCATAGAGGCTCTCTGTGTAGCCTTCTTCATTCTCATAAAGAGTATAAAGGAGATCATACATCCAATCCTTGAGTTTTTCTTGTTCGTCTTCAGGTAATTCGTTGAAACCAAGCTGGAACTTGTAGCCGATGTAGGTTCCGTGTACAGACTCATCACGAATGATCAACTTGATGATCTCAGCTACGTTGGCCAACTTGTTGTTTCCAAGATAGTAGAGAGGAGTGAAGAAACCAGAGTAGAAGAGGAAGGTTTCAAGGAAAACACTAGCTACTTTCTTTTCAAGTGGAGTTCCGTTTAGGTAGATTTCGTTGACGATCTCAGCCTTCTTTTGTAGGTAAGGATTGGTATCAGTCCATTCGAAAATTTCATCAATTTCAGACTTGGTATTCAAGGTTGAGAAGATAGAAGAATAAGATTTGGCATGAACAGATTCCATAAATTGGATGTTATTGAAAACAGCTTCCTCATGTGGTGTACGGATGTCTGCGCGAAGGGCTTGAACCCCAGTTTCAGATTGCATGGTGTCAAGAAGGGTCAAACCTCCAAAAACTTTACCAACAAGGTCTTTTTCCTTGTTAGAAAGCTTTCTCCAGTCATCTAAGTCGTTTGACAAGGGGATACGCGTATCGAGCCAAAATTGCTCCGTCAGTTTTTCCCAAGTTGATTTGTCGATGACATCTTCGATGGCATTCCAGTTAATGGCTTTGTAGTAAGTTTTCATTTGAAATCTCTTTCTGTGTTTAGTATCGCGAACTCACAATTATCTCTATTTTATCATAATCCTAGAGTAGTTTCGCACAAAAAGTCGGAAGCCCGACTTTTTTGTTTTTCCATAGTATAGATGCTTATTCCAGTTTAGTTTAGCAGGGTGAATGAATACTAATCTGAGAAGAAGTAGTTTCCTCAAGCAAAGATTAAATCACACAGCTCTCACATTGGTTAGCACCAACTTCACCGCCGTCATCTGTGTAGGTACGAACGTAGTAGATAGACTTAATGCCCTTGTTAAAGGCGTAGTTACGAAGGATAGACAAGTCACGTGTCGTTTGTTTGTTTTCTTTCTTCCATTCGTAAAGTCCTGTTGGAATATCACTACGCATGAAGAGAGTGAGTGAAAGTCCTTGGTCCACGTGCTCTGTTGCAGCTGCGTACACATCGATGACCTTACGCATATCCATATCGTAAGCAGAAGTATAGTAAGGAATCGTTTCTGTTGATAATCCTGCAGCAGGGTAGTAGATCTTACCAATTTTCTTCTCTTGGCGTTCTTCGATACGTTGCGTAATTGGATGGATAGAAGCAGATACATCGTTGATATAACTGATAGAACCATTTGGCGCTACAGCAAGGCGGTTTTGGTGGTAAAGACCATCTGTTTTAACTTTATCTCGAAGTTCAGCCCAATCAGCAGCACTAGGAATAAAGATATCTTTGAAGAGTTCTTTAACACGGTCTGATTTCGGAAGAAATTCTCCAGTCAAATACTTATCAAAGTAGCTTCCGTTAGCATAGTCTGATTTCTCAAAGTTGTGGAAGGTAACACCACGTTCACGTGCGATATTGTTTGACTCAACCAAGGTCCAGTAGTTCATAAGCATAAAGTAAATGCTTGTAAATTCAACGGACTCAGGTGATCCATATTCGATTAATTGTTGGGCAAGGTAGCTGTGAAGTCCCATAGCACCAAGTCCAAAGGTGTGTGCTTGGCTATTTCCATGGTTAATCGTAGGTACAGCTACGATGTGTGAACTATCTGTAACGAAAGTAAGAGCACGAACCATGGCGCGGATAGAACGCCCAAAGTCAGGTGAAGTCATCATGTTTACCACGTTTGTTGAACCGAGGTTACATGAAACATCAGTACCCATTTTTAGGAATTCTTGAGCATCGTTGATTAGACTTGGTTCTTGGACTTGAAGAATCTCAGAACACAAGTTACTCATGATAATTTTACCATCAACAGGATTTGCACGGTTAGCCGTATCAATATTGACTACATAAGGATAACCAGATTCTTGTTGCAATTTAGAAATTTCAGTTTCCAAATCACGCGCCTTGATTTTTGTCTTACGGATGTTTGGATTTGCCACCAGTTCATCGTATTTTTCTGTGATATCGATGTAGTTGAACGGCACACCGTATTCAAGCTCTACAGAATAAGGGCTGAAGAGGTACATTTCTTCATTTTTGCGAGCCAATTCGTAGAATTTATCTGGTACCACAACACCAAGCGAGAGAGTCTTGACACGAACTTTTTCATCGGCATTTTCCTTCTTAGTTGAAAGGAAAGCGATAATGTCTGGGTGGAAAACGTTGAGGTAAACAACCCCAGCACCTTGACGTTGCCCAAGTTGGTTTGAGTAAGAGAAGCTATCTTCGAAAAGCTTCATAACTGGAACGACGCCAGAAGCTGCTCCTTCATAACCTTTGATAGGAGCTCCAGCTTCACGAAGATTGCTGAGTGAAATTCCGACGCCACCACCGATACGTGAAAGTTGAAGAGCTGAGTTGATAGAACGTCCAATAGAGTTCATATCATCTGTTACCTGAATCAAGAAACATGATACCAATTCACCACGACGTGCACGGCCTGCATTCAAGAAAGAAGGTGTAGCAGGTTGATAACGTTGGTGGATAATTTCATTAGCGATATCAATAGCAATCGCTTCATCACCATCAGCAAAGTAAAGGGCATTAAAGAAGACGCGGTCTTCCATGCTTTCAAGGTAGTATTCCCCGTCATTAGTTTTCAAAGCATATTGATTGTAAAACTTGTATGCTGCCATGAAAGACTTGAATTGGAAGTTTTGGTCTTTGATAAATTGAGATAGTTCTTCCAAAAATTCTGGACGGTATTTCTTGATAAATGCTGTTTCAATATAGTTATGTTCAATAAGGAAATTTATTTTATCCGTAATTGAATTAAAAACCATTGTATTAGGTACAACATTTTCTTTAAAGAAGGCTTCAAGAGCTTCCTTGTCTTTGTGAAGCATGATTTGTCCATTCACAGGACGGTTAATTTCGTTATTAAGACGGAAGTAAGTCACATCTTCAAGTTGTTTTAATCCCATAAAAAATCCTTTATCTAATTAAGAAAGGCTTCTAAGGTAGACATAGAAGCTTTTGTCCTGATTCTTAAGCAAGTTGTTTGAGTTTACCTGGCTGGAAACCAGAGAAAACTTCTGTCGGCGTCTGAATGATAGGAGCGGCACTAAAGCCAAGCTCTTTTACTTGATCGATGTATTCAGGCTGTTCATCAAGATTGATTTCTTTATATTCAACATTATTACTGTCCAAAAAGCGTTTGGTCATTTTACATTGGACACAGTTGTTTTTAGAATATACGGTTACCATTGTGTAAGTCCTCTTTAAAAATTAATTACTTTCTTAGTATATCAGAAAAAAAAACTTTGTCAACTTTCTAAAACTAAATCTTGTGTAATTGTTTTACTGATTTTACCTACAAACACAATATATAGTGTAGATTTTGAAAACAACTAGCGAAAAAGCATTATTTCAATGATTAGGATTTTCACCAAAACTACATACTGTGTTTTGCTAAATATTATAGAAGATTTTCTGCAAGTTATCTGAAAGGAAATTGAAGAAAGTCCATAAAATACTTGAAAAATATCAATGAAGGTGATATAATACTAAATTGTAAGGGTTATCAGATATGTAACTCAACAAGAAAACTATTAAAGGAGAGTCAAACTATGGCTTCTAAAGATTTCCACGTAGTGGCAGAAACAGGTATTCACGCACGTCCAGCAACATTGTTGGTACAAACTGCTAGCAAATTTGCTTCAGATATCACTCTTGAGTACAAAGGTAAATCAGTTAACCTTAAATCTATCATGGGTGTAATGAGTCTTGGTGTTGGTCAAGGTGCTGACGTTACAATCACTGCTGAAGGTGCAGACGCTGATGACGCTATCGCTGCAATCTCAGAAACAATGGAAAAAGAAGGATTGGCATAAGGAAATGACAGAAATGCTTAAAGGAATCGCAGCATCTGACGGTGTTGCAGTTGCAAAAGCATATCTACTCGTTCAACCGGATTTATCATTCGAGACTGTTACAGTCGAAGATACAAATGCAGAAGAGGCTCGTTTGGATGTTGCTCTTGAAGCTTCTCAAAACGAGCTTTCTCTTATCCGCGAGAAGGCTGTAGGTACGCTTGGTGAAGAAGCGGCACAAGTATTTGACGCCCACTTGATGGTTCTTGCTGACCCTGAATTAATCGGTCAAATCAAAGAAACTATCCGTGCTAAGAAAGTGAATGCAGAAGCAGGTCTGAAAGAAGTTACAGACATGTTTATCACAATCTTTGAAGGCATGGAAGACAACCCATACATGCAAGAACGTGCAGCGGATATCCGCGACGTAACAAAACGTGTATTGGCTAACCTCCTTGGTAAAAAATTGCCAAACCCAGCTTCTATCAATGAAGAAGTGATCGTGATTGCTCACGACTTGACTCCCTCTGATACAGCTCAATTGGACAAAAACTTTGTAAAAGCTTTTGTAACAAATATTGGTGGTCGTACAAGTCACTCAGCTATCATGGCTCGTACACTTGAAATCGCTGCAGTTTTGGGTACAAACAATATCACTGAACTCGTTAATGACGGTGAACTTCTTGCTGTTAACGGTATTACAGGTGAAGTGATTATCAACCCTAGTGAAGAACAAGCGGCTGCATTCAAAGCAGCTGGTGAAGCTTACGCTCAACAAAAAGCTGAATGGGCACTCTTGAAGGATGCTCAAACAGTTACTGCTGACGGTAAACACTTCGAATTGGCTGCCAACATTGGTACTCCAAAAGACGTTGAAGGTGTTAATGAAAATGGTGCAGAAGTTGTAGGTCTCTACCGTACAGAGTTCTTGTACATGGATTCTCAAGACTTCCCAACTGAAGACGAACAGTACGAAGCGTACAAGGCTGTTCTTGAAGGAATGAACGGTAAACCAGTTGTCGTCCGTACAATGGATATCGGTGGTGACAAGGAGCTTCCTTACTTCGATATGCCACATGAAATGAACCCATTCCTTGGTTTCCGTGCTCTTCGTATCTCTATCTCTGAAACTGGAGATGCAATGTTCCGCACTCAAATCCGTGCTCTTCTTCGTGCTTCTGTACACGGTCAATTGCGTATCATGTTCCCAATGGTTGCGCTTTTGAAAGAATTCCGTGCAGCTAAAGCAGTCTTCGATGAAGAAAAAGCTAACCTTCTTGCTGAAGGTGTTGCAGTTGCGGATGATATCCAAGTTGGTATCATGATTGAAATTCCTGCGGCAGCTATGCTTGCGGACCAATTTGCAAAAGAAGTTGACTTCTTCTCAATTGGTACAAATGACTTGATCCAATACACAATGGCAGCAGACCGTATGAACGAGCAAGTTTCATACCTTTATCAACCATATAACCCATCAATCCTTCGTTTGATCAACAACGTTATCAAAGCAGCTCACGCTGAAGGTAAATGGGCTGGTATGTGTGGTGAGATGGCTGGTGACCAAACAGCTGTTCCACTTCTTGTCGGAATGGGCTTGGATGAGTTCTCTATGTCAGCAACATCTGTACTTCGTACACGTAGCTTGATGAAGAAACTCGACACTGCTAAAATGCAAGAATACGCTAACCGTGCTCTTACTGAATGTTCAACAATGGAAGAAGTTCTTGAACTTTCTAAAGAATACGTTAACTTCGATTAATCAATTACAAATCCTTGTAGCTTCTAGCTATGAGGATTTTTTCTTCTATTTTGTAGAAAACTCCATCTGTAAAATTTATCAAAAATATGGTAAAATAGACAAGGGAAAAAACAAGGAGGCTACAATGCAAAATAGACCAATCATTATCGGAGTAACAGGTGGATCTGGAGGAGGAAAGACAAGCGTATCTAAAGCAATCTTGTCGCATTTTCCAAATGAAAAAATCTCTATGATTGAGCATGATTCCTACTATAAAGATCAATCTCATCTAACCTTTGAAGAGCGTATCAAGACCAACTATGACCATCCTTTTGCTTTTGATACTGATTTGATGATTGAGCAAATTAAGGAATTGTTGGCGGGGCGTCCTGTAGATATTCCTACCTATGACTACGCTGCTCATACTAGAAGTTCAAAATCCTATCGCCAAGAACCTCAAGATGTCTTTATTGTAGAAGGAATTTTAGTGTTGGAAGATAAACGTCTTCGTGATTTGATGGATATCAAGATTTTCGTAGATACAGATGATGACGTTCGTATCATTCGCCGTATTAAACGTGATATGGAAGAACGTGGTCGTAGCCTGGATAGCGTTATTGACCAGTATCTTGGTGTGGTAAAACCCATGTATCATCAATTTATTGAGCCAACAAAGCGTTATGCAGATATCGTTATTCCAGAAGGAGTGACCAATACAGTAGCTATTGATTTGCTAACAACAAAGATTGAAAAGATTTTAGAAGAAGCACGTCTTGCCCAATAATAAGCAGATAAAAAGGCTGTGGGAAAGTAAAGATTTTATCAAGATTGAACCTTTTTCTCATATCCGTGAATCTTTATAATCATGCTTTTAGATAGAGAAAAATATTGTTTCAAAGGATTTTTTGACTCTTTAAGATTCACTAAATGCTGGAGTAGAGTTTCAGCGCAAATAAAAATCGAGAGTGGGACAGAAATCGGTAATTCGTTAGAATTCGATTTCGTCGTCCCACCTCCGCACAGTTGAGTAGGGCTGTAAAAGCTGATGAAATCAGCGTAGTAGAGCCCTACTCAACCACTGCGTCTTACTCGACAATCCAAAGACAATTGAGAGGCTAGGACTTTTGTCCCAGCCTCTTATTTTTTGATTTTTTCAAGTCTCGGAACAATAACTAGAGTAAGTATTGCTGAGATAATCAGTTCTGCGATAGAGTTTGTTGAGATAACAGTAGCTAATAGTTTCTGGATATTTCCATCAAAAACATTTCCAAAGAGGAAGAAGATACCTCCTAGTACAAATACAGTATTAGTAAGTGAACCGAGAGCTCCCGCAAAGATAAGCCCCGCCTTGTTTCTGAGGAGTTTATAGACAAAGTATGGTGTTAAACCAATTAAGATACGAGGAATAATAGCAATAGCAAGTGAAGCTAGATTCCCATTTGGTACAAAAGGAGAGAAGAGGTAGCTAGTTGGGAGAATAGTGATCGTATTGACAGTCAAGCTAATCATTCCCATCAAGAAACCTAAGATAGCCCCAATCCGTGGTCCGTAGATGATACTAGCAATGATGACCGGGATATGGACAATGGTTGGTTTAATTGGAAATGGCAAGACATTAAAGACAATAGAGCTCAGCAAATGAATGACAATCATGCTGGCAAAAAAGATAGCAATAGGAGCAATATTAGAGCGTTTGTTCATGAAGTTTTTCCTTTATCTGTTGTAAAATAGTATCAAGATCAGCGAGAGCACCATGTCCTACATCGCCACAGGCCAGTAGGGACTCTTTTGGAGCAATAATTGAATAACCATAAGTTTCTAAAGTTTTTAAGTTTGTTTGAGTTGCTGGATGGTCATACATTTTGGTATTCATAGCAGGTGCCACTAGTTTTGGAATATAGTGGGGCAAGGCAAGAGCAGTAGAGGTTACCATGTTGTCAGCTAGGCCTTGAGCTAGTTTAGCGATTGTATTGGCCGTTGCAGGAACTACGATAAATAAATCTGTTTCTTTGCCAAGTTCGATATGATTGACTTTGTCAGGATAAGGTTCCTGCATAACATCCAGATGTACCGTATTTTGAGATAGGACTTGAAGGGTTAAAGGTTGGATAAAAGCAGTCGCAGCCTGGGTCATAAGTACAGTAACAGAATGCCCCTGTTTCTTCAAGTTACTAACCAAATCAGCAGCCTTGTAAGAAGCAATAGAGCCTGTAACAGCGAGTATAATACGAGCCATAATTTTCCTTTCTAACGATCAAGTTCTTGAATTCTCTTGGTTAACAAGACAGCAATTTCTTGCTTACTAGTAGCAAGCTGATAATCTTTTTCTTCTACTAGATAAGCCAGGTGCTGATTTGTATTAATCTGAGTGAGGTCATTAGCGACAATCAAGTCAGCTTGATTCTTTTCAAGACTTTCTCTAGCGATTTGAATCAGATGTTCCTTAGTAACATCGACAAGGAGTTTAAAACCAATGAGATGGATACTTGGATTCCATTCTTTGACAAGAGAAATAATTTTGGGATTTTTCGTGAGAAAAAGGACTTGCACCTCATCCTTAGAGGAGATCTTTGTTTCCATATTTTTCTTATGCAAAAACTCACTTAAATCTTGACTTGCCTGAACTTCATTGAGACCAGTCATGTAAACAGGACTATAGTCAGATACTGCCATGGAATGAATCAAAACTTGATAATCAGGAACAATCCGTTTCATCTGTCGAAGTAAATCGGAAGTGTTTTTGATTTCAATGATGGATAAATTTGAGCGTGGTGCTGGTTTCAATGCTTGTTGTGTAGTAATCAGACAAACCTGATGCCCAGCCTTCAGTAAAGTCTCAGTTATAACTTTACCAAGTCTACCAGTAGAGTGGTTGGTAATGGAGCGAACTCTATCAATGGCTTCGCTTGTACCACCAGATGTAACTAAAATTTTCATAGAACTATTGTACAAAAAAATGAGCAGTAAGTAAAATGAAAGCGATAGAATATTATGTGAAATCCAAGCTTTTAACTATAGTTAAAACCTATAAAGGCATATAAAAATTTAAATAGTAGCCGATAAATCCTTTAAGGGCGCTATATTTACGAACGTTATTAAGCTTTATGACTGTTAAAAATCTTATTTTATGATATAATGAATTAACACATTTGAGGTAGAGGAGTTTTGAATGAAAACAGATATTGAAATTGCACAGAGTATCGAGCTAAAACCAATCGTTGATGTTGTAGAGAAACTTGGCATCTCTTACGATGATTTGGAGTTGTATGGAAAATACAAGGCTAAGCTTAGCTTTGATAAAATTCGTGAAGTGGAAAGTAATCCAGTCGGAAAATTGATCCTAGTTACAGCTATCAATCCAACACCTGCTGGTGAAGGAAAATCAACTATCACTATCGGACTTGCTGATGCTTTGAATAAGATTGGTAAGAAAACCATGATTGCTATCCGCGAACCTTCTCTTGGACCAGTCATGGGGATTAAAGGTGGTGCAGCTGGTGGTGGTTATGCCCAAGTTTTACCAATGGAAGACATCAACCTTCATTTTACTGGAGATATGCATGCCATTACAACTGCAAACAATGCTCTCTCTGCCTTGATTGACAATCATTTGCATCAAGGAAATGAACTTGGAATTGACCAACGTCGTATTCTTTGGAAACGTGTTGTTGACTTAAACGACCGTGCTCTTCGTCATGTAACTGTTGGACTTGGTGGTCCTCTTAATGGTATTCCTCGCGAAGATGGATTTGATATCACTGTTGCTTCAGAAATCATGGCTATCCTTTGCTTGGCAACTGATATTGAAGATTTAAAACGTCGTTTGGCCAATATCGTCATTGGTTACCGTTATGACCGTACACCTGTTTCAGTGGGTGATCTACAGGTTGAAGGTGCCTTGGCATTGATTTTGAAAGATGCTATCAAACCAAACTTGGTTCAAACAATCTATGGTACACCTGCCTTTGTGCATGGTGGCCCATTTGCCAATATTGCTCACGGATGTAACTCAGTTTTGGCTACAACTACAGCCCTTCACTTGGCTGATTATACAGTTACTGAAGCTGGTTTTGGTGCGGACCTTGGTGCTGAGAAATTCCTTGATATCAAGACACCAAACTTGCCAACATCTCCAGATGCAGTTGTCATTGTCGCAACCCTTCGTGCTCTTAAGATGAATGGTGGTGTGGCTAAAGACGCTCTTACAGAGGAAAATGTGGAGGCGGTTAGTGCAGGTTTTGCTAACTTGAAACGACACGTTGAGAATATCCGTAAGTTCGGTATTCCAGCAGTTGTTGCTATCAATGAATTTGTTTCTGATACAGAAGCTGAAATCGCAGCCTTGAAAGAACTTTGTGCTTCAATCGATGTTCCAGTTGAACTAGCTAGCGTATGGGCTGATGGAGCAGAAGGTGGAGTATCCCTTGCTGAAACGGTTGTCAATACTATCGCTGAAAATCCGGCAAACTACACACGTCTCTATGACAACGATCTTTCTGTCCAAGAAAAGATTGAAAAGATTGTCACTGAAATCTATCGCGGAAGCAAAGTAAACTTCGAAAAGAAAGCTCAAACCCAAATTGCACAAATCGTACAAAATGGTTGGGATAAACTGCCAATCTGTATGGCTAAAACTCAATACAGTTTCTCAGATAATCCAAATGCTCTCGGAGCACCTGAAAACTTTGAAATTACTATTCGTGAATTGGTACCAAAACTTGGTGCAGGCTTCATCGTTGCCTTAACTGGTGATGTCATGACCATGCCAGGACTTCCAAAACGTCCTGCCGCTCTCAACATGGATGTTGAAAGTGATGGAACTGTTCTTGGATTATTCTAATTGAACAACAAAAGAGAGTGGGACAGAAATCGGTAATTCGTTAGAATTCGATTTGGTCGTCCCACCTCCGCACAGTTGAGTAGGGCTGTAAAAGCTGATGAAATCAGCATAGTAGAGTCCACTCAACCACTGCGTCTTGCTCGACAATCCAAAGACAATTGAGAGGCTAGGACTTTTGTTGAACTGCACCCTAAAAGTTAGACAGAAAAAATCGGCTCTTTTCTACCATTTGTCAAGTATATCAAGGGCTTTAAGTGAAAAAAGAGATAAGACAGTAGCTATTCTGAGGTTACTGTCTTATTTTTACCACTTATTGATCCATAAAAGTGCATGCTAAAAAACACCTCATCTGGTATTTTTTGAAACAAGGTGTTATAATAATACGGCATAGATGACCTTATCGATTTTGGGTCAAAGAGTAATCGTAAAGTTTGTTATGCGTAATGAGGTAATACATTGTTCGAATGAGACGATGTATAGAGGCAATCGCATGTGGCTTGGTTGAAGCTATTGTCGATTGTCTTTTTCGTTTCTCATAAAAGTCGGCGATATGGCAGGGATTGGTATGACTAGCTGAAGCGATGTTATGAATGCACTTGAACAAGATTTTTCTGGCATAGGGATTACCTCGCTTAGTAATGTGTTCCTTGGCGAGAAAGTTCCCAGATTCATAGTGTCTCAGGTCAATGCCAATAAAAGCGTTGATTTGATTGGTAGACTGAAAGCGACGAATATCTCCCAATTCGCCAATGATAGATGTCGCTGTGGTTTCTGCGATGCCAGGAATTGATCGTAAGATGTCATACTCTGGTAAAGGCTGAGCTAGAGCTACCATATCGTCTAAGACAACCTGTCTGTGCTCAGAAAGACGAAGCAATTCTTGAGCATAGTAACGAACCTCTTCAAGCATTGGGGAGATTTTCTTGACCGCACAAAAAGATTGTTTAGCGAGTTTTAGAAGTTTATCAGTCAGGTAAGCAATACGCTTTTCAGAGATTCGTTTGGAGGTAGATTGACGGATAATCTTACACAATTCATTTTGAGATAGGTTTACTACAAACTCTTTGCATGGAAAAGCCATCACTAAATTCCAATATTGCTCTCCAGTTGGTGTAGATAAGAGATTTTCCAATTCAGGAAAGGTGACTTGTAAGACCTTGTGTAGACGGTTTTTAGCTCTAACAATGTCTTCTGTAAGATTTTGATAGAAACGGCTTAAATCACGCAGGTGTTGATAAACTTCTTCCTGCGCATAAGTTGGTTTACGATTGAGTATAAACTGAGAATGAGCCAACTTTTCAGCGTCAATTTTGTCTGTTTTACGAACACGCAGACTGTCCAATTGCTTCTTGGCTTCCAGAGGATTCAGCTGTGTATAAGCGTAGCCGTATTCCTCAAGAAAGGCTCGAAGACGCCGAGAATAGACACCAGTAGCTTCAAATATAATCTCAGGGTTATGAACAGTTTTCAAGTCATTCAAAAGACGATTGAAACCAATGGCGTCATTGAGCATAGTGTATCCATGAATCTTTTCACCGTTGACTAAAATTGCCACCTCAGAACTTGCCTTACTCACATCAATCCCAAATACTGTACGCATGATATTACCTCTTTTGTCTTGAATAATTCCGTGTTTTAGTGATTTTATTTTCAATACGCGACGTCTAGCGTCCCACATACTTTGATCAAATTCCACCTAAAACAGGTGTCTTGCCAGTTTGTCAAGCGACGTCTAGCGCCAAAGAGCCCTACGACTTTACAAGACACCTCTACTTTAACATAAAGAAAAAGTAGTGAGTACTCTCTCCCGTCGGAGATTTTCTCACTACTAATCTTAGTATGTTTGTCAACTGTAGTGGGTTGAAGAAAAGCTAAGATCTGGAGAGGATGATTGATGTCCTCTCCATTTTTATATTCAGAGCGATAAAAATCCGTTTTTTGAAGTTTTCAAAGTTCCGAAAACCAAAGGCATTTCGTTTGATAAGTTTGATGAGATTATTGGTCGCTTCCAATTTGGCGTTAGAATAGGGTAATTGAAGAGCGTTGACAATCTTGTCTTTATCCTTTAGAAAGGTTTTAAAGACAGTCTGAAAAAGAGGATGAACCTGCTTGAGATTGTCCTCAATGGGTCCGAAGAATTTCTTCGACTCCTTATTCTGGAAGTGAAAAAGTAAGAGTTGATAAAGATTATAGTGGAGTTTCAAGTCTTCTGAATAGCTCAAAAGCTTGTCTAGAATCTCTTTATTGGTTAGGTGCATACGAAAAGTAGGGCGATAAAAACGTTTATCGCTGAGTTTACGACTATCCTGTTGTATGAGCTCCCAGTAACGTTTAATAGCCTTGTATTCATGAGATTTTCGATCAAACTGATTCATGATTTGAACACGCATACGACTCATAGCCCGGCTTAAGTGTTGGACAATATGGAAACGATCTTAGCATTCGGGAGTGAAACAGTCTGGGAGACTGTTTCAGCCTGAGCCTAGAAATCCGAAAGCGAAGCTGTTTAGCTAAGTCATAGTAAGGGCTAAACATATCCATAGTAATGATTCTCATGTGAGGAAGTTTAAGTATTTTAAAGAGTTTGACAATAAATATGGTAAAATAAAGGTATAAATTTTTAATAAGAAGCGAGGCTAGCCTCCATTGTTATATTCATAACAATGGAGGCTAGCCTCCATTGTTATATTCATAACAATGGAATCCTAAAAGTCTCTCTTTATGAGGATAAATATGGATAATAACAGACAAAAAGAACTTCTCGAACTATTAGCTCAGGCACAGGAAGAAGTCATGAACGGCAATGAGGTCTCTACGGAGTTTGCACGTGTACTCTTTCCCCCCGCACGAAAAGAATATGAATTAACCTACTACGGCAAAGAAGGTGAACAATCTATTATCAGTCAAACTTTTGCCGTGCCTTTGCAAGAAAATCGAAGATTTGGTGAATCTACTGAAAGTGATTGGTTAAATAAAATTATTTTCGGCGATAATTTACAAGTCTTAAAAACTCTTGTAGAGATGAAGCATAGAGGTGAACTGAAAAATGCGGATGGTACTGACGGCGTGCGCTTGGTTTATATTGATCCACCGTTTGCGACAAAACAAGATTTTTCGAATAAAGATTCTAAAGCTTATTCTGATAAATTAGCTGGTGCAGAATTTTTAGAATGGCTTAGAAAACGTCTTATCCTGCTACGAGAAGTGTTAGCTGATGACGGATCTATTTACGTACACTTGGATTGGCACAAGGCACATTACGTTAAAGTCTTGATGGATGAGATTTTTGGAGAGGGAAATTTTTGTAATGAGATAGTTTGGTATTATAGACGATGGAATATTGCAGGAAAATATTTTGCTCGAAATCATGATACTATATTTTGGTATACAAAAAATAAAGGAAATCATGTTTTTAACCAGATGTATATTCCTAAATCAGAAAAATCTTCTGCTCAGGGGAAGGCTTGGAAAAGCGTTATTGGAGAAGACGGCAAACGACGGTCAATTCAAACAGATGAAAAGACCAAGGGTGTTCCTATGCCTGATACTTGGGAAATTTCAATGATTAACCCAGTTGCCAAAGAGAGAATTGGATACCCTACTCAAAAACCAGAGAAATTGCTTGAACGAATTATTAAATCATCATCAAATAATGGAGATTTAATTCTCGATTGTTTTGGAGGTTCGGGAACGACTGCGGCAGTGGCAGAGAAGTTGGGTAGACGATGGATTACTGTAGATGCAGGGAAGTTATCTATTTATACTATTCAAAAAAGAATATTAGGAAATGAATCACATAAACCTTTTGCAGTTTATGATGCAGGTCTGTATGATAATGAAAAACTAAATGATTTTAATAGTACACAGTGGAAACAGTTTGCCATGGCTTTATACAATGTTCAACCTTCTTATCAGTCAATCAAAGGACTTTCTTTTGATGGGATGAAAGATGGTTCTCTAGTTAAAGTTTATTCCCTTAATGAATTAAATGGAATGGGAGCAAAAATATCAGAAGATACTTTGGAACAGATTTATTCTCGCTTAGGTTCAGCTGCCCCTAATGAGATATTCATTATTGCTCCTCAAGGGAAATTTACTTTTGCAGTAGATGAGTATGATAATGACGGTGAGTGGAATACAATATTTAATATTCTTCGTGTTCCATATTCAATGTACCAAAAATTTACTGAGAATTTCAAAGGTACTTTACAGGCAGACGATACTGACTCGGTAAATGCGGTTGTTGATGCTTACGGATTTGATTTTATGCGAAAACCCAAAGTTGATTTTGAAATTATTGGAGAAATACTAAGGGTTAATTCTTTTGAATCATTTTCTAGATTGAAAGGCAAAGAAAATATAAGTGGTTTTGAGGCGTTCTCAATGCTTTTAGTTGATTTAACGTATGATAATAAAGCCTTCAATGTGGATAAAGTATATTACCATAAAGATTTCGATGAAAATCAATCTATAACATTTGATGAAAGTCAAATTGGTGGTCAAGCGATGTTTATATTTGTAGATAAATTTGGAAATGAGTTTGTAACAACGAGGGGAGAAATGGCATAATGGAATATAAAGATAGTGATTTAGTCCTAGAAGTTAGTAAAAACGTAAACCCTGTAGTTTGGGACGAAGGATTTTTTAAAAATTTCTTTGATATGCTATTTGGAAAAAGAAACTATCAGAAAGAAGCAGCTGAAACTGCTTTACGTTTTCTCAACTCTGGTGAATATAAAGATATAACAGCATTAGCAAAAGAAAATTTTGAAAAGAATCAAGTCATAAGAGCAAGATGGAACAATGATTTTAATTTGATGCAAGATGATTTAGATTTATCTGACAAGCTGTCAGCAACCTTAGATTTAGCTACAGGAACAGGGAAGTCATATGTTATGTTTGCGATAGCGCTTGTTATGCTTGCCACAAAAAAAGTTTCTCGAGTTCTGGTATTAGTTCCTAGCGTAACCATTGAAAATGAGCTGACTCAAAAATTTAAAAACCTTCTAGGAAATTTACAACTTCTTAAAACTCTAGGAGATAATTTTGTACCACCTCAAATTTTAAATGGCGATAGTACACTTGTGGAAAATTCCATTGCTGTTGAAAATCGAAATGCTATTTATAAAGCTCAAGCAACTAGAAATTCTATAGTTGATAGTTTAAAGGGAAATGGCGAAAATACACTTATATTGAATGATGAAGTTCACCATGTTTATTATTCTGAATCGAATGAGTGGAGAAGCTTTATTGAAGATGAAAGTAGTAATAATATCAATTTCAAATATGTTATTGGCGTAACAGGAACTGCCTATAAAGGAAAGAATAAAAGTGGGAATGACTACTTTTCAAATGTTATCTATCGTTTCTCTCTTCGTGATGCAATAGAACAGGGGTTTGTTAAGGATATAGAATACATTTCAAAAGAAGATATTCCAAAAGATAAGGACGAGAGATGGCAAGTAATTTTGAATTCTCATAACCAAATTGCATCGCAAGTTCCTGAAGAACTTGGTATTAAGCCCATTACAATTATTGTGACGTCCAAACAGAATCTTGCTGATAGTAAAGCGAAAGCTTTTAAAAAATTTTTACAAACACAAAGAGAGCTGACTGATGCAGAAGTTAATGACATAGTTCTTTCAGTTCATAGTGGACAGAAAGCAGCTATTGATAGAATGAAACTGTCTAAAGTTAATGAAAAAGGTAATCCAGTGGAATTTATCTTTAGTGTGTCAATGCTTACTGAAGGTTGGGATGTTAAGCGTGTATTTCAGATTGTTCCAGATGACGAAAGAGCATTTAACTCAAAACTTTTGATTGCTCAAGTTCTTGGAAGAGGTTTGCGTGTTCCAGAGGGGTGGGATACTAGCAAGTGGGGTGCCCCGACAGTGACAGTTTTTAACCATGAAAAATGGTCTGCCAATGTAGAGGCACTTGTAAATGAGGTTCTGGAGATTAGACAGCGAATCACTTTGTCTGTTAATAAAGAATCAAATTATAATTTCAGTTTGACGAATGTAAAATATTCTTCAAAAACTGACACTAAAGATTATCCTAAAATGGGTACATATAATTTATGGGAAAATGGTGTTAATTTACCAACAGATGATAAATTTGGGAAGAGTACTATTACCCTGACAGATATTAAGACAAAATCAGATAGAAACTTCCAAACAACTTACGAGCATGAGCAGATTACAGTAAAAGAAATGGCGAATATTTTGTATAGCCGATTCGAGGATTTGGAAGACAGTGAGTATGCACAAGAATATCAGAACTTATGGTCAGTTTCAAAAATAAAAGCCATGATTGAAGAATCGTTGAAAAAAAGTGGAAATACTCATATTACAAAAAGTCTTAAGAATAAATTTTTGTCGTCTATGAATGTTATTTTTAGGGATGGTTCAAAAGTAGTTAGTTACGACATTGAGCCGCAAGAATATTTTACCGTTTTAACTGTTAACTTACCTAAAAATACTTCTGAAATAAGTGGATTTAGAATGAATAAAGTTCTTTTTTACGGCTCAGATTTGGAATCTAGTCTTTCATCTGATAAAGCTAGTTTAGATACTTTCCGAGAACTAACAGACACATCAAATGGATATAAAGCGAAGAAAATTGAGAATAAATACAATTTTAAAACTCCTCAATTTGGGATTGTAACAACAGGTAATCCTGAGAAAGAATTTTTAACTAAGCTCACTACTGATGAAGAAGTTATCAAAAGTATTGATTCGTTCATAAAATCCGATGACATGAGTTTTTACAGTATTGACTATTCTTGGCAAAAAGGTACCCACCATAAGAATGGACAATTTAATCCAGACTGGTTTATTAAACAAGGTGATAATATTATTGCTGTAGAAATTAAAGATAATTCACAAATTTCTGAACCAGATTCAGAGAATATTGGGAAAAACAAAGCAGCGATTAAACATTTTAATTTTATAAATGAAAAGCATGAATCAGAAGGTAATTTAACTAGATATAAATTTACATTTTTGACACCTAAAGATTTTGATATATTCTTTAAGAAACTCTCTGAGAAAGATATAATGAATTTCAAGAGTCAATTAGATGTTAAATTAGCTGACTCTAAATAATTTTTTACTAAAAATCTATCTTTTTCGGAAACACATAAATGACAGTAGAAAATCTGCTGTCATTTTTTGCTGCCCAGAAACTAAAAAACTTCCCTTAGAATAGTCCAAGAGAAGCTGTAAGTCATTACAAGTTTTTACAACTATTTGTATAAGATGTGGTAAATTTTTGGTAAGTTTTGCCATTCACACTCATAAAACCTTGATATAACAACGTTTTTGAGCTGTCTTATTTCATAGTTGGGAAAAGAAGCACATCACGGATAGTTGTTGTATCAGTGAGGAGCATGCAGAGACGGTCGATACCGATTCCCAAACCACCTGTTGGTGGCATACCGTATTCAAGAGCCTCGATGTAGTCGTAGTCAATACCAGTCGCTTCATCGTCACCAAGTTCTTTTGCTTTAGCTTGGGCTTCAAAACGGCTAAGCTGATCGATTGGGTCGTTCAGCTCAGTAAAGGCATTACCGTATTCTTTGGTCATGATGAAGAGCTCGAAACGATCAGTAAATCGATCATCTTCAGGATTTTTCTTAGCGAGTGGAGATACAGCTACTGGATGTCCATAGACAAAGGTTGGTTGGATCAAGGTTTCTTCAACAAACTCTTCAAAGAAGGCATTGATAATGTGACCAACTTCAGTGTAGTGTTTTTCAACTGGAACTTTCTTCTCAGCAGCGATAGCTTTTGCTTCTTCGAAGGTCATGTCTTGCCAGAAGTCTACCCCAGTAATTTCTTTGATAGCATCCACCATGTGAACACGTTTAAATGGTTCGTTGATTTTGATTTCAGTCCCTTGGTAGTTGACTGGGCCATCGCCTTTAACAGCTTTTGCAGTGTGTTGGATAATGCCTTCAGTCAAGTCCATGATATCTTGGAAGTCCGCATAAGCTTGGTAAACCTCGATAGAAGTAAACTCAGGGTTATGAGTAGCATCCATTCCTTCATTACGGAAGATACGGCCAATCTCATAAACACGTTCCATACCACCAACGATAAGGCGTTTCAAGTGAAGCTCCGTCGCGATACGGAGCACCATGTCAATGTTTTGGGCATTGTGGTGAGTGATAAATGGACGGGCAGCAGCACCACCGGCTTCATTATGAAGAACAGGTGTTTCTACTTCAAGGAAACCTTTTTGATCAAGATAACGACGGATTTCAGAGATAATCTTTGAACGAGTAACAAAGCGTTCAAAGCTTTCACGGTTAGAAATCAAGTCAAGGTAACGTTTACGGTAAATTGTTTCAACGTCTGTCAAACCGTGGAATTTCTCTGGAAGCGGGCGAAGTGCTTTAGACAAGTGAGTGATGTGTGTAGCCTTAATAGATAGTTCTCCCATATCGGTACGCATGACTTCACCTTCGACACCAAGAAAGTCTCCGAGGTCAGCTTTTTTAAAGATTTCGTAGTTTTCTTCACCGACAGCATCCTTACGAACGTAGATTTGGATTTGACCTTCGCGGTCTTGAAGGTGGGCAAATCCAACCTTACCTTTACCACGTTTGGTAACAAGACGACCTGCAATAGTAGCAGTTTCGTTTAATTCGTGTAGTTTTTCTTTATCGAGATCAGCATATTTATCTTTTAGTTCTTGTGAATTTGCAGTGCGTTCAAAGCGTTTACCGAATGGATCAATTCCTTGTTCGCGGAGCGCAGCCATTTTTTCACGGCGAACGATCTGCTGGTCATTTAGTTCTTCCATATGTTCTGTTGACATGGTTTCCTCCTAGTTTTTACTCAATACTTGATAGGATGAGTCTATATTGCGATACTCCCATTTTAACATAAATGTCAAATAAATTCACGGATATTCTACAAAATATGAAAAGAACTTAACAGTGATTGCTAAGTTCAGTTCTAAGTTTGATAAGAAGTGTCATTCCAGACTATAAGATTGAAGTTTTCAAAGTCGGATGTTTCAAGAACGGTAACACTAGCATTTGCTAGACCACCATCTTTTCTAAGTAGAGGAACATCGTAACCTAGCAGAGTTTGTATACTTGCTGTGAGATTGGCTCCGTGACCGACAATTAAAACATGATCAAAATCTTGATCTTGAAGTGATTTAACAAAATTGATAGTTCGTTGTGTTGTTTGATAGACAGACTCTGCACCAAACATAGTCGAATCAAACTTAGCTAGATTGGTACGAAAAGCTTTTAATTGCTCGGGATAGATGGCTTCTAAGGTTGCAAATTTTGCACCTTCAAGTTTCCCGAGTTGCCACTCTCTTAGAGAGGTTATTTCTACTAAAGGACAACTGTTTTTCAGTTGACTTTGGATAATTTGAGCAGAAGTTTTAGCCCGAGGAAGATCACTAGAATAAATCACATCAAATGGAGTTTCTTGGAGATACTGCCCCAATTTTTTTAAGGTCTCAATGGATTTCTCAAGGAGTGGTGAGTCACCACTTGCCCCTTGAAAACGTCCTTCAAGATTCCAAAGAGTTTTACCGTGGCGAACAAAGTATAGTTTCATTGATCATTGTCCTTCTAAAATATCTGCAAAGTCTGCTTTAACAAAGCATGCAAGGTCTTTTGGGTTGATAATAATACTATGCCCAACTTCACCTGCCGAAACGATCATTTTTTCAAGCTCAAGTGCACTTTGATCGATAAAGATAGGGTAGTTATGTCTTTGACGAATTCCAACGGGATTATTGGCACCGTGGATATAGCCTGTTGTTTTTTCTAGGTCTTTTTGCGGAATCATGCTGACTTTCTTATTACCAGAAATCTTTGCAAGCTTCTTTTCAGAAAGGTGTTCAGTGATAGGAAGGATGCCGATAATGGGTCCAGTCTTATCTCCCAAAAGGGCTAAAGTCTTGAAAATCTGGCTTTTATCGTAATCTTGAGGTAACTCACCTTCTAAAGCATTAATTTGAATTCCTTTATGATTAATCCCTGCCTTGGTTAAAATTTGTTGGACCAAGGTTTTCTTGACTTTTATTTTTTTTGCCATTATTTATACTTATCCTCCAATTGACTCATCCAAATACCTAACCAAATACCTAGAGCGAAGAAAAAGGCAATGATGACATAAGACACAAGAGATAATCCACTGTAGCTGATGCTTTCAGCATTACCAGCATTTGGAATGAGGATTAAGATTGTACTTGAAAGAACAATTCCGATGATAAAGTGGTAAACACGAGATTGATAGACACGGAGAGCGTAGTCCATAAATTTTGAAAAAATGACAAGAGTAGCAAGTGCTCCAATTCCTATTGGAAGGAAGGTTCCGAATAAATCAAAAGTCTTAAATCCAGTTAGCATTGGACTATAAAGACCAAGAATTAAAAGTAGATTAGAAGGGCTGAGTCCTGGCACTAAAATTCCAAGTGCCAATAAGCATCCAGCAAGAGTAAAGTTAAGGAAACTAGCTGACAACGATCCGACGACAAAGTTTAAGGCGTAGAGGGCAATACCTGAAAGGATAAAAGTTGCCCAAAACCAAATGAGATCAATCTTATCTCTCTCGGAATCACGGGTAGATTCTTTGACAAGACTTGGAATAGTTCCGATGATGGCACCAGCAAAACTCCACAAGACATATACTTGATAATTTTCGAGAAGGTACTCAATAGGATATGAGAAAAGGCCGATACCTAGGAGCATTCCAATACCGACAGGTAGGAAAAAGAGTAGATCTTCTTTTAAATTCTTGAAAGGATGGGCAAGGAAACGAATCATTCTTTCATAAATTCCCAAGATAGCGGCAAGAACACCACCAGAAATACCTGGTAGAATAAAACCGAGAGCAATAACAATTCCCTTAATAATTTTTGATAGCCATGATAACATAAAGATCCTCCAAAATTCAAATTAGTTTAAAGATATTTATAGTATTTCCATACTACAAAATAAAGAAAAGCAAGCAGAAAGCAATGTCTGACTTGCTCATTGTGATAGTGATTAAGGATTTAAAAACAATTTTCTAAAGGTTTCTTCCTTGTTCTTTGATGAAGAAATAATGTTCAAATCGAGGTAATGTTCAAATCCACCAAGATTTCCATGGGAAGTGTATTGGTGGAGATCATAGTTAAGATCTGTATTGGGAGCATTCTCGTAGTAACCTGAGTTGGTTCCATAGGAAGGTATCCAGATAGCCGAGTAATTATCAACGCTGATACTATGTTCCTCCATAAAGTAAACACCAACATAGATACCAATATTTTTTGCTCCCAATGAAGCTAATTTAGCACGAAAGGCCTCAACACCCTTGTTCATGTCAGACATAGTCTTGTCTTCAACATCCAACCAATAGTAGCTAGGATTATAGGGAGAAGCAGCATTATAGAAAACTTCGGCAGCTTTTTCCATTTCTTCGATATTTTTACCAGCTACAAAGGCATAAACAGCGACTGGAATATTCCGTTTTTGAAATTCTGTGATATGTTCTTTATAAGCCTTATCAACCCCATTTTTAAATGAAGCATCGTTTTCAACAGAAGCTTGAGCTCCACTATGAACCCGAACGATTGCACCTGAAATATTTTGAGTTAAGGTGTCATAACTGATCTCTGATGGTCTTTGCCAGCCAGAAACATCAATAATCGGCTTGTTGATATTATGTAAAGCTTGAGTTTCTACTTGAACTGGATTTTGCTTTGTTTTGACTGGATGGTCTTCGAACTTGGGTCTATTGATGATTAAAATACCCACGAGAGTAGCTAATACAGTAAAAATAAAAACAGGATTTATTTTCTTTCTCATACTTTTATAGTGTATCGTAAATGGTGAAAAAAATCAAAAAAAAAATACTCGAAATCATCTAGAGAATGCGATGTTTTATAGCACTTGCCCTCTTTTGTGTTTGAAAGAGCAAAAATATGATATAATTAAAAGGAATTTCTATAGAAAAGAGAAAATTATGGCAAATTATGCAGTTATTTTAGCAGCGGGTAAAGGTACTCGTATGAAGTCAGATCTACCAAAAGTCATGCACAAGGTTGCAGGAATTTCTATGCTGGAGCATGTTTTTCGTAGTGTAGGGGCAATCAATCCTGAAAAAACAGTAACGGTTGTTGGTCATAAGGCAGAGCTAGTTGAACAAGTTTTAGCTGGTCAAACTGATTTTGTAAGACAGTCTGAGCAATTAGGAACTGGTCATGCGGTTATGATGGCTGAGCCAATTCTTGAAGGACTTTCTGGACAAACATTGGTTATTGCTGGTGATACACCTCTAATCACTGGTGAAAGTCTAAAGAACTTGATTGATTTCCACGTTAATCACAAGAACGTAGCTACAATTCTTACTGCAGAAGCTGAAGATCCATTTGGTTATGGACGTATTGTTCGTAACGAGAATGCTGAAGTGCTTCGTATCGTGGAGCAGAAGGATGCGACTGATTTTGAAAAACAAATCAAGGAAATCAATACAGGAACTTATGTATTTGATAATGCTCGTCTTTTTGAAGCACTTAAGAATATCAATACCAACAACGCTCAAGGCGAATACTACATCACAGATGTGATTGGTATTTTCCGTGAAGCAGGGAAAAAAGTTGGTGCCTATACTCTGAAAGACTTTGATGAAAGTCTCGGTGTTAATGACCGTGTTGCCCTTGCGACAGCTGAAGGCATTATGCGTCGCCGTATTAACCAAGCGCATATGGTCAATGGGGTTAGTTTTGTGAATCCTGAAGCTACTTACATTGACATTGATGTTGAGATCGCTACAGAAGTTCAAATCGAAGCAAATGTAACCCTCAAAGGTTCTAGTAAGATTGGTACAGGAACTGTTTTGACCAACGGAACTTATATCGTTGATAGTAGTATCGGAGCAGGAGCAGTGATTACCAATTCAATGATTGAGGAAAGCTCAGTTGCTGATGGCGTTACAGTTGGTCCATATGCTCATATCCGTCCAGGATCAAGCCTTGCAAAAGATGTGCACATTGGAAACTTTGTTGAAGTCAAAGGATCTAGCATTGGTGAAAATACAAAAGCTGGTCATTTAACTTATATTGGTAACTGTGAGGTTGGTAGTGATGTCAACTTCGGTGCAGGAACGATCACTGTAAATTACGATGGTCAACACAAATTTAAAACAACCATTGGAAACAATGTTTTCGTTGGATCTAATTCAACTATCATTGCTCCAGTAGAACTTGGAGATAACTCTCTTGTTGGAGCAGGTTCAACCATTACTAAGGATGTCCCAGCTGATGCCATTGCTATTGGACGAGGTCGTCAAGTCAATAAGGATGAATATGCAACTCGCCTCCCTCATCATCCTAACAATAAATAGGAGCTAACGATGGAATTCGAAGAAAAGACTATAAGTCGTAAAGAAATCTATAAAGGACCGATCTTCCAATTGGTTCAAGACCAGGTTGAACTACCTTCTGGCAAAGGTAGAGCGCAACGTGATTTGATTTTCCACAATGGAGCAGTTTGTGTCCTTGCAGTCACTCCAGAAAATAAGATTGTCCTTGTTAAACAATATCGCAAGGCGATTGAAAAAGTCTCTTATGAAATTCCTGCAGGTAAACTTGAAATCGTGGAGAATGCAGATCCAGAAACAGCAGCTCTTCGTGAGTTAGAGGAAGAAGCAGCCTATACTGGAAAATTAAGCCTTGTCTATGATTTTTACTCAGCGATTGGATTTTGTAACGAGCGCTTAAAACTTTACTTGGCAAGTGATTTGACAAAAGTTGAAAATCCTCGTCCTCAGGATGAAGATGAGACTTTAGAGCTACTCGAGGTCAGTCTTGACCAAGCTAAAGAACTGATCCAGTCAGGAGATATTTGTGATGCTAAGACCATTATGGCTATCCAGTACTGGGAATTACAAATAAATAGTGGAGGAGCCCATGGGTAAACCTTTATTAACAGATGAAATGATTGAACGCGCTAATCGAGGAGAGGACATCTCAGGTCCTCCTTTGGTTGACGATGAGGAAACTAAGATTTTACCGACTTCTTCTCAAAATTTTGGCTATTCGCGAACCAGAGATCATGGTTTTAGTCAGGATACACTGACTATCGAAGTTGAACCTTCTATTCACAAAAGTCGTCGGATTGAAAATACTAAGAGAAATGTCTTTAATTCTAAATTAAACAAGATTCTTTTTGCAGTCATTTTTCTTTTGATTTTGTTAATTCTAGCAATGAGATTTATTTAAGGGGCCTATCATGAAAATTGGAATTATTGCAGCTATGCCAGAAGAACTAGCTTACTTGCTTCAACACTTGGACGATGCCAGTGACGAAAAGGTTCTGGGAAATAGCTATCATACTGGTAAGATTGGTTCTGTTGAGCTTGTACTTGTAGAAAGTGGTATTGGTAAAGTCATGTCTGCGATGAGTGTCGCTATCTTAGCGGATCACTTTCAAGTCGATGCAGTGATTAATACTGGTTCTGCTGGTGCAGTGGCAAGTGGAATCGCAGTAGGGGATGTAGTGATTGCAGACAAGCTTGCCTATCACGATGTTGATGTGACTGCCTTTGGCTATGATTACGGTCAAATGGCTCAACAGCCTCTCTATTTTGAATCAGACAAAAAGTTTATCAGTTTGATTCAAGAGAGTTTGTCTAAACTGGAACAAACTTGGCATTTAGGTTTGATTGCGACAGGAGACAGTTTTGTTGCTGGAGAAGATAAAATCAAAGCGATAAAAGAGCACTTCCCTCAAGTTCTTGCTGTAGAGATGGAAGGGGCAGCTATTGCTCAAGCAGCTCATGCTTTGAACCTACCTTTCTTAGTCGTTCGTGCCATGAGTGACAATGCCAACCATGAAGCATCTGTTTCTTTTGATGAATTTATCGTAGAAGCAGGACGTCGTTCTGCCCAAGCCCTAATGACGCTTTTGCAGTCAATAAAGGATTAATAGGAGAATTACTGCGTCTTGCTCGACAATCAAAAGAGAATTGAGTGGTTGGGCAAAAACTCAATTTCAGGAGCAAATGAAGTAAATCTTCCCACAATAAAACGCATAGTACCAAGGTTTTTCAACACCTGATATTATGCGTTTTTTGATTTTAAAGACTTTTGTCCCAGCCTCTTCTTATCTTGCCAACTAAAATAATCAGAAGAGTTCTAAGAAAAGTTATTTTTCAGCTTTTTTGATATAATAGAAACATTGACTTGAAGAATAAGGAAGAGAAAATGAACGAATTATTAAAGGGAATGAATGACTGTCAAGCTGAGGCTGTTCAAACGACTGAAGGTCCGCTGCTTATCATGGCGGGTGCTGGATCTGGTAAGACTCGTGTTTTAACCCACCGTATTGCCTACTTAATTGATGAAAAGTTGGTAAACCCATGGAATATCTTGGCCATTACCTTTACCAATAAGGCTGCGCGTGAAATGAAGGAACGTGCTTATGGACTCAATCCAGCTACTCAGGATTGTTTGATCGCGACCTTCCACTCTATGTGCGTGCGTATCCTACGGCGCGATGCCGACCACATTGGCTACAATCGCAATTTCACGATTGTGGATCCAGGGGAGCAGCGAACGCTCATGAAACGCATCCTCAAGCAGTTAAACTTGGATCCTAAAAAATGGAATGAACGCACCATTTTGGGAACCATTTCCAATGCTAAGAATGATCTGATTGACGATGTGGCTTATGCTGCCCAGGCAGGAGATATGTACACGCAAATTGTAGCTAAGTGTTATACGGCTTATCAGAAAGAACTTCGTCAGTCAGAGTCAGTGGACTTTGACGACTTGATCATGTTGACTTTGCGGCTCTTTGACCAAAATCCTGATGTTTTGACTTATTATCAGCAGAAGTTCCAGTACATCCACGTTGATGAGTATCAAGATACCAACCATGCCCAGTATCAATTAGTCAAACTTTTGGCTTCTCGCTTCCGAAATATCTGTGTAGTTGGGGATGCAGACCAGTCTATCTATGGTTGGCGTGGTGCTGATATGCAGAATATCTTGGACTTTGAGAAGGATTATCCTCAAGCCAAGGTTGTTTTGTTGGAGGAAAATTACCGCTCAACCAAAACCATCCTCCAAGCAGCTAATGATGTCATCAAAAACAATAAAAATCGCCGTCCAAAGAACCTATGGACTCAAAATGCGGATGGGGAACAAATTATCTATTATCGTGCTAATGATGAACAAGACGAGGCTGTTTTTGTAGCCAAAACCATCGATGAACTTGGTCGTAGTCAAAACTTCCTTCATAAAGACTTTGCAGTACTTTACCGTACCAATGCCCAATCTCGTACTATTGAAGAAGCTTTGCTTAAGTCCAATATTCCTTATACCATGGTTGGTGGAACAAAATTCTACAGCCGTAAGGAAATTCGTGATATTATCGCCTATCTGAATCTCATCTCCAATTTGAGTGACAATATCAGTTTTGAACGCATCATCAATGAACCTAAACGTGGCGTTGGCCCTGGAACAGTAGAGAAAATTCGTGATTTTGCTAATATACAAAACATGTCCATGTTAGATGCTTCAGCTAACATCATGTTGTCAGGGATAAAAGGTAAGGCAGCTCAGTCGATCTGGGATTTTGCCAATATGATTCTTGATTTGCGGGAGCAACTGGACCAATTAAGCATCACCGAACTTGTTGAAGGGATATTGGAAAAGACAGGCTACGTGGATATTCTTAATGCACAGGCTACTTTGGAAAGTAAGGCTCGCGTCGAAAATATCGAAGAGTTTCTTTCTGTTACCAAGAATTTCGATGATAATCCAGATAATCAGGAAGAAGAATCTGGCTTGGATAAACTCAGTCGCTTCCTCAATGACTTGGCCTTGATTGCTGATACAGACTCTGGCAGTCAAGAGACATCAGAAGTAACCTTGATGACGCTCCATGCTGCCAAGGGACTGGAGTTTCCAGTTGTATTCTTGATTGGGATGGAAGAAAATGTCTTTCCACTTAGTCGCGCAGCAGAAGACATGGATGAACTAGAAGAGGAACGCCGTCTAGCCTATGTTGGTATCACGCGCGCAGAAAAAATCCTTTATCTGACCAACGCTAACTCACGCTTGTTGTTTGGACGTACGAACTATAATCGCCCAACACGTTTTATCAATGAGATTAGTTCAGATTTATTGACCTATCAAGGTTTGGCTCGTCCAGCCAATAGTAGCTTCAAAGCATCCTATAGTAGTGGAGGTGTCGCCTTTGGTCAAGGCATGAGCCTAGCTCAAGCTCTACAAGATCGCAAACGCAACGCAACACCAAGATCCATTG
Organism: Streptococcaceae bacterium AM104-57; assembly: GCA_027659245.1. Classification (GTDB taxonomy): domain Bacteria; phylum Bacillota; class Bacilli; order Lactobacillales; family Streptococcaceae; genus Streptococcus. The sequence continues at coordinate 40,418 of JAQDPW010000002.1, forward strand.
AATCAAAAGGACTACCTTTTGGACAATTTGCTGCTGGATCAAAATCGGCTTCTAGTGAGACAAGCTGGTCTATTGGTGATATTGCCCTTCATAAGAAATGGGGCGAAGGAACTGTTCTAGAAGTTTCAGGAAGTGGATCTACTCAGGAATTGAAAATCAATTTCCCAGAAGTTGGCCTCAAAAAACTCCTAGCCAGTGTAGCACCGATTGAGAAGAAGTAAGTTATCTAAATGAATAAGATTGAGGTTGGGACAAAAGATCCCGACATTACTTTTTATTAGCAATGAAACTTTGACGCGGTAGCTGATTGAACTTTTTGTTCGTCTTTTAGACTCCAAAAAGCTCCTAATCATCCTCGCGAGGCTGGGACTACGAAATCGAGACTTTGTCTATCGATTTCTGTCCCACCGCCATTTTTACGAATACTCTTATCACAATCTTGTGATAATTTAAATTTTCATAACAAAAAGTTTTTTTGCTCACACGATTTTAGAAAATAGTGTATAATTGAGATTGTTTTTGAAAGGAGAAGAAAATGGCTGAAAAACAAATGAAAACTTTAGGTTGGATTGCAACCTTTATGTCTGTAATGATGTATGTCTCTTATATTCCTCAAATTATGAACAACCTTGCGGGTCAAAAAGGGAATTTTATCCAACCAGCAGTAGCTGCACTTAACTGTAGTCTTTGGGTATACTACGGACTCTTTAAAAAAGAACGTGATATTCCTTTGGCGGCAGCCAATGCACCAGGTATTGTTTTTGGACTTATCACCGCTTTGACAGCTTTAATTTAATATAGCTAATGAACTCTTCTTCGTATTTAAGCATGAAGGAGAGTTTTTCTTTATCCGAAATTCCTAAAAAAACATGATATAATACTATTAGAAAGGTTGGTGTTTATGGCTAGAATACTTATCGTTGAAGATAATAATGAGATTCAAGAAATTTTGAGAACTCTTCTTTCTGAGGAGCATGAGGTGATTCAGGCTTTTTCTGGCACTGAAGGAATGATTCGATTTGAGCAAGGCGGCATTGATCTAATCTTGTTAGACATTATGCTTCCAGGTAAAAATGGTGATCAGGTTTTAAAAGCCATTAGACACGATAGTTCAGTTCCTGTCATGATGCTAACTGCCCTAAGCGATAAAAAGCTCATCAGCCAATATCTCTTAGATGGTGCTAATGATTATATTGTAAAGCCTTTTGATTTGGATGAAGTTTTTGCTAGGGTTACGGTACAATTACGTCAAAAAAGTGACAAGCAAGCAGCTGAAATTGAACATCCAGACAAGTTGATTCAACAGTTAAAAAATATTCAATTTGATGCAGATAGTTTTGAAATCAAAAATTGCCAGGAAACTATTCGCCTAGCTAAGAAAGAATGTTTGATTCTCCAAACCTTACTGGGACATCCTAAGAAAATTTTTACGAAAGAAGAACTCTATGAGTTGGTCTGGGAGGATACTTATTTACCAGGCGACAATACTCTCAACACTCATTTAAGTAACCTCCGTAAAAAATTAAGCCAACTAGACCCAGAGCAAGAGTATATTGAAACTATCTGGGGAGTTGGTGTTCGGTTAAAAGGAGATGAGCAATGATCTATATTTTACTTTCTTTGCTATTGCTGGTTATTATCCTATTGACGATAGGGTTGATTCGCTATCATCTAGCACTCGTAAACTTGAGCCAACAAGTTGAAGACAAGATTCATACTGGAAGTATGAAGAGAATCGGAGTGTCAACTTTCTCAAAGGATTTTTTACATCTTTACCAGCAAATCAATCATCTCTTTCAAGAAGTTGAACAGTCACGGTTGATTATGAAACGTGAAAAACAGACTTTGGACATGGCTATTAGCAATATTGCACACGATATTCGGACACCTTTAACGATAGCGTCAGGTTATACTCAGCAATTGCTTAAAACAGAAAATCCTGAGTCTGAGAGTTTGAAAAAAATTGCTCATCATCTCAATCAAGTTTCAAAATGTCTAGAGGCTCTTTTGGACTATCGTCGATTAATGGAAGGAGCAGTTCAACCTGACTTATCTGAGTTAGAAGTTTCAACATTTATGACGCAAAAATTATTGACCTATTATGATTCTTTTCAGACGGCAAAGATTAACCTTGATTTGCAAGTAGAACCTGGTTTGTATTTACTGACAGACTCGGATTTATTAGACCGTATGTTGCAAAATCTCATTGGCAACGTGTTAAAACATGGGAAGGATGAAGCGAGATTTTCTTTGAAGGTAGTGGACAATCACATTTGTCTGGAAATTGCTAATCTGGTCAAACAACCGATTCGTAAAATTGAAAATCTCAGTCAACGATTTTACTCTGAAAACCTCTCAGATACAGAAGAATCCTCTGGTTTAGGCCTTTATATTACTGAAGAACTATCCCATCTCCTTGGTGCAGAACTACAACTAAGTACTGATGGTGCTTGGTTTACAGTTAAGATACTCTTTTAAAACAAGCAACCTCCTCTTTTTGAACAGAGGAGGTCATTTTTATAAGCTTTTCTTTTTGAAAACAGCAAGTCCACTGATAGTGAAGAATAGAATAACAGTCACTGTAACGACAATGGTGTATAGAACAGCTTGACTATAGGCAGTCATGGCATAGGCAAAATTCAAGGATAAATAGCGTAAAATCTCGATATCTGGAAAGATAAGCATCGGCGTTGAAAGCAAGATAGAACTGATTAAATAGCCTATGAAAACAGCCAAATAAGAATGAGTCACATAGAGAATGAAGGAAACAATGGAAAGCCAAGCAAGAAGACATAGGAATTGAAGACCAATTGTTAGAAGGAGATTGCCAATAAATCCTTCTGGCATCGTGCCAACCCCGTTTAGGATAGTTGCTGGTACAAAAGCAATAACCAGACTAATAAGAATTTGCATTAGAGCGATACTTGCTAATACTACAGACTTGGCTAGGAAGAATTCTGTACGAGAAACACCCACTGTCAAACTATTTTTATAGAGTTTTCCGATAAGATCAACTCCTAGAACTAAGCAAGCAAGGATAATGCAGAGGAAAACTAGGTTTGAACCTTGACTAGATGCGTTAATCAGGGCTTGAATACCATCCCAGCCTTTACTTGGAAGTTCAGTTTCTGGAGGTGTTGTATCAACTGACATTAGATGTCCTGTAGCCCCAATAGTAGCTCCCATTAACATGAGTGCAAAGAGAACAATTTCTGTAATCCAAAATCCTTTGGAACGGAAAAGACGGTAAAAGTCTGCTTGAATTGTATGTATCATGATCTTCCTCCTATTTTACTAATTGTGTGAAGTATTCTTCAAGATTTTGACGAGCATAGTAGATCTCATCCACGGCAACATCTGATAGAGTTAGTTCTTTGAGAATACGTTTGACATCTTCTTGTTCATGACTAAAAATATGAATCTCATTGTCTGAATTAACAACTTTAAATTCAAGATGCACTTTGTCTTTTAAGATTTGACTAGCTTTTTCTTTGTCACTTGTTTTTAGAACAATATAGTCTTCATTCAGTGTCTCAAATTCAGCCTTACTGATTTCTCGAATGATTTTCCCTTGGTCTAAAATTCCAAAGCGATTGGCAACCAGATAGAGTTCTGACAAGATATGACTAGAGATGAGAATTGTTATTCCTAATTCTTGATTCAGACGTTGAATCATTTGACGAAACTCTTTGATACCGATTGGGTCGAGACCATTGATGGGTTCATCAAGGATGAGAAAGTCTGGTTTTGATAGGAGGGCAATAGCAATACCTAGGCGTTGTTTCATCCCAAGAGAGAAATCTCGAAAAACTTTTCTACCTGTATCTGTTAAACCTACATACTTTAATGTTTCCTGAATGACTTGATCAGCATTTGGGATATGTCGAATAGTACAATAGTATTTAAGATTTTGATAGGCTGTTAAATGATTATGAGCTACTGGAGATTCAATGACTGAACCTACACGAGATAGGGCTTTTGTGCATTCCTTATAACCTTGACTGGAAAAGAGGGAAATAGTTCCATGATCAGCAGCTAATAATTGGGTAATGATTTTAATCAGAGTAGTTTTACCAGCACCATTCTTTCCGATAAGCCCATAGATATCTCCTTCTTTCACTGAGAGATTAAGATCTTGTAGAATGGGTTGTTTGCCAAATTGTTTGGACAAGCCATGGATTTCGAGGACTGTTTTCATAGTTTTCTCCTTTATCCTTTAATACTCAATGAAAATCAAAGAGCAAACTAGGAAGCGAGCCGCAGGCTGCTCAAAGCACTGCTTTGAGGTTGTAGATAAGACTGACGAAGTCAGTCACATATATCATCCAAGGCGAAGCTGACGTGGTTTGAATTTGATTTTGGAAGAGTATAAGATGTTTTATTTTTATAACTCTAGTATAAAGCATAGATATCAAAGAATCGTCAAGCATTTCTAAAGAGTTTCTAAAGTTTTTAAATTTCTAAAAAATAAAAGCCCAGTTGGCTAGAAATACTAGTTGACTGGGCTTATTTTCTACAAAATATATTTCTCAATAGCGCGTGCAACACCATCTTCTTCATTGCTGGCAGTTACGGCATCAGCGAGAGATTTGACGTGGTCGCTGGCATTTCCCATGGCGATCCCCAGCCCAGCAAACTCTAACATCTCAATGTCGTTATTGGCATCACCCATAGCCATGATTTCAGAAGGTTGAATATCTAAAATCTCAGCCAAACGAGAAAGAGCAGAAGCCTTGGTTGTGCCAAGTGGCATGGCTTCGTAGATCACTGGTTGAGAACGAACACCACTAAATTTTTGACAAAGTTCTTCAGCGAATCTATTTTCAAAGTCATCCGTTTGTTCTTGTGTACCTAAGAACATACCCTGGAACATGCGATATTTACCACTGGTAGCTTCATCTAGTGAAATTTCAGTCAGGTCAGAAAAGACGAGTGTCGCATCGTATTTTACGATAGGATTTGGTTCGCCTCCGAGAACGAAGTAGTGTTCCTCGTCAAAGAGAGTCAATTGAACCTCACTTTTTTCTGCAAGGTCATTCAGGTATTCAATGTCTGATTTGCTAAGTTCCCGCCAGTCAACAAGGCTCCAATCACTGGTTTGGTGGGTAGAACAACCATTGTTGACGATGACGTATTCATTCTGCAAATCAAGACCAAGTTTCTTATAGTAGGGAAGAACTCCAAAGAGAGGTCGTCCAGTACATAGAACCAGTTTGACACCTTTTTCGATAGCCTTATGAATGGCATCAATATGAGCCTGAGGAATTTCCTTGGCTTCATTTAGTAGAGTTCCATCCATATCCAGAGCAAGTAGTTTAATCATAGTATGTCCTTTTCACGTGTTTTGCCTATATTATAGCATATTTTGAGGCAAATAAGTCTAAAGCTGAGTGAAATGCCATTTCTATTTAGGTTTTTAGTAGATAGATAACAAATAATGGATAAAAAAGCAGAGGTCTTATCATGAAAAGAAGAGCAGTACAGATTTTACTAGCCTTGTTAGTAATCGTTTATAGGAAGACATGGTTTTGGTGGATTTTTAATCACTTTACAGCTAGATTTGTAGCTGCTAGTCGAGAATTTTTTCAAATTCTTGCTTTTTTAGAGTTTAGTGTAAGTCTTATAGCTATTCTTTATTTACTAGTATTCGAAGGTAGAAAAATGCTTGAGTTGAAGCGGAAATGGAGATATCTAGTTTATTTGCTTCTTGCTTATGGAGTCAGTTATATTTCAGATATTGTGTTTTCTTTTTTAACCCCAGCAACGTCCAATCAAATCGCTTTAAATGAAATGATTGAGATGACAGGGCGACAAGAGTTGCTATATTTTTTGCTTATTACTTGTCTGCTAGGACCAATTTCAGAAGAATTGGTTTACCGAGGAGTTCTTATGAATACATTTTTGAAAGATTCACCTTGGTATGGAGATGTTTTACTATCAGCCTGTTTCTTTGGATATGTGCATGTAGCTGATGGTATAATACCACTAGCCTTTTTCACCTATGCAAGTGGAGGAGCAATTTTAGCATTCCTCTACCGAAAAACTCATTCTCTCTATTACCCTATTTTACTTCATATCATGATCAACATTACTGCATTTTGGGATTTATGGGTACTCTTGTTTTCTGGTAGTTAATAACTATAAAAGGTCGGATTTTATTCCGACTTTTTTGATATGGGATAGGTTAAAATTAGGGCTTTATATCAATCTGTTTTTACTTAAAAAATGATATAATAAAAGGTAATGACAAAAACAAACGAGGCAGAGATGAAACTACTTTATACCGATATTCGGACTTCTTTGACAGAAATCCTAACCAAGGAGGCTCAGGGATTGGTCGCCCAAGGCAAACGAGTCTTTTACATTGCCCCTAACTCTCTTTCTTTTGAAAAGGAACGTGCCGTGCTGGAGTGCTTGAGCCAGCAGGCTTCTTTTGCTATTACAGTCACGCGCTTTGCTCAAATGGCTCGTTATCTGGTTTTAAATGATATTCCTGAGAGGTCAAGTCTCGATGATATCGGTCTTGGTATGGCTTTCTATAAGTGTCTGTCTGAGATAGACGCTAAGGATTTACGTGTTTACGGGGCTATTAAACAAGATCCCCAATTTATCCAGCAACTGATTGAGATTTATCATGAAATTTCAACTGCAAAGATGAGTTTTTTGGACTTGGAAAGTTTGACAGATGCTGATAAACGCTCTGATTTACTCTTGATTTTTGAAAAGATAACAGCGTATTTAAATCAAGGTAAAGTTTCACAAGGAAGTTCATTATCCTATCTGATTGATGCTATCGAAGAAAACAAGGTAAGTAGTGATTTTAGCAAGATTGCCCTAGTCATTGATGGATTTACCCGTTTTTCTGCAGAAGAGGAACACCTAGTGGATTTGCTTCATCGTAAGGGTGTTGAGATTATTATAGGCGTATATGCAACTAAGAAAGCTTATAATAGCCCTTTTAGTGAAGGGAACCTCTATCAAGCCAGTGTTGAGTTTTTACGTCATTTAGCTTTTAAATATCAGACCAAGGCAGAAGATGCCTGTCAAGAACATAAAAACCTTGATGCTTTTGCCAAGGCCTCAAAATTACTGGAAAGTGCTTATGATTATTCTGAAATTAGCTTAGACGTGAATGACGAAGATAGAGAAGACTTGCAAATCTGGTCTTGTCTGACACAGAAAGAGGAGCTGGAGCTAGTTGCACGTAGTATTCGCCAGAAATTGCACCAAGAACCTGAACTAAGCTATAAAAATTTTCGTATCTTACTAGGAGATGTAGAGTCTTATAAACTGTCCTTGCAAACAATTTTTAATCAATATCAGATTCCTTTCTATCTGGGGAAAAGCGAGTCTATGGCTCATCATCCTTTGACTCAATTTGTAGAATCCATCGGACGTCTCAAACGATACAATTTCCGTCAGGAAGATTTGATTAATCTCTTGCGAACCGGCTTATACACCGACCTTACTCAAGAAGAAATCGATAGCTTTGAACAATATATCCGCTATTTAGGTATTGATGGACTTTCTAACTTTAAACAAGAATTTACAAAAAATCATCATGGAAAATTTGATTTAGAAAAATTAAATGAGCTGCGTGTCCGTGTCCTAAATCCACTAGAAACTTTATTATCCAGTCGTAAACAAAAGGCTGAAAATATCCTTGCAAAATGGAACAACTTTTTGAAAGATTCTCATTTGACCAAGCAGTTACAAACCTTATCTGCAACGATGGAAGTAGCGGAGCAAGAAAGACAAGAGGAGGTCTGGAAGGCCTTTTGCCACGTAATGGAGCAATTTGCAACCGTGTTTGAAGGTTCCCAGGTCACTTTAGATGATTTCTTGGCTCTTCTTCATTCAGGGATGTCCTTATCAAATTATCGTACAATCCCAGCAACGGTAGATACGGTTCTGGTGCAAAGTTATGATTTGATTTCGCCTTTGACTTCTGATTACATCTATGCACTTGGCTTAACCCAGGATCATCTACCTAAAATCACCCAAAATACTAGTCTTTTAAGTGATGAAGAAAGAGAAGTGCTAAACCAAGCAACTCAAGAAGGTTCACAATTACTGATTGCAAGTCAAGAGAACCTCAAGAAGAATCGCTATACCATGCTTTCTTTGGTCAACTCGGCTAGGAAGGAATTGGTCTTATCGGCACCTAGTTTACTCAATGAAAATGAGAGTAAAGAGTCAGTTTATCTGAAAGAATTGCAGGATTTTGGTTTTTCCAAGATTGAAAAGAGAATCGATCGAAGAAACCTATCAAAGGATGATATTGGTTCTTATCACAGTCTTTTGTCTAGTCTTGTTGCTTATCACCAGCAAGGTGATACGGAGACAAGTGAGCAAGACTTAACCTTTATTAAGGTTCTAGCTCGTGTTATGGGGAGAAAATTAGAAGATCAAGGTCTTGATAATCCCGTCCTACCAACAAGTCCGAAAAGCAAGGCTTTAGCTAATGATACACTGGAAGCCTTGTATCCTCAAGATCAAGATTTCTATCTATCAACTTCGGGATTGACAGAGTTTTATCGAAACGAATACAGTTATTTCCTTCGTTATGTCTTAGGCTTACAGGAAGAATTGCGTCTACGACCTGATGCTCGAAGCCATGGGAATTTCTTGCATCGTATTTTTGAACGCGCTATGAAACTTCCTGTTGATACACCTTTTGACCGACGTTTAGAACAAGCAATTTCTGAAACCAGTCAAGAACGTGAGTTTCAAGCCATTTATCAAGAAAGTTTGGAAGCCCAATTAACCAAGGAAGTTCTTTTAGATGTAGCGCGTGCAACTGGGCACATTCTTCGTCACAATTCTGAAATTGAAACAATTCAGGAAGAGGCAGTCTTTGGTGGTAAGGAACAAACTTTTGTTCAGTTAGAAAACGGCAGAAATGTCTATGTCCGTGGTAAAGTCGACCGTATAGATCGCTTAAAGACAAGTGAAGCTATTGGTGTTGTTGATTACAAATCTTCTCTAACTCAGTTTAACTTCCCTCTCTTTTATAACGGCCTTAATTCACAATTACCAACCTATCTGGCTGCACTTAAGAAAGAAGGGAATACAGACTTCTTTGGTGCTATGTATTTAGAGATGGCTGAGCCAGTTCAGTCCTTACAAACTGTTAAAACTCTTTCAAAGGCTTTAGCAGAAACGACTAAGAGTATGAAATATCAAGGGTTATTTCTCGAAAAAGAGATAAAGAACCTTGGGGAACTATATAATAAAAACAAGACCTATCAGTTGTCTGATGAGGAATTCCAGTTATTGCTGGACTATAACGCCCTTATTTATAAGAAAGCAGCAGAGAAGATTTTATCTGGTGAATTTGCGATTAACCCTTATACAGAAAACGGTAGAAGCATTGCACCCTATGTTCAACAATATCAAGCTATTACAGGTTTTGAAGCCAATTATCATTTAAGTCAGGCGAGATTTTTAGAGAAAGTTGCCAAGAGCAATGCCAAGGAAGCATGGTTTAATAAAATCAGAGAGGAGTTGGAGCGATGAAATTTTTATCCCAAGAAGAGATTGCAGCCTTGCAAGTAGCAGAAGCTCAGTCTAACAAGAAACCCAAGAAAACTGCTGAGCAAATTCAAGCTATCTACAGTTCTGGTCAAAATATTCTGGTCTCAGCATCAGCTGGCTCAGGAAAAACCTTTGTCATGGCTGAACGAATTCTTGATCAACTAACGCGTGGAGTAGAAATTCGCCAACTCTTTATCTCAACTTTTACGGTAAAGGCAGCAACCGAGTTAAAAGAACGCTTGGAAAAGAAAATCAGCCAACAAATCCAAGAGACTCAAGATTTGGAGCTAAAAAAGCATCTTGGAAGACAATTAGCTGATTTACCAAACGCTGCTATCGGAACTATGGACTCTTTTACTCAGAAGTTCCTAACCAAACATGGCTATCTTCTCGATCTAGCTCCAAACTTCCGCATTCTTCAGAATGAAAGTGAGCAACTCCTCTTAAAAAACGAAGTCTTTCGGCAGGTTTTTGAAAAACACTACCAAGGTAAGGAAAAAGAACAGTTTAGTCAGCTAGTCAAAAACTTTGCAGGTAAAAGCAAGGATGCGCGTGGATTGCGTAAACAGGTCTATATGATTTATGACTTTTTGCAATCTACAAGTAATCCTCAGGCCTGGCTACAGGAATCTTTCTTAAAAGGATTCGAAATGGCCGATTTTACGAGTTCTAAAGAAAAACTCGCAGATGCTATAAAAGAAAAACTTTGGGATTTAGAAAGCTTTTTCCGTTACCATTTAGAGAATGATGCCAAAGAATTTGGAAAAGCAGCCTACTTAGAAGCTGTCCAACAAGTTCTTGATGAAATTGGAGCTTTAACCAACGAATCAACTTTTCATCAATATCAAGAAGTTCTAGAGCGAGTTGTGAGTATTTCTAAGGATAAGGGTGGCCGTGCTCTTACAAATGCTAGTCGCAAGGCTGAACTCCTAGAACTGAAAGAAGCATACAACCAAGAGAGAAAAGATAAGTTTGAAAAACTAATTGCACTAAATGACCAAATTACTTTATTAAAATTCCAGGAAAAATATCATCAAGAGTCTTGGGACTTAGCAAAGACTTTTCAAGTTTTCATGAGTGATTTTGTTGATGCCTATCGAAAGCGTAAGCGTGAAGAAAATGCCTTCGAATTTGCGGATATTAGTCACTATACCATTAAGATATTGGAAAACTTCCCTCAGGTACGTCAAGAGTATCAGGAACGTTTCCACGAAGTCATGGTCGATGAGTACCAAGATACCAATCATATCCAGGAAAGAATGTTGGAGCTCCTCTCTAACGGGCATAACCGTTTTATGGTAGGAGATATTAAGCAGTCTATTTATCGTTTTAGACAGGCAGATCCCCAAATCTTCAACGAAAAATTTCATAGATTTTCTCAAGATGGCAAAGAAGGTCAGTTAATTCTGCTTAAAGAAAATTTCCGTAGTAGTTCAGAAGTACTAAATGCTACCAATGACGTCTTTAAACATCTCATGGATGAGAAGGTTGGAGAGATTACTTATGATGGTATGCATCAACTTGTTTTTGGGAATACTGATATTCAAGCAAATCCTGAAAACAAGGCAGAAGTTCTCTTATATGATGAGGATGAAGCTGGCGATACTGATGACGAAGAAAATCTTGCAACCAACAAATTAACTGGTGAAATGCGGATGGTGCTTAAGGAGATAATTCATCTTCATAATGATAAAGGTGTGCCATTCAAGGATATTGCTCTTTTGACTGCAAGCAGAAGTCGCAATGACCAGGTTCTACTTGCCTTGTCTGAGTATGGGATTCCAGTCAAGACAGATGGTGCTCAAAGCAACTATTTACAGTCTTTAGAAGTCCAAGTTATGTTAGACACTCTTCGAGTCATCCATAACCCTCTCCAAGACTTCGCTTTAGTAGCTCTCATGAAGTCTCCTATGTTTAGCTTTGATGAAGATGAATTGGCTCGTCTAGCTCTTCAAAATTCTGAGGATAAGGTTCAAGAGAACTTTTATGAAAAACTAGTCAATGCTCAAACAAAAACTAGTATCCAAAAGGATTTAATAAAATCTGAACTCCATAAAAAGCTAAACCTTTTCTTGGAAACTGTTAATTCTTGGCGTTTGTTCTCAAAAACGCATTCGCTCTATGACCTTATTTGGAAAATCTATAGCGAACGTTTCTACTATGATTATGTTGGTGCTTTACCAAATGGTCAGGCTAGACAGGCAAACCTCTATGCCCTAGCACTACGAGCTGACCAGTTTGAAAAGAGTAATTTTAAAGGCTTATCACGTTTCATAACTATGATTGATCAAGTCTTGGAAGCCAAGCACGACCTTGCCAGCGTCACTGTAGCTCCACCTAAGGATGCTGTAGAGCTTATGAGTATTCATAAGAGTAAGGGGCTTGAGTTTCCTTATGTCTTTATCCTCAATATTGATCAGCAATTTAATAAGCAAGATTCCATGTCTGAAGTTATCCTAAGTCGTAAAAATGGCCTTGGTCTTAAGTACGTAGCTAGAGTAGCTACAAATGCCAAAGAGGAATATGTTCCAACTACGATTAAGTTATCGATTCCAAGCTTGACTTATAGTCAAAATGAGGAAGAGCTCCAATTAGCAAGCTATTCTGAGTTGATGCGTTTGCTTTATGTAGCCATGACTCGTGCTGAGAAAAAATTATATTTAGTCGGGAAAGGTTCTCGAGAAAAGTTGGAGTCTAAAGAATATCCAACAAATGGAAAAGGTCTTTTGACTCGAGAAACTAGACTAGATGCTACTAATTTCCAGGATTGGATTTGGGCCATCTATCAAGCGTTTTCTAAAGAGGATTTGCACTTCACTGTACGTTTTGAGGGTGAAGAACAACTGACAGAAGAAGCTATCGGTAAATTGGAAACTAAAAGCCTGCTCCAAGATCTTTCTCAGGCAAGCAACCGTCAGTCTGATACCATTAAGGAAGCTTTAGAAATGCTGAAAGAAGTGGAAGTCTATAATCAAGTCCACCGAGCAGCAATTAATCTTCCAAGTGTTCAAACGCCAAGTCAAATTAAAAAATTCTATGAACCTGTCATGGATATGGAAGGAGTGGTAGTAGCTGGTCAATCTAAACCAAAAGAAAATACTATTCAGTTTGAACTTCCAGACTTCTCCAAGACATTAAAAGTCACTGGAGCTGAAATTGGTAGTGCTACCCATGAACTCATGCAACGAATCAATCTCGATAAAAAACCTACTTTGGAAACCCTGACAGAAGCCTTGGAGCAAGTTCAGGCTAGTACAGCTGTTAAAGATAAAGTTAATCTAGAAAAAATCTTGTCCTTCTTTGATACAGCTATTGGTCAAGAGATTCTTGCAAATCAAGATAGACTTTATCGAGAACAACCCTTCTCTATGTTAAAAAGAGATGCTAAGAGTCAGGAAGACTTTGTTGTTCGTGGGATTTTAGATGGTTATCTAGTTTATGAGGATAAAATTGTTCTCTTTGACTACAAGACAGACCGTTATGAGCATGCTAGTCAGCTTGTTGAACGCTATCGAGGACAACTAGATCTCTATGCAGAAGCCTTGTCTCGTTCTTACCAAATAAATCAAGTTGAAAAATATTTAATCTTACTTGGTAAAGATATGGTTGAGGTGGTCGAAGTTAACTAATCTTGTAAAAACTATTGCCTTAACGGCAGTAGTTTTTATTTATTTTCAGTTATGGTATACTAGTTTCAGAAAAGGATGTTAAAGAAACTATGTCAAAAGAAATCGATATCGAATATTATCATCAACTAGCCTTGCAAAAACAAAAAGAGCATCGGAAGTTTTTAGGAAATCTGAAAAAGAAAGCACCTAAAAATTTGGATAAAATTGCCCTTGAAATCCATCAAGAAGTTTTTACTGAAATTGATTGTACAGCCTGCGCTAACTGTTGCAAGAGTCTTGGTCCAGACTTCAAAGAAGCAGATATCACACGTATTGCCAAGTATTTTAAAATGAAATTGCCAGCCTTTGAAGCTGAGTTTTTGCAAGTAGATGAAGACGGTGATAAAGTCTTTAAGTCAATGCCTTGTCCCTTCTTAGGAGGCGATAATCTTTGTTCCATCTACGACGTCCGTCCCAAAGCCTGTCGTGAATTTCCACATACTGACCGTAAGAAGATTTACCAAATCAATAATCTTACTATTAAAAATACTCTAACCTGCCCCGCAGCTTATCTCTTTGTTGAAAGATTAAGAGAGAAGATAGATTAAGAACTATCATTGTATGATAAGATACATCCTCAGATACAGATATTATTTGAGGATTTTTGTATATTTATTTTTATCTGAAAATTCAAACTATATTTCTTATTAAGCGATATGTCTTTTCTTTAAGCTTAAAGTTTTTTAAACCTAATCTTAAAGAAAACTGATATAAGGTATCTTTAAGCGATGTTCTGTATAGTTATACCATCATCAAAGAAAGAGGTATCGATATGAACTACATAGTCATTCCAGCTTATCAAGCAGATAAGCAACTTATCAAACTCATCGAAAAAATTCACGAAAAGAGTGATTTTCATATCTTAGTCATAGACGACGGCAGTTCATCAGAGTGCCAAAAAATCTTTGATAAAGCAAAACAATTTGCTACTGTCATTCGTCACCAAGTGAACCAAGGTAAAGGGCAGGCTCTAAAAACAGCCTTTACTTATATCCAAGAACAAAACATTTATGGTACGGTTGTCACAGCAGATGCGGATGGACAGCACAAGGTATGGGATATTTTCCGCACGGCTAATAAAGCTTCCGAAAATCCAAACAAGCTAATCTTGGGTGTACGTGCCTTTTCTGGTAAAGTTCCCCTTCGTAGCCGTTTTGGTAACAGCTTAACCAAAGCTCTCTTTAAACTTCAAACTGGAGTAGGAGTAACAGATACGCAGACAGGTCTTCGTGCTTTTACTACAAACTTGATACCGTTTATGCTTAAGATTGAAGGCCAACGTTATGAATATGAAATGAATATGTTGCTCGAAGCAACGATAGAATACGAGATTTTAGAAGTTCCTATTGAAACTGTCTATATCAACGATAATGAGGCTTCACACTTCCGTCCAATCCAAGACGGGCTCATGATTTATAAAAATATCTTTAAATTTGCCTTATCATCTCTCAGTAGCTTTCTTGTAGACTATGTCGTTTACGCCCTAGCAATCTTGATTTTGCCGACAGTTCCGACGAGTCTACGAATCTTTCTAGCAAACGGAGTAGCTCGTGTAACTAGCTCTATTTTCAACTATTCTACAAATAAGAAACTAGTCTTTAAAAATGACGATAGCCTTGTGAAAACAGGGATGGGTTACTTTGGTCTAGCAGTCGGACTCTTTGTCTTAGACACGCTACTGATTCGTCTCTTCTTTACAGTCTTTGGTATCAACCTTCTGATTGCCAAAGTTATCGTCGGCATCCTTCTCTTCGCTGTCTCTTGGACAGTGCAGAAGAAATTCATCTTTAAGGAAAGGACATCAACTGTATTATGAAATTTTTAAAGAAACGCTATGCTTACGCCTCAGTTCTTGGCATACTCTTGACAGGATCCTTTAGTTATTCCATGCTAAAGACCTTTGTCCTTGCTGAAACGATCTCGACAGTTGCCACAACTAGCACAAGTTCCAATGCTGCAGCAGCAAGTCAAGCTGCTAAGACAGCTACTGTCACTGACTCTAGTTATAAAGATGACAATATTTCCGTCAATTTGTCTGAAACGACGGTCAATAATACACAAGTCTACGTTGCTGATATTACTCTGAGCTCATCAGATTATCTTAAAACTGCCTTTGCTCAAAATGCTTATGGAACTAACGTAACTGCAAAAACCTCTGTAACCGCAGCTGACAACAATGCCATTTTAGCAGTAAACGGGGACTACTATGGTGCTAACTCTACAGGTTATGTTATCCGTAATGGCGTTGTTTATCGTGATACTGTTCGTGAAGATTCTAGTAATGGCGACTTAGCTATTTATAAAGACGGCTCTTTTAAGATTATTTACGAAGATCAGATCTCAGCTGAGCAACTAGTAAATGACGGTGTCGTCAATCTCTTGGCTTTTGGACCAGCCTTGGTCGAAAATGGTGAAATTGCAGTTGATACCAATACAGAAGTAGGACAAGCAATGGCTTCAAATCCTCGTTCAGCGATTGGTATGATCGATGAAAACCACTATATCATCGTTGTTTCAGACGGACGTACTTCTGAAAGTGAAGGTCTCTCTTTGTACCAGCTAGCTGAAGTTATGAAATCCTATGGTGCAAAAACAGCCTACAACCTTGATGGTGGTGGAGCATCTACACTTTACTTCAACGGTCAGGTTATCAATAAACCAACGACTGGAGGAAACAAAATTTCAGAAAGGGCGGTGAGTGACATTGTCTACATCGGTTATTAATCCCAGCGAGAAACGGTTTAAAAAAACAGTCATTTCTTATACACTAATCACTATTTTCTTCTTTGCATTTTCTAGAATTTATGAAGCTTTTAGTTTTGGAGAAACTTCTGTTCATATGCACTATTTATTTGCAGCACCTCTTGTAGGGGGGATTCTACTAGCAATCTTTCTCAAGGTTCTCCCTCATTTCTCTCGTATTAGTCTAAATCTATGGAATTCGGCAGTAGCGATTATTACAGCAGGTACACTTTTCCGCGGGATTGTCAATCTTTCAGGACGCTCTACAACCTTGGATAGACCCTACTGGTATGTTGGGATTGATTTTGCAATACTAGCGATTGTCACTATTTTCATCAATCCAAACCTTTGGAAGAGTACTAGCAAAGTAACTAAAACAAAACGCAAAGAAGTCTATGGGCAGGCATAATGTTATTAAAAAAGTAGTCGTTCAGCGGATGTTCGACTACTTTTTATGCCTTTTATTTCTAAAATATTGTAGAAATATTACAAGTTTCTTTCTAATTTAAGTTACTACTTTCTAATTTAAAATAATATTGTATAATATAATGTATAAATACCGTTTTCAATACAATATTTAAAAAAACAAATCCAAATCTAGGTATTTGCAAGGAGAAAAGAATGAAAAAAGTATTGCTGGCAAGTACGATTGCCCTCTCTATGGCAGGTTTTGCAAAAACGACCGTCTATGCCGAGGATTCTCAAGCTACCAATAATGTTCAATCATCAGAAAAGATTGCTACGAATACAGTCAACAATGAGAAGAAAAATCAAAGCGAAGCTGAAAAAGCAACTTCTCAAACTCCAGAGACCAAAGAACAACCTTCAAAAGAAGCAGTAGTAGAGGTAGTTAACAAAGAAGGTTGGCAAAAAAAAAATAACCAATGGCGTTATTATGAGAATAATCAGCCAGTTTCGAATTGGAAAAAGATAGCCGGTGTTTGGTACTATTTCAATCAAGATGGCATCATGCTTAGTAACACTATCTTTAATGATTACCTATTGAATAATAGCGGTGCTTTGGCAGAATCTTCTTGGGTAAAAATTGACAACCAGTGGTATTATGCCACTGAGGACGGGAAAGTTACTCGTAATAATTGGAAAAAGATAGCCGGTGTTTGGTATCGATTCAATGAAAATGGTATCATGATCAGTAATGCTGTTTACGATGACTATCTATTCAAATCAAGCGGAGCCTTGGCTGAAAATAGCTGGGTAAAAATTGCTGATAAATGGTACTTCGGTAATGAAGATGGGAAAATTACTCGTAATAGTTGGAAAAAAATAGCTGGAGTCTGGTACTATTTTAATCAAGGTGGTATCATGCTTAGTAATACTATCTTTAATGATTATCTACTGAATAATAGCGGTGCTATGGCAGAATCTTCTTGGGTAAAAATTGCTGATAAATGGTACTATGCCAATGAAGATGGGAAAGTTACTCGTAATACTTGGAAAAAGATAGCCGGTGTTTGGTATCGATTTGATGAATCTGGCACAATGTTAAGCAATACTATTTATAATGATTATCTTCTCAAAAGTAGTGGAGCTATGGTGGAAAATGCCTGGTTAAAACTTGAGGATAAGTGGTATTATGCTACAGAATCAGGAAAAATTATTCGCGACAAGTGGGAGAAAATAGCAGAAGCCTGGTATCGTTTTGATGATAGAGGTATCATGTTAAGTCAGACCATCTATAACGATTATCTTATCAAGACTAGTGGAGTTATGGCTGAAAATGAATGGGTAAAAATTGCAGATAAGCAGTATTACGCCGAAGCATCTGGTAAAATCACACGAAACAAATGGGAAAAAATAAAAAATAGCTGGTATCACTTTGATACCGAAGGTGTTATGGAAAGTAGCACTTGGAAAGATAAATACTATCTCAAGGATAGTGGAGCTATGGCTGAGAACGAATGGATCTTTGATAAGAAATATAATAGCTGGTTCTACCTCAAGTCGGACGGCGCCTATGCTGAAAATCAATGGCAGGGTGCTTACTATCTAAAATCTGGTGGCTATATGGCTAAGAATGAATGGATTTTTGATAAGAACTATGATGCTTGGTATTACCTCAAAGAGGATGGGGTATATGTAACAGGGACTTTCAAAATCAAAGGTAAAGACTATTCATTCCAAAGCAATGGAAAATGGATTTCTGATCTAGCAGCATACTATAAAGTAAAACCAATAACAGCAAATGTATATAGCGCTTCTGGTGAGAAACTCAGCTATATTTCGCAAGGAAGTATTGTAGCGATTGATGGAGCTGAAGCCAAAGACGGTCGACTTCCAGTCAAAATATCAGGACTTTCAGGATATATGAACAAGAGTGATCTAGTAGCGGTCAGCTCAGATAGTGACTTCATTCCTCATTATACTACTGATGGTCGTTATCTCTACCATGAGTTATCACCTTATGTTAGTATTCGAGTTGCACCACATAGTTCATCAATGACTATTGGTAAAAAATACTATTCAGCTGATGGTATTAACTTTGAAAACTTTACAGTTGAAAATCCTTTCTTATTTAGAGATTTAAGAAAACCAAGCAATTACACAGCTGAAGAATTAGATAAAGTCTATTCTCTTATGAATATCAAAGGAAGTCGTTTAGCAGGTAAAGGAGCAATCTTTAAAGAAGCTGAAGAACGCTATCATATTAACGCTCTCTATCTAATCGCTCATAGTGCCCTAGAAAGTTCATGGGGACGTAGCCAAATTGCTAAGGATAAAAACAACTTCTTCGGTATCGCTGCTTATGATACAACACCATATGATTCAGCAAAAAGCTTTGACGATGTTGACAAGGGTATCTTAGGCGCAGCTAAGTGGATTCGCGAAAATTACATCGATAATGGCAGAACATACCTTGGAAATAAAGCATCAGGTATGAATGTCCTCTATGCTTCAGATCCATATTGGGGAGAAAAAATTGCAAGCATCATGATGTCAATTAACAGCAAGCTTGGTGAAAAAGATTAAAATTCATTAAAATCGATAACGACTGTAATAGTGGTTATCGATTTTGCTTATCAAGAGAAACTTGAAAAATGAACTTTATGAAGCAGAATTTCGAGAATACAAATAAAAGAGGAATTGATCTACGTGACTTAGGGATTGATGCATACGCTTATGATTATTCAGTAATCCCAGACTTACTTGATAATCTCAAAGCCAATAATCAAATTATACTAGGTGGGGATGTCTTTTGCTACAAGAATGGCCAATTGACACATACTTATGATCATTGGTATTACGAGAAACAAGATCCAACTATTGATAGCAGTAAATCCATTTTTCAAACAGAAAAGTATATCAGCAACTATGTAAAAAATCATGGTAAACACTATTATTTTTCAATCGTTTTAGAGGAACCAATAGACTGAATAGAGAGTCAAATAGGAGAAATCATGATATAATAGAAGTTAGTGATTTATTTTTAGAAAAAAAGCTATCTATTGCTTACTCGAGAAAATAAAAAAATAGATAAAATCCAATCTGAGAAAGGAATTTTACATTATGGCTATTATTCAATGGTTTCCTGGCCACATGTCCAAGGCAAGAAGACAGGTTCAGGAAAATTTAAAATTTGTTGATTTTGTGACGATTTTGGTGGATGCCCGCTTGCCCTTGTCTAGTCAAAATCCGATGCTAACTAAAATTGTAGGAGATAAACCAAGGCTCCTGATTTTAAACAAGGCAGATCTAGCAGACCCAGTTCAAACGAAAGAATGGCGTCAGCACTTTGAATCACAAGGGATTCAAACCCTAGCTATTAACTCCAAAGAGCAGGTTACAGTTAAAGTTGTGACAGATGCAGCCAAAAAGCTTATGGCAGATAAGATTGCTCGTCAAAAAGAACGTGGTATACAAATCGAAACTTTGCGAACTATGATTATCGGGATTCCAAACGCTGGAAAATCTACATTGATGAACCGATTAGCTGGTAAGAAAATTGCTGTAGTTGGTAACAAACCAGGTGTCACCAAGGGGCAACAATGGCTTAAAACCAATAAGGACCTTGAAATCTTGGACACTCCGGGGATTCTCTGGCCGAAATTCGAAGATGAAACTGTCGCTCTTAAACTTGCATTGACTGGAGCTATCAAAGACCAATTGCTTCCGATGGATGAAGTGACGATTTTCGGTCTTAATTACTTTAAAACCCATTATCCCGATAAGCTTCAAGAACGTTTTAAACAAATGAATCTGGACGATGAAGCTCCTGAAATTATCATGGACATGACTCGTATCCTTGGTTTCCGTGATGATTACGATCGTTTTTACAATCTCTTTGTCAAAGAAGTTCGTGATGGAAAACTTGGTAATTACACATTAGATACATTGGATGATCTCAATGGCAACGATTAAAGAAATAAAAGAAGAATTAGCAAGGATAACTGAACTTGAAAGTCCCTTGTTTAAGGAATTTGAAAAAGACCCACGAACTGGCGTACAAAAGGAAATTCAAAAGCGTAAAAAAGCTATTCAAGCAGAAATTGATGAAAATCTCCGCTTAGAGGCTATGCTTAGCTATGAAAAAGAGCTTTACGAAAATGGAATAAGCTTCATTGCTGGAGTTGATGAAGTTGGTAGAGGTCCCTTAGCTGGTCCTGTTGTTGCTGCAGCAGTCATTCTGCCCAAAAATTGTAAAATAAAAGGCTTGAATGACAGTAAAAAGATTCCAAAGAAAAAACATCAAGAGATTTTTCAAGCCGTTAAGGACAATGCTTTAGCGATTGCTATTGGAATTATGGATAATCATGTCATTGATCAAGTCAATATCTACGAAGCGACGAAACTAGCCATGAAGGAAGCTATCTCTCAACTTGAACCTCAGCCAGAACATCTTTTGATTGATGCTATGAAATTGGATTTGCCGATTTCTCAAACATCCATCATCAAAGGGGATGCCAACTCCTTATCTATTGCAGCAGCATCTATCGTTGCGAAGGTTACAAGAGATAAGATCATGGCTAACTATGACGAAGAATTTCCAGGCTATGATTTTGCTCAAAATGCTGGCTATGGAACTGCTAAGCATCTAGAAGGAATTGAAAAGCACAGTGTCACACCTATTCATCGCACCAGTTTTGAACCGATAAAAACGATCGTTTCAGAAACTAGTAAAAGATAATTAAAGGAGAGAATTATGGAGGAACAGTCGGAAATACTTAGTTCTAAGAAAGAATTTGCCTTCGCGTCCAGTACGATCTTAGCTCAAGTAGGGCGAGGTATTATTGTTGGATTAGTCGTAGGACTTATTGTAGGATCATTTCGATTTTTGATCGAAAAAGGCTTTCATATCGTTCAAGGATTTTATCAAGACCAAGAGAATCTGATACGGAATCTATTGATCATTTTATTGTTTTATATCCTCATTTGCTTACTTAGTGCCAAATTAACACGCTCAGAAAAAGATATCAAAGGTTCTGGTATTCCTCAAGTTGAAGCGGAGTTAAAAGGTCTCATGTCTCTCAACTGGTGGAGTGTCCTCTGGAAGAAATACATTCTAGGTATCTTGGCCATAGCGAGTGGGCTCATGTTAGGGCGTGAAGGTCCCAGTATTCAGCTAGGAGCCGTTGGAGGAAAAGGAATTGCAAAATGGCTTAAGTCTAGTCCTGTTGAGGAGAGATCTTTGATTGCTAGCGGAGCTGCTGCTGGACTTGCTGCAGCCTTTAATGCACCGATTGCGGGGTTATTATTTGTAGTAGAAGAAGTCTATCACCATTTTTCACGATTCTTCTGGGTTTCTACCTTGGCTGCTAGTCTTGTAGCAAACTTTGTTTCCCTTCTCATCTTTGGCTTAACACCTGTACTTGATATGCCGGACAATATCCCTCTCATGGACTTGAGCCAATATTGGATTTATCTGGTGATGGGAATTTTTCTAGGACTCTCAGGTTTTCTCTATGGAAAAGCCGTTCTTAGCGTTGGAAAAGTATATGATTGGATTGGCCAAAAAATTTATATGGATAAGGCCTATTATCCTATTCTAGCCTTTCTTCTTATCATCCCAGTAGGAATCTTCCTGCCACAGATACTTGGTGGAGGCAATCAGGTTGTCTTATCCTTAACAGAACAGAATTTTAGTTTTCAAATTCTCTTGGCTTACTTTATTATTCGCTTTATCTGGAGTATGATTAGTTATGGTAGTGGACTGCCAGGTGGTATTTTCTTGCCAATTTTAGCTTTAGGCTCCTTACTTGGTGCCCTGGTAGGTGTTATTTGTGTCAATCTTGGCCTCGTTACACAGCAGCAATTCCCTATCTTTGTGATTCTTGGAATGAGCGGTTATTTTGGAGCTATCTCAAAAGCACCTTTGACAGCTATGATTCTTGTGACGGAAATGGTTGGTGACATCCGCAATCTCATGCCTTTAGGGATGGTGACCCTAGTTGCCTATATTGTTATGGATCTGCTTAAAGGGGCACCCGTCTATGAAGCCATGCTAGAAAAAATGCTACCTGAATCAGCAACTGATGATGGAGAAGTTACCCTAATTGAAATTCCAGTATCAGATAAAATAGCTGGTAAGCAAGTACATGAACTCAATTTACCTCATAACGTACTTATCACAACCCAAGTACATAATGGGAAAAGTAAGACAGTTAATGGATCTACAAGGATGTATCTAGGGGATATGATTCATCTCGTGATTCCAAAAAGTGAAATTGGAAAAGTGAAAGATTTGTTGTTGTAAGAGTTTTTACATAATTTAGGTTATGCAAAAACCGCATTAAGAAAATTCCAAGGAGGACCTACATCATAATGAAAATACTTTATGTTCTACATAAGTTTTATGGTGATTTTGAATTCATTAAAGAAAAGTGTAATGAAAAATACGAAGGTATCCTCATTAATATAAAGGAAGATAAAGATAAAGAATATAAAAGATGTGGCTTGGCAAAAATAACGCTGAAAAATAAGGATATTTTACCATCTTTTAAAAAATACTTATTGTTGCAATAGATGACTGTCATTGCGGTTTATTATAATTCCCAAAGAGATGCCTAGCAGTAAAAAAGCCTTTCTACATAGAATTGTAAAGGAAAGATAGCTATTGAAGAATAAAGAGCATTATTTTCTCCATAAATTTAATTAAATTAATGTTTTTATGGTATAATGAATTCAAAGTGAAAAGAATTTATGGAGAAAATAATGAAAATCAGCATTGAAAAAATTGGAAAAATTCACCACTCAGATATAATAATTGACGGGCTTACTATTATCGCTGGTAAAAACTCAACAGGAAAAAGCACAGTAAGCAAATCATTATTCGCTATCTTTAATTCATTTTTTAAAATTACACAGACGTATAGATCATATAAAGAACGAGCAATTAAAAGTAAAATATTAGATCTAGATAATTATTTGGACATTTTCTTTTTTAACGAAAATCCTATAGACCTTAATATAGTTGTTTTAAAACTTATTTCAGCTCAGACAGAAGAAGATATTAAAAAAGTTTTTAACCTATATAGTTTAAATGAACAATTGTCTGAATCAAATTTTCAAAAGTTGATTTTGGATATATATAAAATAAACCAATCAACAATGCAACAGATGCTGTTCGAAGAAACCAATAATTATTTCGAATCAGAATTTTCATCTAACATAAATAATGTAAATTCTAAACATGAGATTGGTTCGATAAAGCTAAAAATTAAAGATGAACAGATTGAAACTTATTTCCAAAATGACAAACTTATTAACATACCAAACTTTTTTAGTCTAAACTTTAAGCCAATTTATATTGACGATCCATTTATAATAGATACAATCAATCAAACAGATTTTAGAATGTTTAGAAGCGATTCAGAAACCAATCGAACTCATAGACAGGTTATTTTGAGCCAGTATAATAAGAAAGAATCAGAGAATCCAATAGATAAAATTATTATCAAAGAAGACATTCAAATTATTTATGATAAAATTGAAAAGATATTAGATGAAAATAGCACTGGCATTATATACTCATATAACAGAGGTAATGAAGATAAAAAAGTGTTAAGTATAGATAATCTATCCTCGGGTATGAAAACTTTTTATTTATTAAAGAAATTGATAGAAAATGGTACAATTGAACCAAACTCACCAGTAATTCTAGATGAACCAGAAGTTCATCTACATCCTGAATGGCAACTAGTTTTAGCTGAGATCATAGTATTAATGCAAAAATATATGAATCTAAATTTCCTTATAAATTCACACAGTCCATATTTTGTAAGAGCAATTGAAGTTTACTCGACAAAATATGCAATTGATTCCAAAACTAAATATTATTTAGCGAAGATAGAAAATGATTTATCGGAATTTGAAGATGTTACTGGAAATGTTTCAGAGATTTATAAAATATTAGCAGAGCCATTTCAGAAAATTGAAAATGAGAGATTTATTTAAGTTATGAAAAATTTATTAAATAATAGTATTTTTACAAATAATATTTCAAACTTCAGAGATATTTCATTTGATAGTCGTAATAATGTATATTTAATTGATGAAAATTACTCTATACATTCTAATTCTGCAATTAATTTTGATGATGTAATGAAAGAGCACGTTCGTTCTTTTGGAATTACAGATAAAAGCTTAAAGTCAGTAGATTCAGTGATTTTTTCAGAGAAATTAAATAAAATTTTTTTTATTGAGTTTAAAAATGGTAGAATTGAAGTTCCAGAAAGAAATCAAAGCGGTAATCATCAAAGACGCAGAATAAATCGTTTAAACATTGAAATTGCAAAATTAAAATTAGAACTTATCAGGACAAAAGTTAAAGATTCAATAACTGCATGTTGTGAAATTTTTTCTAAAAATCCCGAATTTTTTAGAGAAAATTGTTATTTTATTCTAGTATATAATGAAGATAAAAATAGTTGTATTATACCTGATAGTCTAGATAATCCCGGTTTTACTAGTCTACTTCAAAGTTTTTCACAAATTAGTCAAACTCGTTTTCATAATTTTGGAATGGATGTTTTAGAAAAATTGTGTGTAGATGAAGTTAGAACCTTTACACCGAAGGAATTCGAAGATTTTATTATTAATTATTCATAATATAAATTCGATAAATTTTTTCAAATTATGTCCAATAAAGTTTGTCTCTTTGTCAACTGTAGTGGGTGGAAGAAAAGCTAAGATCTGGAGAGGACGATCGTTGTCCTCTCTATTTTTATATTCAGAGCGATTAAAATCCGTTTCTTAAAGTTGTCAAAGTTTAGAAAAGCAAAGGCATTACGCCTGATGAGTTTAATGAGATTATTAGTCGCTTCCAATTTTGCGTTGGAATAAAGTAATCGAAGGGCGTTGACAATCTTGGTCTTTGTCCTTTAGAAAAGTTTTAAAGACAGTCTGCATGATTGATTGTTTGAATTAGTGATTGAATTTTTCATTCCACTATATCTCCTATAACATCTTTCCGAAAAACTATAATTTTCTTGAAAAATATAGCTAGCTATGCTATACTACTAGTATAGAAAGATTTGGAGAAAAACATGAAACGCAAGATCTTATTAGAACGGATTGATAAACTCAAACAAGTCATGCCTTGGTACGTCTTAGAATATTACCAATCAAAACTGGCCGTTCCATATAGTTTTACGACCTTATACGAATACTTAAAGGAATACGATCGATTTTTCACCTGGGTCTTAGAATCTGGTATATCAGATGCTGACACCATGGCTAATATCCCTTTAGAGGTTCTAGAGCACATGACCAAGAAAGACATGGAATCCTTTATCCTTTACTTGCGTGAACGTCCTCTGCTCAATGCCAATACGACGAAAAATGGTGTATCTCAAACAACCATTAACCGTACCCTTTCTGCACTTTCTAGTCTTTATAAGTATTTGACTGAGGAGGTTGAAAATGAACAAGGTGAACCTTATTTCTACCGCAATGTCATGAAGAAGGTTGCAACCAAGAAAAAGAAAGAAACCTTGGCTGCGCGAGCTGAAAATATCAAGCAAAAGCTATTTTTAGGTGATGAAACAGAGGGATTTTTGAATTATATAGATGAGGAATACCCTAAAACTCTCTCAAATCGAGCCTTATCGTCCTTTAACAAGAATAAGGAGCGAGATTTAGCCATCATTGCACTCCTTCTTGCCTCTGGTGTCCGTCTCTCTGAGGCAGTTAACCTGGATCTTCGAGATCTCAATCTTAAGATGATGGTGATTGACGTCACTCGAAAAGGTGGAAAAAGAGACTCAGTTAATGTTGCTGCCTTTGCTAAACCCTATTTAGAGCAATATCTTGCCATTCGTGACAAACGTTATAAGACAGAAAAGACTGATACAGCCCTCTTTCTAACTATGTATAGAGGTGTTCCAAACCGTATCGATGCTTCTAGTGTTGAAAAAATGGTCGCCAAGTATTCGGAAGACTTCAAAGTTCGGGTAACTCCCCACAAACTACGCCATACGCTTGCAACACGTCTCTATGATGCAACCAAGTCGCAGGTTTTGGTCAGCCATCAACTGGGACATGCCAGCACACAAGTTACTGACTTGTATACCCATATTGTCAATGACGAACAAAAAAATGCTTTGGATAGCTTATGATTTCTAACATAATATAAATTATGTAAATAATATTCCAAAATAAAGAAGTTGGGAATTCCAACTTCTTTTTATTTATTCCACCACAGCCTCAGCAATTTCTTCTGCGGTGATCCCTGCAAAGTAACGACCTAGGTTAATGGTTTGAAGGGCTTTGTGGACATCTTCACGTTCGTATTTGACACCACGAAGGACATCTTCTACTGCTGCAACATCTTCGATACCAAAGAAGTCACCATAAATCTTAATGTCTTGAATTTTTGACTCGATAACGTTAGCAAAAATTTCAACCTTACCGCTTGGGAATTTAGTTCCACGACGGACGTTATACTCTGGTGATTTCCCATAGTTCCAGTCCCAAGTTCCAAACTTAGTTTCTTTGATGCGATTGATTTCAGCCAATTCTTCATCTGAG
Source organism: Streptococcaceae bacterium AM104-57 (assembly GCA_027659245.1). Lineage (GTDB taxonomy): Bacteria > Bacillota > Bacilli > Lactobacillales > Streptococcaceae > Streptococcus. The sequence continues at coordinate 67,348 of JAQDPW010000002.1, forward strand.
AATACATACTCAGTCATCTCAGGGTATTCTTTTTTCATGTATTCCAAAAGTAAGTCACGGAATTCTTCAACAGTGATTTTTTCTGGCAATTCATCGATAATATTAGTTACACGAGCACGGACTGATTTAACTCCTTTAGACTCGAACTTATCTTTAGATACCTTAAGCGCGTTAGCAAGGACAGATAAATCAACGTCAAAAAGTAGACAACCATGGTGCATGATACGGCCATTGATATAGGCTTGGGCATTGCCACAGAATTTCTTGCCATCAATCTCTAAGTCATTACGGCCTGTAAATTCAGCTTTAACACCAAGTTGAGCTAAAGTGTTGATGACTGGAGTTGAGAAGCTCTTGAAGTCAAAGGCCTTGTTTTCATCTTCTTTAGAAATGATAGTATAGTTAAGGTTGTTCAAATCATGGTAAACAGCTCCACCACCACTGATCCGACGGACTACTTCAATACCGTTTTCGCGTACATAGTCACGGTTAATTTCTTCGACCGTGTTTTGGTGACGTCCCACAATGATTGATGGTTTGTTGATCCAAAGAAGGAAGATTTGATCTTCATCAAGAAGATGCTTAAAAGCGTACTCCTCTAAAGCAATATTAAAGGCAGTGTCGTTTGAATGATTGATAATGTATTTCATAAGATACCTTCTAATACGATAGAGACTGGAAAATAATTCCAGTCTAGTCTATCTATTTTTATTTTTTCTTAGGTGAATGGATAGCCATTCCAAGAACATCAGCAAATGCTTCATACATAACTTCAGAGTATGTTGGGTGTCCGTGGATTGTCTTAAGCATTTCTTCAACAGTGATTTCCATTTCGATGATACTTGACGCTTCGTTGATCAACTCTGCAGCAGCAGGACCAATGATATGAACACCAAGGATTTCACCATATTTCTTGTCTGCAATGACTTTAACAAATCCTTGAGCAGCATCTGATGCAATTGCACGTCCGTTTGCGGCAAAGTTGAATTTACCGATTTGGACATCATACTTTTCACGAGCTTGTTCTTCAGTCAAGCCAACTGCTGCTACTTCTGGAAGTGTATAGATAGCTGCAGGAGTCAAGTTCAATTTGGCAACAACGTGATTTCCTTTAAGTGCATTTTCAGCCGCAACTTCACCCATACGGAAGGCAGCGTGAGCCAACATCTTAGTACCGTTGATATCACCTGGTGCATAGATACCTGGAACAGAAGTTTCCATGTATTCGTTAACCTTGATACGACCACGTTCTAATTCAAATTCAACATCACCGATACCTTCAAGGTCTGGAACACGACCGATCGAAAGAAGAGCTTTGTTTGCAATAACATCATCTTTTCCTTCAACCTTGATACGAAGTTTGCCATCTTCTTCGATGATTTCTTGAAGTTTAGTATCTGTCAAGATAGTCATACCTTTACGTTCAAGAATCAAGCGAAGGTTTTTAGAGACTTCTGCATCCATTGCTGGTACAATACGATCCATCATTTCGATAACAGTAACTTTTGAACCAAATGTCATGAAGGCTTGTCCAAGTTCGATTCCGACAACACCGCCACCAATGATCACAAGACTTTCTGGAACTTCGTTCATTTCAAGGATGTCATCACTAGTCATCACAAGAGATGATTCCATACCAGGAACGTTGATTTTACTTACTTTTGAACCACCAGCAAGGATGATCTTCTTAGTTTCAAGCAATTCAGAACCATTTACCAAGACATTCTTATCTTTAGTAATAGTACCGATACCTTTATGAACATCAACTCCATAGCTTCGAAGAAGTCCTGCAACACCACCTACAAGGGTATTGACAACTTTAGATTTTGTTTCTAAAAGTTTCTCCATATCAACTGTGAAATTAGGATTTTCAATTACGATACCACGATTTGCTGCATGACCGATATTTTCGATAATTTCGGCGTTGTGAAGGTAAGTCTTAGTTGGGATACATCCACGGTTTAAGCATGTTCCACCAAGTTCAGATTTCTCAACAAGAGCAACCTTACCACCTAATTGAGCTGCTTTAATAGCAGATACATAACCAGCAGGTCCACCACCAATAACAACGATATCATAAGCATCATCGCTCTTACCGTCATCGTTTGAAGCACTTGCTGCAGGTGCTGGGCTAGCTTCTGGTGCAGCTGCTCCAGCTGTTGGGATATTTTCCCCTTCTTCACCAAGATAACCGATAACTTCAGTAACAGGAACAGTCTCGCCGTCCCCTTTCAGGATAGCGATCAAGTAACCGTCTTCTTCTGCTTCCAATTCCATGCTGACTTTGTCAGTCATGATTTCCAAAAGGATTTCTCCTTCTTTTACAAATTCTCCGACTTTTTTATTCCATTGGACGATTTGTCCTTCTGTCATATCCACGCCGGCTTTTGGCATAATTACTTCTAAGGCCATATCTTACTTCCTTTATCTATATTTCTAAAAATAAATTCTCTAAACCAACATTGAGATTGGGTTTTCAATTAAAGCTTTCAAGTCTTTCATAAACTTAGCACCAGCCATACCATCTACGACACGGTGGTCAATTGTTAAACCAAGACTCATAATTGGACGAATCACGATTTCACCATTTACTACAACAGGTTTCTCAATTGTTGAGCTAACCCCAAGGATTGCTGAGTTCGGTTGGTTAATGATTGGACCGAATGATTGAACGCCAAACATTCCCAAGTTACTGATGGTGAAGGTTGAATTTTGCAATTCGCTAGGAGCTAGTTTACCATCCAAGGTACGTCCGATAACATCTTTGAAGGCAACTACCAACTCAGACAAACTCATTTTTTCAGCATTATAAACAACTGGCGTCATCAAACCATTATCCATTCCAACTGCCATCGCAAGGTTGACATAGTTGTGAGTGATAATTGTCTTACCATCTTCAGTTAATGAAGCGTTGATGTATGGATGTTTCATAAGAGTCTTAACAACCGCAAGTGAAAGCAAGTCTGTAACAGTAATTTTCTTACCAGTTGCTTCCATGATTGGATCAAGGACTTTCTTACGAAGGGCAAGCATTTCAGACATATCAACATCGTAGTTAAGCGTAAAGGTTGGGGCAGTCAAATATGACTCAACCATACGTTGAGCAATAACCTTACGCATTGGTGTCATTGGAATACGCTCGATTTCACCATAAGGAGTTACGTTATCTGGAACTTCTTCTACTTTCTCGATTTGAGCAGGTGACTTGATTGTTTCGTTTTCAATATTTTCCGGAAGGAAAGCTAAAACATCCTTCTTCATAATCTTACCACGATGACCAGTTCCTTGGATTTCCTGCCAAGCAATATTATGCTCTAATGCAATTCGTTTTGCGAGTGGTGAAATGCGAACCACGTTAGTGTCTTTAAATGTTTCCACGTCTTCTTTGTGGACACGACCGTTTGCGCCTGAGCCAGAAATATCGTAGAGATTAATTCCTAAATCATCCGCTAATTTTCTAGCTGCAGGAGTCGCTCTTAGCTTATCATCAGCCATGACCTCTCCTATTCTATTTATGATGCAAAAGGCGTTAAAAGTCAAAGTGAAAATAGGAAACTAGACGAAGAAACTTTAGTTTCTAGGAAAGTTTATCTTTTTCACACAGACTTTAGCCCGAGTTCAACTCTACAAGTAACTTGGATACGAAACGTATCTCAAGTTACTACGGTTGCCGCTGTTAGGCGGTCAACCTAGTAGACTTACTAAGTCGTTCGTCGGTTATTATCGAACCGACTCTCTCCTGTCGCAACTTTTCAACTTACTTGGATACAAAAAGTATCTCAAATAAGTTTTATTTACATAATTTATTTTATGTATTATTGTTTGTTGTGAGTTTTACGGATTGCATCTTTGATGCTTTCAACTGTTGGAATCATTGCATTTTCAAGATTTTGTGCGTAAGGCATCGGTACATCTTCCCCTGCACAACGGCGAATAGGTGCATCTAAATAATCGAATGCTTCTGATTCTGAGATAATAGCTGAAATTTCACCGATAAAACCACTTGTCTTGTGGGCATCGTTGACAAGAACTACTTTTCCAGTCTTCTTAACTGAGTTAATGATGATGTCTTTATCAAGTGGAACCAAAGTACGTGGGTCTACTACTTCTACTGAGATGCCTTCTTCAGCCAATTCTTCAGCAGCTTGCATGACACGACGAAGCATTTTACCGTATGTTACTACTGTTACATCAGTTCCTTCGCGTTTGATTTCTCCGACACCAAGTGGGATAGTATAGTCTGGATCAACAGGAACTTCACCTTTTTGGTTAAATTCTGATTTATATTCAAGAATGATAACAGGGTTGTTGTCACGGATAGAAGACTTAAGAAGTCCCTTCATATCAGCTGGTGTACCTGGAGCTACAACCTTCAATCCTGGGATATGAGTGAACCAAGATTCCAATGATTGTGAGTGTTGTGCTGCAGAACCTACTCCGTTACCAGCGGCACAGCGGATTGTAATTGGTACTTGACCTTTACCACCAAACATGTAACGAGTTTTAGCTGCTTGGTTGACGATATTATCCATGGCAATAACAGAAAAGTCCATGAAAGTCATGTCAACGATTGGGCGAAGTCCAGTCATAGCAGCACCAGCAGCTGCTCCAGAAATAGCTGCTTCTGAAATCGGACAGTCACGTACACGTTCTGGTCCAAATTCCTCAAGCATACCTACAGACGTACCAAAGTCTCCACCAAAGACACCGACATCTTCACCCATCAAGAGTACATTTTCGTCGCGACTCATTTCCTCAGACATTGCAAGGATAATGGTATCGCGGAAAGACATTAATTTTGTTTCCATATTTCTCTACTTCTCCTTAGTCTGCGTAAATATCTTCAAAAGCTGATTCTAGTGGAGGGAATGGGCTTTCTTCTGCAAACTTAACAGATGCTTCCACTGCTTCCTTAACTTGCGCTTGAATTTCTTCGAGTTCTTCTGCACTAGCAATTTTATTCTCAACAAGGTACTTGCGAAGGTTTTCGATTGGATCTTTTTCTTTCCACTCATCGACTTCTTCACGTGTACGATATTTACCAGGGTCTGATGATGAGTGACCAAGCCAACGGTAAGTTACACTTTCGATCAAGACAGTACCTTTACCAGAACGAACATGGTCAACTGCTTTCTTAAATCCTTCGTAGACATCGATAACGTTATTACCGTCTTCGATAAACATTCCTGGAATACCGTAAGCAGCACTACGCTCATGGATATGCTTGACATTTGTCATTTTCTTAATATCGGCAGAGATTCCATAACCGTTATTGATACAGTAGAAAATAACTGGAAGATTCCAAATTGAAGCCATATTAACAGCTTCGTGGAATACACCTTCATTAGTCGCTCCATCACCAAAGAAGCAGACAACGATTTTACCAGTGTTTTTCATTTGTTGAGTAAGGGCTGCACCTACTGCGATTCCCATACCACCACCTACAATACCGTTAGCACCAAGGTTACCCGCATCTAGGTCGGCGATGTGCATTGATCCACCTTTACCTTTACAAGTTCCAGTATACTTACCAAGGATTTCAGCCATCATACCATTAAGGTCGATTCCTTTAGCAATGGCTTGTCCGTGACCACGGTGGTTCGATGTTATGAGGTCGTCTTCGTTTAGAGCTAACATAGCCCCAACGTTTGCAGCTTCCTCACCAACAGAAAAGTGCGTCATACCTGGCACTTTACCTTTTTTTACTAATTGAGCAATTTTTAAGTCCATACGACGAATTTCTTCCATCTTACGGAACATCTCAAGCAAAAGATTTTTATCTAAAGTTGACATAATCTTGCCTTTCTAAGTTTAATTTCTTATAGTTCTATTCTAACTGATAGGTTAACTAGAGTCAAAGATTATGCTTGATAATTTTTCACAATATAAAAAAAGAAAAGTCAATGAAATCAAGACTTCTCTTTACATAAAATAACTATTTCACAAACTGTTTTTCCAGTTTTTTTCATCAAATTATTTGATTGTTTTCATAATAACTTGTAAACGCCACTGATAAAGGATACCACTAATCACCAGACTAACAATTAAACCAATCCAATAAGAATAGGCAGCTAATCCTGTCCAATGATCTAGGACTAATCCAAGTGGAATGGCTACACCCCAGTATCCGAGAAGTCCAAGATAGAAGGGAACAACTGTATCCTTGTAGCCACGTAAAATTCCTTGCAGAGGTGCTGCGAAGGTATCAGCTAATTGGAAAAACAAACTATAGGTCATAAAAGAAGCTGTCAATTGAATGAAATCGGGATCTTGACCATAGAGACTAGCAACATTTTCACGATAAATATAAAGGAAACTAAGTGTCAAAATCGCGAAAATCATAGCTGTTAAACGTCCAATAAGTATGTATTGCTTAGCATCGTTTAAGCGTCTAGCCCCTACTTCGTAGGAAACAACAATAGCCATGGCTGTTGAGATGCTCATAGGAAAGGCATACATGAGATTTGAGAAGTTCATGGCAGACTGATGGCTTGCGATAATAAGAGATGAAAACTTTGCCATAATCAAGCCGACTACTGAAAAAATGGCTACTTCAGCAAAGACAGTTCCACCAATTGGTAACCCAAGACGAATAGCTTCTTTGATTTTTTCTATTCGCAAGGGCATTGGTACTTCTAGATGATATTCCTTAAGCTTTTTATTCTTTAACAAGACAAGGATAGAAATCAATAACAAAACCCAGTAGGCAAGTGAGGTACCGAGACCTGCACCTGCACCTCCAAGTTCAGGGACTCCAAATGCACCATAAATCAATACATAGTTGAAACCACTATTAAAAGGAAGCAAGAGAAGCATGAGATACATAGATAATTTTGTTAATCCGAGTGTATCAAGTAGAGAACGTATCACACTGAAAAGTAAGAGCGGGATAATACCGATAGCTAGTAGCCACAAATAACGGGTTGCTACACTTGCTACAGCTGTCTCTAATCCCATATATCCCAAAATAACTGGTACTAAAAAGAAGACTAGTACAAAAAGAATAAGGGATAAGGCTAAAGATAGATAAATAAATTGATAAAAATCTGAAGCAACCTTTTTCTTCTGTCCTTGGCCCAAATGGTGTCCGATAATAGGTACTAAGGCTGATACAATCCCTGTCAGAAAGGTGAAAAAAGGATTCCATAAGCTTGTAGCTATGGAAACTCCTGCCAGATCCAGTGTATTATACTGACCCGTCATTGTTGTATCAACAAAGGAGGCCGAATAATTAGCAAATTGGTAAATCAATATCGGAAAGAATATTTTTAAAAATAAGATAATTTTATCTTTGAGATGTTGAGTTGAGTACATACCTTCTCTTTCTACTCCTTTTCATCCAAGCCAAAAAGCTTTAAGCCGTATTTTTTCAAGCTTAATGGTGGATTACTAGCTTTTGATGTCGTGTGCCAACAATTACAAGTGTCGCAATAATAGCTCCTAACCAAGCCGCCATTATCATAGTCTACGGCGTGGTCGGCTTTTTCCTTGGTTTCATATTGAAGTTTAGTACGGTTGGCAGCAGGACAAAACACTCCGTGACAAGCCTTTCTTTTTCTATCTCTAAGTTTACGAAAATAATTCATCCTCAAGCTCCTACTCTGCTTGATAAACGATTTGGCCCTTACAGATGGTGTATTTGACCTGCCCTTTTAACTCTTCACCGATAAATGGTGAGTTAGATGCTTTAGAAGCAAAATGTGATCCTATGATACGGTTTTCCTTATCATCAAAAATGGTAATGTCTGCAGGTCCATTTTCAGCCAAATAACCCGCTTCAAAGTTATATAGTTTAGCTGGATTAAGAGTCATTTTTTCAAGCAATTCCATCAAGGTCAAATGACCAGCTTCAACCAAGTAGGTTAAACCAAGTGACAAGGACGTTTCCAGTCCTGTCATACCTGAAGGAGCTTTAGTGATATCCTCGACATTCTTTTCATCAGCATGGTGAGGCGCGTGGTCAGTTGCAATGACAGAAATAACTCCTGACTTAAGACCTTCGATAACAGCAAGGCGGTCTGATTCCAAGCGTAAAGGTGGATTCATTTTTGCATTGCTTCCTTGGGTTAAGAGCAAGGCTTCAGTTTTAGAAAAATGTTGTGGAGCTACTTCTGCTGTAACCTGAGCACCTAGACCTTGAGCAAACTCCACAACTTTGACACTCTCTTCTTTAGACAAGTGCTGAATGTGGACATGGGCTTTGGTTGCATAGGCAATCATCACGTCACGGGCAATCATTGCATACTCAGCTACTCCTGTTGCCCCACAAATATGGAAGTGTTCTTTAGCAATCTTTTCATTAAAGCCGAGAATTCCATTCAAGCCTGGATCTTCCTCATGAAGGCAGACAAAGGTCCCAAGTTTTTTTGCAGTTTCAAATGCTTCTTTAACTACTTTACTACTTTCAAGAGGAATACCATCATCTGAAAAACCAACGGCTCCAGCTTCTAAAAGAGCCTTAAAGTCTGTCAAATCTTGGCCATTAAAGTTCTTGGTAATTGTTGCTACAGATTTAACGTTGATCTTTTCCTTTGCCGCAGATTGAAGAACTTCCTGCAAAGTCTCAACATCTGAGATAGTTGGATTAGTATTAGCCATCATAACGACAGTTGTAAATCCACCTGCAGCTGCTGCTAGTGCTCCCGTATGAATGTCTTCTTTATGAGTTTGACCAGGTTCACGGAAATGAACATGGATATCCACCAAGCCAGGCGCAACCACAAGACCAGTAGCATCTATTACTTGAACTCCCTCAACATCGATTCGAGGAGCGATTTTAACGATTTTTCCATTTTCAACTAAAATATCACTGACTTGATCCAAACCAGACTTAGGATCCATTACACGGCCGTTTTTGATTACTAACATCGCTTTACTCCTTTATTCGTAGAAATCCACTTGAGTGTCCAATAATTTATCACCATCATAGACAAATTTAGCTGAAAAGAATGGTTTATCTTCTAAAAGCCACTCTACGAAGGTGTGGTCTCCTTCCCAGGTTGGTTTGCTTAAAACCTCATCATAAGGAACCCATTCTAAAGTCCCTTCATTACAGTCAATCAACTCACCTTCGAACTCAGTTACTTTAAATACATAGGTGTACCAGTCAAGGTCTGGTGTAAACTCTGGAAAGGTGATTACACCTTTAAGAACTGGCTTAGCCTTCAATCCTGTTTCTTCTAAAATCTCGCGGGCAGCACATTCTTGTGGAGTTTCCCCCCGTTCTAACTTTCCACCTACACCGATCCATTTTCCTTCATGGACATCATTAGGCTTTTTATTGCGATGGAGCATGAGCAATTCTTTTCCATTATCAATGTAGCAAATTGTCGCTAACTGAAGCATATTCTCTCCTTATCTAAGCCAATCGATTGGCTCTTGTCCTGTCTCTTTTAAGAATGCATTGGCCTTGGAAAAAGGCTTGGAACCCCAAAATCCTCTATAAACTGACAAAGGACTGGGATGGGCTGATTCGATAATCAAGTGATGAGGATTGGTAACTAAGGCCTTCTTCTTGCGTGCATAAGCTCCCCAGAGTACAAAAACGACTGGTCTATCTAGATGATTGACCACCTGAATCACAGCATCCGTAAAAGGCTCCCATATCTGACCAGCATGACCATTGGCCTGTCCAGCAGGAACTGTCAAACAAGCATTAAGAAGCAAGACTCCTTGCTCAGCCCAAGCTGTCAAATCATGAGATTTCTTGACCCCGATATCATCTGACAATTCTTTCAAGATATTTTGCAAGGATGGCGGAGCTGGGATAGAGTCAGGTACAGAAAAACTCAAGCCCTGCGCTTGACCTGGCCCGTGATAAGGATCTTGCCCTAGAATCACCACCTTAACTTCTTCAAGCGGTGTTGTCAATAGAGCCTGAAAAACCTTTTCCTTGGGTGGATAAATAGTCCCTTGAGCATAGACCTTCTCCATAAACTGATTGATTTTCCCAAAATAACCCTCAGGTAATTGCTCCTTAATCAAAGCATGCCAAGACGAGTGTTCCATAGCCAACTCCTTCGTTTTTACTGCCTCTATTATAGCAAAAAGTGGCTTTCTAAACCACTTTTAAAAGTATCTATTGATATTTGAGAAGTTTTATAGAGAATTTATACTAAAGAGCCTTTATTCACCACCTTTTCTCGTATTAGAAAGGATAAATTCTTTGTCGATTTCATCAATAATCAATTCTGTTCGAGTATTAAGTTTTTCATCAAATCTTTTATTCAATTCCTTTACAACGCTTATCTTAAACTCATCACTTGATTTTTGTTTATAGTAATCAAATCCTCCAGAAGCCGCGCTACAGCAACTCCCCCAATCTGAAAGATAGCCTATTATTTCAAAAACACTATCATTGTATTTTTCAAATTTTTTAGTTGCAGAACTTTTTAGATAGCCTGAAATACAATTTACAAAAGAGTAGTAATACTTAGAGTCACGAAATGAATTGAATTCTACACTATGAAAACTCGGATCAAGAATACGTGCTGATCGCACATCTTTCATGGTGGGTTTTGTGGTCATTTTAATATCAGTCTGCAGATAAGCATAATAGGTTTCCTTATCAAAGAAAGCTCCATCTACCGCTATCAAAGCACCATACATTCCATCTTCATAATGAAACACCATCACAGCACCGTTCCTATATTTGCTTTCTACAGGAACAGGCGGAGCAATTCTCTTTTTGGGATTTTCTTTTTTTACACTAATTTTTTCTAAAAACTTTTCTAGATTTTCACTTCTTTGTTCTAAAAATTCACTATCTGCACCCAATTCTTCGGCAAGTTCTAAATCCTCTTTGTTGAGAATGATTTCTTTAATTTCAAGCAAGAATTCGTCATCTAATTGCCCAACTTCCCATAAACAGTGTGCTAAGGCGAACAAGACATCATACATATCGTCATCGTATAAATCCGATGTCAAGTCATTTTTAATTGTATTTGCATCTTCTCCTTGATTGTATCTCTCGAAGAATTCTTCTTTAATATCTAAGGAGGTGTCATTTCCAAAAATCGTTGCATCCCATGTTCCCATAATTTTATGCTCCTTTTATTTAATTTTATTTTGGAATCTTTAAAGTTTCCCCAAACAATTCAGCAAATCTTTATAAGAATGAACCTCGTGTGTTGGATGCAGTTGTGTTGTATTTTCTAAATGTTGAGGATTGTACCAGATAGTATCAATTCCTGCATTTTGCCCACCTTGAATATCAGCTGACAAAGAATCACCAATCATAAGCGTCTGATTTTTATCAAAGTTAGGGATACAAGCTCCAATTTTTTCATAGAACTCAGCATCTGGTTTTTGAGTATGGAGTTGTTCTGATATAAAAATTTCCTTGAAATATGGTGCAATACCAGATTGCTTCAAACGACCTGTCTGAATATAGGTGATTCCATTTGTCGCAGCATAGAGCTCATAGCCCTGACTTATCAATTTTCTTAATAAATCTTCGACACCTGGGAAAGTCTGACCTTGTTTAGATAGGAAAAACTGGTAGCGCTCTGCTAAGTAAGACCCATCTTTTTCAATACCAAAGTGAGCAAACAATTTTGCAAAACGTGTGTTGATCAATTCTGATTTTGTAATCTTTTTCTGTTCCAAATCCTTCCAAAGTGATTTGTTCATAGGTACATAATAATCTTTGTAAGCTTGGATATCCTCTACTCCTTCTTCTTCTAAGAGTTGCGTCAGAGCTATATCCTCGGCAGCATCAAAATCGAGTAAGGTATGGTCAAGATCAAATAATAGAAATTTGTATTTCAATCTATAAAATCCTTTCTGTATTTGGAAGATAAAGAAATTGAACTCTTAAACCTTAGAGCTAACTAACCAAAAAGCTAGGACAAAGCATAAGAATCTCTTTAATCTTTCCTACTTGAAAAGCTCCTTTAAGAGAAAAGGAGCTGTATTTCAAATTATTGGTGTACAGCTTGGGCTGCTGTGATAAGAGTAAGTTTGAAGACGTCGTCTGAATTACATCCGCGTGAAAGGTCATTAACTGGTTTGTTCAAACCTTGCAATACTGGACCAACCGCTGCAAATCCACCGAGACGTTCTGCCATCTTGTAACCAATATTTCCTGCTTCAATACCTGGGAAGATAAAGACGTTTGCTTGTCCAGCAACCTTGCTTCCTGGTGCCTTAAGAGCAGCTGTTTCTGGAACGAAGGCAGCATCGAATTGCAATTCCCCATCAATTTCAAGGTCAGGACGAAGATCATGAGCAATCTTAGTTGCTTCAACAACTTTATCTACGCTTTCACCAAAACCAGAACCTTTAGTTGAATAGCTTAGCATTGCAATTTTTGGTTCGATACCGAACATCTTAGCTGTGATAGCAGAGTTAATCGCAATTTCTGCCAAAGCTTCAGCATCAGGATTGATATTGATGGCACAGTCACCAAATAGGTAACGCTCAGTGCCACGAACCATAAGGAAGGCACCTGAAGTACGACTAACATTTGGACGTGTTTTAATGATTTGAAGGGCTGGGCGAACAGTTGCCGCAGTAGAGTGAATAGCTCCTGAAACCATTCCATCTACCAAGCCCATGTATACCAACATAACACCAAAATAGTTCACGTCTTTAACCAAGATTTTGCGAACTTCTTCTTCAGTCATTTTTCCTTTACGACGTTCTACAAGTGATGCTACCATGTCTTCGAATTGAGGATAATGTGCAGGATCGATCACTTCATAACCGTCCATAATTCCTTCGATTTCAAGATAGATTTTAATTTTATCAGGATTTCCAAGTAGGACAGGAATAACTCCTGTTTCTTTTACGATGCGTTTTGTTGCTTGAAGAATACGTGGTTCTTCACCTTCAGGCAAAACAATACGTGCATTTTTACCAACTAGGTTGGCTTTTAAACTTTCAAAAACTTCCATGAGTTTTTACTCCTTTTAAGATAAATTATTATTTGATAACTGAGTAATAAGGGTGTTGAAATCATCCGGCAGTGGACTTTCCATCTCCAACTGCTCTTCAAGAAAAGGATGATAAAACGATAAGTAATGGCAATGCAGAGCTTGACGCTCTATGCCATGTTCAAGACTACCACCATAGAGGTCATCACCAAGCAAAGGGAAACCGATATGTGAGAAATGGACACGAATCTGGTGTGTCCTTCCTGTATGCAGTCGAATATCAACTAGATGAATATTGCCATAAGACTCCACTATACGATAGGAAGTATGGGCATACTTACCACCTTTTGCAACTCGTCTAGTAATGATTGAATCTTCGTCACGGGCAATCGGTGCAATAATCTCACCTTGAGGTTCCAGAAAACCATCTCCTTTAACCAGAGCAAAATAGCGCTTTTCAATGGCTTTCTTTTGCAACTGTTTGTCTAGCCTAGCATGAGCATAACCATGTTTCGCAAAAAGCATAAGACCCGAAGTGTCTCGATCTAGTCTGGTTACAATGTGGACCTGCTGATTTTCATAGTTCTGTTTCACATAGTAGCCCTTGATAAAGTTAGCTATGGTATTAGAATGATTGACGCTCGGAATTGATGCCACACCAAAGGGTTTGTTTAAAATCAAGAAATGATCATCCTCAAACAGAATATCCAGTGGATAATCTATTGCTTCCAGTGTCTCGAAACCTTCCTCAGGAGGAATGTCGATGACAACTACATCTCCTATATCCAAGAGATAGGTTGCATTTTGTGGATGACCGTTTACGCGAATATCTCCACCTCGAAACTTGATTTTGGCTAGCAAACCTTTAGAGACTTCATGCTTTTTCAAAAAGGTCTTTACCTTGACGTGTTCGTCAGCAATGAACTCAAATCTCATTCATCCACCTCACCAATAAAGGCATCCTTGACACGATTCCAAAAACTGGTATGACTTGGAGTTGCGACAAAGTGGATCTTGTAGTGGTCTATTTGGTATTCTATTCTTTCAATATTACGGTAAGAATAAATGCTATTGTCAACAGAAATCGTATGATAATCATTGCGAGTCGGTATCAATTCAATCTTATCCTTCTTAGGCACAATGATAGACGAACCGAGAGTCCTATAGACACGGTTGTTCAAACTTGCAATCTCTGTCAATTGTAGAGCTTCGATAGTGTGATGTAATACAGCACCCCCAAGAGATTTATTATAGGCTGTACTACCAGTTGGTGTCGAGACGGTCAAACCATCCCCCCGAAAGCGTTCAAACGGTACATGATTGATGACAACATCCGCTACCATGGTTCTGTCAGTTCTCCGAATGCTTGCTTCGTTCAAGGCACGGAAAATTTTCACTTCACCATTTTCCAGAAAAATCTTTACATTTAAAAGCGGGTATGATACTCGAGCTCCACTGTCTAATAGCAAATTAGTAACCAGTTGATCCAGTTCGAAATCACGATAGTCCGTATAAAAGCCCAAGTGCCCCGTATGAACTCCCACAAAACGAACCTTATCCAGCTGGTCTTCATACTTGTGAAAGGCAGACAAGAGCATGCCATCTCCACCAATGGAAATCACAATATCTGGATTTTTGTCGTTTAATATAAAGTTATTTTTCCTGAGTCGATCTTTTAACTCATATAGGACTCTTTGACTTTGAGGCTTGCGGTTAGCGATTAGATCAATTCGTTTACCTGTATTCTTCATCGGTATCGTCACTGTTTCCTACCCCGTCATTTAACTTTCTATGTAAGGGATCAAAGAGAGCTTGTGCTTCTTGAATATCATCACGAATTTTGCTCATTTCTTCGTCTAACTGGTGAGAAATCCTCGCAGTAATGGCAAGTCGTTCCTTGATTTCCTCTGGGAAATCTCCCTGATATTTATAGTTGAGCGAATGTTCGATTGTTGCCCAAAAATTCATAGCCAAGGTGCGAATCTGAATCTCAACTAAAATCGTTTTAGCACCCTTAATCGTGTCAACAGTGTACTCGATAATCAAGTGATATGAACGATAGCCTGAAGCCTTACGATGCTTAATGTAGTCTCGTTCTTGGACGACTCTCATATCCTGTCTTTTATGAAGGATAGAGACAACTTCTTGCACGTCATCTACAAACTGAACCATGACACGCAAACCTGCGATATCCTGCAAGTCTTGCTCAAGTGTATCATAGCCGATTCCACGACGCACCATTTTTTCCTTGATACTTTCAATCGGTTTAACGCGACCAGTTACAAACTCGATTGGAGAATGTTTATTTTGCTTACGGTATTGTTTTCGAATACCACGAAGTTTAATCTTCAACTCTCCAACAGCCTGAATGTAAGGATCTAAAAATTCTTCCCATTCTGTAATCATATATCTTTTTCATCCAATTCTCTATACACTTCGATTTATCTAGTTTTTGATTTTCTAGGAAAAATCTTATACAATAAATACAATGCTTATTATACCATACAATCGCTTTCAAAGATAAGGAAAAAGTAAAAAAAATGAAACATTTAGAAATTGAAATGAAAACACTTCTAAACAAGGTTGAATATCAAAGATTGCAGGAGCACTTTTCAGGAGTCACACCTATTACACAAAAAAATTACTACCTAGACACGCCTGATTTTTACCTTCGCAAACATAAAATCGCTATGCGCATTCGTACTTTTGAAAATAACGCTGAATTGACCATAAAAATTCCACAAAAAGTTGGAAATATGGAGTACAATCAAGATCTAAGCCTAGAGGAAGCAAACCATTGTCTTAAAGAATGTAAACTTCCACAAGGAATGATTCTTGACGAATTGACTAGCCGTGGACTTTCAACCAGTGGCTGGGTAGTTTTAGGTTGCCTAACTACTGTTCGTTACGAAAAGCAAACTCCTATCGGACTCATGGCTCTTGATCAAAGTGAATACTTTGATATTGTTGACTATGAGCTTGAATTAGAAGTAGAAGATGGTAAGCAAGGTAGCCTTGATTTCCAAGAATTTTTACAAGTCAATGAAATCCATTACAAAAAAGCTCCTTCGAAATTGGTTCGTTTTATAGAAAATATGAAAAAATACTGAAATAATCTTCTTTTTTTGATAAAATGAAAGGGATGAAAAATAATAGAATCTGTTGTAGAGAGCATTTATCACTAAAAGTGTTTTACTACAGCGATTCACTTAGTTTAAAGAGGACGGTTTATCAATGTCAGATACAAAAAACATGAAGCTTTTCGCACTATCTTCCAACCAGGAAATTGCTCAAAGAATCGCAGATGCTGCAGGTGTTCCACTTGGAAAAGTATCTTCACGCCAATTTTCAGATGGTGAAATCCAAGTTAACATCGAAGAAAGTGTTCGTGGATATGATGTTTATATCATCCAATCAACTAGTTATCCAGTAAATAACCACTTGATGGAACTCTTGATTATGGTTGATGCTTGTGTTCGTGCTAGTGCCCACAGTATCAACGTTGTACTTCCATATTTTGGCTATGCACGCCAAGATAGAATTGCATCATCTAGAGAGCCACTAACAGCTAAACTAGTTGCTAACATGCTGGTTAAAGCTGGTGTAGATCGTGTCCTTACCCTCGACCTACATGCAGTTCAAGTACAAGGTTTCTTTGATATTCCTGTAGATAATCTTTACACTGTTCCTCTCTTTGCTAAACACTACTGTGATAAAGGATTAAGAGGTTCAGATGTTGTTGTCGTTAGCCCTAAAAATTCAGGGGTAAAACGTGCTCGTAGCCTGGCTGAATATCTTGATGCTCCTATCGCCATTATCGACTACCCTCAAGACGATGCAACTCGCAACGAAGGCTATATTATCGGTGATGTTGAAGGTAAAAAAGCCATCTTGATTGATGACATTTTAAATACAGGACGTACCTTCTCTGAAGCTGCTAAAATCGTTGAACGTGAAGGGGCTACAGAAATTTATGCTGTTTCTAGTCATGGTCTCTTCGTCGAAGGAGCTGCTGAACTTCTTGACAATACTAATATTAAGGAAATTCTTGTGACTGATTCAGTAGCAACAAAAGAAAAAACTCCTAAAAACGTATGCTACATCACTGCTAGTGAGTTAATTGGTGATGCCATCGTCCGTATTCACGAAAGAAAACCAGTCAGCCCACTCTTTGCCTACAACAAAAAGAAATAAGGTGATTCTTTGATTTATTTGGACAATGCTGCAACGACTCCTATGTCAGCAGTTGCTATTTCAGCTATGACCAAGGTTATGCAAGAAACCCATGGCAATCCATCTAGTATTCATGGTCATGGTCGTCAAGCTGGCAAACTCTTGAGAGAAGCCCGTCAGGAACTAGCCCAGTTACTGGGGACAAAACCTCAACATATCTTTTTCACTTCTGGTGGGACTGAAGGAAACAATACTGCCATCATTGGCTACTGCCTTCGTCACCAAGAACAAGGAAAACATATCATCACAACTGCCATCGAGCACCATGCTGTTCTAGAACCCATCAAATACTTGGTTGAAAATTTCGGTTTTGAAGTAACCATTATCCAGCCAGAAAATCAAGCAATCACCGCCCAGCAAATTCACGAGGCCTTACGTGACGATACGATTTTGGTTTCTACCATGTTTGCCAATAATGAGACAGGAAACCTACTTCCCATTGCTGAAATTGGCCAAATACTCAAGCAACACCCAGCTGCCTATCATGTTGATGCAGTTCAGGCAATCGGTAAAATTCCTATTCATCCAGAAGAATTGGGCATTGATTTTCTCACTGCTTCAGCTCATAAATTCCATGGTCCTAAGGGAATCGGCTTTCTTTACGCATCTAGCATGGACTTTGATTCCTATCTCCATGGCGGAGACCAAGAACAGAAAAAACGAGCAGGAACTGAAAATTTAGCTGCCATTGTGGGAATGGTAGCAGCTCTAAAGGATGATCTTGAAAACCAAGAACAAAACTTTAAAAAGGTTCAAAAACTAAAAGAAACATTCTTAAAGGAAATGGCTGACACAGACTATTACCTCAATCAAGGAAATGACCAGCTACCTTATGTCCTTAATATTGGATTTCCAGGTCAAAAAAATGATTTATTGCTTCTTCGACTAGATCTTGCTGGAATTTCAATATCGACTGGTTCAGCTTGTACTGCTGGTATTGTCCAAATTAGTCATGTCCTAGAAGCTTTCTATGGACCAGAATCCCATCGCTTACATGAATCTGTTCGCATCAGCATTTCACCTCAAAATACAGAGCAAGAAATGATCACCCTCGCACAAACTCTAAAAGAAATCATTGGAGGTTAACTCAATGGCATTCGAAAAAACCATTAGTCTTAAAAATTGCCGTTATAATTACACACTTAGCCCAACCGTCAAAAAGTTCACTCTAAAAGATAACACTTTTTTTGAAACAAAGGTTGGTAACTATGAACTAACACGCCTTCTTGAGAAGGTTCCAAATAGTGGGGAAGGTTTCCAACTTAAGATTATCATCAACAAAGACTTAACTGGTGCAAAAATCAATATCACTGATAAATTTGGTCTACGTCTGGTTGATATTTTCAAATCAGAAGACCACCACATTCATCAGGAAAAATTCTACTTCCTCATGGATAGCTTGGTAGAACGTGGTGTCTTTACAAAATCGGAAAGATAAATCCAAGATGTTTGAACTGACCTATAAGGACAGCTATCATGTAGAGCGTACACTCAAGTATGAGGATTACGAAGCTCTCATGCTGGCTTTGTCAGGCTG
Organism: Streptococcaceae bacterium AM104-57; assembly: GCA_027659245.1. Taxonomy (GTDB): domain Bacteria; phylum Bacillota; class Bacilli; order Lactobacillales; family Streptococcaceae; genus Streptococcus. The sequence goes on from JAQDPW010000002.1 coordinate 85,993, forward strand.
TGTGACTCTTCCAGATACTACTGTCATTACTTCTCTGACCTATAATGGAAAAGAAATCTATCAGGGGCTTCTGGGAAATCTCTATCGTTTTCTATCTCACTATGATTTTACGAAGATAAGCTAAGATTTTTCTTAGTTTTTTCTTATTTTTGTTGATTTTTTCACAATCTTTCTATAAAATAGTATTTAGAAAGGTTGTGATTTTGTGAAAGAAAAACAGTCTGCTATTCCAAAAGCAACAGCAAAGAGACTTTCTCTTTATTATCGTATCTTTAAAAGATTTCATGCAGAAAAGATTGAAAGAGCCAACTCAAAACAAATTGCAGAGGCCATTGGTATTGATTCTGCTACCGTTAGACGAGATTTTTCCTACTTTGGTGAACTTGGTCGCCGTGGATTTGGCTACGATGTCAAAAAACTAATGACGTTTTTTGCTGATTTGCTAAATGATAACTCCATTACTAATGTCATGCTGGTTGGTATTGGAAATATGGGTCATGCCCTTCTCCACTACCGCTTCCACGAACGTAACAAGATGAAGATTATCATGGCCTTTGACCTTGATGACCATCCTGAAGTCGGTACCCAAACTCCTGACGGGATTCCCATTTACGGAATTTCTCAAATCAAGGATAAAATTAAGGATGCCGATGTGAAGACTGCTATCCTGACCGTTCCCAGCGTTAAGTCACAAGAGGTCGCTAATCTCTTGGTTGATGCTGGCGTGAAAGGAATTCTTAGTTTTTCACCAGTCCATCTGCATTTACCAAAAGATGTGGTCGTTCAGTATGTCGATTTGACAAGTGAACTCCAAACCCTCCTCTATTTCATGCGAAAAGAGGATTAGAAAGCGAAAATCATTTTATGAAAAAACCAGTTATAGGGATTACAGGAAACGAAAAAACTCATCCTGATGATGAGTTGATGATGAGTTATTGTATAAAGGGGTTTGTCGAAGGTGTCAAAGAAGCAGGTGGTATACCTCTTATTTTACCCATCGGTGATGAAGACATGGCTCGTGCTTATGTTTCAATGGTAGATAAGCTCATCCTTACTGGTGGGCAAAATGTCGATCCTAAGTTTTATCATGAAGAAAAGACCATTGATAGTGATGACTACCACTTACAAAGAGATATCTTTGAGTTAGCTTTGATAAAAGAAGCTATCCAGCAAAATAAAGCCATTTTTTCTGTTTGTCGTGGGACTCAACTCTTTAATGTTGCTATGGGTGGTACCTTGTTTCAAGATATTGAAGACCACTGGCAAGACTCTACTGCCGAATACACTACTCAGCGCTTGGCAACAGAGCCAGATAACATTCTTAGAGAAATTTACGGGGAAATCTCCCATATCAATTCATTCCACCACCAGAGCATTAAGGACTTGGCTCCTAATCTCAAGGTTATCGCCTATGATCCAAAAGATAACATTATCGAGGCTGTAATGACAACTGATCAGATTCGCTTTCTCGGTGTTCAATGGCATCCTGAGAGTCTCTATGAAAATCGTCCCAAGGATAAGAAGCTCTTTGACTATGTCGTTAATAAATTGTAAGTGGCTGGGTCAAAAAGGTTTAAAAAAGAAAAAGGCATTATTTCAGGTGTCCAAAAAGCTCGAAATGATGCTTTTTATTATGTAATTATAGTAGATTGAATTTAAAATAGTACGCCGCGATTGCTAAAATATTTCTAGAAATAAAATTGACTTTCCTAATCTCTTTGTTCACATCTTATTTCAATCCACTATATTTCCCATAAGATGAGTTTTGTCTAAATTATTTTATATCAGATCCGTCTTCTCACGGTAACTAAAATAATCGGAATGTGAGACGATAAGATGGTCCAATAAGACCAACCCCATTAATTCACAGGCTTCTTTAACAAGCTTCGTAACATGGTCATCATTTCTACTTGGCATGACAGCACCAGATGGATGATTATGAACCAGAATCACAGATGTTGCCATATGCTTTAAAGCATAGTGGAGAATTTCCCTTGGTTCCGCAATACTTCTTGTAGCAGATCCAATAAAAATGGTTTGCTGGTGAATAATTTGATTTTGTGTATTCAGATAGAGCGCCACTAGGTGCTCTTGTTTTTTATCTCCCAGCTCAGCTTGCATCTTTTTAGCCAACTTTTGACTACTGAGAATACTCTCTGCCTCAATGGTTTCTTGTTTATGAATACGATGGCCCAGTTCAATCATGGCTTGCAATTCAATAGCTTTCACTCTACCAATACCTGATAAACTCTGTAGTTCTTGCAGGGTCATTTTTTTCAAATCAGTTAAACTGTTCAATTGAGACAATACTTTCTGTGCAATTTCAAAAACAGTAGATTGACGAGTTCCTGTTCGTAATAAAATGGCTAGTAATTCCTGATTACTCAAACTCTCTACTCCTTCTGTCACCAAGCGTTCTCTTGGCAAGAGTGAATCTTCTTGAAATGAAATACTATACATAAAAATCCTCCTCACTTTATTATTCGTGAGAAGGATCTTAAACCAGATAAATTTTATCTATTTTTAAATATTTTCAAGAGCAAGACGCAAATCTTCAATCAAATCATCAACATTTTCAAGACCGATTGAAAGACGGATTTGATTTTTAGTTACTCCTGCTGCTTCTAGATCTGAGTCAGACAACTGAGCATGTGTTGTAGTTGCGGGATGAACTACCAATGATTTAGCATCTGCTACATTGGCTAGGTTTGAAAAGATTTCCAAGTTGTCAATCACCTTACGAGCTTCTGTTTCTCCACCCTTAACGTGGAAAGTAAAGATAGAACCAACACCTTTTGGTAAATATTTCTCCGCCAAGGCATGGTAAGGGCTATCTGGAAGTTTTGGATAGTTGACTTTTTCAACCTTTGGGTGATTCACAAGGAAATCAACAATTTTCTCAGCGTTTTGAACATGGCGTTCAACACGGAGAGATAGTGTTTCAAGACCTTGCAAGAGCAAGAATGAGTTAAATGGTGAAAGGGCTGCTCCCATATCGCGAAGCAATTGAACACGAGCAGCAACGATAAAGGCTGCAGCACCGACATCACGAGTATAGCTGATATTGTGGTAGCTTGGATCTTCTTCGACTAATTGAGGGAATTTCCCTGAAGCAACCCAGTCAAATTTACCACTATCAACAATGACACCTCCAATAGTTGTACCGTGACCACCGATAAATTTAGTTGCCGAGTGAACCGCAATGTCAACACCATGAGAAAAGACATTGATGAGATAAGGTGTTGCGAAAGTATTGTCAGCAACCAAAGGAATTTGGTGTTTGTGAGCAATTTCAGCTATTTTTTCGATATCAGGAATGTTGATAACTGGATTACCCAAAGTTTCAATCAAAACAAGTTTGGTATTTTCCCTAATAGCTGCTTCCACTTCTTCTAAATGATCAATATCAACAAAAGTTGTGGTGATTCCGTATCGAGGAAGAGTTTCTTTCAAAAGGTTAAAGGTCCCACCGTAGATAGTTGAAGCTGCAACCACATGGTCTCCTGCATGAGCAAGTCCAAGAATTGTATAAGTAAGAGCCGCCATTCCAGAAGCTGTGGCGAGGGCTCCTACACCACCTTCAAGAGCAGCAATACGTTCTTCAAAGGCTGAAGTTGTTGGGTTAGTGATACGAGTATAGATATTACCAGCCTTCTGAAGTGCAAACAGTTCTGCACCTTCTTGTGTATCTTCAAATACAAAAGATGTTGTTTGGTAAATTGGAACAGCACGAGACTTGGTAGTAGCATCTACCACTTGACCTGCATGCAATTGCAGAGTTTCAAATTTAAATTCACGAGTCATATTTAGACCTCCAAAGATTTCATTAGGTTCATTGTATCACCTATTGGAATAGGTTACAAATACAACTTTGTTATATCTTGGCATAAGAAATAGCTATGGCTACTTCTATTTACTTTGTCTTAAATTAGAATTGTAGAACTTTTTTCAGATAGTTTAAAAAGTTTGTATTCACTTTCTCTTTACTTTATAATGGACAGGAAGGAGAAAACTATGTCAGAAATTACACATGAAATTGATTCAAACTTTGCCGGTCGTTTAAATATTTTGCGTGCTGGTGTGCTTGGAGCTAATGATGGAATCATCTCTATCGCTGGAGTTGTTATCGGGGTTGCCAGTGCGACTAACAATATCTGGATTATCTTTCTCTCAGGATTAGCCGCAATTCTTGCTGGTGCCTTTTCTATGGCTGGTGGCGAGTATGTATCCGTATCTACTCAAAAAGACACGGAGGAAGCCGCTGTAGCCCGCGAACAATTACTTTTGGATAAAGATATGGAAGCTGCTAAAAAATCACTCTATGCAGCCTATCTTCAAAATGGTGAGTGTGAAACATCAGCTCAACTCTTAACCAACAAGGCATTCCTCAAAAACCCTCTCAAAGCCTTAGTTGAGGAAAAGTACGGAATCGAGTATGAGGAATTCACTAATCCCTGGCATGCTGCTGCATCTAGCTTTATTGCCTTCGTACTTGGTAGTTTACCACCAATGCTTTCCATTACCATCTTTCCAAGCAACTATCGAATCCCTGCTACTGTTTTTATCGTTGCGATTTCTCTACTGATTACAGGTTACACCAGTGCTAAACTCGGAAAAGCCCCAACCAAAACAGCTATGATTCGTAACCTTTGTATCGGTCTTTTGACTATGGGAGTGACCTATCTATTCGGACAGTTGTTTAGTATTTAAAAAAGAGAGTGGGACAGAAATCGGTAATTCGTTAGAATTCGATTTCGTCGTCCCACCTCCGCACAGTTGAGTAGGGCTGTAAAAGCTGATGAAATCAGCGTAGTAAAGCCCACTCAACCACTGCGTCTTGCTCGGAAATCCAAAGACAATTGAGAGGCTAGGACTTTCGTCCCAGCCTCTTTTGCTATCAAAATATAGACAGTTAATTTGATTTACCAAAACCAACCTTCGTCATCATTGATAGGTTTGGCTTCTTTGATCTTGCGTGGGCCTGTTCCATACATTTCAGCTTCGATATCTTCCTTTGTTGGTAGGATAGAAGCTAAGATAATGTAGATAATAATTCCGAGTCCAAAGTTTGCGATTGTAAAGATTGCAAAAAGGAAACGAACTAGGGTTACATCAAGATTCCACTTATCAGATAGACCTGCAAGAACACCTGATATCATGCGATTTCTTCTCATTTTATAAAATTTTGTATTCATAATTTATTCCTCTTTCGGATTTCTTAATCTTAGTATAGCACTAAGCTAGATTTGCTACATCAGTCCTTAGGCCGATTTAACAAGAGGAGCTTTCCACGACAGAGACCACAACGATAACGCTTGGTATCGATTTTTCGCTTTCTTTGATAGATTTGGTGACAAGTCTGACAAGTATAGACTAAGCTTGGCTTTTGATTGGCACTTGATAAGGGAGGAACAAAGCGGAGACCATCGACCTCTTTTAGAAGTTGCTTAAAGGCTAAATCCTTATGCTGATAGCCCTTGCCTTCAAAGTAAAGATGGTAATGACAGAGCTCATGACGAACAATTTTACGAAAAACCTCTAAACCAAGTTCTTGATATACTTTGGGATTGAAATCCAAATGACCATCCTTAGGGAAAAATCGCCCACCTGTCGACCGTAGACGAGTATTCCATTGAGCTTGGTGTTTGAAAGGTTTTCCAAAATCTTCTATAGAAACCTGTTTAACGTAATCAGTTAGATTCATTTGGTGCAAGAAGCGACAGATTCACTTTTTCGCGGTCAGCGTCGATTTTTTTCACCCAAACGGTTACCAAATCGCCGACTGATACTACTTGACTTGGATGTTTGATAAATTTCTTACTCATGTGAGAAATATGAATGAGACCATCCTCATGGATACCGATATCAACAAAGGCACCGAAGTCAACGACGTTGCGCACAACGCCCTCAAGCTTCTGACCAACTTTCAAGTCTTTGATATCCAAGACATCCTGACGTAGGACTGGAGCGTCAAAAGAATCACGGAAATCACGACCTGGTTTGAGAAGGTCTGCGATAATATCTTTAAGAGTTTCTTGACCGAGGTCTAATTCTTGGGCCATTTCCTTGATTGAAATAGATTTTAGTTTGGCTTGCGCTTCTTCATTTAAGTCCTTGATATCTAAGCGTTTGAATAGTTCCTTAACAGCAGCATAGTTTTCTGGGTGAACACCAGTATTGTCAAGGATATTGCTACTTTCAGGGATACGGAGGAATCCTGCAGACTGTTCAAACGCTTTAGCACCTAAACGGGGAACTTTCTTGATTTGAGCTCGTGAGGTGATTTTTCCTTCTTCTTCACGATACTTAACAATATTTTCAGAGATTGTTTTGTTAAGCCCTGCTACGTGCGAAAGTAAGGCTGGACTAGCTGTATTGACATTGACACCGACTTGGTTAACTACTGTATCAACAACAAAGTCCAGACTTTCAGACAGTTTTTTTTGACTAACATCGTGCTGATATTGACCGACACCGATGGATTTGGGATCAATTTTAACCAATTCAGCAAGTGGGTCTTGCAAGCGACGAGCAATAGAAATAGCAGAACGTTTTTCAACGGTTAACTCAGGAAACTCTTGACGGGCAAGTTCACTAGCTGAATAGACAGATGCGCCACTTTCATTGACAATGACATAGCTGACGTCCGGAAAATCTTTAAGTACTTCTGCTACAAAGGCTTCACTCTCACGACTAGCAGTACCATTACCGATAGCAATGATTTCAACACCATATTGGCCAATCAAATCTGCTAAATCACGTTTAGCTTCTTCGATTTGACGAGCTGAAGCTGGTTTTACTGGGTAAATGACTTGTGTCGTCAGCATCTTACCAGTCGCATCTACAACAGCAAGCTTAGCACCTGTACGAAAGGCAGGGTCAAATCCAAGAACCACGCGCCCTTTAAGAGGTGCTACGAGAAGGAGATTACGAAGGTTTTCTGAGAAGAGTTGGATAGCTCCTTCTTCTGCCTTTTCTGTCAATTCAGTACGAATACGTCGCTCAATAGCTGGCAATACCTTCTTTTTAACAGACTGCTGAACAACTTCATCAATATAGGCATTTTTAACCTTAAAACGAGCAGCAAAGAAAGCCTGAATACGTTCAACTGCATGCTCAAAGTCGATTTTCAGAATTCCTAACTTCTCACCACGATTAAGGGCAAGCGTACGGTAACCTTGCATGTTTGCAACTGTTTCTGAGAAATCGTAGTAAATTTGAAATACTAGCTTTTCATCTAGGCTTTCATCTTTGACCTGAGACGTGATTTTAGAATTTTCAAGGACTTCTCGATAAGCAATAGCACGAAGTGTAGGATCCTCAGATAGAGCCTCAACCAAGATGTCTACTGCTCCAGCCAAGGCTTCTTTGCCACTAGAAAAACCTTCACAGACAAATTTTTCTGCTTCTCCTTCTAAGTTGGGAACATTTTGTAAAATCAAGCGAGCAAGAGGAAAAAGTCCAGCTTCACGGGCAATGGTTGCCTTGGTCCGACGTTTCTCCTTATAGGGAAGATAGAGTTCTTCTACATCTGCAAGTTTTTCAGCTGATAAAATTTCTTCTTCTAACTCCTTAGTTAGCTTGCCTTGCTCTTTGATTTTTGCTAAGACTGCTTCCTTACGGTCATTGAGGTTGGTTAGACTTTTATCAAGGTCGATAATAGCTTTAATGGCTACTTCATCTAAGCTACCAGTCATGTCTTTCCGATAACGAGCGATAAAAGGAATGGTTGCTCCTTCTGCTGTCAAAGACAAAACCGTATCAATTTGCTTTAAGCTTACACCCAAATCTTGGGAAATTTTTTCATATTTTTTATCCATGAAACTATTATACCATAAGGAAGAAAGCTTGTTTTCATTAATTTGATGCTTTATAAAGAGACAAACGATTTTATTTTAAAACCCAACTATTTCTTAGAAATAATAGTATAATAGTGTTAACTAAAAGAATCGAGGTATGCCTTATGGCTGTTAAATTTACAAAAACTGATGACTTAGATAAGATGTTCGAAGAATTCGCTAAACTCCCTGATTTGAAGCAAGTGACTTTTCCAGATGACAAAGAAAAGAAAGATAAGGCAGAAAAGAAAAAATAGATGACTATCTTTCAATCTCTACCCTCTAGTCTTTTACAAGCTGGCGCTATTTTTCTATCAATTATCATTGAAGCTTTACCCTTTGTCTTAATTGGTAGCATCATCTCTGGTGCCATTGAAGTCTATGTCACACCTGAGAAGGTTTATAAATTTCTCCCTAAAAATCGCTTGGGGAGAATCTTTTTTGGTAGCTTCATCGGTTTTCTCTTTCCCTCTTGTGAGTGTGGGATTGTCCCTATCATCAATCGTTTTTTAGAAAAGCAGGTTCCAAGCTATACAGCTGTTCCCTTTCTAGTAACCGCTCCTATCATCAATCCCATTGTACTTTTTGCGACTTATTCAGCCTTTGGTAATTCAATTCAAATGGTTCTTCTAAGATCTTTGGGCTCGATTCTAGTTGCTACTATATTGGGTATTTTTCTTGGATTTTTCTGGGAGGAACCTATCCAAAAAGAAAACAGATTGGCTTGCCATGAGCATGATTTTTCTCACTTGACTAAAAGTCAAAAAATCCTTCAGGTCTTTATCCAAGCTATTGATGAATTCTTTGATATGGGGCGTTATTTGGTCTTTGGCTGTCTTTTTGCCAGCATAGTCCAAGTCTATGTACCAACTCGGATCCTGACTTCTATCAGCGCAACACCACTCCTTGCTATCGTTCTCTTGATGGTCCTATCCTTCCTTCTATCACTCTGTAGTGAAGCTGATGCCTTTATTGGCTCTTCGCTTCTCTCTAGTTTTGGCTTTGCTCCAGTGCTTGCCTTTCTAGTTATAGGTCCCATGCTTGATGTCAAGAACCTACTCATGATGAAGAATTATCTCAAAACTCGCTTTATTTGGCAATTCATGACAATTGTAACACTTGTTGTTCTTGTCTATTCTTATCTAGTTGGGGTGATGCTATGATTCGATTTCTTATCTTATTTGGATATTTTATCTTAACCCTTTATCTGCACCTATCAGGTAAGCTCAATCAGTATATAAACCTCCACTACTCTTATCTGGCTTATATCACCATGGTTTTGTCGTTGTTACTAGCCATCGTTCAAGCCCATATTTGCTTCAAGCGTTTGAAAGAACAAAGTCACTTACATAGTTTTTCAGCCAAGCTTGCTAGTTTTGTCCTCTTAAGTTTACCCTTGTTAGTTGGATTTACCTTTCCAACTGTCACTCTAGATTCGCAAACAGTTTCGGCTAAAGGTTATTATTTCCCTTTATCAGAAGGAATTGACAAGGCAATTCAGGAAAGAGAAGGAACTAGCAGTCAGTATCTCAAACCGGATACGAGCAGATTTTATTCAAAAACTGCTTATGAAAATATTGTTAGGAAGGCTGCTGATAAATACTTAACCCAATCAAGCATTGTCATCAAGGATGAGAATTACTTAGAAGTCATGGAGGTCATCTACGATTTTCCAAATGAATTTGAAGGTAAGGAAATCGAGTTTACTGGCTTTGTCTACAATGATCCCAATTACTCTAATAGTCAATTTGTCTTTCGTTTTGGTATCATGCACTGTATCGCTGATTCAGGAGTTTTTGGACTTTTGACTACAGGAAACACCAATCAGTACGAAAATAATACTTGGGTGAGAGTCAAAGGTAAGATTAGCAATCGCTATCACAAAGAACTCAACCAAGTCCTCCCAACCCTTGAAGTTCAATCCTTTATCAAGGTTGATAAACCAGAGAATACTTATGTTTACAAAGAATTTTAAAAAAGTAGCCTGAGTGGGCTACTTTTTCTTGTTTAGTAAGATTGAATATTTGACATATTCAAAAGATTAGTTTTCTGCATTACAGAATTCTAATACTGTCTGTTTATCTATTTTTTTCTTATAGGATTTAAACAGTCAAGCTTAATTGTTGCCATTAACTCTAAATGTATGTTCAGAAATCCATTTGGTGTAGCTAGCTAACCTTTCATCTGTTAAGGATTCTACTGCAATAGTTACACACATATCGACCGCTTCTTCAACTGTTACAGAAAAACGATAGCCATTCAACTGTAGAAATTTCACCAAAACGAAGAAAGCAGTTTGTTTATTAGCGTTGGCAAAAACATGCTTCTTGATTAATTGGACAAATAGTATCGTTGCCTTATCAAAAATTGTTGGATAAAGAGGTTTGCCAAAAACAAATTGTTCTGGTAAATTGACAATCATATTTAAGGCAGAAGGACTAACTGTTTGAATTTTTTCATTAGGTGAATACCGTTCAATTGCTAAAGAATTGATTTTTTCAATTTGTCTTTCTGTAAGATAGACTGTCATTTTTCCACCAAAGCTTTGAAAACATCATCGTATTCGTCAAAAATTTTGTCCAAATTTAAGTCAAAGGCATCATCAGATACATAAGAAATCTGATGTCCAGACTCTTCGGGAGTAAAGATAATTTCACCACTTGGTAACAATTTTGCTTCGTATTTAACACCACTTGGAATATTGAATTCACTTGGAATGGTGATAGTGATTGAGTTTCCTTGTTTTCTTGTTTTTACTACCATCTGATCTCCTCCTTTAAAGTATTATAACAAATAATTACCGTAATTACAATGGCGGGATAATTCGTTCCAGTAACAATATCTATCAGAGTAAATAAATATTATTGTTCTGAAAAGTTATTAATGCCACTATTTTAACAGATTTCGAAGCTCTTGCCATTCAAGCAATACAAGTAGCTCATAGAGAATAAGCGAGCCACTCATTAATTAGACTAGCGATTTCTTTAGGTGCTTCAGTATAAAGCTCATGGCCAAAGTTCTCTAGAAGAATAGTATCAAAATAGTCTGGCAATTCTTTTAGTGCTTCCTCTCTCCATGTAGCTTCATTAGGATAGCGAGGACTAATAAACAAGGTATCTCCCACTTCTCTCTTAAAAGCTTGTATTTTCCTCCGTAGGCGGAGGATCGCTTCTATATTTTCATAATTTATAGCCAACTCATATCTATTATACTCAACATTCCAGTGATAGGACTGTCTTACAGCTTTCTCCGTATTTTCTGACCAATGCTTTGCTTCAGATTTTTCTTTAAAAATAAGAACATCTAAGTCCGAAATAATTTGAGATTTGATATAGTTTTTAGTTTCCTCTAATTCAGCATCTAAAGTTAAAATCTTATCTAAATCTAGATAGCCACCATCCAAAAGAATCAGTTTTTTCACTTCATGAAATTCCGATGCGAGATAACGAGCTAAATCTCCTCCAAGAGAATGACCTATCAGACAGATAGATTCTTCCTCTACAATCTCATTTTTAAACCATGATTTCAATTCTGTTTCATTTCGAAGATGCTTTTCATATGGATTCAGAAAACAGACCTGCAAATCTAGTTCTTGAAGAAAATCCTTGCTATGATAGACATTGCTTCCCAAACCGCCAATAAAATATTTTTTCATTCTCTACTTAATACTATGCTTATTCATCTTTTGTTCAAAGATAGTTGTGATAATCTGACGCAATTCTTCGCGTTCTTTTTCTGGAATCTCACCACTTGTTTGGGCTGCAGCGTATAGTTCAGGGTGTTCAATTGAAATGCGTTTAATCGTACGTGTAGTAGCATGTTTTCTGACGAAAAATGGGATTCGCTTAATCAAGTCTTGTGGTACTAGTGCAAGAATTTTCTCAGCAGTTTCCTTATCACTAATCTTAGACGTAGTCAGCCCCTTCTTAATCATTTCCTGTTCTTTTTCTGTAAAATCTTTTAATTCCATTCGATTAATCCTCCTATTTTCTTTAAGTTAAATTATATACCAATTGTAGCAAGACGACAAATAGTCTGCTTGTAAAATGCTCTCTATACTACAATTTTCCTGTCGCTCATAATTGCTCTTTAATGAAAAATCACAAATCCTTTTGGAGAGATGACAAGCTGATTCTCCGATTCTTGGCAATTGCTTGCTAGTACTACTGCTTCTTTTTGTAAATGATAATCTTCCTTTGATTGGTTGAAAATCGCTTTGAGGATTTGCCCTTCATATTTCCACTGCAAAGCTACTAGATCAGGTTTGATTTCTTGGAGACTATACTTGCCATGCTGAATGATTGCTGACGCGTGTTTGCGAATCTTGATTAGCTTCTTCATAAAGTTCAGCATATCATTATCACTTGATACACGTTCCCAAGGCATACAACGACGACAATCTGGGTCTGGACCGCCAGTCAAGGAAAGCTCGGTTCCGTAATATATGCAGGGTGTTCCCTTTTGTAAAAAGAGAAAGGCTAGAGCTGATTTGACCAGTTGAACATCCTCATTAGCCGTCCACAAGATTCGTTCTGTATCATGCGAATCCAAGAGATTAAACATAACCTCTGAAATCTGCTGCTTGTAATACATAGACTGACCATTGATTTCATCGATGAATTGGTCTGTCTTCTTAATTCCTCGTAAGAAATAGTCCTTGATACTATCAGATAAAGGATAATTCATGACAGCATGGAACTCATCTCCATTTAGCCAAGGCTGAGCCGTATGCCAGACTTCTCCTAAAATATAAAGATCAGGCTTTTTAGCTAAAACTGCCTTGCGAAAATCCCTCCAAAACTGATGGTCAATCTCATTAGCCACATCCAAACGCCAAGCATCGATATTAAACTCTTCAATCCAATAAGTCGCAACCTTTAAAAGATAATTCTTGACCTCTGGATTGGCTGTATTTAGCTTAGGCATATAGTCCTCGAAACCAAAAGCATGATAAGGCAACTCTCTCTTGTTGACTAGTTTTTCAGTCATAACTGGAAATTGTTGAATATGGAACCAATCCTTATAAGCAGACTGTTCACCATTTTTGACAACATCTTGCCATTGAGGAGATTGCGAACCAATATGATTAAATACAGCATCCAGCATGATTTTCATGCCACGCTGATGCGCTTGCTCCACCAGTTCCCGAAAGGTCTCCTTGTCTCCAAAATGACGGTCAATTTCAAAGTAATCCGTCGTATTGTACTTATGATTGCTCGTAGATTCAAAGATAGGACAAAGATAAAGTCCAGTAATGCCCAAGTCTTGCAAGTAATCCAGATGGTCAATAATCCCCTGTAAATCACCACCAAAGAAATCATCACTCTTAGGTGTGACAGATGAATCCCAGTCTAAAGTCCCTTCTGGTGAGATATCAGAGTTTCCATTAGCAAAGCGTTCTGGGAAAATCTGATACCATACTGTATCTGAAACCCAGTCTGGCACTTGACATGCATCAACCTCATGCATATAAGGCAACTTAAATCCATTTCCAATAGCATGAAGATTTTCTAGAGAATTTTCAACGCACCCTTTATCGCCATACAAAATACTTTTACCTTCTGTATCCTTGAGTTCAAAGAGATACTGGATACGTGCAAAGTCGACGGACGCTTCAACCTGCCAATGGTCAAATAAGGTATCAGAAGTTATCTTGGCCATTTGCTTTGTATCCTGATAAAACTCCTCCATAAAGATAAAAGGGTCACCATAATGCAAGTTGATGCTTTCAATATCCCCTTTCTTAGTTCGAATCCGAATATGAAGTTTCTTATCCTTATAAAGATAGGCATACTCCGACTCAGGCCTATGGTAAATAGCACTTAATTCCATTGATTTGTCTCCTTAAGTTCTAATTCAATTTTTACGCAAACGTTTTCAAAAACAATAAATCCAGTATACTATTTTTGTAAACTATTTGCAAGGAATGTCCGTTCTTAAAATAACAATTTTTTAAAAGTATAGAGGTTGGGCAAAAACTCTCTTCAAAATCAAACCACACAGTGATTCCAGTCTTGAATA
>JAQDPW010000020.1 GCA_027659245.1 Streptococcaceae bacterium AM104-57
TAGCGGGTGGTTTATTTGTCTCGCACCTAACGGAGCGAGACGGACTGAAAGTCACATAATAAAACCTAGCCATAGAAAATTAACCATTTTATGGCTAGGTTATTTATTAAAATAGATTATGAATTAGTAGAAAAATATACTTAACTATGCTATAATTTCGATAGAGTTAAAGGCATTTTAATTTATGATTGAGGTAGTAGCTATGATTAAAAAAGCTATTTTTAGAGGAATGATTCCTTTTGTCATTATGACCAGTTTGGCAATTTTTATGAGACTTCAAGGGACTGATATTTTTCAGGTTAAAAGTACATTTTTGGTTGGCATTATTGCTACCTCGATAGCATCAGCCTCGGTAATTTATGAAATTGAAAAATGGTCGCTATTTAAACAATCTATTATACATTTTATCATTATGCTTTTTACAGTTCTTCCCTGTCTTCTATTTAGTGGATGGTATAAGTTGATCTCAATTTTGGATTATCTCATTGTTTTAGGTCAATTCTTATTGGTTGGATGTTTCTTGTGGTCTATCGCCTATATAATATTTGGTAAACTGTTAAAAAAATAAGTTTTACTTCATAGTTATTAACCTTGACGAACCTCTCCAAAAACGATATAATACTAGAGTTGAGAATTGATTTTCAGTTGTCTTAGTCCAGAGAATTGGCGGTGCTGCGAGCCATCTAAGATAGAAAATCATGCTACTCAATCTAACAATTGCATAAGAACGAAAGAATGACAAGTTCATTGAATGAAGGTGGTACCGCGGTTTTTCGCCCTTCGTGATATGGATTTGTCTTTTATTTTTGGAGGTGCTTATGAGAACATTTCTGGTCAAACAAAAATTTCGTCTGGGTGGCGAACGATTTGATATTAAGGATGAGTTGGGTAATGTCGCCTATCAGGTTGAAGGTTCATTTTTTAAGATTCCTAAAACCTTTACCATCTATAATCTTGCTGGTGAACAGGTCAGTGAGATTAGTAAAGAGGTCTTAACTTTCCTACCTCGTTTTGAAATTCAACTGAGTAACGGCGATCATTTTTATATTCGGAAGAAGTTGACTTTCTGGAAGGATAAGTATGAGTTTGACAATCTCGGCCTTCGCATCGAAGGAAATGTCTGGGATTTGAATTTTAAATTGCTAGACGACCGTGACCAAGTTATTGCTGAGATTACCAAGGAACTTTTCCATTTAACCTCTACCTATACCGTAACCGTCTATGACGAATCTTATGCAGACCTAGTCATTTCCCTCTGTGTCGCTATTGACTATGTGGAAATGCTAGAAAGCCAATCAAATTAGTAAAAAGGAGATACATATGAAACAATTATCTAGTGCACAAGTCCGCCAAATGTGGCTTGATTTCTGGGCTACAAAAGGCCACTCAGTAGAACCATCGGTTAGCTTGGTTCCGGTAAATGACCCAACTCTTTTGTGGATCAACTCTGGAGTAGCAACCCTTAAGAAATACTTTGACGGGACCATCATCCCTGAAAATCCACGTATTACCAATGCCCAAAAGGCTATCCGTACCAACGACATTGAAAACGTAGGGAAGACTGCTCGTCACCATACCATGTTTGAAATGTTGGGGAACTTCTCAATCGGGGATTACTTCCGTGACGAAGCAATTACATGGGCATATGAGCTTTTGACAAGTCCTGAGTGGTTTGACTTCCCTAAAGACAAACTTTACATGACTTATTATCCAGATGACAAGGATTCATACAACCGCTGGATTGAAGTGGGAGTAGATCCAAGTCATTTGATTCCAATCGAAGACAACTTCTGGGAAATCGGTGCGGGACCTTCTGGACCTGACACAGAAATCTTCTTCGACCGTGGAGAAGCCTTTGATCCAGAAAACATCGGTCTTCGTCTTCTTGCAGAAGATATCGAAAACGACCGTTATATCGAAATCTGGAACATTGTCTTGTCACAATTTAACGCAGATCCAGCTGTACCTCGTAGCGAGTACAAGGAGTTGCCACACAAGAACATTGATACGGGCGCTGGTTTGGAGCGTTTGGTAGCTGTTATCCAAGGGGCTAAGACAAACTTTGAAACAGACCTATTTATGCCTATCATTCGCGAAGTGGAGAAATTGTCTGGTGAGGTTTATGACCAAGATGGCGATAACATGAGCTTTAAGGTCATCGCTGACCACATCCGTTCGCTTTCATTTGCTATTGGCGATGGTGCTCTCCCTGGAAATGAAGGTCGTGGTTATGTCCTCCGTCGTCTTCTCCGCCGTGCCTCTATGCATGGTCAAAAATTAGGTATCAATGAGCCTTTCCTTTACAAACTCGTTCCAACTGTTGGAAAAATCATGGAAAGCTACTACCCAGAAGTGCTTGAAAAACGTGACTTTATCGAAAAAATCGTCAAGAGCGAAGAAGAGTCATTTGCGCGTACCCTTCACTCAGGTCAGCACTTTGCCCAAGGTATCGTAGCAGACTTGAAAGAAAAAGGCCAAACAGTTATCTCTGGTCAAGATGTCTTCAAACTCTACGATACTTATGGATTCCCAGTAGAATTGACAGAAGAAATTGCTGAAGAAGCAGGAATGACTGTAGACCGTGAAGGATTCGAAGCAGCCATGAAGGAACAACAAGAACGTGCGCGTGCATCTGCTGTCAAAGGCGGATCTATGGGTATGCAGAACGAAACCCTTCAAAACATCACTGTAGAAAGTGTCTTCAACTACAATGCTAGCCAATTGTCTTCTAAGTTAGTGGCTATCGTAGCTGATAATGCTGAAGTAGAAGCTGTATCAGAAGGAACTGCGTCTCTCATCTTCGCGGAAACACCTTTCTACGCTGAAATGGGTGGACAAGTTGCGGACCATGGTCAAATCTTGGATGCTGCAGGAAATGTCGTAGCGACTGTAACAGACGTTCAAAAAGCACCAAACGGACAAGCATTGCACACCGTTGAAGTTCTTGCTCCTCTTGCATTGAACCAAGAATACACTTTGGCTATCGATAGCAATCGTCGTCATCGTGTCATGAAGAACCACACAGCCACTCACTTGCTCCATGCAGCTCTTCATAATATCCTTGGCCACCATGCAACTCAAGCAGGTTCACTTAATGAAGTAGAATTCCTCCGCTTTGACTTTACACACTTCCAAGCTGTGACTCCAGAAGAATTACGCGCTATTGAGCAACAAGTCAATGAGAAGATTTGGGAAGCCATCGCAGTGGAAACAGTTGAGACAGATATTGATACTGCTAAAGAAATGGGAGCTATGGCCCTCTTTGGTGAGAAATACGGTAAGGAAGTTCGCGTTGTAACGATTGGTGACTACTCAGTAGAACTTTGTGGTGGTACTCACGTTGGCAATACTTCTGAAATCGGTCTCTTCAAGATTGTCAAAGAAGAAGGAATTGGCTCAGGAACTCGTCGTATCTTGGCAGTGACTGGTAAGGAAGCCTTTGAAGCTTATCGTGAACAAGAAGATGCACTGAAAGCAGTCGCAGCAACCTTGAAAGCCCCTCAACTCAAAGAAGTACCTCACAAAGTCGAAGGACTTCAAGAGCAACTCCGTCAATTGCAAAAAGAAAATGCTGAATTGAAGGAAAAAGCGGCAGCAGCAGCGGCAGGTGATGTCTTCAAGAATGTTCAAGAAGCAAACGGCCACCGTTACATTGCGAGTCAAGTTTCTGTTTCAGATGCAGGTGCCCTTCGTACCTTTGCGGATAACTGGAAACAAAAAGACTACTCAGACGTCCTTGTTCTTGTCGCAGCCATCGGTGACAAGGTGAATGTCCTTGTAGCCAGCAAGACAAAAGAAGTCCATGCAGGTAATGTGATCAAAGAATTAGCACCAATCGTCGATGGACGTGGTGGTGGTAAACCAGACATGGCCATGGCAGGAGGAAGCAACCAAGCGAAAATCCAAGAATTGTTGGATGCAGTAGCAGGTAAATTATAATCAAGTAAATGAGGTTGGGACAAAAGTCCTAGCCTCTCAATTGTCTTTGGATTGTCGAGCAAGACGCAGTGGTTGAGTGGGCTCTACTACGCTGATTTCATCAGCTTTTACAGCCCTACTCAACTGTGCGGAGGTGGGACGACGAAATCGAATTCTAACGAATTACCGATTTCTGTCCCACTCTCTTTTTGCATCAGAAAAACTCCCCACGAATAGTGAGGAGTTCATTTTTAGAATTAAACAATCCCTTGGGCAATCATAGCGTTTGCTACATTTTCAAAGGCTGCGATATTTGCACCTGCAAGATAATCAGTGCCAAGACCGTATGTTTCAGCAGTTGTTTTAGCAGTGTTGAAGATGTTAGTCATGATATCTTTCAAACGACCGTCAACTTCTTCACGTGTCCATGAAAGGCGAAGGCTGTTTTGGCTCATTTCAAGAGCTGATACAGCTACCCCACCAGCATTGGCAGCTTTAGCAGGTCCATAAAGAAGGCCATTTTCTTTGTAGACTTTGATAGCATCAAGGTCACTAGGCATGTTGGCACCTTCAGATACACAGATAACGCCTTGAGCAACCAAGCGTTTGGCAGCTTCACCGTTGATTTCATTTTGAGTTGCACATGGAAGGGCAATATCATAGTTACCAGCGTAAGTCCATACAGAACCTTCGTAGTAGGTAGCAGTAGATTTTTCAGCGGCGTACTCAGTCAAACGAGCACGGCGTTTATTCTTCACATCTGCCAATAGGTCGAAGTCGATACCATTTTCATCGATAACGTAACCGTTTGAGTCAGATACAGAGATAACAGTTGCACCAAGTTCAGTTGCTTTTTGAAGGGCAAATTGAGCTACGTTACCAGAACCAGAAATAACCACTTTCTTACCAGCAAAGCTATTGCCGTTTGCCTTGAGCATTTCTTCAGTGTAGTAAACCAAACCGTAGCCAGTCGCTTCTGGACGAATCAAGCTACCACCAAATGGAAGAGGTTTACCAGTCAAGACACCTGCATCAAATTGGTTGAGGCGTTTGTATTGTCCGTAAAGGTAACCAATCTCACGTCCACCAACACCGATATCACCAGCAGGTACGTCAAGAGATGGTCCGATGTATTTTTGCAATTCAGTCATGAAGCTTTGGCAGAAGCGCATCACTTCAGCATCAGTTTTGCCTTTAGGATCGAAGTCTGATCCACCTTTACCACCACCGATAGGAAGTCCAGTCAAGACGTTTTTAAAGATTTGTTCAAATCCGAGGAATTTTAAAATCCCTTGGTTTACAGTTGGGTGGAAACGAAGTCCGCCTTTGTATGGTCCAACAGCTGAGTTGAATTGAACACGGTAGCCACGGTTAACTTGAACTTTTCCATCACGGTCAACCCAAGGAACACGGAAAGAAATCACGCGCTCAGGTTCTGTGATACGTGCCAAGATATTTTCTTCAATATACTCAGGGTGTTTTTCAAAGACAGGCTCCAAAGTGCTGAAGAATTCTTCAACCGCCTGGAGAAATTCAGCCTCATGCCCATTACGAGCTTTTACAGTTTCAAACACGCTTTGGATATATTCTTTAGCAGATGTCATATCGTTCTCCTTTTTGTTGTCATATTTTATTACATGAGACATTATAGCAGAAAATTTTTTCAGTGTAAAGAAAAAACATAAATTTTCTAAAAATTCTTTCAATTTAAAATGACTGATTTAGAACATGCTAAAAAGCGAACCTTTTCTATGGAAATGGTTTTATTGAAAAGCAAAAGTCAAAGTATGGTATAATATTAAACATAAAAAGGAATCTGGAGGAACAGAATCATGGTATCAACTAAAACACAGATTGCTGGTTTTGAGTTTGACAATTGCTTGATGAATGCGGCAGGAGTTGCTTGTATGACAGTTGAGGAGTTGGAAGGTGTCAAAAACTCGGCAGCAGGAACCTTTGTCACTAAAACAGCAACCATGGAATTTCGTCAGGGGAATCCGGAACCACGTTATCAAGATGTTCCACTCGGTTCTATCAACTCTATGGGGCTACCAAATAATGGTTTAGATTATTACTTAAACTATCTTTTAGAGTTACAAGAAAAGGAAGCAAATCGTACCTTCTTTTTATCATTAGTTGGAATGTCTCCAGAGGAAACTCATACCATTTTGAAAAAGGTTCAAGAAAGTGATTTTCGAGGTCTAACTGAACTCAATCTCTCATGTCCAAATGTTCCTGGTAAACCTCAGATTGCCTATGACTTTGAAACTACAGACCGTATCTTGTCAGAAGTCTTTGAATATTTTACAAAACCTTTAGGAATTAAGCTTCCACCTTATTTTGATATTGTTCATTTTGATCAAGCTGCAGCGATTTTCAACAAATATCCACTTAAGTTTGTCAACTGTGTCAACTCTATTGGAAATGGTCTTTATATAGAAGACGAGTCTGTCGTGATTCGTCCTAAGAATGGTTTTGGTGGAATTGGTGGTGAATACATTAAACCAACTGCCCTTGCTAATGTCCATGCTTTTTATCAACGCTTGAATCCAGAAATTCAGATCATCGGAACTGGTGGAGTATTAACAGGACGTGATGCCTTTGAACATATTCTATGTGGTGCCAGTATGGTGCAAGTAGGAACTACCCTGCACAAAGAAGGGGTTGCTGCTTTTGAGCGTATTACCAAGGAACTCAAAGAAATTATGGTAGAAAAAGGTTATGAGAGCCTTGAGGATTTCCGTGGTAAATTGAATTATATTGATTAAATAAAAGCGAAACTAAAAAGAAAGGAGAAATGATGCTAGCAATAGAAGAAATCCAAAAGCTATCTTTATCAAACTTACCTAGTTTGACCTTGTTTACAGGCGCTGATCAAGGACAGTATGAAGTCATGAAAACTCAGGTGCTAAAGCAAATCGGCTACGATTCTGCTGACCTCAACTTTGCTTACTTTGATATGAAAGAAGTAGTGTACAAGGATGTAGAATTGGAATTAGTCAGCCTTCCTTTCTTTGCGGATGAGAAAATCGTGATATTAGACCATTTTGTTGATATCACAACAGCTAAGAAACGCTTTTTAACTGATGATGAACTCAAGTCTTTTGAAGAATACTTGGAAAATCCATCTCCTACCAGCAAATTAGTGATTTTTGCAGAAGGTAAGTTAGACAGTAAGAGACGGCTGGTCAAGCTTTTAAAGAGGGATGCCAAAGTTTTTGAAGCGATTGAGCCAAAAGAGCAGGAATTACGAGCATATTTTCAAAAGTGGGCTCAGGAACAAGGACTTTCCTTTGCTGGAAAATCTTTCGAACAGTTACTTATCAAATCAGGTTTTCAATTCAGTGAAATTCAGAAAAACCTACTCTTTTTACAGTCATACAAGGCTGACAGTAACATCACTGAAGAGGATATTATTCAAGCTATCCCTAAAACCTTGCAGGATAATATCTTTGATTTAACTCAGTTAATATTGACTAAGAAGATTGATCAGGCGCGAGATTTGGTAAAAGATTTGACCTTGCAGGGTGAAGACGAGATCAAACTGATTGCCATTATGCTGGGGCAGTTTAGACTCTATACACAAGTCAAGATTTTGGCAGAGTCAGGTCAGACGGAGTCCCAGATGGTTAGCAGTTTAGGGCATTATCTTGGTCGCAATCCCAATCCTTACCAAATCAAGTTTGCCCTTCGAGATACGCGAGGCTTGTCCCTGAATTTCTTGCAAGATTCTATTCGCTATCTGATCCAAACAGATTATCAAATTAAGACTGGTGTTTACGAAAAAGGGTACTTGTTTGAGAAGGCTTTGTTGCAGATTGCTAGTCAGGTAAATTGAAACTATAGCGGCTTGAATCTAGAATAGTACGCTACGGATTCTAAAACATTTTTAGAAATTAATTTGAATTTCCTAATCTCTTTATTTACATCTTATTTCAATCCACTATATATTAGAAAGTATCTCAGCGATTTCCTTATCTATAAGCAAATAACTTGAAAAAACAGGTTGTTTACGTTATCATTTTCATATAGAAAGAAAAAGAGGTATTACAGATGGCTATTATCTTACCAGATCTTCCATACGCTTACGATGCATTGGAACCATACATCGATGCTGAAACAATGCACTTGCACCATGACAAACACCACCAAACTTACGTTAACAATGCAAATGCAGCTCTTGAAAAACACCCTGAAATCGGTGAAGACCTTGAAGCTTTACTTGCAGATGTAGATTCTATCCCATCTGATATCCGTCAAGCGCTTATCAACAATGGTGGTGGACACTTGAACCACGCTCTTTTCTGGGAATTGATGACTCCTGAGAAAACAGCTCCTTCAGCAGAACTTGCAGCAGCAATCGATGAAACTTTCGGTTCATTCGAAGAATTCCAAGCAGCCTTCACTGCAGCAGCAACAACTCGTTTTGGTTCTGGATGGGCTTGGTTGGTTGTTAACAAAGAAGGTAAACTGGAAGTGACTTCAACAGCAAACCAAGACACACCAATCTCAGAAGGTAAAAAACCAATCTTGGGCTTGGACGTTTGGGAGCATGCATACTATGTGAAATACCGTAACGTTCGTCCTGACTATATCAAAGCTTTCTTCTCAGTTATTAACTGGAATAAAGTAGACGAACTCTACGCAGCAGCGAAATAATATTGAACCTAACACCTTTGTTTAGACCGTAGTCTAATCTGAAGGGTGTTTTTTTATTTGCTTTGCGAAGATATCTGTGACTCATGATTTTCCTTTGTTGGATAGGCTTGATTTATGGTATAATGATAGGATAGAAAACGAAGGAGAAGTCATGAATATTCAACAATTACGCTACGTTGTTGCTATTGCAAATAGTGGTACTTTTCGTGAAGCGGCTGAGAAAATGTACGTTAGCCAACCCAGTCTATCTATTTCTGTAAAAGACTTGGAAAAAGAGCTAGGGTTCAAGATTTTCCGCAGAACCAGTTCTGGAACTTTCCTTACTCGTCGTGGAATGGAATTTTATGAAAAGGCCCAAGAGTTGGTCAAAGGATTTGATATTTTCCAAAATCAGTATGCCAATCCTGAAGAGGAGAAAGATGAGTTTTCAATAGCAAGCCAGCATTATGACTTTTTACCACCGACTATCACGGCTTTTGCAAATCAGTATCCAGACTATAAGAATTTCCGTATTTTTGAATCTACAACTGTTCAGATTTTGGATGAAGTAGCCCAAGGGCATAGTGAAATTGGGATTATCTATCTCAACAATCAAAACCAAAAAGGTGTTATGCAAAGGATTGAAAAATTAGGCCTCGAGGTGATTGAGTTAATTCCTTTCCAGACGCATATCTATCTGCGTGAAGGACATCCCTTAGCTAAGAAAAAAGAGTTGGTCATGGAAGATTTAGTTGATTTGCCAACAGTTCGTTTTACACAAGAAAAGGATGAATATCTCTATTACTCAGAAAACTTTGTGGATACAAGTGCCAGCTCTCAGATGTTTAACGTAACAGACCGCGCTACTTTAAATGGGATTCTTGAAAGAACAAATGCTTATGCGACTGGATCTGGATTCTTAGATAGCGATAGTGTGAACGGAATTACCGTTATTCCGCTAAATGATAATCTCAATAATCGCATGGTTTATGTTAAACGTGAAGAAGTAGACTTGAGCCCAGCGGGAACCTTATTTGTAGAGGTTATGCAAGAGTATTTTGATCAAAAGAGGAAAGCATGAAAAAAAGAGGAATAGTAGCAGGGATTATAGCAGCCTTGATTGTATTAGACCAAGTGGTAAAGGCTTATGTCGTTCAGAATATTGCTCTAGGTGAAGTTAAAACGTGGATACCTAATTTGGTTAGTTTAACCTATCTGCAAAATCGAGGGGCAGCCTTTTCTATCTTACAAGATCAGCAGTTGTTATTCGCTGTCATTACCCTGGTCGTCGTGGTAGGTGCCATTTGGTATCTCCATAAACACATGGAGGACTCATTCTGGATGGTCTTGGGCTTGACATTAATCATTGCTGGTGGTCTGGGAAACTTTATTGATCGCATTAGCCAAGGATTTGTCGTGGATATGTTTCACTTAGACTTTATCAATTTTGCCATATTCAATGTGGCAGATAGCTATCTAACAGTTGGAGTGATTATTTTATTGATTGCAATGCTAAAAGAGGAAATAAATGGAAATTAAAGTTGAAAGAGGCGGACTACGCTTAGACAAGGCTTTGTCAGATTTGACAGAACTGTCGCGAAGTCTCGCCAATGAACAAATCAAATCAGGCCAAGTCTTGGTCAATGGTCAGGTCAAAAAAGCCAAGTATATGGTCCAAGAGGGCGATGTCGTTACTTGTCAGGTGCCAGAACCAGAAGTTTTGGAGTACGTAGCTGAAGATATTCCTCTAGAAATCATTTATCAAGATGAGGATGTAGCTGTAGTCAATAAACCTCAAGGTATGGTTGTTCATCCAAGTGCTGGTCATACCAGTGGTACCTTGGTGAATGCCCTTATGTATCATATCAAGGACCTATCAGGCATTAATGGTGTATTGAGACCAGGGATTGTTCACCGTATTGATAAAGATACATCTGGACTCTTGATGATTGCTAAAAACGATGATGCCCATTTAGCACTAGCTCAAGAATTGAAGGACAAGAAATCTCTTCGTAAATATTGGGCCATCGTTCATGGGAATCTTCCAAATGACCGTGGAGTCATTGAGGCACCGATTGGACGTAGTGAAAAAGACCGTAAGAAGCAAGCTGTGACTGCAAAAGGGAAACCAGCAGTGACACGTTTCCAAGTCTTGGAACGTTTCGGTGACTATTCTTTATTAGAGTTGCAACTGGAAACAGGACGAACTCATCAAATCCGTGTGCACATGGCTTATATCGGCCATCCAGTCGCTGGTGATGAGGTTTATGGCCCTCGTAAAACCTTGAAAGGACATGGGCAATTTCTTCATGCTAAAACGCTTGGATTTACCCATCCAAGAACAGGGGAAACTATGGAATTTACTGCTGATATTCCAGAAATCTTCAAGCAAACCTTGGAGAAACTTAGAAATAACTAAAAAAGAGGCTAGGACTTTTGTCCCAGCCTCTCAATTATCTTTGGATTGTCGATCAAGACGCAGTGGTTGAGTGGGCTCTACTACGCTGATTTCATCAGCTTTTACAGCCCTACTCAACTGTGCGGAGGTGGGACGACGAAATCGAATTCTAACGAATTACCGATTTCTGTCCCACTCTCCTTTTTATTTGCGTTTTTTCTTAGCTTTTTTCATTTTGTTGGCCATGCGTTTCATGGATTGCTTCATAGCAAATTCACCGATTTTACCCTTGAGACCTCCACCAAACATCTGGCTCATATCTGGCATTCCTGCTCCACCAAGAGCTGAAAGGTCAGGCATTCCACCTTGGCCCATCATTCCTTCAAGGGCTGACATATCCATGCCACCAGGCATATTTTTAGGAAGGTTGTTAGGGTTAATACCCATTTGCTTCATCATCTTGTTCATGTCACCAGACATGACACCTTGCATGAGTTGTTTGGCTTGGTTAAAGTCTTTGATGAACTTATTGACTTCGATGAAGGTATTCCCAGAACCGGCTGCGATACGACGACGACGGCTTGGATTGAGCAAATCTGGATTTTCACGTTCTTCAGGAGTCATAGAAGAGACGATGGCACGTTTGCGAGCAATTTGTTTTTCATCCACCTTCATATTTTGGAGGGCAGGATTGTTGGCCATACCAGGAATCATCTTGAGCAAATCTTCCATTGGCCCCATATTTTGTACCTGATCCAACTGGTCAATGAAATCATTGAAGTCAAAGGTATTTTCACGCATCTTTTCAGCCATTTCAAGGGCTTTTTGCTCGTCGTATTCTTGGGAAGCTTTCTCAATCAGAGTCAGCATATCCCCCATACCGAGAATACGGCTAGCCATACGGTCAGGGTGGAAGGTTTCGATATCTGTAATTTTTTCACCAGTACCAGTGAACTTGATTGGTTTTCCAGTGATATGACGAACAGAAAGGGCAGCACCACCACGAGTGTCCCCGTCAATCTTGGTAAGGATGACACCAGTCACTTCCAATTGAGCGTTAAATTCACGCGCAACGTTTGCAGCTTCCTGACCGATCATGGCATCGATGACCAAGAGAATCTCATTTGGTTGAGCAAGTGCTTTTACATCACGGAGCTCATTCATGAGAAGTTCATCGATTTGTAAACGACCGGCCGTATCAATCAAAACATAGTCATTATGATTGGCTTTAGCTTGCTCCAAACCTTGGCGAACGATCTCCACTGCAGGAACTTCAGTACCAAGAGCAAATACAGGTACGTCAATCTGTTGTCCGAGTGTCTTGAGCTGGTCGATAGCAGCAGGACGATAGATATCGGCCGCAATCATCAAAGGACGAGCATCCTCTTCCTTTTTAAGTTTGTTAGCAAGTTTACCCGCAAAAGTTGTTTTACCAGCACCCTGCAAACCAACCATCATGATAATGGTTGGGATTTTTGGAGACTTGATAATCTCAGCAGTATCTGAACCAAGAATTTCTGTTAACTCCTCATTAACAATCTTGATGATTTGTTGGGCTGGATTGAGGGTATCAATCACTTCATGTCCGACGGCACGTTCACGAACCTTCTTGATAAAATCCTTAACCACAGGCAAAGCAACGTCGGCTTCTAAAAGTGCCAAACGAATTTCCTTGGTTGCTTCTTGGATATCGCTCTCTGTGATTTTCCCTTTTTTACGTAGATTTTTAAAGACGTTCTGCAAACGTTCTGTTAAATTTTCAAATGCCATGTTTTTCTCCTATTTTTTCAATTCAGTGGAAATCGTCCGAAATGTTGCAAACACTCTAGTTCTTCGGGTGTGACTTCTTTCATGATTTCATTTGGATATCCCCAACAGCTAAAACCTTCTTCAAGGGCTTGAGGAATAGAATCAGGTGAGAGAATTTGTAGTCTTGTAGGAAATGGTTCCTCTGCAGCTAATAGTTTGCAAGGTATTCCTTTATAGACAACAAGATTTTCCATGATTACTCCCTATTATCAATACTGGTCAAAATCTCAATTTGCTCTTGCAGAAAAGCATCCTCTGGATAACGCTCCAAAATCTGATCAAAAATTTGACTGCGAACAATGTAGTCAGAGTACATATGGAGCTTCATCTCATAGTCTTCCAGAATCTTTTCCGTTCGTTTGATATTATCATAAACGGCCTGGCGACTGACACCGAATTCTTCAGCAATTTCAGCTAAACTATAGTCGTCTGCATAGTAGAGTTCGATATAGTTCATCTGCTTATCAGTCAAAAGGGCTGCATAAAACTCAAAAAGAGCATTCATTCGATTGGTTTTTTCAATTTCCATAAGATTTATTATACCAAAAAAAAGCCCAAACCGCTAGCTAGGGACTGATTTTAGATAGAAGTTAGAAAATGAGCTTTTCACGGTTCTTTTCTGACTATGAAGCCTTTTTTTGATATAATGGATAGGATTATAATGATTTAAAAAGAGGTAGTCATGAAAGAATTAGAATCCGTGTTACAAGACCGTTTTGAGCTTGTTTTTTCAGATAAACAATTACTTGAAACAGCTTTTACCCATACCAGTTATGCCAATGAGCACCGCCTCTTAAAAATTTCACACAACGAACGCTTGGAATTTTTAGGAGACGCTGTTCTGCAATTATTGATTTCAGAATATTTGTTTAAAAAATACCCTAAAAAACCAGAAGGGGACCTGTCTAAACTCCGTGCTATGATTGTCCGTGAGGAGAGTTTGGCTGGTTTTGCCCGTGATTGTCAGTTTGACCAGTTTATCAAGCTTGGTAAGGGGGAGGAAAAGTCTGGTGGTCGTAACCGAGACACGATCTTGGGCGACGCCTTTGAAGCCTTTTTAGGTGCGCTCCTTTTAGACAAGGATATAAAGACTGTAAAAACCTTTATCTACCAAGTCATGATTCCTAAGGTTGAAGCTGGCGATTTTGAAATGATTAAAGACTATAAGACTCACCTCCAAGAATTACTCCAAGTCAATGGTGATGTTGATATTCGTTATCAGGTCATTTCAGAGATCGGACCTGCCCACGATAAGATGTTTGAGGTTGAAGTCCTTGTCGAGGGTCAAAGTTTAGGTAGGGGTCAAGGACGATCTAAAAAATTGGCCGAACAAGAAGCCGCTAAAAATGCAGTTGAGAAAGGGCTGGATTCATGTATTTAAAAGAAATTGAAATCCAAGGCTTTAAGTCCTTTGCTGACAAGACCAAAGTTCTTTTTGACCAAGGGGTGACGGCGGTTGTAGGACCAAATGGCTCTGGGAAATCAAATATTACTGAAAGCCTCCGTTGGGCACTAGGTGAATCTAGTGTGAAAAGTCTGCGTGGTGGCAAGATGCCAGATGTCATCTTTGCTGGAACAGAAAGTCGGAAACCTCTAAACTACGCTTCTGTTATCGTTACTTTGGATAACCAAGATGGCTTTATCAAGGATGCAGGCCAGGAAATCAAGGTTGAGCGTCATATCTATCGTACTGGAGACAGTGAATACAAGATTGACGGTAAAAAAGTTCGTCTTCGTGATATTCATGACCTTTTCTTGGATACTGGACTTGGACGTGATTCCTTCTCTATTATTTCCCAAGGGAAGGTCGAAGAAATCTTTAACTCTAAGCCTGAGGAACGTCGCGCTATTTTTGAAGAGGCGGCCGGAGTTTTAAAATATAAAACCCGTCGCAAAGAAACTGAAAGTAAACTGCAACAAACTCAAGACAATCTAGACCGCTTGGAAGATATCATTTATGAGTTAGATAATCAAATCAAACCATTAGAAAAGCAAGCAGCAACAGCTCGTAAATTTATAGACTTGGACGGTCAGCGTAAAGCCATCTACTTGGATGTTTTAGTTGCACAAATTCAAGCCAATAAGGCTGAATTGGATGTGACAGAAGAAGAATTAAACCAAGTCCAAGAACTGTTGACCAGTTATTACCAAAAACGTCAAGACTTAGAAGAAGAAAACCAAACTCTCAAAAAGAAACGTCATGATTTACAAGCAGAGATGGCAAAAGACCAGTCAAGCTTGATGGATTTGACTAGTTTAATCAGTGATTTGGAACGTAAGTTAGCCTTGTCTAAACTGGAGACAGAGCAAGTTGCTCTCAATCAACAAGAGGCCCAAACTCGTTTGGCTAGTTTAGATGAAAAGAAAAATGCTCTCATTCAAGAGAAGGAAGAAAAAGAAGCAAATCTCAGTCAGTTAGAAGAAAATCTAGCTGTCAATACTAAGGAGCTCAATCGTTTAGAAGCTGAGTTGCTAGCTTTTTCTGATGATCCAGACCAGATGATTGAGCAATTGCGTGAACGTTTCGTTGCCTTTTTACAAGAAGAAGCGGATGTCTCTAACCAGCTGACCCGAATTGAGAATGACCTTGAAAATAGTCGCCAACAGACTCAAAAGCAAGAAGAACAATTAGCATCCTTGAAGGAACAATTGGCTACTGCCAAGTCTAAGGCTGCTGACCAAGAGCTTGCCCTAAAGTCTGCTAAAGAAGAAGTACAGAACTTACTCGCTGACTATCAAACCAGTGCCAAAGAAGAAGAAGCACAAAAGCAGGCTTATCAAAGCCAGCGAAATCAACTATTTGACCGCTTGGATAGTCTGAAAAACAAGCAGGCCAAGGCGCAAAGTTTGGAAAACATTCTTAAAAACCATAGTAATTTCTATGCAGGTGTTAAGAGTGTTTTACAAGAGAAAAATCGCCTAGGAGGTATTATCGGAGCAGTCAGTGAACATTTAACTTTTGATGTTCGTTATCAAACAGCTCTTGAAATTGCCCTTGGGGCAAGTAGCCAACATATCATCGTTGAAAATGAAGAGGCAGCTACCAAGGCTATCGATTTCCTAAAAAGAAATCGATCCGGTCGTGCGACTTTCCTTCCTTTGACAACCATTAAGGCTCGTAGCATTTCTAGTCAGAACCAAGATGTGATTGCCTCAAGTCCAGGTTTTCTTGGTATGGCAGATGAACTGGTTACCTTTGATGCCAAACATGAAGCAATCTTTAAAAACCTGCTAGCTACGACAGCTATCTTTGATACGGTTGAGCATGCGCGTGATGCGGCTCGTAAGGTACGCTATCAAGTTCGGATGGTAACCTTAGATGGTACTGAACTGCGTACAGGTGGTTCTTATGCTGGTGGTGCCAATCGTCAAAATAACAGTATTTTCATCAAGCCTGAATTGGAGCAATTGCAAAAAGAAATTGCTCAAGAAGAAAAGCTCCTTCGTCAGGAAGAAGAAAATCTGAAGTCAGTTCAAGAAGCCTTGAATACTCTCAGTCAAACTTTGGAGACTATTAAGTCTCAAGGAGAGCAGGCTCGTATAGAGGAGCAGGGCTTATATCTGGCTTATCAACAAACTTGCCAGCAAGTCGAAGAACTCGAAACCCTTCTAGAACTTCAGGAAAAAGAATTAAACAATCTCAGAGGTGGAGATTGGCAAGCTGAAAAAGAAAAATGCCAAGAACGTCTCTCAATCATCGCAAGTGAAAAGCAAAAGCTGGAGTCTGAGATTGAAGAAATCAAGTCCAATAAAAATGCTATCCAGGAACGTTACCAAAACTTGCAGGATAAACTTTCCCAAGAACGTCTCCATAAAACAGAAATGGTAGGGCGAAAACGTTACGAAGTTGCAGATATTGAACGGATTAACAAAGATCTTGAGAACCTCAATATCGAGCAAGATGAAATCGAACGTCTTCTCCAAGAAAAGGTAGATAATCTTGAAAAAGTTGATACGGAACTTTTGGCCAAGCAGGAAGCAGAAGCCAAGAGTCAGAAGGAAGAAATTCAACAAGGGCTTATTCGTAAGCAGTTTGAGCTGGATGATATTGAAGGTCAGTTGGATGATATTGCTAGTCATTTAGAACAAGCGCGTCAGCAAAATGAAGAATGGATTCGTAAGCAAACACGTGCAGAAGCAACCAAAGAGAAGATTACGGACCGCCTTCGCTATCTTCAAGGTCAACTGACTGAAGAATACCAGATTAGTTATACGGAAGCATTAGAACAAGCCAACCAATTGGAAGACTTAGCTGTCGCTGAACAAAAGGTTAAGGATTTGGAAAAATCCATTCGTTCACTTGGTCCGGTTAATTTGGATGCCATTGAACAGTTCGACGAAGTTCACGAACGCTTGGAATTCTTGAATAGTCAGCGAGATGATATTCTTTCTGCTAAAAACTTACTTCTTGAGACCATTACAGAGATGAATGATGAAGTGAAAGAGCGCTTTAAGTCAACATTCGAAGCGATTCGTGAGTCCTTTAAAGTGACCTTTAAGCAGATGTTTGGTGGAGGTCAAGCAGACCTAATTCTGACAGAAGGAGATTTATTGACTGCAGGTGTCGAAATCTCTGTGCAACCACCAGGCAAGAAAATCCAATCTCTTAACCTCATGAGTGGTGGAGAGAAGGCCTTGTCAGCTCTTGCTTTGCTCTTCTCCATTATTCGTGTCAAGACCATTCCATTTGTTATCTTGGATGAAGTAGAGGCTGCACTTGATGAGGCCAATGTTAAACGTTTTGGAGATTACCTCAACCGTTTTGACAAGGATAGCCAGTTTATCGTCGTTACTCACCGTAAGGGGACTATGGCAGCAGCAGACTCTATCTATGGAGTTACCATGCAGGAATCCGGTGTCTCTAAGATTGTTTCTGTTAAACTAAAAGATTTAGAGAATATGGATGCTTAGTTTGTTTTCGATACAACATTTCAAGCTAAAGTGTTTACAATAACCTTCAAAAAGTCGGAAAGGTTACAAAAATAAATTGAGGAGCTTATATGGATTTTGACCTATTCCTAATGATCTGTAATTATATTGGGACTATAGCCTTCGCGGCTTCAGGAGCCATCAAAGGATTTGGTAAACGATTAGATCTTTTTGGAATTAGTTTATTGGCAATTGTAACGGCAGTAGGCGGAGGGATTTTGAGAGATTCTATTATCAGTCGTTTTCCTTCCTCTCTTGCTGATCCCAGCCCGATTTATGTCTCTATCCTAGTAGCTGTTATCATGTATGTCTTTGTAACTTCAAAACAGGCCAATGCCAGTCATGATAAAAAGTTCTATAAGTGGCTGAGGGAAGCCTATCTCATCTTTGACTCCATTGGGTTGATTATCTTTTCCTTGATTGGAGCGACAGCCTTAGCTGATAGTAAATTGAACTTGATGTCTGCAGGGATTTTGGCCTGTTTAACGGGAGCAGGTGGGGGTATCATCCGAGACCTTTTGATTAACGAAGTTCCAAGTGTCCTAAAAGAAGATATCTATGCCCTTCTATCTTTCGTAATTGGAGTTATTTATTACTGGTTGGCCTTTGTCCTTCACTTTCCAAGAATTTCTGCCTTTATCATTCTCTCGATAGTTGGCTTTGTGATTCGACTTTGTATTATTAAGTTCAAGCTCTCTTTACCAAATATGGACAAGAGAACCTTGAATTGATGAATGGCTGAAAGTTTGATTCTAAACCCGTAAATAAGTTTAAAATAGTCATTTTATCAGCGTCTAATCTCAGGTGGATTAGGCGCTATTTACTTTTTCTATGGTATAATAAAAGGTAGATTTATTAATTGGAGTATGAAGAATATATGATTAAATTAGTAGCAACGGATATGGACGGTACTTTTTTGGATGGTGCCGGTCAATTTGATATGGAGCGTCTGAAAAAGTTGCTCCATTCTTATCAAGAAAAAGGAATCTACTTTGCTGTTGCATCAGGTCGTGGGCTTTTGTCACTTGAAAAGCATTTTGCGGATGTTAAAGATGAGATTATTTTCATTGCTGAAAATGGGAGTCTCGTTCGTTTCCATGGAGAGGACCTCTATGAAGCAACCATGCCTCGAGATTTTTACCTATCAACATTTGAAAAACTAAAGACTTCACCTTATTTCGATGAGAAGAAGATGCTCTTGACAGGTAAAAAAGCATGCTATGTCTTAGACACTGTGGATGAAACCTATCTCATGTTTAGCCGCCGTTACAATGAGAATATCCAAAAAGTAACTAGTATTGAAGATATTACCGATGAGATTTTCAAATTCACAACTAACTTCACTGAAGAAACGGTTGACGCTGGAGAAGCTTGGGTCAATGAACATGTGCCTGGTGTTAAGGCTATGACGACAGGCTTTGAATCCATTGACATCGTTTTAGACCATGTTGACAAGGGAGTTGCTATTGTCGAATTGGCTAAGAAATTGAATCTAGATATGGACCAGGTGATGGCCTTTGGTGATAATCTTAATGACCTGCACATGATGCAAGTTGTAGGGCACCCGGTAGCACCTGAAAATGCTCGTCCAGAGATTTTAGAACTAGCTGAAACAGTTATCGGACATCACAAAGACCAATCAGTTATCACTTATATGGAGGGATTATAATGGCAGATATTAAATTAATTGCTTTGGACTTAGATGGAACCTTGCTGACGACAGACAAGAAATTAACTGATCGTACCAAGGCAACTTTAAAGGCTGCGCGTGATCAGGGAGTCAAAGTGGTACTGACAACTGGACGTCCCCTCAAGGCCATGGATTTCTTCCTCAAAGAGCTTGGAACAGACGGTCATGATGACGAATATACTATCACCTTTAATGGAGGATTGGTTCAGAAAAATACGGGTGAAATCCTTGATAAAACAGTCTTTTCAATCGATGATGTGACACGCATTTATGAGGAAACTGAAAAGCTAGGTATTCCTTTAGATGCCATTTCAGAAGGAACAGTTTACCAAATCCAATCAGATCAAGAGAGTCTGTATGCTAAATTTAATCCTGCACTGACTTTTGTTCCAATTGACTTTGAAGATTTGTCTAGTCAGATGACCTACAACAAATGTGTGACCGCTTTTGCCCAAGAACCACTGGATGCCGCAATTGCTAATATTTCACCAGACTTGTTTAACAATTATGAAATTTTTAAATCTCGCGACATGCTTTTGGAATGGTCACCAAAGAACTTTCATAAGGCTACTGGATTAGCTAAATTGATCGACCATCTAGGAATTGACCAAAGTCAAGTGATGGCTTGTGGAGATGAGGCCAATGACCTTTCCATGATTGAATGGGCAGGACTCGGTGTTGCTATGCAAAATGCTGTGCCTGAGGTCAAGGAAGTTGCAAATGTAGTAACCCCTATGACCAATGACGAGGAAGCTGTTGCCTGGGCCATTGAAAAATATGTACTGAAGGAGAACTAAAGAATGGGATTATTTGACCGTTTATTTGGGAGAAAAGAAGAACCAAAAATCGAAGAAGTCGTTAAAGAAGCTTTGGCAAACTTGGATCTGACAGAACCTAGCGAGGAAGTTGAAGCACTTGGAACTGAAGAAGTTGAAGTGGAAAATACTGAGGAAATCTATCATAGTTCAGAAGTTGAGGAAACTTATTCTCAAGAAGCTAGTGAGTCTGCAGAACCAGTAGCAGAAACTACTCTAGAAACAGTTGAAGCAGAAACCGCCCCTCAGGAAGAAGAGACTCAGTTTGAAGAGAAAACTGAGTGCCATTGTTGTCAGGAAGAGTCAGAGTCAACAGAAGTTGAAGAAACTGAAGAAAGAGCTCAAGAGGTAGCAGAGTTTGTTGCAGAAGAACTTGAGTCACCAGTCGAAGAAGTACCTTCAAGTGATAGCGACGATGAAGAAGCTAATCAAGCTCAATCAGACGAAACGGAAGCAGACACTTCTGAAGAAGTGGAAGAAGATCTAGTAATCGGAGAAATTCCTCAAGTTCAAGAGACTGTACAGGAAAAATATGACCGTAGTCTCAAGAAAACCCGTACGGGCTTTGGAGCTCGTTTGAATGCTTTCTTTGCTAACTTCCGCTCTGTTGATGAAGAATTCTTCGAAGAACTAGAAGAACTCTTAATCATGAGTGACGTTGGTGTACAGGTAGCTTCAAATCTCACTGAAGAATTGCGCTATGAAGCAAAACTTGAAAATGCCAAGAAACCAGATGTCCTCCGTCGTGTCATCATCGAAAAATTGGTAGAGCTTTACGAAAAAGATGGACAATACAATGAAAGCATTAACTTCCAAGATGGTTTGACAGTCATGCTCTTTGTAGGTGTTAATGGTGTCGGGAAAACAACTTCAATCGGTAAATTAGCTCACCGCTACAAACAAGCTGGCAAGAAAGTCATGCTTGTTGCTGCAGATACCTTCCGTGCTGGTGCGGTAGCTCAGCTAGCAGAATGGGGCCGTCGTGTAGATGTTCCTGTGGTTATTGGACCTGAAAAAGCAGATCCAGCTAGTGTTGTCTTTGATGGGATGGAACGTGCGGTGGCTGAAGGTGTTGATATTCTAATGATTGATACAGCTGGCCGTCTGCAGAACAAAGAAAACTTGATGGCAGAGTTGGAAAAAATTGGTCGGATCATTAAACGTGTCGTGCCTGAAGCTCCGCATGAAACCTTCCTAGCTCTGGATGCCTCAACAGGGCAAAATGCTCTTGTACAAGCCAAAGAGTTTTCAAAAATTACTCCTGTTACAGGAATTGTCTTAACCAAGATTGATGGAACTGCTCGAGGCGGGGTTGTTCTTGCTATCCGTGAGGAACTCAATATCCCTGTTAAGCTAATTGGTTTTGGTGAAAAGATTGACGATATTGGTGAATTCAATTCTGAGAACTTTATGAAAGGCCTTCTAGAAGGTTTGATATAAAAGAAAATCCTGCAAGAATTCTTGCAGGATATTTTTTTCTATTCTAAACGACCATCTTTACGATAGGCGATATCTGGTTGCCATGTCCATTTGGCTCCGTATTTTTCAAGTAAATCAAAGCTCGCTTGTGGTCCCATGCTTCCAGACTTGTAGTCATGGAGTGGAGCACCGTTTTCAGCCCAAAGCTTCTCAATACGGTCAATCAATTTCCATGATGCACTCACTTCATCCCAGTGGCTAAAGTTAGTTGAGTTATTGTTCAAAACATCATAGATGAGTTTTTCATATGGGTCTGGTGAAGCACCTGTAGCAGTCGCATCTGTTCGATAGTCAAGCGAATTTGGTGCGAGGCTAAACTCTTCCCCGACCTTTTTACCGTTAAGACTGAGAGAGAATCCTTCGGTTGGTTGGATGTAGATGGTAAGCACGTTTGGTGCTAGAGGCTCTCCGAAAATGGAATCCATTTGCTTGAAGACAATGTTTACGTGTGTTCCTTTTTCAGTGAGGCGTTTACCTGTACGGAAGAAGAATGGAACATCACGGAAGCGGTCACTATTTACAAAGAAGGCACCCGAAGCAAAGGTTTCTGTCATTGATTCTGGGTTGACATTTGGTTCGCTACGGTAAGAGATGTATTTCATGCCATCAACTTTACCAGAACGATATTGACCACGGATGAATTGCTCTTTAAGTTCCTCATCTGTAGGGTGGTAGAGGTTCTTGAAGACCTTAATTTTCTCTGCGCGAATGTCATCTTTGGTAAAGTTTGCTGGTTTATCCATAGCTAAGAGCGACAGGAGTTGGAGTGTATGGTTTTGAACCATATCACGAAGGGCACCAGACTCATCATAGTAGCCACCACGCTCTTCAACACCTAGACGTTCTGCAAAGGTAATTTGAACATTATCGATGTGTTCACGACTCCAAACATTTTCAAAAATCATATTAGCAAAACGAATGGCAAAGATGCTTTGAATCATTTCCTTGCCAAGATAGTGGTCGATACGATAGATTTGCTCTTCGTTAAAAGTAGCTAGGAGTTCTTCGTTTAGTTTGCTTGCAGTCTCATAGTCTGTTCCAAAAGGTTTCTCAACGATCAAACGTTCAAAGCCTTTACCATCAACAATTTGCTCTGATTTGAGGTGTTTAGCGATGGTACCAAAGAACTGAGGTGCCAT
Source organism: Streptococcaceae bacterium AM104-57 (assembly GCA_027659245.1). Classification (GTDB taxonomy): domain Bacteria; phylum Bacillota; class Bacilli; order Lactobacillales; family Streptococcaceae; genus Streptococcus. Next base: position 22,816 of record JAQDPW010000020.1, read on the forward strand.
TGAGAGGAAGAAAAGTTTGTTGTGCTCAGTCTGATATTTTTCGTTTAATTCAGCCTGAAGCTTGCGTAATTCGATGTAGTGCTCAGTGTCATTAACATCGTGGCTTTGATAGTAAAAATGACTAGCAAATGCTTGAGCCTCTTCTGCGCTATCTGCCAAGTCTAAGATAGATTCGACAACAACAGATTCAAAATACTCCTTACTCCAAGGTCTACGAGCAGTTCCAATAACAGCAAAATGATCAGAAAGATTACCTGATTTATAAAGTCTAAAAAGTGAAGGGTAGAGCTTTCGTTTGGCCAAATCCCCACTTGCACCGAAAATTGTAACAATAACTTTTGATGACATCTAGCTACCTAATTTCTATTTTGTTTCCTAGTTAAACTAGGCATGAGGAGTCCCCATTTTTCATATCCTTTATTTTATCATAATTTTCTAAAAAATCCAAAAATCCAATACGTCTATACTAAGAGGTTAGGCAAAACTCAATTTCAGGAGCAACCGAAGTAAATCTTTCCACAATAAAACGCATAATATCAAGTTTTTTATACCTGATACAATGCGTTTTTTTGATTATAAAGACTTTTAGCCCTGCCTCTAGGCGTTTAGAACCTTGTCTAAAAATTCTTTAAGTCGCGGATGTTGTGGGTTGTCAAAGATTTGGTCAGGTGTTCCGTCTTCAAGGAACTCTCCATCTGCAGTAAAGATAACGCGGTTGGCAACCTGACGGGCAAATCCCATCTCATGGGTTACGATAATCATGGTCATGCCTTGTTTAGCCAAGTCTTTCATAACGTTTAGTACGTCTCCGACCATCTCAGGGTCAAGGGCAGAAGTTGGTTCATCAAAGAGCATGATATCAGGATTCATTGCTAGTCCACGAGCGATAGCCACACGTTGTTTTTGACCACCGGATAGGCTATCTGGGTTAGCATTAGCTTTATCTGCTAGCCCAACCTTTTCAAGCAACTCCATTCCCAATTTCTCAGCTTCTTCCTTAGTCATCAACTTGTGCTCAATAGGAGCAAAAGTAATGTTTTCCAATACAGACATGTGTGGGAATAGGTTGAAGTGTTGGAACACCATTCCGATATTTTCACGGACGTGGTCAACGTTGGTTGTTTTTTCAGTTAAATCATAGCCGTTCACAGTGATGTGACCGCTAGTGACTTCTTCTAGAAGATTGAGGCTACGGAGGAAGGTTGACTTACCAGAACCTGAAGGACCGATGATACAAACAACATCTCCTTCATAGAACTTAGTCGTAATTCCTTTTAGGACTTCATTTTTTCCGTAGTTTTTGTGTAAATCATTTACATCAATTTTTAGTTTTGCCATTAACGAATCCTCTTTTCTAAGCGTTTCGCTAGTTTAGTCAAAAGTGTGATAATTACAAGATAGAAGATGGCAAGGATTGCATACATCTTGAAACTTTGGTAGTTACGGGCGATGATGATCTTACCAGTTTGGAAAAGTTCAACCAAACCGATAGCAGATACGATGGTTGTATCTTTAAGAGCGATAACGAATTGGTTGACGAAGTTTGGCAACATCAATTTAGTCGCTTGTGGCAAGATAATCTTACGCATGGTTTTTCCATAAGAGATACCAAGACTGCGGCTGGCTTCCATTTGGCCAACTGGAACGGCCTGAATACCACCACGAACGATTTCAGCGATATAAGCCGCTGCATTGAGGGAGAGGGCAATAGTACCGGCTACGAAGTCGTTGATTGGACTTTGTTGACCTGTAAGAGATTCGATGAAGTTTGGAATTCCCCAGAAGATAAAGGCAGCAAGAATCATCAATGGGATACCACGAATGACATCAACGAAAATCTCAGAGATTACGCGAAGAGATTTGTATGGGCTAACGCTAAACATACCGAAGATAATCCCGATGACAATGGCAATAGCAAATGAGATAAGAGCTAGAGCAAGAGTGATACCAAGACCGCTAAGGAGTTGTTTGTAGTTGTTTTGAAGCAAACCCCAGATAGTTGTTTCGTCAACAGTGCTTGTTGAAGTAGTTGAAGATTCGCTAGCTAGGTATTTGTCAAGAATCTTTTGGAATTCACCGTTTGCTTTAAGGTTAGCAAGTCCGTTATTGAACATTTCAATCAATTCTGGATTTGTGCCTTTTTTAACGGCAAAGGCTGTTTCTCCGATTGGACTTCCAGGGATTGGTGTTTTCAATTTTTGACCTTGGCTGATAGAATATTTGAGAACAGGTTCATCATCCATAACAGCATCAATGGCACCAGTGTTTAAACTGTCATACATTGATGAACCATCAGCGAAGGTTTTAATTTGATAACCGTATTTGCTTTGATTTTCTGTTAGGAATGTTTGAGAAGCAGTTCCGTTTTTAACACCGACCGTCTTCCCTTTCAAATCTTCATAAGAAGCAATAGTGCTGGATTCTTTGACGCCGAGGATTGTGTTTGCAGTGTAGTATGAATCTGAGAAATCAAAAGTCGCCTTACGAGCATCTGTGACAGACATACCAGCAATGATACCATCTGCTTGACCAGCTTGGACAGCGTTAATAGCGGCATCGAAACCAGGGTTGGTGATTTCAATTTCAAAACCTTGGTCTTTAGCGATTGCCTTAATCAATTCCATATCAATACCAGTGTATTGGTTGCTTGAATTTTGGAAAACAAAAGGTGCAAAAGAAGAATCGCTGGCAATGATGTATTTAGCTTTAACAGGAATAGCTTTTAAGCCTGCTAGAGTAGTTGTGGTTGGCACTGCTGAAGATGATGAAGCAGTCCATTTCTTGATGATTTTATCAAGGCTACCATCTTTTTTCATCTGAGCTAAAGCTTCGTTAAATTCTGTAACTAGGTATTCGTACTTGCTACCTTTTTTAACTCCAAAAGCAAAGCTTCCAACGGCTTCTCCGTCCATGTTGATACTGAGATCTTGCCCTTGGTTAATAGCGTACTCGATGACTGGTTTGTCATCCATCATGGCATTTACAGCCCCTGTACTGAGACTGTTATTCATCAAATCACCAGTATCAAAGGTTTTGATAGTGAAACCATATTTATCTTTGATGCTTTCTAGGAAACGTTGTGCTGCAGTACCGTTTTTAACACCAACAGTTTTACCACGGAGTTCTTCATACTTAGTGATTTTGTTAGACTTAGTCGTTGCGATGACAACTTTTGTATCATAGTATGTATCAGACATGGTAAAGACGTTTTCACGTTCTTTGGTTTTTGTCATACCAGCCATGATTGCATCTGCTTGCCCTGCTTGGACCGCATTGACAGCAGCATCAAAGCCTGGATAAGACATTTGGATATTCCATCCTTTTATCTCAGCGACTTTATTGATGATGTCGACATCAATTCCTTTATAAGTCTGGTCTGTATCTTTAAACTCAAAGGGTGCATAAGCGGTATCAGACACAATCTTGATAGTGTCCGCATTAGCATAGCCTAAAGAGAATAAGGGAAATAAAAATAATAAAAATGCAAGGATTTTTTTCTTCATGTTTAGTCTCCTTTTTAGAATATTTACCCATTATAGCAGAAAATAAAAAAGTTGGCAAGTATTTAGTGTTTTTGATGTAAGAAGATGTGACATTATTTTTCTTTCTTGAATTGCTATTAAAAAGTGCTATAATAATAGTATATATAGAAGAAAAAAGGACAGGGATATGAAGAACAAAAGAATATTTAATGACTTCCAAACCTCAAAAATGAGTTTAAACATTTATACAAGCCCCTTGTTAGCCTTTGCTTTTGTCTTTATAGGAGAGTTTGTGGCTTATACTTTGTATGGTATTAGTTTGTTAGCTCTCATCGGACTTGCTAGAAATTTTGGAGAGGGTGGTCAAAATCTTGCAACCTACTTGCAAACCTTGCATCAGAGCTTGACGGACAAAACAGGTGATTTTCGTTTAATTTTAGAATTGCTGGCCTTTGGTTTTATTCTCAACACTGTGTTCAGATGGACTAAAAAAGTTGAGAAAAGACCTATTCGAACCTTGGGATTTTATAGAGAGAATTTCCTCAGCAATCTCCTTAAAGGATTTGGTCTAGGTCTGGCACTTTTTCTTATGACCTTGTTAGGTTTAGTAGCATTAGGGCAATATCGTTTTGAGTCTATTCACCTGAATCCTTATTCGCTTACCTTTGTTGTCTTTACTATCCCATTTTGGATTTTACAGGGAACAACAGAAGAAGTGGTGGCCCGTGCTTGGCTCCTTCCTCAATTGGCCTCAAGAACCAATCTAAAACTTGCTGTTCTTATATCTAGCCTATTCTTTACCCTGCTTCATGTGGGCAATTCGGGTCTAACACCACTATCTCTAGTAAATCTCTTTTTATTCGGAGTTGCCATGGCTCTTTACCTTCTCAAAACTGATACAGTTTGGGGTGTTGCAGGTATTCATGGCGCCTGGAATTTTGCTCAGGGAAATCTCTTTGGGATTTTAGTTAGTGGTCAACCATCAGGAACGTCATTGATGATCTTTTTACCACAAGGCAATCAAGGCTGGCTATCAGGAGGATCTTTTGGGATTGAAGGTTCTATCATGACAAGTTTAGTCTTGCTACTGCTGATTCTCTATCTCGCCTATCAATTAAAGAAAGAAAGTGAAAGGATGTGACTTAGGTCTGTCCTTTTCTTCGTGAAAATGTTACAAGTATGCTAAAATAGGAATAGCACATCGAGAGAGGATTCTTATGATCAATCGCATTACAGATAATCAATTTAAACTAGTATCAAAATATCAACCATCAGGAGACCAACCGCAGGCTATTGAACAGTTAGTAGATAATATCGAGGGGGGAGAAAAAGCTCAGATTCTGATGGGGGCGACTGGTACAGGGAAGACCTATACCATGAGTCAGGTCATTTCCAAAGTCAATAAACCTACTCTGGTTATTGCCCACAATAAAACTCTAGCAGGCCAGCTCTATGGGGAGTTTAAGGAATTTTTCCCTGAAAATGCAGTTGAGTACTTCGTATCCTACTATGATTATTACCAACCTGAGGCCTATGTCCCTTCTAGCGATACCTATATTGAAAAGGATAGCTCTGTCAATGATGAGATTGACAAACTTCGTCACTCAGCTACCTCAGCCCTTTTGGAGCGTAATGATGTTATTGTCGTGGCCTCAGTCTCTTGTATCTATGGTTTGGGTTCGCCCAAGGAATACGCTGATAGTGTCGTTAGTCTCCGTCCAGGTCTTGAAATTTCTCGTGATAAACTCTTGAATGACTTAGTTGACATCCAGTTTGAACGTAATGATATTGATTTCCAAAGGGGAAGATTTCGTGTGCGTGGAGATGTGGTGGAGATTTTCCCAGCTTCCCGTGATGAACACGCCTTTCGAGTAGAATTTTTTGGAGACGAAATTGACCGTATCCGTGAGGTTGAGGCTTTGACAGGTCAGGTGTTGGGAGAAGTGGATCATTTGGCGATTTTCCCTGCGACTCACTTCGTGACCAATGACGACCACATGGAAGTTGCCATTGCAAAGATTCAAGCAGAATTAGAAGAGCAACTAGCTGTCTTTGAGAAGGAAGGCAAACTGCTTGAAGCCCAGCGCTTGAAACAACGGACAGAGTACGATATCGAAATGCTGCGTGAGATGGGCTATACCAACGGGGTTGAGAACTATTCACGTCACATGGATGGACGGAGTGAGGGTGAGCCTCCTTACACGCTTCTCGACTTCTTCCCAGATGATTTCTTAATTATGATTGACGAGAGCCACATGACTATGGGACAAATTAAGGGTATGTACAATGGAGACCGTTCGCGTAAAGAAATGCTGGTTAATTATGGTTTCCGTTTGCCGTCTGCTCTGGACAATCGTCCACTCCGTCGTGAGGAGTTTGAAAGTCATGTGCATCAGATTGTTTACGTTTCAGCGACACCTGGTGACTATGAAAATGAACAGACCGAGACAGTGATTGAGCAAATCATTCGTCCGACTGGGCTCTTGGATCCTGAAGTAGAAGTCCGTCCAACTATGGGACAGATTGATGACCTCTTAGGTGAAATCAATGCCCGTGTTGAAAAGAACGAGCGAACCTTTATCACCACCTTGACCAAGAAAATGGCAGAAGACTTAACCGACTACTTCAAGGAAATGGGGATCAAAGTCAAGTACATGCACTCGGATATCAAGACCTTGGAGCGAACAGAGATTATCCGTGACCTGCGCTTGGGTGTCTTTGATGTCTTGGTCGGAATCAATCTGCTCCGTGAAGGGATTGACGTACCAGAAGTTAGTCTAGTAGCTATACTAGATGCCGACAAGGAGGGCTTCCTTCGTAACGAACGTGGACTCATTCAGACCATTGGTCGCGCAGCCCGTAATAGTGAAGGGCATGTCATCATGTATGCTGATACTATGACTCAATCTATGCAAAAAGCCATCGATGAAACGGCCCGCCGTCGTCAGATTCAGATGGCTTATAATGAAGAACACGGCATTGTCCCACAAACTATTAAAAAGGAAATCCGTGATCTTATTTCTGTTACCAAAACTGTGGCTAAAGAAGAGGACAAGGAAGTCGATATCAATAGCCTTAACAAACAAGAACGCAAAGAATTGGTCAAGAAACTGGAAAAACAAATGCAAGAAGCCGTCGAAGTGCTTGACTTTGAACTCGCAGCTCAGATACGTGATATGATGCTGGAAGTCAAGGCGTTGGATTAAATAGGATAAAGCGAATGAAAATTATCATTAAAACAATGGAAACTCCTGAAGAGATAGAAGGTAAATCCCTCGTTCATTGGCAAACATGGAGAGAGGCTTATGACGATCTTTTACCCACGGAATTTCAGGAGACGATGTCATTAGAAAGATGTCGATTCTTTAGTCAAAAATATCCAGAAAATACCTTGATTGCTATGGATGGAAAGCAGGTCGTTGGATTTATCAGCTTTGGAAATTTTCGTGATGAGGCCATTCAAGCTGGTGAAATCATAGCCTTATATGTTTTAAAAGATTACTATGGAAAAGGTGTGAGTGAACAGCTAATGCATGCTGCATTTGTTGCTCTCGATCATTTCTCTGAAATTTATTTATGGGTATTGAAAGATAATAAGCGAGCCATTGCTTTCTATCAAAAAATAGGTTTTACTTTTGATGGCCAAGAAAAAATACTTAAACTTGGAAAACCTGTTAAGGAATTGCGGATGATGTGTTCTTCAAATAAAAATTCCTAAAGGAAGTATCTATCAATCATTGAACCATTATCAATTAATCAAGTATAAAAAGTGAAATAGATAGAATGAAACAAAGAGATGAAGGAGAAGATGAATGAAAATTCTAGTCATCAATGGACACCCTGATAAGGAGAGTTACTGTCAAGCAATTTTTCAAACCATTGTAGAAAATATTGATTCAAAGCACCATGAAGTTGAAGTCATCAACCTTAATGAAGAGAACTTTGATCCTGTTCTTCGCTACGGCTATCGAAAACGTATGGAAGAAGATTCTTTTATCCTTCGTTCTCAGGAATTAATCCAATGGGCAGATCATTTCATTTTTATTTATCCTATCTGGTGGAGTAGTATGCCTAGCCTCATGAAAGGCTGGATTGACCGGGTCTTTACACCGGGGATTGCTTACTTTTCTAATGATCAGGGGAGTTTTATCTGGAATTACCTTAGAGGCAAGCAGTTTAAAAAGTTATTAAAAGGGAAAACAGCCAGTATTTACGCAACCTCCATGGCGCCCACTTGGTGGTACAAAATCTTTTCGGGTCCTATCAACATTCCAGATAGCTATGGCATCTCTGTTCTGAAAAATGCGGTCTTGAATCACTGTGGAATTAAAATTAAGCGCGTGTGCGTACTAGGTGAAGTTGGACTGGATGTGAATACAGCAAGTATGCGTGAAGAGCATCTCCAAAAAGTAGCAGAAGAAGTTAAAAAACTATCATGAAACAAAAAAATAAGAGACAGAAAACATTAAAAAAACACCAGAAATCAAAGTGAAAAATAGGTTGGTTAGACAGCGTGAACCTGTGGTTTGTGCAACATTCAACAATTGCCTGGATCCTTGATGCAAGCGTTCTTTTGTTTTCTGCTCTAGGAATATTATATCTATTGTACGGAACACCCCTTATTCCAAGTCCCTATCGGGAACTGCATTATAGTTTTCCACTTTTTTTAAATATCGTTCTTTTGGTGAATGCATCTTATCATACTTTCCTTCGTACCTTTAGGAAAGACTGGATTTCCTTGCGAAATTTTGCAGAAGTGTTTTTATATCCTAACGGAATTGCTTGTGTATTGCAGTTAACGATTAGGATGACCTCTAAAAGAGGAAGAAGATTACTTCCGATATGGCCATTAGACTATCGCTATATCTGGTTTCCAATCGTTACTTACTTAATATTCTTTTTAGTAGCGATTTTGATAGGTTTTCTTTCCAAGCATATTGAAAAGAAAAGGAGTCAATCATGATAAAACATCTAACTATATTTAGGGTAATTTACCTTCTGTTCCTGGTATTCGCCTTGATTCATTTTATCTTAGGCCTCTTTGGTTTAGCCTTTACCCCAGTCTTGTGGAATTTCTGGTTCTTTGGTCTTTGTTTAACCCTATTTATCCATCCGTGGACTATCTTCTATAAATCTAGAATCTTTCAATGGCATCACCTGATTTTTCAGGCTCTCAGTGGATTCTTTGCTCTTATAATCTGGTTTATGATCTTTTTCATTTTATCCACGGTTCCAGATTCATCTATGCCTATCAATTTAGACTACTATGTGATTAGGGAAAAAAATGAAATCAGAATCATCAGAGGATTCTTACTCCATGAAATTCATGAATATCATGACTTAGTTAATCCTTTGATTATGAAATCTAAAGTTAAGTATGTAGAAAAAAATTAAACATTAGAAAGCGAGTAAATTTATGTCCCGTTCCCAATTAACGATTTTAACAAACATTTGTCTGATTGAAGACCTCGAAACTCAGCGCGTGGTTATGCAGTACCGCACTCCTGAAACCAATCGCTGGTCTGGTTATGCCTTTCCAGGAGGCCATGTAGAAAATGGTGAGGCTTTTGCGGAGTCTGTCATTCGTGAAATATATGAAGAAACAGGGTTGACTATCCAAAATCCTCAACTTGTCGGCATTAAAAATTGGCCACTAGATACAGGTGGGCGCTATATTGTCATTTGTTATAAGGCGACTGAGTTCTCTGGTACCCTTCGCTCTTCAGATGAAGGAGAAGTTTCTTGGGTGCAAAAAGACCAGATTCCAAACTTGGATCTGGCCTATGATATGTTACCCTTGATGGAGATGATGGAAGCGCATGACAAATCTGAATTTTTCTACCCTCGCCGTACAGAAGACGATTGGGAGAAGAAAATCTTCTAGTCTTTTACTAAATAACCTAGCTGATCCAAGGCCTCCTCGATATAGTGGAGGTCTTGTTGTGTTTCGGCTTCGACTAGGTGATAATGGACGCCATCTGTTAATTCAGAAAGTGGTCTAAAGTCAGACCGTTCGACTTGCTCTAAAAAATGCTGAACGTCACGTCGACAAGAGAGTTTGAGCAAGGTTTCAATTTCTCCGTAGACAGGATGATCAATCAAGGTATTCTGAACACGTCCCCCATTATCGACGATAGCTAGAAGTTCTTGTCCGATTTCTTCCATCTCGTGCTTTACTTTAAACAGCTTGTGAACATACGGATTGGTTTTGCTTTCTTTATAAATATAGCCACGATTGGTTGATAAGATAGGAGCACCGTCTGCACGAAGAACTGCAATGTCCTGAACGATAATCTGGCGAGTGACATGAAAATGTTCTGCTAAGCTTTTTCCGTTTAGAGGTTTTTGAGCTTCCTTTAAGAGTTGTAAAAGGGTTTCTTTTCTATTTTTTGTCATAGTCTCTTTCTTAATGGCGTTTTTTTAATGCTTTATAAACAGCCAATGCTAAGTAATAGTCTACCATACTATGGATAATAGTACCAAATCCAACCAGTACAAACAAGACATAGAACATATTTTTTAGGTCGGTTCCAGTACTAGCATAAAAGATCATACAAGCTAAGACTTCAGCAATAGCATGAACCAAACCAAGTACAAAATTGAAAATCAATGAAGATTTCTTATTGTCCAAGGTTTGAGGATGTTTTTGAAGATAGAAAGCACCCAGACTTCCAAAGAAGATGTGGGAAAAGGCGCGAAGTACGATAACAATCGGATACCCAGCCATGAGAAATCCTAAACTAGAAGCTATAATAACAAAGATAGCCATCCATGGCGAGAGAAACATAGCGATAAAAATAGCAACGTGACTTCCTAAAGTGTAGGAAGCGGGAGGAATGACAATTTTAAAGGGCATCACCAAAGGAATCAAAATAGCGATAGCTGTCAGCAATGCGGTCAAGGTCATGAATTGTGTTTTCTTTTGTGTATTCATAATAACTCCTTTTATCTGTATATACAGTTGTATAGTACAATAAAAAATCAAGCAAGTCAAGAAGCAAAATTGATTTTTGAGAAGATTATCTATAAATGAGGCTAAAGAATAAATAAAAATTTTAAAAAAAACAAGCAAAACCTCTTGCACTAATCAAAGTAGTGTGTTATACTTATTAATGGTTTGAAAAAACTGCCTAAGACAGTAGGGGAGCTCGACTCATAAATATCCTACCGAGGACAAAACGTATCATGTAAAAAGAAGCGTATTGTACTTTCGTGTCTAGGTTTGGGCGCGTTTTTCTTTTGGAAAAATTCCCCAAGCAAAATAATTACGGAGGTGAACACACTAATGAGTGAAGCAATTATTGCTAAAAAAGCGGAACTAGTTGACGTAGTAGCTGAAAAAATGAAAGCTGCTGCATCAATCGTCGTTGTAGACGCTCGTGGTTTGACAGTTGAACAAGATACAGTTCTTCGTCGTGAGCTTCGTGGAAGCGAAGTTGAGTATAAAGTTATTAAAAACTCAATCTTACGTCGTGCAGCTGAACAAGCTGGACTTGCAGAACTTGCATCTGTATTTGTTGGACCATCTGCTGTAGCATTTTCTAACGAAGATGTTATCGCTCCAGCGAAAATCTTGAACGACTTTGCTAAAAACGCTGACGCACTTGAAATCAAAGGTGGTGCAATCGAAGGCGCTGTCGCATCAAAAGAAGAAATCGTTGCTCTTGCAACTCTTCCAAACCGCGAAGGACTTCTTTCTATGCTCCTTTCTGTACTTCAAGCGCCAGTGCGCAACGTTGCTCTTGCAGTCAAAGCGGTTGCAGACAACAAAGAAGACGCAGCTTAATCTTAAGCTACGCAGCGTAGCCTAGCTACGAAAAAAATAAAAAACTAATTTTAAAACTTATTTGGAGGAAATAACAATGGCATTGAACATTGAAAACATTATTGCTGAAATTAAAGAAGCTTCAATCCTTGAATTGAACGACCTTGTAAAAGCTATCGAAGAAGAATTTGGTGTAACTGCAGCTGCTCCTGTAGCTGTAGCTGCTGCTGGTGGTGCTGAAGAAGCTGCTAAAGATTCATTTGACGTTGAATTGACAGCTGCTGGCGACAAGAAAGTCGGCGTTATCAAAGTTGTACGTGAAATCACAGGTCTTGGTCTTAAAGAAGCTAAAGAACTTGTTGATGGTGCACCAGGTGTCATCAAAGAAGGCGTTGCAGCTGCAGAAGCTGAAGAAATCAAAGCTAAATTGGAAGAAGCTGGAGCTTCAGTTACTCTTAAATAATAGAGCGACTACTTTAGTAGCTTAAAAACGTGATTAAACCGCTATTCTTAGGAGTAGCGGTTTTTCTTTTTGTTCGAGAAGGGGCAAAAAAGGGAACAGATCATTATTTTGTGTATCTATATTTAATTTATTTTGTAAGATTCCTAATAAAATAATTTTACTTTTTTATTCCTTTTTGATATAATAGACGACAAGAAAGAATATCTTATCAGTAAATCCTAAGCGAGCCTGTGGTAGTGAGAGTCAGGTGATTGAGAGATGAGTGTGGCGCTTTTGGTAAATTTTAAAAAATAATGAAGTAATAAATTAGGGTGGAACCGCGTTTCTGACGCCCCTAGGTTAAATCAACCTAGGATTGTCGGACGCGGTTCTTTTGCTTATTCAGTCTATTGTGTGAAAGAAAGGAGAGACGTGGAAAACCTTTATCTTGTAAAAGACGATAGTCAACTAGCTGCATTTCGTGATTTTGTAGTAAGAAATACTGAAAAGTTGAAAGATTATCAATCTTTTTTAAAGAATGAACTTGCAGTCTGTGATTTACCGCAAGCCGTTATTTGGTCAAGTTTTAATGCTGCTACACAGATTATTAGGGAAAGCGCTGTTCCAGCCTATACGAATAATAGACGAATGGTTATGACGCCTGATTTAGCTGTTTGGAAAGAGTTGTATTTGTATCAGTTGATGGACTACGAATGTTCTCAGCAAACTCAAGCAATAGAAAGTCACTATCATTCTTTATCTGAAAATTTCCTCTTACAGATTGTAGGACATGAGTTAGCTCATTGGTCGGAGCATTTTTTAGATGATTTTGATGGTTACGACTCTTATATCTGGTTCGAAGAGGGGATGGTTGAATATATTAGTCGCAAGTATTTCTTGACAGAAGAGGAATTTCAAGCGGAAAAAATTTGTAATCAATCTCTCGTAGAACTTTTTCAGAAGAAGTATGGTTGGCATTCATTGAATGAGTTTGGTTCTTCGACTTATGATAAGAATTATGCAAGTATTTTTTACGAATACTGGCGTAGTTTTTTGACAATAGATAAGTTGGTAGAAAATCTAGGTAGTGTACAAGCGGTCTTCGATTCTTATCATTTATGGGCAAATACAGATAAAACTCTTCCCTTGTTAAATTGGTTTGTTCAGCAGAAATTAATTGAAAAAGAAATATAAAAACTAAAGGAGTAAACAATGTCTAAGAAATTAACATTTCACTGCGTCAGTGGCAGAGACCTCCTTACAGTCGGGCTGCTCCACGCTCAGCACTAGAGTGCCTGAGCTAGACGCAGTACTAACTCGTCTTGCCTCGTATGATCGACGAGGCAGACTCGTGTCGCAAGTAATTTATAGAAAAAGGAGTAAATAATGTCTAAAAAATTGACTTTCCAGGAAATCATCCTTACTTTGCAACAATACTGGAATGACCAGGGTTGTATGCTCATGCAGGCTTATGATAATGAAAAAGGTGCGGGAACCATGAGTCCTTACACTTTCCTTCGTGCTATCGGACCTGAGCCATGGAACGCAGCTTATGTTGAGCCTTCTCGTCGTCCAGCTGACGGTCGTTACGGGGAAAATCCAAACCGTCTCTACCAACACCACCAATTCCAAGTGGTTATGAAACCTTCTCCAGCAAATATCCAGGAGCTTTACCTTGAGTCTTTGGAAAAATTGGGAATCAATCCTTTGGAACACGATATTCGTTTCGTTGAAGATAACTGGGAAAACCCATCAACTGGATCTGCAGGTCTTGGTTGGGAAGTTTGGCTTGACGGTATGGAAATCACTCAATTCACTTACTTCCAACAAGTCGGTGGCTTGGCAACTGGTCCTGTTACAGCCGAGGTTACTTATGGTTTGGAACGTTTAGCTTCTTATATCCAAGAAGTAGACTCTGTTTATGATATTGAGTGGGCTCCAGGTGTTAAATACGGAGAAATCTTCCTTCAACCAGAATACGAACACTCAAAATACAGCTTTGAAGTTTCTGATCAAGATATGCTTCTTGAAAACTTCGAAAAATTTGAAAAAGAAGCAGGACGTGCCTTGGAATTGGGGCTTGTTCACCCGGCCTATGACTACGTTTTGAAATGTTCACATACCTTCAACTTGCTTGATGCTCGTGGAGCGGTATCAGTTACAGAACGTGCGGGTTACATTGCCCGCATCCGTAACTTAGCCCGTGTCGTAGCTAAAACATTCGTAGCAGAACGCAAAAAACTTGGATACCCACTTCTTGACGAAGCTACACGCGCAAAACTCCTAGCAGAAGAGGAAGAATAAGCAAGGTTACAAGAATGGAAAATGGGCAAACAAAGTGAGCCCACATGGCTACCCAGAGATAAGTCGAAGACTTGCTAAAGGGATAGGCGCCGCCGTACTGGTATATGGGGATTTTTGAAACGTTAGGTTCAAAAATCAGTTGGCTAAATCCACTTTGATGAGACTGTTGGAAATCGCTGTCAAGGAGACATTAGATTTCCTTACAGCCTCACAAAGTTAGTTAGCAACGTCCCCAGTACCTAAGGTGCCTATCAAAAAGAAGAAATTTTGTAAAGGAAAAAACATGACAAAAAACTTATTAGTAGAACTAGGACTCGAAGAGTTACCTGCCTACGTTGTCACACCAAGTGAAAAACAACTAGGAGAAAAAATGGCAGCCTTCTTGAATAATAACCGTCTTTCATACGAAGGAATTCAAACATTCTCAACTCCACGCCGTTTGGCTGTTCGCGTACTTGGTTTGGCAGACCAACAAACGGATTTGACTGAAGATTTTAAAGGACCTTCTAAAAAAATTGCCTTGGATGCAGAAGGAAATTTCTCTAAAGCAGCGCAAGGCTTTGTCCGTGGTAAAGGCTTGACTGTAGATGATATCGAATTTCGTGAAATCAAAGGTGAAGAATATGTCTACGTAACTAAGCATGAAGCTGGAAAACCAGCTGAGGAAGTTTTGGCTGGAATTCCAGAAGTTTTGGCTAGTTTAAGCTTCCCAGTAAGTATGCACTGGGCAAACAATACCTTTGAATATATCCGTCCAGTCCATACATTGACAGTTCTTTTGAATGATGTGGCACTCGATATGGATTTCTTAGATATTCATTCAGGAAGTGTCAGTCGTGGACATCGTTTCCTTGGTCACGAAGTAGAAATTCAGCATGCTGACAGCTATGAAGAAGACCTGCGCAAAGTTTATGTTATTGCAGATAGCACTGAACGCGAAAATATGATTCGTGAGCAAATTAAGGCTATCGAAGCTGCAGAAGGTGTTCAGGTACAAATTGATGAAGGACTCTTGAATGAAGTTCTGAATTTGGTTGAATACCCAACTGCCTTCATGGGGAATTTTGATCCTAAGTACCTAGAGGTTCCAGAAGAAGTTTTGGTCACTTCAATGGAGACTCATCAACGCTACTTTGTAGTTCGTGACCTTGACGGAAATCTAAAACCAAACTTTATTTCTGTTCGTAACGGAAATGCAGAATATTTGGATAATGTCATCCGAGGAAATGAGAAAGTCTTAGTTGCGCGCCTTGAAGATGGTGAATTTTTCTGGCGTGAAGACCAAAAATTGAAGATTGAAGATCTTGTAGCTAAATTATCACACGTAACCTTCCATGAAAAGATTGGTTCATTACGTGAACACATGATTCGTACTGGACAAATTGCTATCCTTTTGGCAGAAAAAGCAGGTTTATCAGTTGATGAAACTATTGATCTTGCTCGTGCTGCAGCTATTTATAAGTTTGACCTCTTGACTGGTATGGTTGGTGAATTTGATGAACTTCAAGGGATCATGGGTGAGAAATATGCTCTTCTCGCTGGTGAGAATGCAGCAGTGGCACAAGCTATCCGTGAACACTACCTTCCAGATTCTGCAGATGGTGCTCTTCCTGAGTCTAAAGTCGGAGCTATCCTTGCACTAGCTGATAAATTGGATACTCTTTTGTCCTTCTTCTCTGTTGGCTTGATTCCATCTGGTTCAAATGACCCTTATGCTCTTCGTCGTGCAACACAAGGGATTGTCCGTATCTTGGAAGACTTTGGATGGAATATTCCAATGGACGAGTTGATTGCGAGTCTTTATGCTTTATCGTTTGATAGTTTAACTTACGATAACCAAGAAGAAGTGCTTAACTTCATCAAAGCTCGTGTTGATAAGATGATGGGTTCTACTGCAAAAGATATTAAGGAAGCTGTTCTTGCAAGTTCAAACTTTGTTGTTGCAGATATGATTGAAGCAGCAGAAGCCTTAACTGAAGCTGCAAAAACTGAAAACTATAAATCATCAGTTGAATCATTATCTCGTGCCTTTAACCTAGCAGAAAAAGCAGAAGGCTCAGTCAAAGTTGATACTAGCCTCTTTGAAAATGAACAAGAAAGAGAACTAGCTCAAGCTGTAGAAAGCTTAGAATTGAAAGGTTCAGCTAGTGATAAATTAGAGCAATTATTTGCTCTTAGTCCAGTTATTGATGCTTTCTTTGATAATACAATGGTTATGGCAAATGATATTGATGTTAAGAATAATCGTTTGGCTATTCTAGCTGAACTTGTCAATAAAGCAAAAACAGTGGCTGCTTTTAACCTTCTTAATACAAAATAGTAATTGAAAAGTAGATTGGAGGTCCAAATATGACACCAGAAAAAATCGCTCGTATTAATGAACTTGCTAAAAAGAAAAAAACAGAAGGCTTGACTGCGGAAGAAAAAGTAGAACAAGCTAAACTTCGTGAAGAATATATCGAAGGCTATCGTCGTTCAGTACGTCACCACATTGAAGGAATCAAAATCGTCGATGAAGATGGTAATGATGTGACTCCTGAAAAACTTCGTCAGGTACAACGTGAAAAAGGTTTGCATGGTCGTAGTCTTGACGATCCAAATTCATAAATAAAAAAATTCTCGGTTTGTGTGTGCGAACCGAGATTTCTATTATAAAAAGAGGCTGGGCAAAAACCCACTTCTAACTATCAAAAAAAACGAGCATTTCCGTAGTTGGA
>JAQDPW010000021.1:0-3280 GCA_027659245.1 Streptococcaceae bacterium AM104-57
TTACTTGGAAGGTTAGCTACGTTGGTAATACCGCTCTTGGCATCAGGAGTCACATTCAAATTGGTGGTCAAATTTTTACCAGTTGGCGTGTACTTCTCGTTATCCTTGCGGTTATCAACGACATTTACCTTAACAGGAACGTCATCGAAGCTCTTATCTGGATAAGTCACACGGATGGTGCCATCTTTTTGTCCTGGGGTTGTAAGATCTGGTGTCTTAGTCCATGTATAAGTGGTTCCATTCGGCATATCTTGAGGGTTGGCTATACCACTCTTAGCGTCTGGAACCTTGCCAAGCGTTGTGTTCACTGGTTTGCCTACCGGTGCGTACTTCTCGTTATCCTTGCGGTTGTCAACTACTGTTACTTTAATAGCTACATCATCGAAGCTCTTGTCTGGATAAGTCACACGGATTGTGCCATCTTTTTGTCCTGGAGTAGCTACATCTGGTACTTTAGACCAACCATAGCTTGTGCCATTTGGAAGAGTTTCTGGATTAGAAATGCCACTCTTAGCGTCTGGAACCTTGCCAAGCGTTGTGTTCACCGGTTTGCCTACTGGCGTGTACTTCTCGCTGTCCTTGCGATTATCAACTACTGTTACTTTAATAGCTACATCGTCAAAGCTCTTGTCTGCATAGGTAACGCGAATAGTCGCATCCTTTTGTCCTGCTGTCTTAACATCTGGAGCTTTAGACCAGCTGTATGCAGCGTTACTTGGAAGGTTAGCTACGTTGGTAATACCGCTCTTGGCATCAGGAGTCACATTCAAGTTGGTGGTCAAGTTTTTACCAGTTGGTGTGTACTTCTCGTTATCCTTGCGGTTATCAACGACATTTACCTTAACCGGTACATCGTCAAAGCTCTTATCTGGGTAGGTCACGCGAATGGTGCCATCTTTTTGTCCTGGAGTTGTAAGATCTGGTGTCTTAGTCCATGTATAAGTGGTTCCATTCGGCATATCTTGAGGGTTGGCTATACCACTCTTAGCATCAGGGACTTTGCCAAGCGTTGTATCAACTAGTTTGCCTACTGGTGCGTACTTCTCGTTATCCTTGCGGTTATCAATGACATTTACCTTAACCGGAACGTCATCGAAGCTCTTGTCTGGATAAGTCACACGGATGGTGCCATCTTTTTGTCCTGGAGTAGCTACATCTGGAGCTTTAGCCCATGTATAAGTAGTTCCAGTTGGCATATCTTGGGGATTGGCTATTCCACTCTTAGCATCAGGGACTTTGCCAAGCGTTGTATCAACTGGTTTGCCTACCGGTGTGTACTTGTCGTTATCCTTACGGTTATCAACGACATTTACCTTAACCCTTAGGTCGTCATAGCTAGTATCACTATAAGTCACACGAATCACACCATAAACAACCCCTGGATTGCTAACATCAGGTTTTCTCAACCAAGTAATGTCAGCATCTGCAGGTAGGCTATTTAGATTACTGATCCCGTTTGCTGGATCCGGAAGGGTCCCCACTGTGGTAGTTAAATCACGTCCTTCTGGGCTAAAGTTCTCTGCCTCACCTTTCACAGTAAGCGTGATATACACATCCGTAAATGTTTTATCCGCATAAGTAACACGAATGCCATAGACGTCTTTCCCTATTTTTGAGACATCCGGTTGTGTTAGCCATTCGTAAGTAGTTCCTGTTGGTAAACTTGATGCGTTAGATATTCCTGTACTTGCTTGTGGCACAACTCCAACTTTGGTAGTCAAGTCACGCCCTTTTGCCGTATACCCTACGTTACCAGGTCGAACATTTATCGTAAGCGTCACGTCCTCAAAAAAACCATTCTGGCCTGGACGGTCAATAGTTCCATCATAAACAAGCCTTGCTCTGATCGCTTGGGTTCCTGGCTTCCATGTGTCCGGAGAATCATATAAATTTACCATAGTCAAGCGCTTCGTGTTAGCCCCACCGTTAGAAATCGAATGGTCTCCTTGAATAGCAGCCCAAGGATTTATCGGTTCTCCTAAATTTATTGTGATGGGAACCAAATGAAATCTTCTTACTGTCCAGCCACCCAAGTTTTGTTCTCGCTTGGTTCGTTTTACTACCTTCCTCTTAACAGGCACGCGCACTTCGTTAAATTGTCCTTCAACCAAGGTCTCGTTAAAAGAGTCGCCATTCGCAAACGCGTAGTCTTTCATTTCTGAGATATTTCTCAACTCAGAACTTTTTTCTGTGACTTGTACTTTCCCTATGGCTTCGCTAGTGGTAAAAGTAACTGTTTTAGTCGTTTCATACACTTCAATACCAGTTTGTTGGTCTTGGTAAACCACTCGATAAGAAAGAGTAATTTGTCGCTCTGTTTTCTCAGGGTTAGCGTTTTGGTCGACTTCTGTCTTTTCTGTCGGTCCTTGGGTGCGAGTCACATCATAGCGGATAATCGCTGTTTCTTTGCGCGCTAGGTCAACTTGACGGACTAGACTCTGACCAGATAGGTCAGCATAGTGGGCTAGGGCACTGTCATTAACGAGTTCCTTGCCATACTCTAGGATAGTGATGCCATCCTTACCGGCTGGGATGACTGCTTGGCGTTGAAGGCTGTGGACGATCTGACCTGTTTCTGTATCTCGGTATTCGACTGTATAGGTGACTGTTTCTGGTTTGCTATTGTCTGTAGCTGGACTAGCTTCCTGCCTTGCTGGCGCTGACTCTTCTGCTTTGGCAGTTGACTCAGTTGGCGAGGTTGTCGTCGCGCCTGAAGCGTTTTCATTTGATGTTCCCGGTGCTTTTCCTACTGGTGCTGGATCAGTATTTTTTTCCTCTACCGTTGCTGATGGCTCTACGCCAGGCTTGACGACTACTTGCAGACCAGCTATGCTAGCTTCAAGCTTGTTGCTGCTGGCAACAAGTTGTGCTTGGACTTGCGCCACTTCTTCTGCTCTTACTGTTTGACTAGATAAGGCTGTTAAAGCCTGTTGAGCCAGACTTTCTGCCTCGAGACGAGCCTGACGGTAGTTACTTGCAGTGTCGGCCGTTTTGTCAGATAGGTCAGGTGCTTGCTGGAGCAGACCCTGCAAGCGTGTATAAGCTGACTCTAGGCCACTCTTGTCCACAGACGGGACTTCTGCTCTTGGTCTTGTTGCTTCAGCAGGCGCAGGAGTTTCTGTACTTGGCGCTGGACGGTCTGTTTCTGCTGAACCAGCAGAAAAAGCCGTTCCAGCATCTGCTGACGGCACCTCTTTTTCTTCAGTTAATCCTGTTAGGCTACTTGTAGCTCTAGAGGTACCCCCCCCCCCCCGATGTTAGCGCTTTCAGTGTTGGTAAC
>JAQDPW010000021.1:3290-39447 GCA_027659245.1 Streptococcaceae bacterium AM104-57
ATTATTTGCAGAGGGTGTGACCAGAGTTGACTAGGACACAGCCTCCTGCCTTACCTCCATTTTATCACAAAAAAAGCAATTTGTGAAATTAAATGTTTTTCTTAAAAAAGAGCATTTACTACTTGTTAGATTGCTCTTAATCCTTTAAAATATAGTAGATCAAATATAGTGGATTGAATCTAGAATAGTACGCCATAGATTTTAAAACATTACTAGAAATTAATTTGAATTTCCTAATCTCTTTGTTCACATCTTATTTCAATACACTATACAAAACAGTACACTGTGAATTCTAAAAAATGCTAGAAATTGACTTAACTGTTCTGGTAAATTTGTCCAGATTTTATTTCATTTCACTATAAAAGGACTCAGCCCTGTGCAAGACAGAACTAAATCCTTCGCTTGAATTATTTGTGTAACTTTTTGAGATCGATATAAATCAATTCTAGACTTACAATTTTTTATTTTCCAAGGTAGTATTCAGAAACTACGTTCAATTTTTCGTCAAATTCGAATACCAATGGTGGGAAGTTAGGGATTTCCACGTCCATGATTTCGTCGTCTGACAAGCGTTTGATGTGTTTTACAAGGGCACGGATTGAGTTACCGTGAGCTCCTACGAATACGTTTTTACCGTCTTTAAGAGCAGGAGCGATTTTATCTTCCCAGAATGGAAGGGCACGTTCTAAAGTCACTTTCAAGTTTTCAGCATCTGGAATTACTGAGTCATCAAGTGAAGCGTAACGACGGTCAGTATGTGCTGAGTATTCGTCATCATGAGGCATTGCAGGAGGCAATACATCGTATGAACGGCGCCAGATATGAACTTGCTCATCACCAAATTGTTCAGCAGCTTCAGCTTTGTTTTTACCAGTCAAACCACCGTAGTGACGTTCGTTCAAGCGCCATGATTTTTCAACTGGAACCCACAATTGGTCAGAAGCTTCAAGAGCCAAGTTAGTTGTTTTGATCGCACGTTTCAATACTGAAGTGTAAGCTTGGTCAAATTCGATACCAGCTTCTTTGATCAATTTACCAGCGTCAATCGCTTGTTGTGTTCCTTTTTCAGACAAATCAACATCAGCCCAACCAGTGAAAAGGTTAGCTTTGTTCCATTCAGACTCACCGTGGCGAGCAAAAACCAATTTTACCATTAGATGGATACTCCTTTTATTTTCCGAGGTTTCCCTCGTTTATCTATTCTATTTTACACAATTTTTCACAAAAAAGCTAGTCAAAACCAAAAAGGAAAGGACTGTTTGGCAATCCTTTTCCTTATTTTTTATCCTTCAACTTTGAATTTTTTGAGACTTCCTAAAAATAGTGAACCACCGATAATTGCTAGGATTCCTCCTACCCAACCAAGGGCTGGAATCAAGCCAACTGC
Source organism: Streptococcaceae bacterium AM104-57 (assembly GCA_027659245.1). GTDB lineage: Bacteria > Bacillota > Bacilli > Lactobacillales > Streptococcaceae > Streptococcus. The sequence goes on from JAQDPW010000021.1 coordinate 4,678, forward strand.
TCCACCTACGATTAATAGGACAGAAGGAGCCGAACCAACACGACTTTCTCCCTTATAGTATACAATCGCAACAATTCCTAAAACTAAAATCGCAATTTTTAAAACGGTTGGAAGTAAAACTCCTGCAACTCCTGCAACTGTTGTAGATGCAGTTAATTCAGGACTCTGGGTAGCTGTTGCTGTAGCAGCTGTACTCACAACTGCTGCTAGTAAAAGAAATGGGGCAATAAGCAAGTAGATTCCACCTACTAAACCAACAATACCACTATAAAGTGCTAAAGCTTTTGACTTCATAATAAATCTCCTTTAATGTTTTACGCTAAATATTATACCATAACTAGTTAAAATACTCAATTTATGAATACTCCCTAGATTTTTCAACCTTATTTCTCTTCAAATCCTTCTGCGACTGCGTCCGCGAAGTTTTCTTCTACGATGCTTGCACAGTGGTCACAGATGACTGCCTGGTAGCTGCGTTCTGCTGTTGTTGGGTCGATACGACGGCAACGGTCACATACTTGGCCTGCAGCGCGTTCAACTGTGAAGGCTACATCTTCGAAACTAACAGCAGCTTCTGGAGTTGGTCCTTCTGCGATGGTCAAGTCTGACACGATTAAAAGTTGAGCCACATTGCTGTTTACTGCTTCAAGAAGAGTTCTCACAACTTCGTTTGGATAAACTGTCAAATGAGCTTCAAGGGATTTACCGATGACTTTTTCATTACGAGCTTCTTCCAAAGCTTTTTGAGCTTGACCACGGAAGTCCATGAAGGCTGCCCATGTGTCCAAGATTTCTTCTTGGTTGGCAAATGTTTGAGCTTCTGGCAATTCTGACAATTGAACAAAGTCTTCTGCTTCAAACTCAAGATATGACCAGATTTCTTCTGCAGTGTGAGGAAGAATTGGAGTCAAGAGTTTGGTAATTTTTACAAGAATATCGTAAAAGACAGTTTGCATTTGACGGCGTTCCAATGATTTGGCTCCTTCGATGTAGACAACATCTTTGGCAAAATCAAGGTAGAAGGCTGACAAGTCAACGTTGATAAAGTTCACTAGTGCTTTATAGATTGTCAAAAATTCGAAGTCTGCGTAAGCATCACGAATTGTCTTAACAAGCTGGTTAAAGCGGATGGTCATGTACTTATCAACTGAACGAAGTTCTTCGTAAGCTACTGCATCCTCAGCTGGATTAAAGTCAGATGTGTTAGCAATCAAGAAACGAAGGGTGTTACGAATCTTACGGTAAGTTTCAGAAACTTGACTCAAGATATCCATAGAGATACGCACGTCGTTGCTTGAGTCAACACTTGTTACCCAGAGACGCAAGATTTCAGCACCAAATTGTTTCTCAACATCGCTTGGAGCAATGGTATTTCCAAGAGATTTAGACATCTTCTCACCTTTACCATCCAACGCAAAACCTTGTGACAAGATTTGTTTGTATGGTGCCACACCATGGTTAGCCACAGATGTGATAAGAGAAGAGTTGAACCAACCACGGTATTGGTCAGAACCTTCAAGGTAGAGGTCGGCTGGGTATTTGAGTTCTGGACGGTTAACCACGACACCATTCCATGATGAACCTGAGTCGAACCAAACGTCCATGATGTCTGTTTCTTTCTTGAACTCACCATTTGGTGAACCTGGATGTGTAAATCCTTCTGGCAAGAGGTCTTTAGCATCACGTTCCCACCAGATAATTGAACCATGTTCCTCAAAGAGTTGAGCTACATGTTCAATCGTTTCAGCTGTCATGATTGGTGTGCCGTCTTCAGCATAGAAGATCGGAAGTGGAACACCCCAAGCACGTTGACGAGAGATAACCCAGTCACCACGGTCACGAATCATGTTGTAAAGACGGACTTTACCCCATTCTGAGTGGAATTTTACTTTTTCAATTTCGTCCAAGATTTCTTGTCGGAATTTAGAAACTGAGGCAAACCATTGAGGCACTGCACGCCAAATGATTGGTTTTTTCGTACGCCAGTCAAATGGGTAAGAGTGAGAGATTTCTTCTTGAGCAAGAAGCAGGTTACCAAGTTTTTCGATAACCGTTGGAACAACCTTGTCATAGAACTGACCTTCGAACTCAGCGCCAGCATTAGCCATCATGATTCCGCGTTCGTTAACTGTCACAGCAACTTCAAGACCATTAGCAATACCAACATTGTAGTCATCCTCACCAAAACCTGGAGCAGTATGGACGATACCTGTACCAGAGTCAGTCGTAACGTGGTCACCAAGAATCACCAACTCATCTACAGCTGTATCCCATGGGTGTTCTGTTACGATATGATTCAATTCTTGACCACGGTAAGTCGCCAAAACTTGAACATCAGCCCAACCGAATTTCTCAGACAAACTGTTCAACAATTCTGAAGCAACCACAAACTTACGAGCTTCACCAGCAGGTTGAACCAAAACGTAATCAATATCTGCACCAACCGTCAAACCACGAGAAGCTGTGATGGTAAATGGAGTAGTTGTCCAAACAACGATGTAAGTATCAGTATCTAGGACACCTTTGCCATCTTTAACCTTGTTGGCATAGTAAAGGGAAGTTGAAAGCAAATCATGGTATTCAATTTCTGCTTCAGCAAGGGCTGACTCAGATGACCATGACCAGTAAACTGGCTTGGCACCACGGTAGATATAGCCTTTTTTAGCCATTTCACCAAAGACACGGATTTGAGCCGCTTCATAGTCAGGGGTCAAAGTTACGTATGGATTTTCCCAGTCACCAGAAACACCCAAACGCTTGAAGTCTTCGCGTTGTTTATCTACTTGAGAAAGAGCGTAATCACGGCAAAGTTTCAAGTACTCAACCAAGTCCATTTCTTTGCGTTTGACACCTTGTTTTGCCAAAACTTGCTCGATTGGCAGACCATGTGTATCCCAACCTGGGATGTATGGTGCGTAGAAACCTGACATAGATTTTGAGCGAACAATGATATCTTTTGAAATCTTGTTCATAGCATGACCAACGTGGATATTTCCGTTAGCGTACGGAGGTCCATCATGAAGAGTGAAGTGAGGTTTCCCTTGGTTCAATTCTTGACGACGTTGATAAAGTTTTGCATCTTCCCACTCTTTTTGCCAAACTGGCTCCTTGGTAGGAAGGCCTGCACGCATTGGGAAATCTGTTTTCCCTAGATTTAAAGTTTCTTTGAGTTTCATGATATCTCCTTTTTTATATAGACAAATTAAAAACCACGACTCGCTAAAAAGGACGAAAATCGTGGTACCACCTTTGTTCGGAAAAAGACCTAGTCTTTCTCCCTCTTTTCCCGTAACGTGGGGAACGTCAAATCCTACTAACTTCAGACTTGATAACTTGAGAGGATAATCTAATCAACAGGGATTGTAGGACTTCCACCATCTCCTACTCGCTGAAAATATGTGTGATTAGATCTTGTTCTCAGATTTTACAATTACAAATGTTGAGAAAGTGTTATTCTGAATCCTCTTTAGACTCATAGCTCATTTCATTATTTACTAACGAAGATAAGTCAGATAAAGTTGATTCATCCTGTGCTTCCATCAATTCACGATTAGTTGCTTCTATACGTGCTTGGAGCTCAGCAACCTCTTCAGGTGAAAACTGACGAGTCGTATCAATCGGTTCTTCCTCATGGTAGGCAAACACATCTTCGCCTAAAACTTCTTTAACAACTTCCTTAAAGGCTTCATCGCTAGTTTGTAGATAAGTAGCTGTTGGGCGCAAAATTTCTTCCCAGTCAGATGAATCTACGATAGCCAATTGACTTTCAATCGTGGATTTCAAACGTTGATGGAAGACGCGACTCTTGTTCTTCAACTCCTCTGTCTCAACTGCAACCTTCTTAGCATTGTCAGTCGCTTGACGCAAAATTTCATTGGCCTTGTACTTAGCTTCGTCAAGCAATCGATGTGCATCTTGCTCAGACTGTTTGATGATGTTTCGAGAGCGTTCATTGGCCGCTTGCTTGACGCGTTCAGCAGTATCTTGAGCAATCAATACTGACTGGCTCAAAGAATCTTTAATCTCATCAAAATAAGACAAACGTTCTTCTAGATTTTTAATTTGTTGCTCTTTATCATGGTTACTTCGAACCAATGTTTCATAGTCTCGAACTACAATATCGAGAAATTCATCAACTTCTTCAGGATCAAAACCTCTAAACTTAGTACTAAAGCTTTTATCCTTAATCTCTAACGATGTAATTGGCATATTTTCCCCTCACTTACTTAATAATAATTGTATTGTCAATTTCTTCTTATCCCTTTTTGTCTGACCATTTTCTCTCAGAACACTAATCCTTCCAAAACGTCTGACACTTACTAAATCACCTATCTTGACTTGATAGTCAGATTTTTCAACCAGATGGTAATTTACCTGAACATATTTTTTGGCTAATAAATCACTGGTCTGTGATCGAGATAATTTCAAAACATTTGATAAGAAAGCATCCAAGCGCATACTCGGAACTAAAACTTCCTTTTCCTGATAATCATTCTCGGCTTCTACCAATTCTTCAAAGGATTTGATCTCAAGTTTGACAGGTAATCGAGCAATCTTTTGAATCCCATCTTGAAAGAGAGAAGTGAATTTCCGGTCCACAATGATTTGAGCTCTATTTTCCGTTACTAATATATCACCAAACAACTTGCGATCGATTCCCAGACGATTCAGAACAGTTCCTAGAATCTTGGAATGTGTCAATTGGTCAAACTTGCTAGAATAAACAATCTCAAGCAATTCCATTTCAAAATCCGTCAAAGTCGGTATGAAATAATCTGGTGCAAGTAGTACACGACTATACTCGCTAGCTACAAAATCATTGCTAGAAAAAACTTGAATCCCTTGATGATTACCCAATGTCTTTAAAATAAAGACCTGATGGGGGTTGATAAAGGGAGTTAAGATGGGAGCGTAATGTTCTTCAACCTGCCTAAGCCACTCCAATCCTTTATCAATGAAAGGAATATCCTCGACTGAGAAATGCTGATAAATATCTTTTCTCATGCTAGTATTAAAAGAAAACGGATCAGATAGTTTCCAAGCAAATGAACTAAAACGACAGCCACCCAGACTGAAAAATCTAAACCACCAATACTTAGTGGCAGACGTCTCAAGGGTTGAAGAATCGGTTTGACTAAATTAGTCAACAAACGACCTGCTCTAGTCTCATAGGCATTTGGAAACCAAGATAAGAGAGCAAACGCTACAAGTATCATAGAATAGATATCTGTAGCGTTTTGAATAAAGCGAACTAGAAATATCATTATCTCACTCGTTTTCTCTTCATATCGAAATCAAACTCTTCACCATGAGTTCCCTCTGGCAAACGAATATCTTCGATGTTAACCACAACTCCTACCGGTGTCAAAAGGTACATGGTATTTGCAACCTTTCTTAATTCACCAGCAAGTACATGACGAGCTCCATCTAAATAGTCTAGACAACGACGCGCTTGTACTTCAGTCATATATTGGAAATCGATTAAAATACTTTCATTACCTGCCAGTAAATCAACGATATCTGTTGCATCTTCGTAACGACGAGGATAACGAACATCAATGGTTACCTTTTCTGTACTACGATGGCTCTGCATCGCCAACTCTTGCTGACGAGCATGAAGGCGAGTAATATTTTTTTCTTTAGTATTCACTTGTGATGGTTGTGGTAGTTGTTGTGCTTGTGGAAGTTCTTCCTTGGGGGCAGAAACTGATTTCAGCGTTTTTTCAGGCTTTAACTCAGCAACGTTTGGTGCCACCTCTTCTCCATCTTCAGTGAAATAATCTATAAACTTATCAAATTTATCTTTTAATGACATGGTTATTTCCTACTTAAAAAATGCTGTGCCGATTCGAACAAAAGTTGAACCAAATTGAATCGCTTCTTTAAAGTCTCGACTCATTCCCATACTGAGTTCTGTCATCGGCATATTGGGGAGATGTTTTTCTTGAATGGTTTTTTGCAATTCTTGCGTTTCTTTAAATATCTCCTGTAACTCTTGACTTGTTGCTTCAAATGGAGCCATAGTCATCAGACCTACATACTCAATCTGGTCTAATTCTGAGAGTTCTGGCAAAAGGGCTAAGAGTTCTTCTTTCGAAAAACCATGCTTGCTCTCTTCCTGGGAGATATTTACTTGCAAAAAGCACTTAATCTTGTGGTCCGCTCGTTTTTGAATTTCCTGAGCTAGCTTTAAGGAATCTAAAGCATGAAAATAATCCACATAAGAAATTACTTCCTTGACTTTACGTCTCTGTAAGGTCCCTATCAAATGCCAAGTAAGATTTTTATCACTCAAGGCATGATACTTGTCAAGAAATTTATCAACACGGTTCTCACCGATGTGTTGCACTCCTTGCGAAACCAAAGCAGAGGCTGTTTCAACATCTACATATTTGGTCACCGCAATCACAGAAACCGAATCGTTTTCACGACCGGCTTCCTGAACTGCATTCGATATCTGTTGAAAAACAAGGTTCGTATTTTCTTTTAAATTCATCTTCATTAACGATTTTTAAAGAATGGTGGAGTTTCCAACTCATCTTCATCTGTTGCGGCTGGAACCTCAAAACGTTCTACAGGAGAAACAACTGGATCTCCTTGGCGAACAATGGCATCACGTCTCAAGTCCCAGTCACCAAAGGCTGATGTCTTTGGTGCTTCTGGGCGACGATGACTTGGAGTTGGTAACTCTACTGTATCAGCCATATCAAAATTGCGATCATATGCATGTGTATGGCTAGTTCTAGCAGGTTCACGGTAGGCTGCTTGGCGTGGTTGAGCAGTTACAACTTTCTCCACTTTATCTTGACGTACTCCTGTCGCAACAACAGTCACGCGGATTTCGTCTTTCATAGTCTCATCAATAGATGTTCCAAGCCAGATGTTAACACCATGGCCAGCTGCTTGGTTAACAATTTCTGATGCTTCTTCAGCTTCAATCAAAGTCAAGTCCAAACCACCAGTTACGTTAACGATCACATCCTCAGCACCATCGATAGTTGTTTCGAGAAGTGGTGAGTAGATTGCTTTACGAGCAGCTTCTACAACACGTTCTTCACCGCTACCGATACCAATACCCATAAGGGCATTTCCTTTGTCAGCCATAACAGTCTTAACGTCTGCAAAGTCCAAGTTGATCAAACCAGGATTTGTGATCAAATCTGTAATCCCTTGTACACCTTGACGAAGAACGTTGTCTGCTTCACTCAATGCTTCAAGAAGTGGAGTTTTCTTGTCAACGATTTCTAGCAAGTTATTGTTTGAGATAATCAAGAGTGTATCAACATGCTCACGAAGTTCGTTGATCCCTTCGATAGCAAACTGTCCACGTTTGCTTCCTTCAAAGCCAAATGGACGAGTGACAACACCTACTGTCAAAGCTCCGAGACTTTTAGCAATACGAGCGATAACTGGTGCAGCACCTGTACCAGAACCACCACCCATACCAGCAGTGATGAAGACCATGTCCGCACCGCTGATTGCTTCTGTCAGCACTTCTTCGCTTTCTTCTGCAGCTTTACGACCAACCTCAGGTTGTCCTCCTGCACCAAGTCCACGAGTCAATTTAGGGCCAAGCTGGATAACTGTCTCAGCTTTTGTACTGCTCAAAGCCTGTACATCTGTGTTGGCTGCGATAAACTCAACGCCAGAAACGCCTTCGTCAACCATACGGTTGATGGCATTTCCACCACCACCGCCGACACCGATTACTTTAATGACTGCACCTTGTGCAGCTGCTGTATCAAATGAAAATGTCATATTTATATTCCTCTATTTTATTCGTCAAACATGCTTCCAATCAAGCTACGGAAACGATCCGTTAATTTACCCTTACTCTTTTCTTCTGATTGAAGAGGAGCTACTGGTTCAACAGATTGAGTTGTTTCAGACTCAGAAGTTGTCACTGTATTAGATACTGGTCGTGGAGAAACAGGTGAAACTGGTTGAGCTGAATTTCTAAAATCAATCGGTTGGTGGCGTAAACTCTGGTCACCTCGAATTGCTCGTTGTGCCAGAACATTCACTTCCGTAAGACTACCAGCGAATTCTGACAAGCTGATGACATGAGCGAAAGCAGGGTTGCGAATACCAACTTGATTTGGCACGAATAATTTAACACGTACTCCAAATACTTCTTGGGCCAATTCAACGACACCTGGAAGAAGGGCATTCCCACCAATTAAGACAATACCTCCTGGCAAGTCTAATAGGTGACGTCTTTCCAACTCTTGCTTAATTTGCTCAAAAATGTGCTTAAGTCTTGCTGAAATAATCTCAGCCAAGTATTCCTCAGTCACTTCAACTGGTTCAACCTCACCGATCACTTCAACTTGGAAAGTTTCCTTGCTAGCTAGCGGTGGATAAGCTTCACCATAGTTCAGTTTTAGACCTTCTGCAATTTTCTTAGAAGTCTTAAGAACTTTTGAAATGTCTTTTGTAACATAATCGCCACCCTCTTGGTTGACATTTGTATATTGAAGTTCTTGGTTGCGAATAGTAGCAACAGTCGTTTGACCACCACCCATATCAATCACAGTCGCACCAAACTCACGCTCACCTTCGTTCAAGATAGAGTGAACCATTGCAAGAGGTGAAATAATCACGTTATCGACTTGAATGCCTACACGCTCTACAGTTTTACGAAGATTGTGGAGAATTGTACGTGGACCAGTGTACAAGAGACCGCGCATTTCCAAGCGCACTCCCATCATCCCACGAGGATCACGAATTCCTTGGAATCCATCTACGACAAATTCCTCTGGAATAAAGGTGATGACTTCACGGTCTGGAGTCATACTTTTAGTCAAGGCTGATTTAACTACGTTCTCAACATCTTGATCCGTAATTTCCTTGGTGTCTGATGTCACTGGAATCATGCCTTGAGTTGGTTCAACTTGCAACAAATTAGCTGGCAAACCAACGTTTACAGACTTGATTGAAATTCCTGCTTTTTCTTCGGCTTGAGAAATTGCAGACTTAATAGCAGTCGCTGCTGCTTCGATGTCAACGATAATCCCATCTTTGACACCTTTACTTTTGGCATTACTAACGCCAATTACATTTACTTCACCATTTACAAGCTCTGCAACCAACACTTTAATAGAGCTAGTTCCGATATCTAAGCCTGTAAAAAAACCATTCCTAGTCATTACACTGCGTCCTCTCTATCTTCCAAGTTTCACACTTCTATTTTTAATAGCTATATGAAGGCATAGCTATTCACAGAATATTATAACACAAAAAATACATTCGTGCTCGGATTTTCTAACATTTACGTAAGCTTTTTTGAATCTATATCATTGTCCTACGATTTCTGAGACGAGAGACTAAAAAAATAAAGAGAATCTATCTTCTCTTTATTTTTATCTAATCTATCGATTTTAAAAATTTATAATAAAGAATTCCTAAAATCAAAATCTTTTTATCCCAGACTCATTTCATTTCTATTATCATCACGTAAGATGCTTACTTAAATAAATTATTTATCTTCCTTTTTTCTTGCTACTAATCCCAAAGAAGTGGTTGCAGCAATAATGGCAAGTACGATTGATGCTTTTGAATCTTTCATACCTGTTGTAGGAAGTTTTTTAGCATTCTCTACATATAAAGATGCTGATTGAGTTGCTTTTGGTGCCATATATGTTACTTGAGAATTTGAAACTGCTTGTTCAGCAAGTTTCTTGGCATCATCTGAAACAGCTGGTTTAGAATCTTGCTTTTCATCCTTCACTTCTTCACGTGGAAGATTTTTCTCTTGATCAGGTTTAACTTCAGGTTTTTTATCTTCAGGTTTGTTAACTTCAGGTTTGTTAACTTCAGGTTTGTTAACTTCAGGTTTTTTATCTTCTTTACGTGGAGGAAGTTTCTCTGGAAGAATCGGTGAGACTTCTTTCTTAGTACCTACTAAAACAACCTCATCAATAGCTTTAGTTAATACTTCTTCACTATCAACTACACGACTAACTTCATTTCCATTAGCTTTAAAGATTGTAGCTTTGATCTTCTTACGACCTGTAACACCTTTAGTTTTAACAACACGTTCTCCTTCTTTAAGAGATGGGTCAAGCTCCTCAACAATGCTGAATTTGATTTCTTCTTCTTTAACTTCTTCAGTGAATGTTAATTCAGGATTTTCAGGTTGAATCAAATTAGAGATACGTCGTTTTAGAAGATCTTTATATTCTTCTTCTAATTTAACAAGTTCAGTTTGTTTATCTGCTAAACATTTGTGAAGTTCTGTAACTTTAGCATCTGCAGCTTCTTTATCAGCCTTAGCTTTAGCATAATTTTTTTTAGCGTTTTCTAGAGAAAGTACTAATTCTTCTGCTTTAGCTTTTTCAGCCTCTTTAGTTTTAACGTTCGCTTCAGAGTCCTTAACATCCTTCTCAGCTTTTGCCAATTTAGCTTTCGCTTCAGTAAGAGCAGTTTTAGCTTTTTCAGCTTCTTGTTTAGCTGTTTCTAATGAAGCTTTAGCTTTATTAAGTTCGTCAGCTTTATTAGTAAGACCTTGACGTAAGTTGTCTAAGTTAGTTTCAGCTTCTTGAAGAGCTTTTTCAGCAGCAGTCAGTTTAGTAGTTGCCTCAGTAAGAGTTTTTTCAGCAACTGGTAATTGTTTTTTATACTGCTTAGCAGTATCTAAGTTACTTTGAGCTGTAGTAACCTCAGCTTGGGCATCTTTAACTGCTTTTTCAGCGGCTTGTTTTTTAGCACTATATTCTTTTGCAGCTGTAGGATCGTTTTTGATTTCAGTTGCATTGAATTTAGTTGGATCAAGAACGATACTGTTTGTGTCTTGTCCAGGTTCTTTATTTTCTCCGGCTGTTTGGAAGTTGTGGACAAAGATTTCGAAGTTAGAATAGTATTTTTTCTCTCCCCATTTATTTACATATGGATCAGGTTTAATACTAAGAGTTGCAGTAACACTTGTTGCATTGTATTCAGAAGCTTTACGTCCTAATTTGTTTCCTTCACCATCTTTACGGAATGCAATGCTTCCACCGATAGATAGAGCGTTTTCCCATTTTCGATTAGAGTCTTTGAAATCAGCATCGTTAGTGAACATTTTACGTTTATATGCTTCAAAGATATACTCTTTTAATTGCCCCATAGTCATTTTAATATTTTGATTTGCAGCTTCTTCTAATGAAGTATAGAATTCCTTGTTTGTTAGTAGGTTCTTCGCAGGATCAGGATTGGTAGCATTAGGTATTTTATCTACCTGCATTATATCACTTTGATTTTGGTTATTACCAGTTTTATATGATAAACCGTTTGTTCTAGCAGCAGTATTTATTCCATCATAATCATAGTTAGCATAGTCAAATTTACTATTTTTAAGAACTTTTCTATACTTAAAATTGTCAGTAGTTGGATTTGTATTTCCTTCGAATTTTACATTGTTACGATGGTCAGCAGCTTCGTTTGCAAATTTTTCCATACCTACAGTTGTTTTAACTTTAGGGTTTCCTAGTTGTTCACGGATTTGGTTAACGATGTGAAGACCGAATAAGTTAATTTCTCTCTTTTGATCAGCTGTTAAGTTCCAAATATCAACTTCACGTGTGTCAGTTGTATTAGTGTATGTATTTTTAGCCATATTAGTTTTTGCTAATTGTTTTAATTTTTCAGCATTAGCAGTTACTTCAGCTTGGTTTCTTGTGCTAAGTTCGTTGGCACGTCCATCACCAGTGTTGTTTGGATCGTTTTCTCCCATCAATTTAGCACGCTCGTTTAATGCAGCTGCAAAGTCAGCACCTAAATTAAATTTAACATCAGAGAAATCGTATGCTTGTGGTTTTTCACCAAGATCTTTAAGCGCTTTTGCTTTTTCTGCTAAAGTTTGTTTTTTAGCAGATAATTCCTTATTTAAATCGGTTACCTTTTTATCTGCAGCATCATCAGCTTTTTTAGCGTCAGCTTTTGCTTTTTCTGCTTCAGTTTTAGCTTTTTCTGCGTCAGATTTCGCTTTTTCTGCGTCAGCTTTTGCTTTTTCTGCTTCAGTTAGAGATGGAGTTCCATTTTCTAAGTCTTTTACTTTCTTAGCAGCAGCATCGACAGCAGAGTTCGCCTTGTCTGCTTCTGTTTGTTTTGTTGCTACATCTTTAGCAAGAGTGTCTTGAGCAGCTTTTTTAGTTTTTACATCAGCTTCAGTAGTTTTAACAGCTTCCGCAGCTTTAGTTGCGTCGTCTTTAGCTTTTTGGATAGCTTCCGGTGTAGCTTCCTTTGCCTTTTCAGCTGCCGCTTTTTCCTTTTCTGTCGCTACTTTTGCATCAGCTTCTGCCTGAGTTAGATTAGCTTCTTTTTGTTTAACTGTAGCTTTAGTATCTAAAACTTTTTTCTCAGCATCTGCAATTTGTTGATCAGAAACTGACTTCAGTGTTTCTATCTCTGCAGTTTCCTTATTGGTAGTTTTATCACTTGCCTCATCTGCATTTACTCGATGAACTGAAAATGCAGTAAAGGCTGCTGCAGTTGCTACCAAGGCTGTTTTTATTTTTTTATCCATCTGGTTTAAATCTCCTAAATGTTTTATACGTATTTGAAGCTGATTATATCATTTTTTTAGCTTTTTTTCAAGTTTTTATAGTAGATTGAATTTAGAATAGTACGTTATAGATGTTAAAATATTTCTAGAAATTAATTTGACTTTCCTAATCGATTTGTTCACATCTTGTTTCAATCTACTATAGTTCGTTTTTAGTTCGTTTTTTATTAGATTTTATATATCAAAAAATCGAAGATATCCATCCCCGATTTCATTCACTATTTGACTTTTCTTAAATACTTCATTGGATAAAATACGAAATCTCCATAAGGTATTTTCTTAGAGAGATAAAGTATTACGATTGAACCAAACCATCCTAGAAGGAGCCCCATCACTATATGGATAAAGATATTGCTAACACCTAGTTTCAATAAAGCGATTCTAGTTACAGAAACTATTGGCGCATGCAGAAGATAAATTACCAAACTATCTTTTCCTATCTTTCTGAAATAATCAGCAAAACGATTCAATCTATCACTTAAAATAGGATAGGAAGCCATAGCTAAAATTACAGAAACTGGGAAGATGAACCCATTTAGTCCCGGTCTATCATATGAAATATAAAAAGTAGGTGCAGATAATTGCCAATATATTAAAAATACTGTAATGATGACTAGTGTCACACAACTAATCGACTTCCATCTATTTGTTAAAAAAGTTCCAACACCTGAGTGTCTGATCCATGATCCTAACAAAAAGAAGAAAGCCCATAGAAAAATTTTCTGAACAATATAGATATTAGTTGGTGCAAATATAGAAAGAAGATAGGCTACTACACTAATGATAAATAACTGATGATAGGATTTGATCCAAATAGAAAGGAAGGCAACAACCAGGTAAATCCACCAAAGAACATAGAGATACCAAGATACTCCAAGAGGCGTCTGATAAATATTTAACAAATCCCCAAAAGAAGCTGCATTCCTTACTGTTGCTCCGCCTAATTTTTGAAGTCCAAACTGTATGATAGAATAGAACAAATAAGGAATTCCTAAAATAATTGTTTTTTGTTTTACAAAGGTTGCAAAAGTCTTTAAATTGTCTACTGGTTTAAAGAAAAAGCCTGACAAAGCATAGAATACTGGAATATGAAACAGATAAAAAATCTGAGTCACAAATAATAACCATTGATTGTTATCTTCAAATCTTTTGGATTCAAATAGTCCTAAAACAACATGACCAAAAACAACCATTAAAACTGTTAAGCCTTTCCCAAAATCAATCCACTCGATTCGGGCAGGCTTTTGTTTACTAAAACTATTCATTTCTTTTGATATCTCCTGTTAAGATGAATAAAATGAGGAAAAGAAGTATTCCCCCATTTTAACATCAAATCTTTAGTTTCCTAACTCTTCCTCTACAACATTTAGAGCACGTTCAATGACCACGTGCATATCGTAGTATTTGTAGTCTGCTAAACGTCCGCAGAAAATTACCTTATCATTCTGTGCTGCTTCTTCTTGATACTTAGCAAACATAGCATTGTTTCTCTCATCATTGATTGGATAATAAGGCTCATCTCCACGTTTCCAATCGGCTGGGTATTCACGAGTAATAACCGTTTTATCTTGTGTACCATACTCAAAATGTTTATGCTCAATAATGCGAGTATAAGGAATTTCACGTTCTGTATAGTTAACAACTGCATTTCCTTGATAATTCTCTTCATCAAGAACTTCATGCTCAAAACGAAGACTACGGTATTCTAACTCACCATGTTTATAATCGAAATATTGGTCAATCATCCCTGTAAAGACAACTTTTTCAGCAGAAGCTTCTAATTCCTGACGATTGGCAAAAAAGTCAACTCCAAGTTCTACTTCCACATCCTTCAGCATATTTTCGATAATGACATTATAGCCATCGATTGGAATTCCTTGGTAACGGTCATTGAAGTAGTTATTATCAAAAGTCAAACGAACTGGTAGACGTTTGATGATAAAGGGTGGAAGGTCAGTCGCAGAACGTCCCCATTGCTTTTCAGTATATCCTTTAATCAACTTTTCATAAATATCTGGACCGATCAACTTGATAGCCTGTTCTTCCAAGTTTTTAGGTTCAACGTCCTTCATATGAGCCGTTTGCTCAGCAATCTTATCTTTGACCTCCTGAGGAGTTTTTGTCCCCCACATAGCATAGAAAGTATTCATATTGAAAGGTAGATTATAAAGGCTACCCTTGTAATTAGCTACAGGAGAGTTGATATAGTTGTTAAATTCAGCAAATTGATTAACATAATTCCAGACTTTTTTATTAGAAGTGTGGAAGATATGAGCACCATATTTATGAACATTAACACCTTCTACATTCTCACAATAGATATTCCCACCAATGTGGTCACGTTTATCAATAACTTTTACTTTTTTTCCACGCTTGGTTGCTTCATAAGCAAAAATTGCTCCAGACAAACCAGCGCCAACGATTAGATAATCGTACATAATACACTCCTTTATTTTTTTAATAATTGTTGCTTTAACTCACTTAGATTTATTACTTTAAAAATCAAAATCATACTAGCATAAATTATTGCTCCCAGAACAGCATATAATCCCACATTAATCATCGGTGATACATTTAGGAATTGTTTTATAAATAGTAAGATACCATACATAACTCCAGATGAGATTATAATTTTGATCAATGAACCTAGAATGGGCACTTCTCTCAAATAAGAACGAGTATAGAATAACTGTATCAACCATACTAGTACCTCTGTTAAAACAGATACAATTGCCGCACCTATATAGCCCAGCTTTGGAAGCAAGAGAAGATTTAAGCCCACACTAACAATAGCAGGGATTGTTGTTGACAGCATAAATTCTTTATTTTTATTATGAGGAATCAAGATTTGAATACCCATAATATTGGTCCAACCAATAAAGAACATTCTAAAAATCATAATTGCTATCGCATGACGTGCCTCTTGAAAATCTTGACCCAGGAAAAAATTCACAAAATCATCATTTACAATTAACATTCCTGCCATAATAGGAAAAATTACCAAATTATAAATCAGAAATGACATCTCATGCATTTTGTTAACTGCTTTATGATCCCCTGAAGATAAAAGATTTGAAACTCGTGGCAACATGACACTACCCAATGAAGTTACTAAAGTTAATAGAATCTTTACTAATTTCAGTGATTGGTCATAAATACCAACATCCCTTTTGGATGCTAGCACTCCAAGCATTGTACTATCTAATGTGATATAGAGCGATATCGCAATCTGAGGTAAGAATAATAAGATTACTGGTTTCAAATGCTGTCTAGCATATTTCCAATCAAAGTGCGGTTTCCCAATAAACTCTCTTGCTGGTAACCACATACTTAATTGCCCTAACAATTCAAAAATCGTAATCAGTGATATATATAAATAGAGATTTTCAGGTGTTTTTATGAAAGAAAATATAGAAATAACACCAACTAACCTAACTGTGATATTTCTGATTGTAATTTTTCGAAAATCCTCTAAACCTTGAAATAACCAAGAAATATCTAAACCTTTTGAAATTAAACTTAGACCTAAAATATAAGCTACAGGATTTTGCATAGCTGGTAGAGTAAGACATAGAAGGATATAAAGAACAGAAGAGAACAGTGTCGCTCCCAGTTGCAGTGTATAGATACCCCAAAAATTCTTTCTAGTATCTTTTCTACTACCCGAAATCGCCTTGGTACCATAATTGTTTACTCCCAGAGTAGCTAACATAAGAAAATAGGTAACAATTGAGTTAAAATAACTATAGGTTCCCAAATCATCGGAACTGAAGACCCTAGTGACATAAGGTGTCGTAATAATCGGTAAAATGATGATTAATAATTGATAAGAGAGATTATAAGCGTAATTTTTTAGAACTTTCATTATTTTTTACTTCTAAACATATTTTTATTATCCGTCTGTAAATTTACAATTCAAAACTTGATTTTTCTGGGAATTTAGACTGAAAGGCTTGATGTATTTTTTGATCATACTCAGAGAATTTTCCATCTTCATCCGTATCGTTGATACAAATAATCTTATATTTCTCATTTTGAATAGCTCCTTGAATTTCTTCAACTTCCCAAATATCAAAATACTTCCCAAAATGAATGGATTGGGGCATAAACCTACCAGACTCTACATTCCAGTGAGACATAACATAATGACTAATATCTGATAACTGTCTAAATCTATGAGAGCTAACTTCTTCCAATAATTTTGGTTCTTTATCCCAGATTAAATCAAAAGTCGATTTTAAATGCGACAAACCAATATGGTAATTTTTATATCCTAAAATACCTGAATAAAAAATACTGAAAATATTTCCAACTAGGTATTTCCCTAATTTTAAACTATAAAATTTACGCCATTCCGAGAAAGGTTTTCTTTTTTTCTTAAAATGTTTATTCATCAGAATGGTATTATTTAATTCGATATGATTGAAACTTTCTCGAGGAGTTATTGGCAAGTAAATCCCAAAATCCTTTGGGAGATTTTCTTTAAAGAAATCATCTGCTGTAGTCGGTGCAGCAAAATACATATCATCATTTAAAAGAATAAAATTCTCACTTAACTCTTCGATTCTATGTAAATTCAACTCAATTACATTAGAATTATAAGTTGGAAGATATTCCTGAGGTATATAATCTGTATGTTTTACAATTTTTAATTTTGGATTCTTTATATTTAACCATTCTGGAACATGACCATACGTTATAAAGAAAATACGGTTAATCCAATCTGCATAACGTTCAACTGCACGGAACCAATACTTGAAATTTTCTGATGGTCTGTATCGATTGGCTTTGTTTGATTCCGACCATTCAACATCAGATTCATATAATCTCTTTTCTTGTAACCAATCAGGATCTGTACCATCAACCCAAGTAATTACAAGATCTATTTTATTATTCATATACTTCTCCAAAGAGTCTATTTAATTATCTTATCCACTGCGTTCTTTAGATAATAACCTTCTTTAAGATTCTTCATAATATTTTTAGCATTTGTTGCCATTTGCAGATATTCATCCTGACTAATTTTACCCAGTATTTCAGATAATTCAAACAGACTATTAACTGCCAAGCCTACTCCATTCTTCTCAACAAAGTTCGCCTCTGCTGAATCTTTCCAAACAATAACAGGTAGCCCTGAAGAAAGATACAGGGATAACTTATGGGGATTATTATATCTTAAATAATTTCCTGTTACCCCGTCGCAAGTGTCTAGACTTTCTCCGTCCCATACTAATCCGAATCCACTGTTTAAGTGATTAGGAACATCTTCTGGAGCAAAGGCACCTAAATAGGAAACATTAGAAATCTCTGTTACTGGTTGAAAACCAATTCCCATCAATTGAAAATGAATGTCAGAGACTTTATCTAACTGATACAAATAAGGACTTTTATCAGGAGAAAGATTCCCTGCTATTGTCACTGATTTTGAATATTCAATAGATGAAGACACGTCCTTATCATTTAAATAATCAAATATTTCTAAAACAACAAGCTTCTTTTCATCTACGCCATACTGAACAAACCAATCTTTCATTTTTTCATTGTGAACAATAATTGAATCAGCAAAAGATAGCATTTCATCAAATTCTTTCTGGTAGAATGGATCATCATAAATCCCTCTAATTAATTCCACATCATGAACCAATGAAATTATTTTTACTTGTTTTTTCCTCAATTTCAGAAGACTTGATGTTCTACCAAAATGATTTCTGCGATAGGGATGTTGTAACAACAAAACATCCCCTTTAGACAATCTATTCAAAACATTATTCCACTGTTTATAAAAAGAAAGTTGTCTTATAATTTTCGATACAGGGGATTTATCCTCAGGCTTGTGGCGTACAATTTCTATTTTTTCAAAGTCTAATTCTTCCAAAATATTGACACAATCGTTGGTCGCTTTACTCCCCGCATGCATGTGTGTCCCATACGATTCAACAATCTGATATTTTTTCATTCAGTTCTCCCAACAGTATATTCTGTAAAGTCAATGCTTGAGTTTCAATTTCAAATCCTTTTAGCTTAAACATTTCTTTTATTTCAAGTTCACTTAATCTAGGTATTTCTACTAACTCAAGAATATTTTTTGCCCAAACATCAATAGAATCGTTTAGAGATAAGTAACGAATGGAATCTAATATTTTCAATTCTTTCGTAACTGCATCACTTACTAAAACAGGTAGTCCATTTGCTTGAGCTTCGACAGCAGATAGAGGTAATCCCTCAAATATTGAAGGCAAAACGAATAGATCTAGAGAACTTAACCATTTCTTCATATCATTCTGACTTCCTGCTAACAAAACTTTATCTTCAATTCCATAAGATTTTATTTTTTCTTTGATTAAATCTACAGTTGAATTTGCACCCGCAACCTTACCAATTATCACTAATCGAAGATTAGGATTTTTCTTGCAAGCTTCATTAAAAACATCTATTAAAAATGGTTGATTTTTTTGGATATCTAGTCGACCGACATTGCCAATGACTTTACAATCATTCCACCCTAACTCTGTTCTTAGATCCAGTCTATCTTTTACTGAAAAAGAAAAGTTTTCTACATCAATAGCATTTTGTATAATTTGCGCACTTGATCGAATTTCATCAGGAAACATATAGTCTGCTGCGATTCCAGAGCAGGCAAAAAAATGTGATGCTGTTTTTGGCAATTTAGATCTATTCAAATTATGCAAAATTTGTCTTACTTTATTTCCCTTGAACATCGAGCTATGGCTATGGATGATTCGAGTTTTTATCCCATATTTTTTAGCATATTTTAAAAGGTCAAGATTTGGAATTGCCATTGCATTATACCAAATAGCATCATATTTTTTCCCTTCTGTAGCAAAAAACTCTCTTAATTCCCTCATATACTTAAGAGGATTTTTTCCTTTACGAGGTAAATAATAAACTTTTGAACCTTTTGAAACAATTTCATCTTCAAATACAATAGGTTCTCTAGTTCTTTTAATAAAATCAACTTGAAAAATAGATGAATCAAGATGACGATAATAATTCATGATAAAGGTTTCTGTACCAGCAAGAACAGGTGACATTCCTGTCATTAAAATTTTATAGACCATTATATTTCCTTAGTTAGTTCTATGATTAGCTCTTTAATTTTAGGATATTTTTCTATATCAAACTTTCTTGAGAACAGATATCCATTTTTTGCAGCTAGTCTTAATTCTTCTATATCTTTCTCACTTTCAGTCCAAGTGTAAGGTTTACCATCCCACCAATTAATATAGCGTAAGTTGCCTTGAAATTCTTTTTTTAAACCATGATTAATTGAAGCATCATAGACATTACAGTCTTTTAACTCTTTATTTAAAATCATTGGTATAAAAATTTCATCACTGAGAAAAGACTTTCTAAACATCTTCTCAATATCTGATTCTTTCTTAATCAATAATTCCACAATATTATTTGGTAGTGAAACCCACTGACTAGCTTTTATAGGGATGACTTTAAACAATTTATACCGATTTACTCTAAATAGTTTTTGAATCCATACTTCTAAATTACGATAAATCTTGAATGCAAGTTTTCCAACAGCACCTGGTAGAGTCCGATAGGTAAAACTTTCAAAAAGATGATAATATTTAAATCTATTTATATCTTCACCATTATCCTCTATGTTCATAAAAGTAAGAAATGAATAGTCTTTATAATCGTTAAAAAAATCATGAATTCTCTGCTGAGAAAGTAACGGCAAATCTACACCACTTATTAAATGATAAAAATAGTAAGAATCTCTTTTAGAGGCAGCTTTAAATAAGATCATTTCAGCTTCAATTTGGGAATATCCACCCCAACTCACCGAAACTCTTTCAGTAAAATAAACTTGAGATCGTTTTACACTGGATTTAATTAAATCCAAAAAATAATCATCAATATCTGATTTTTTATCAATATGGATAAAAATATCATTATCTTGATGATCCAATAAAGAAACTAGAAATGCTAGTTGATTAAATTGGCTGTGAGCTAAGATTAAATATGCATGCTTATGCACCATAATTTTTTATCCTTATCATAGTATTTATCACTTTCGCAAATAAATTATAGGAAGTTGTGAAGAGTATAATCAATATCTTTCTACTAAGAGGAATGGCTTGTTTTAGTAAGACTCTCTTATTTTTCTTCAATCTAGATACCATAGATTTTATTTGAGTTTCATTTAACATGCGAATATTTTTATAATCTACAGAAAGGGCTATTTCTGTCAAAAGTGCCAAATCCGCTCTGTAGCGATTAATTTGAGCCCAGTCTTTGTATTTATCATTATTACTTTCAGTCGCATACTGACATACTAAATCCCAGCCTTTTAACACATCAAAATGTTTAGATGTAAATTTAGCTGTCAGACCAGAGTCATTAATAAAATAATTATAAACAATCTTATCAGTAACAACTATCTTTTCTGAGTTTAGAATGTAGCGGAACATGGTTGGAACGTCTTCTGCAAAGAAACCAGACGGAAATTCAATACCTTCTACAACTTCTCTTTTATACATTTTATTCCAAACATAATACTCAATTGTCTGACTTTCAATCTTAAAGTAACGTTTGGCATACTCTTCCTGCGTCAATAATTGCAAAACAGGGGTATTTTGTTGATGATCCACAATTTTAGAGGTTCTATAAACCCCTCCTACAACCATATCTGCATTATAACTTTTAGCTTGTTCCAATAAAAATTCTACTGCATCAAGTTCCAACCAATCATCCGAGTCAAGAAACATGACAAAATCCCCTGTCATATATTTTAACCCAGTATTACGTGCTTCAGATAATCCTCTATTTTCCTGATGATATAATTTAGCTCTTTTATCAGTTTGAACAAATTCTTCACAAATAAATCCTGATTTATCCGTAGATCCATCATTAATCAAAATCACTTCTAAATCTTTATATGTCTGATTGAAGACGGAGGACAGGCATCTATCCAAGTATTGTTCTACATTATATACAGGAATAATAATACTTACTTTCGTCATTTTTCTCCATTATCCAATTGTAAATTTACTTCAAAAGCAGACTGATTTTGATTCATTAAAGTACCAATCAAAATCAAAAAAATATTATAGTGAAGATTTATAATTAAATCATCTATTATAGCATGAAAACTTAATATAATCAGAATTAATGATAATACATATTGTTTTTGCTTCAAAAGATGATGTAAAGTTAATGTAAAAATTACCAATAGGATAACCAAAACAAACAATCCATATCGTTGTAATATTTGGATATAGAGATTATCAACGTACAAATATTCACTCAATCCCCTTTGTCCATTGATATCTAAACCATTCCCAATCCAATTAATCTTTTGTCCAAATAAATTATAACCATATACATTCAAAGAACGATTAGCATAATAAATTCTACCACCTAGAAATTGGTTGATATTCTTACTCAATTCATTCAAAAAAGGACTTGAAAAACTCAGATACATTTTTGCTATCAAATAACTTAAATATGCATTTACTATATAAGTTAATTTAAAAGTTTTTAATAAAAGACCTGAAGACTTTAAAATTGATGGATACCATTTTACTACAAGGTTAATTCCTAGTAAGAATAAAGAACTAATAAAAGTTAATCGTGAATCTGTTTGGTAGAAAATCCAAATTGTTGAAAGCAATAAAAAAAACAAACGTTTATAGCTTACCTTATCTTGAGTTAAGAACAATGAACTTGCTACAATATTTAGCATCACTGTAGATGGGAACAATGAATATCGAAAACCAAGATAATGCCGTATTCTTCCTGATGAAAATTCAACATAGTTGGAAATTAAACCAATTTGACTACTCAAGATAACAAATATTAAAGTAAATAAACTAATATAAAAAGAAGTTTTCGCTACATATTTAAAAGATATATCTCTTAGACTAAAGATAAAAATAACACTTATTGCTAATGTTGATAGAAATCCTGTTACACTACTAACCAAAGCATAAACAATTATAACTCCTAATAACGATATTACTTTTTGAAAATTAAATTTATTATTGATTAATTCTTTAACTATTAAAAGCATAACTGAAATAAGAATTGCTGCATTATAAATTGCACCTGATATATATCTGGCATAAAAGGTCGTATTCAACAGTGAAATAAATAAAAAAAGTATCAGTGAAAATAAACTCAGTGTTTCTACTAATGTTAATTTTTTAAATTTTATACGCATATCTAAGACCTAAAAACTTTTTCCATATTTTTTTCCTAAAAACTTTGCTTGTAAGAATGATAAACCTTTTTCAAATAGATTTACTTTTTCCATATACATAAAATGTGCTTCCGTAGTAGTCAAATTATTCTTTACCAACCATACATTAAATAATAATTCACTTACTCTACCAAATAGACGGGCTTCAAAAGGAGTTAAATCTGATAAATCCATACACTCATACATACTATCTAAAATTGGAAACAACCATTCAAAATAATTATTTGCTAATTCCTTTTTCATTATAAACATATTGAACATGTAGCCACTACGTTGTTTCATAACTTTGTCAAATGAATCAAGGTATTCAGGTTGTTGCTTCTCAATGATTTTTCTAGCCAAATCTAGATGGCTAGCATCTAATGTGTGTGCATAATGAGAGTATAGAGTTTCAATATAATATTTTCTTTTTTTAGGAACTATTATATCCCCTTTTCTCAAAAGCAACTCAATTTCTTCCTGATTTAAAATTACTTCGTCAATCTTTAGATTTTCTTTATAAGATTGACTTTTTTTCGTGAAATATCGGCGATAATGAACTAAACCAAGATAATCGCAATCTAGATTTTTCCATGCCCAATATAGCCCTGTTAATTCACAATAGTAGGGGTTTAACTGAGAGATGTTTTCTCCAGTATTATCCCCTTGATATCCCAAATCATCTTTTCCTTCACACCCAACATGGACTGGCAGATACAATTCTTTATTTTTTGGCATCTCAAAGCTTTTATGAGTCGCCACTATGATTTTAATATTTGTCATACCCCTCCTACTTCGCTCCATCTCTCATCAACACAACTTTTACAGTTTTCAACAAAATTTCAATATCTTTCCAGATTGTCCAATTATCAATATAAGCCACATCTAGTTTTACAACATCGTCAAAATCGGTTATTTTACTTCGGCCACTAATTTGCCACAAGCCTGTAATACCAGGTTTAAAGCTAAGACGACGTTTTTGCTCAGGTGTGTACTTTTCGTACTCATCTACAGTTGGTGGGCGTGTGCCGACCAGACTCATATCTCCTATAAAGACATTCCAAAACTGGGGTAACTCATCTAAACTGGTTTTACGAATAAAACAACCAATTTTTGTAACACGAGGATCATCGTCCATCTTAAACATTCCACCTTGCATCGTGTTCTGCCCCATAAAATCTTTTTTTCTCTGCTCTGCATCAACACACATTGATCTAAATTTATAAAAGGTAAAATGTCGACCATTTTTCCCTATACGAGTTTGAGCAAAAATAGCTGGTCCCCCATCTTTACGAATCAAGGGGACCAAAAATAGACTAGCAATTCCACAAAGGAGCAACCCAACAATAGCTCCACAAATATCAAGGATTCGTTTGGCAATTATATGACTAGGATTGTAAAAGTTTGTAGAAAATGTCACCACATTCAAACCTGCCATCCCATGGATTTGTTTATCTCGACCTAAACTTTTATCGAAAGTATTTAAGTTAACTGTTACATCAATCCCCATTATTTCAAACTGAGAAATAACAGTCTCGATATCATAGTCCTCACTTGGGAGATTGACAAAAACTTCATCCACCACTCCATGCGTGGCATAAGAAAGCAACTGTTCCCTCGGCACAACGGCGACCTTATCATGAGTAAACTCTGGCATGTCTAAAACGCTTACTGCAACGATTCTCCCTGGAACATCATTAGCTGTTAATAATCGATCCAATACTTTTTCGGTACGTGATATCGCCGTAATCAATAAAATATTACGACTTCCCTTCACATTATGTTTGAAGATTCTCCAATATCTCTTCACAAAGAAACTGAGTAGATAATTCAAGACACTGTACAAGGAAAGCAAGTATACCATCCCACGCCTTGAAATTACAAACTTTTCCTTCAAGAAAAAACTTGAAAAACTAATCAGCAGAGCATAAAAGATAATATATTTAATTGTTTCTACTAACTCAACATACTGGCCTCGTTTAAAAAAATCCTTACCGTATCCACTGATATAGAAGGCGACAAAGTGAAGAAAAAACAGAACAAATACTGTATTTAAAACAATGTCAGTTTCTGAAATTGCAATCAGTACATAAGCTAATAAACTAACAAGTATACTCTGCAAGAGGGCCAGAGTTATATTGTAGAGGCCTCTTCCTTCCATACTGAACTCCCTATCTTATTTTTTTCTTTTACCATAAGAACCGTAAGTTCCATAAGATCCATATTTTTCTCGTTTAACATCAAATTTATTTAAAACAACACCTAAAAATGGGATCCCTGTTTGTTCTAGCTGAACTTTAGCTTTTTGAATGTCTCTTCTTTTTGTTCCGCCAGCTTCTGTAACCAAAATCGAGGCATCGCATTTCTGAACAATAATTGCTGCATCAATCACAACTCCTATTGGGGCTGTATCAACAATAATATAATCAAAATATTTCCGTAAGGTTTCAATCATCAAGCCAAAATTGGCACTTTGAAGAAGAGCTGTTGGGTTTGGAGAAGGTGACCCTGATTGGATTATAAACAAATCATCAATATTTGTTTCACAAAGGCCATGAGATAAATCTTGTGTCCCAGCTAGATAATCAGTTAAACCTGTGATTCGTTCTCTGGACTTGAATACTCCAGACATAACTGAATTTCGGATATCAGCATCAATCAAAAGTGTCTTGTACCCTGCTCGCGCAAAAGCCAAAGCAATATTTGTAGAAGTTGTCGATTTCCCTTCGTTTGGTTCAACAGAGGAAATCGTTATAACCTTTAAGTTATCTCCGCTCAACTGTATATTGGTACGTAAAGCATTGTAATATTCTTCTGCTTTTTTTGCAGAATCAAGTTTTTGTTTTGTTAATTCTAACTTCGCCATAAGTTCTCCCTTACTTTAATTTATCCATATCAGGAATGACTCCAAGGAGTGAAATTTTCATAACATCTTCGATATCTTCTGGCCGTTTGACACGATCATCAAATAGTTCAACCAACAAGACCACTACAATCACTAATCCTGCACCTACTCCAACTCCCATTATCGTATTACGACGAATATTTGGTGAGGATGGTCCAGTAGCTGGACGTGCTTCCTCCAAGGTAGTTACGTCAGAAACATGGGTTACAGAAATAATCTTTTGCGCCGCAACATCTCGAAGTGCATTTGCAATCCGACTTGCTTCGTCAGGTTTGTAATCACTAACTGAAATAGATACGATACGTGTGTCTGCAGGAACCGTTACTTGAATCTTCTTAGCTAATATTTTCGCATTAATGTTTAAGCTAAGATCAGCAACTACTTTCTCTAGGACATCTTGGGAAAGAATGATTTCACGATAGTCCTTAACCAGGTACGCTCCTGCTTGTAGATCTTGATTTGTCAATCCTGTTTTATCACTTTGGTTTCGATTAACTACATAGATCCGAGTTGTACTTCTATACTCAGGCTTCACCACAAAACTACTATATGCAAATGCAGCGGCTCCTGCTACGATGGCTACAAGAAGGATGGGCAGCTTCTTTTTCCATAATGCCTTTAACAACTGAATAACATTGATTTCAATAGTATCTTTTTCTTTCATTATAACTCCTAAATAATTTGATCTTTAATGACTTTTTCGGGATTTAATACAAAGAGTTCCCGAGCCTTATCTTGGCCATACTTTTTACTCACTATTTCGTAGGCTTCCTTCATATAAGGAGGGCGAGCATCTAGATTATGCATATCACTAGCAACTATATGAACCAAGTCCCTCTCTAAGAAATAGCGAGCACGTTTTTTCATGAATTTATAAGTATCACCAAACAATTTTGGTTTAAGAATACTTGAACTATTGACTTGTGTATAGCAACCCATATTAATGAGCTCTTTAACCCTTTTTTCGTTATTTTCCAAAGCATCGTAACGCTCTATATGAGCTATTACAGGTGTTATCCCCAACATGAGAACATTCGTTAGTGCATTATGAATGTCTCGGTAAGGAGTATTCATGCTGAATTCTATCAGGGCGTAACGGGTGCCATTTAGTTGTGGAATCTGCTGATCCTCTAATTTTTTCAAAGCATCACTGCTGTAATAGATTTCTGCTCCATACAAGATGGTTAAATCAGGAGCAACCTCTTTAGCCAACTCCTTGACAACTTTAAAATTTCTTAATATGTCCTCTTCTGGTGTTTCAAACATCCCCTTTCGACGATGGGAAGTCGAAACGATGGTACGAACTCCTTGAGCATAAGCTTCCTTCAGAAGCGCTATACTTTCTGCCTTATCCTTAGGTCCATCATCTACATCAAAAACTATGTGTGAATGGATATCAATCATCTTATTTTCCTTCCATGATATCTTTGATTTCTACTTTGAGTGTCTCTAGGCTATTTGGATCAACTTCTAACATATAGAGATTGCTGTCAGGCATGGCATAGGAAGGAAGATCCATACGACCAGTTCCCTTTAGATCTCGAGTTATGACAGAATATTTCCCTCCACTTGCTAGTTGGGCGTTCACTAAGCTAACCATTGTTTCAGGTGGCATATTTGTTTGCACTGAATCTTGCAAGCTTTGCATAATGCCATCAAAATTCTTCAAAGCTTCTGTTGAAGTTAGTTTTTGAATAATAGCAGAAATAACTTTTTGTTGGTTACGTCCACGATCTCCATCACCGTTTGCTAATGAATAACGCTCGCGTACAAAGCCTAGAGCTAATTCTGAATCCATATGGATGTTCCCAACTCCATAATGTTTCCCATTAGTATGCGCAGTAAACTCTTGATCGTTATAAACATCTACCCCACCTAGCAAATCAATTACTTTCAAGAAGGAAGTGAAGTTGAGTCGTGCATAGTAATTTAGGTCAATTCCATAAAGATTTTCCAAAGTATGAATCGAAGCATCCACACCATAAATACCTGCATGGGTCAATTTATCATTTTGGTTATTGCCTCCATCAGCTATGGGCACGTAAGCATCACGAGGGGTCGTTGTCAAGAGAATTTTCTTGGTTTCTTGATTAACAGTCATGATGATATTGACATCCGAACGCGACACTGAGCTGATCGGTCCATATGTGTCAATCCCACTAATATAGATATTAAAAGCCTTGTTTTGAGAAGACTTAGGCGCTTCAACGCTCTTGGTTAGTTCTTTGGTATAAATCTTCTTGATCTTTTTGGCATGATCCGGATACTCTTGTTCAATCAGATTTTCAAAGACACTATTCAAAACAATTGCCTTGGTCTCTCCAGCTAAGAGACTCTTATAAGCCGCAAGGTAAGAAGAACTATCCTCAACCTTTAGGTCTTTATTCTGACTTGTCTTAATATCATCAAGCAGTTTTTTGATATTCTCCGCATCTGTTTTTGTCGGAGCTGTCACACTGGATAGTTGGGATACATTACCAATCTCACTATCCTCCAAAACTGCAACACTGATAGAGTAACTAGAATAGTTAGATGTTGCATTTAAATGATTGGCCAAACTAACGAACTGATGAACTCCAACCAAAGCTAGTGAGCTGGCTACAATAGATAGCAAGAGCATGATTAAAGTAAACTTCTTAGCTTTTCTATTTGATATTAAAAATAAAGCTACTAGCGCAATGAACACCATAACAGCTGCTAGAAGAAGATTGAAATAACTAACGGCTAAGATATGATATCTGAATATTAAAAACAGCAAAAAACAAGTGAGCGCTATATATATGAACAACAAAATAATATTGAAACTTTGCTGAAACTTGCTCGTTTTATTTTCTTTTAAACGTCTTCCCACCTTACACCTCTATTAAACATTTTATTTTCATTATATCACAAAGCAACACTGGATGCCACCACCACCTGAATTGCAACCGTTTTATTTTACCTTAAAACCAAAATTGAAAGTTTTTACACTTATTTTAGAAAAAAACTCAAGCAGCTTTGGACACTTGAGTTTATGGGTTTAATCAGCTAGTTCGACACAGAAGGCATCCCATGGAGCCAAGTTCTGTGTAGTCAAAACTGCTTCTACTGAGGTATTTTCAATCAAGATAGACTTAACTGACTCTTCTACTGCAAACTCTTGCTCTTCATTGGACAAGTTAGCCACAACTAGGAATCGACGGTCGCCATCTTTACGAATGTAAGCAAAGACTTTTTCAGCCGTATCAAGAAGTTCAAAGTCAGCACGAACCAACCAGCTATTTTCCTTACGAATGTTTACCAATTTTTGATAAGTATAGAAGATGGAATCTGGATTTGCTAAAGCCTCTTCTACATTAATCTTCGCATAGTTCGGATTGACTCCTAACCATGGTTTCGCACTCGAAAATCCAGCATAATCTGTCGCGTCCCACTGCATTGGAGTACGCGCATTGTCACGTCCAATCACACGAATGCTATCCATGATTGTTTCCATTGAAACACCTTTTTCAAGAGCTTCACGCGCATAGTTGAGGGATTCAATATCCTCTACTTGATCTAGCTTTTCAAACGGGAAATTGGTCATCCCAATCTCCTCCCCTTGGTAAATATAAGGAGTCCCTCTCATGAGATGAAGCAAGATTGCATACGCTTTAGCAGATTTTTCGCGGTATTCTCGGTCATTTCCCCAGATAGAGACGATTCGTGGAAGGTCATGGTTATTCCAGAAAAGGGAATTCCAGCCATCCTCAACTCCTAATTCTGTCTGCCACTTGTTGAAAATCTCTTTTAATTTCCCTACATTTAGCTCTTTTTGGTAGTGCCACTTAGGTTGTCCTTCCTGATACTGAAGACAGATATGTTCAAACTGGAAGACCATAGACAGTTCTTGTCCTTTTGGATCTGAATAGAGTTTTGCGATTTCTGGTGTCGCTCCCCATGTCTCCCCTACTGTCAAAAGGTCTTTGCCGCCGAAAGTAGCCTGATTCATTTCCTTGAGATAGGGATGGAGCATAGGACCATTGTTGACAATCTTCTGATCAGGAATTTTCCCAATCATGTCAATAACGTCCATACGAAATCCACCGATCCCTTTATCAATCCAGAAATTCATCATTGCATAGATTTTTTGGCGTAGTTCTTCATTTTCCCAGTTAAGGTCTGGTTGTTTTTTACTGAAAAAGTGCAGGTAGTATTGACCAGCCTTTTCGTCATATTGCCAGGCAGAGCCACTGAAAATTGACTCCAATTCGTTAGGTTCATCACGCCAGATATAGTAGTCTCGCTCAGGACTATCAGGATTTTCACAAGCTTCGATAAACCAAGCATGCTCATCTGATGTATGATTGACCACCAAATCCATAATGATTCGGATATCTCGTTTTTTAGCCTCAGCAATCAGCTCATCCATATCTTCCATGGTTCCAAAGATAGCCGCGATATCTTGATAATTGGCAATATCATAACCATTGTCATCCATGGGGCTATCATAGACTGGAGAAAGCCAGATCGCTGTGATCCCTAACTTAGCTAGATAGTCTAGCTTACTGGTAATCCCAGGTAAATCACCAATCCCATCTCCATTGCTATCCTTAAAACTTTTTGGATAGACCTGATAAACAACGGCATTGTGCCACCATTTTTCTTGCATCTTTTTACCTCTTTTTCTATTTCATCTATAGACCATCATAGTCTTTTTCAATCATTTATGCAAGCGTTTGCTTGAGTCTTTTTTCTTATTTTGAACCTCCGCGGTTTCTTATCTTCTATTTTTTTTATATAATAGAGGTCAGAGGTAAAAAAATGAAAAAACAAGCTTTTAGTTCTGAACAATATTTAAATCTACAACGCGACCATATCTTGGAGCGCATCAACCAATTTGACGGCAAACTCTACTTGGAGTTTGGGGGCAAAATGTTGGAAGATTTCCACGCTGCTCGTGTCCTTCCTGGATATGAACCAGATAACAAAATCAAACTCTTACAAGAATTGAAGGAGCAAGTTGAGGTTGTTATCGCTATTAACGCTAGCAATATCGAGCACTCAAAAGCTCGTGGAGACTTGGGCATTTCCTACGACCAAGAGGTCCTTCGTCTAATCGATAAATTCAATGAACTCGGTATCTTTGTTGGTTCAGTTGTCATTACTCAATACGCAGGCCAACCGGCAGCTGATGCCTTCCGTAATCAATTAGACAAAAATGGTATCGACTCTTATCTCCACTACCCTATCAAGGGGTATCCGACAGATATGGATCACATCATTTCTCCTGAAGGTATGGGGAAAAACGACTATATCAAAACTAGTCGTAACTTGATTGTCGTGACTGCTCCTGGACCTGGTTCAGGGAAATTGGCAACTTGTATGTCTAACATGTACCACGACCAAATCAATGGTATCAAGTCTGGTTATGCCAAATTTGAAACCTTCCCAGTTTGGAATCTCCCACTTCATCACCCAGTCAACTTGGCTTATGAAGCTGCTACAGCAGACCTAGATGATGTCAACATGATTGACCCATTCCATCTCCAAACTTATGGAGAAACCACAGTCAACTACAACCGCGACATTGAAATTTTCCCTGTTCTTAAGCGTATGCTGGAACGTATCTTGGGTGAGTCTCCTTATGCATCTCCAACTGACATGGGTGTTAATATGGTTGGTTTTGCAATCACTGATAACGACGCTGCCATTGAAGCATCTAAACAAGAAATTATCCGTCGCTATTACCAGACAGTTCTTGACTTCAAAGCTGAGAAGGTTGGAGAAACTGCTGTGAAGAAGATTGAGCTTCTCATGAATGACCTAGGGATCACACCAGCTGATAGAAAGGTTGCTGTTGCCGCACGTCAAAAAGCAGAAGAAACAGGTGGTCCAGCTCTAGCACTTGAATTACCTTCTGGTGAAATCGTTACTGGTAAGAACTCAGAACTCTTTGGTCCAACAGCCGCTGCCTTGATCAATGCCATCAAGATGTCAGCCAACATTGACAAAGAGACTAAGTTGATAGAGCCAGAAGTAGTAAAACCAATCCAAGGTTTGAAAATCAATCACTTGGGTAGTCGCAATCCCCGACTCCACTCAAATGAAATCCTTATCGCACTTGCAATCACAGCTATGCAGAATCCTGATGCAGATTGTGCCATGAAAGAGCTAGGAAATCTCAAGGGTAGCGAAGCTCATTCTACAATCATCCTGACAGATGAAGATAAAAACGTTCTTCGTAAACTAGGAATCAACGTAACCTTTGATCCTTACTACCAATACGATCGTTTGTATCGCAAATAAAGCATGACAAACTCTCTAAGAATTGGATACTTATCATCCAGCTCTTGGAGTTTTTTTATAGCTTGCAAGTCTTTCACAAGCATATCTTTCAAAAAGAATTCTCATTTTAATAGAAACTGAGATAACATTTAATTTTAGATTTATTTCTAATGAATCCTTAAAAGGAGTGATACTCAATA
This sequence comes from Streptococcaceae bacterium AM104-57, assembly GCA_027659245.1. Classification (GTDB taxonomy): domain Bacteria; phylum Bacillota; class Bacilli; order Lactobacillales; family Streptococcaceae; genus Streptococcus. The sequence goes on from JAQDPW010000021.1 coordinate 36,789, forward strand.
AAAATCAAAGAGCAAACTAGGAAACTAGCCGCAGGTTGCTCAAAGCACTGCTTTGAGGTTGTAGATAGAACTGACGAAGTCAGCTCAAAGCACTGTTTTGAAGTTGTGGATAGAACTGACGAAGTCAGTAACCATACCTACGGCAAGGCGACGTTGACGCGGTTTGAAGAGATTTTCGAAGAGTATGAATCAATCCTCTTCAATCTTGACTTGAACTACCTTGGCTGAGGTTGATCCGTTTTCTCTACAATATCAAATTGGTGTCATGAGGCTGACTGCCTCACTCTTATCTAGAACCTCAAAGCGATGCTTGAAGACATCTACACAAGAGAACTAGTTTGGTCATTGATTTTCATTGAAAATACAAAAAAAAATGAACAAGACAGCATTCTGATTTCCAGAAAACTATTTTGTTCACTTTTGCTTATGATTTAATTTTTTGGTTTATTCTACCGTTACTGATTTAGCAAGGTTACGTGGCTTGTCCACATCAAGCCCACGGTGGAGTGTTGCAAAGTAAGCGACTAATTGCGTTGGCACGACCATTGAAATTGGTGAGAGGTAAGGGTGTACGGTCGTAAGGACAATATCATCGGTATCTTTGGCAACATTTTCTTCTGCAATGGTGAGGACCTTAGCTCCACGTGCTGCCACTTCTTGGATATTTCCTCGAGTGTGGTTGGCAAGAACTGGGTCTGATAAGAGAGCCAAAACAGGTGTTCCTTCTTCAATCAATGCGATCGTTCCGTGCTTGAGCTCTCCAGCCGCAAAACCTTCACATTGGATATAAGAGATTTCTTTGAGCTTAAGACTGGCTTCCATGGCTACGTAGTAATCTTGACCACGTCCGATATAAAAAGCGTTACGTGTTGTTTCAAGAAGATCACGCACCTTGCTATCAATCAATTCTTTTTCTGAAAGAGTTGATTCGATAGACTGAGCCACGATAGACAACTCATGAACCAAATCGAAATCTTTGGCTTTTTCATTGCCATTTGCTTCACCAACCGCTTTTGCAAGGAAGGCAAGAGCTGCGATTTGCGCAGTATATGCCTTGGTTGATGCTACAGCAATTTCAGGACCTGCGTGAAGAAGCATGGTATGGTTAGCTTCACGTGACAGAGTTGATCCTGGCACGTTTGTCACTGTCAAACTTGGAATACCCATTTCATTGGCCTTAACCAAAACCTGACGGCTATCAGCTGTTTCACCAGATTGACTGATAAAGATGAAGAGTGGTTTCTTGCTGAGAAGTGGCATACCGTAGCCCCACTCAGATGAGATTCCAAGTTCAACTGGCGTATCTGTCAATTCTTCTAGCATCTTCTTAGAAGCAAACCCTGCGTGGTAAGATGTCCCAGCTGCAAGGATGTAGATACGGTCTGCGTCTTGAACAGCCTTGATGATAGCTGGGTCTACGACAACTTGACCAGCCTCATCTGTGTAGGCTTGGATGAGTTTACGCATCACTGTTGGTTGCTCATCGATTTCTTTAAGCATGTAGTAAGGGTAAGTTCCCTTACCGATATCTGACAAATCAAGCTCAGCAGTGTAGCTAGCACGCTCACGACTGTTGCCATCATAGTCTTGCACTTCAACGCTATCAGCTTTCACGATAACCAACTCTTGGTCATTGATCTCCATGTATTGGTTAGTTTCACGAATCATAGCCATAGCATCTGAGCAGACCATATTGTAACCATCTCCAAGACCAATCAAAAGTGGTGATTTATTCTTAGCTACATAGATGACATCTGGATTTTCAGAGTCAATCAAGGCAAAAGCATAAGAACCACGGATGATGTGAAGAGCTTTTTTGAAGGCTTCAAGTACTGACAAGCCGTCTTCTTCAACAAATTTTCCAATCAAGTGTACAGCGATTTCTGTATCTGTTTGCCCCTTGAAGTGGTGACCTGCAAGGTATTCTTCCTTGATTTCAAGATAATTTTCAATCACCCCATTGTGTACCAATACAAAACGGCCTGTCTCAGAACGATGTGGGTGAGCATTGTCTTCTGTTGGTTTACCGTGAGTGGCCCAACGAGTATGTCCAATACCAGTTGTCCCCTCAACGCCAGCAGTTTTAGCAGACAATTCTGCAATACGACCAACAGCCTTCACCAAATGGTTTTCAGCACCACCTAGGACAAAAATTCCCGCAGAATCATAACCACGGTATTCGAGCTTTTCAAGCCCTTGAATCAAAATATCAGTTGCATTTGTGTTTCCAACAACACCAACAATTCCACACATAGTATATACGACACAGACAAGCTGTGCTTTCCCCTTAAATTGGTATAGTCTAATTCTCGCTTTACAGAATCAGCAAAAACAGTATATACTTGTTTCTTTTACTTGTCAAGAATAAAAATTGGTATAGCGTGATTCTACTGATTCTTTATACTAAAAGTCTATCATATTTCACCTAAAGCAAGTATTTAAAAAGGGCTTTATCGCCCTTTTTAAATACTATTTTGTAGCAAGCTTTTCTGCTTCCACTACTTCTTGAAAGGTTTTTTGATAGTTTACTTTAATAGTCATGTGAGAGTCCTCATTTCTTTCTGATGAACCTAGTATAAAATCCCTTCCTAAAACATAGCTTAGACTTCCTGCGAAACAAAATATGATACAATAAAACTATGAATTATGAATCAAGTAA
>JAQDPW010000022.1 GCA_027659245.1 Streptococcaceae bacterium AM104-57
ATAAAAATACCCCAAAAGTTAGATTTTTTCTGTCTAACTTTTGGGGTGCAGTTCAATAACTACCTGACATTATGCGTTTTTATTATTATGAAGATTCTATGCTAGCTTGATAGACTGATCAATTGCTACTTGGCCTCGTACCAAGTCACGCCTTCATTTTCATCAGCAATCAGGGGCACACTAAGTTGAATGGCTTCTTCCATGGTTTGTTTGACTAATTTTTTCATCTCTGCCAATTCTGACTTAGGCACTTCAAGAACAATTTCATCATGTACTTGTAACAGCATCTTAGTTTGATAACCACCTGCTAGCAAGGCTTTATCTAGCTGAATCATGGCGATTTTGAGAATATCTGCAGCCGATCCTTGAATAGGTGAGTTGATAGCTGTACGCTCTGCAAAACCACGAACGTTAAAGTTACGCGAATTGATATCTGGTAACTCACGACGACGTTTGAAGAGAGTCTCCACATAACCCTTATCACGCGCCTCACGAACGACTTCATCCATGTAATTTTTGATACCAGGGAAGCGTTCAAAGTAAGTGTCGATGTATGCTTTAGCCTCTTTACGGCTGATACCTAGGTTATTGGATAAACCAAAGTCTGAAATTCCGTAAACCACTCCAAAGTTGACAGCCTTGGCATTGCGGCGGTCGTTCGGAGTCACATCTTCAGGACGTTCAATTCCAAAGACCCGCATGGCTGTCGAAGTATGGATGTCCGCTCCCTCTTGGAAGGCCTTAATCAAATGCTCATCCTTAGAAATATGCGCCAAAACACGCAATTCAATCTGCGAATAGTCCGAACTGAGCAACACACTATCCTCCCACTCTGGCACAAAAGCCTTACGAATAAGGCGACCTTGTTCCAAGCGAACAGGGATATTTTGCAAGTTTGGATCAACACTAGACAGACGCCCTGTCTGAGTCAAATCCTGAACATAGCGGGTATGAATCTTGCCATCCGCTAAAATCCAATCCTGCAAACCAATCACATAAGTCGATTGAATCTTAGCAATCTGACGGTAGTCTAGAATTTTCTTAACAATTGGGGCAATCGGAGCTAGGCGCTCTAACACATCCACTGCTGTTGAGTAGCCCGTCTTGGTTTTCTTGGTATATTCGAGAGGGAGACCTAGTTTTTCAAAAAGAAGGACACCCAACTGTTTAGGTGAATTGATATTAAATTCCTCACCTGCTAGGTCATAAATCTCTTGCGTCAGCTTTTCAATGACAAGCTCATTTTCAGCTTGCATCTCGAGTAGAGTTTCTTTTTTAACCTTGATCCCAGCGATTTCCATCTTAGCTAGAACAAGGGCCAGAGGTTGCTCCATCTCATAGAGGAGGTCTAACTGTCCGTTTTCACTTAATTTTTCAAGTAAGACAGGCTCTGTCTCGACCAATACAGCAACCTTACGAGCTAAGTGTTCCAAGAATTTCTCTCGCTCAGGGATAGCTTTCTTGACACCCTTACCATAGAAGGATTCATCATCTACCAAGTAAGTTTGGCCGTAGAGACTAGCGATGGTGGAGATTTCATTATTCTCTACTGTTGATAGAAGATATTTTGCTAAGCGGCTATCAAAAGCAGGAGCCTGCAAGTCCAAACCAAAGCGATTCAAGAGAACTTTAGCTTTCTTAAAGTCATACATTTTCAGAGGTGTTTTTTCTAGAAAATCCTTGAAAATTGAGTCTTGCAAAAGTTCAAGATTGTCTGTGGCATAGAGCTTGTCTCCGCACGACCAGGCAAAGCCAATCAAGTCATCTGTATGGTAGTTTTCACCAAAAAGTTCAAAGTGGAAGATGGAGTCCACACTTAGCATATCTTGACTGACTTGGTCAACAATAGTAAAGTCCAAACTCTCAGCCACATCAGCTGATGATACATTTAAAGCCTGCTTGAGCTGTTTAAAGCCCATCTCATCGTAGAATTTCCCAAGATTTTCCACATCTGGACCGCTATAAACCAAATCATCCAGTCCAATCTCAATCGGCGCTTTCGTGTCGATGGTAGCCAGTGTTTTAGATAGGAAAGCTTGTTCCTTGTCGTTAATGAGATTTTCCTTCATCTTAGAAGCCTTCATCCCATCGATATTTTCATAAATACCTTCGAGCGAGCCATGTTCTAACAAGAGCTTGATACCCGTCTTTTCACCAATCTTAGTTACACCAGGGATATTATCTGACTTATCTCCCATGAGGGCCTTAAGATCAATGAACTGAGTTGGGGTGATGCCCATCTTTTCCATGAGATATTTTGGTGTAAATGCTTCGAACTCAGCTACACCTTTCTTGGAAATCTCAACCACTGTATGTTCATCTGTCAACTGGATCAAGTCCTTGTCTCCACTGACGATAGTTACATCAAATGAATCCTTTTCAGCCAAACGACCCAAGGTACCAATGATGTCATCTGCCTCATACTGAGCCAATTCATAGTGACGAATCCCAAGATGATCCAGCAACTCACGAATAAAAGGAAATTGCTCACGAAACTCATCCGGAGTCTTGGCACGACCACCCTTATAATCAGCATACATCTCTGTACGGAAAGTCGTTTTACCCGCATCAAAAGCAACCAAGATATGACTCGGTTGAACACGCTCTAGCAAATGATTCAACATAAGTTGAAAACCATAGATAGCATTTGTATGAAGACCGTTAGCATTTTTAAAACGATCCAGTTGCTGGTAAAGTGCAAAAAATGCTCGGAAAGCAACTGAAGATCCATCAATTAATAATAATTTTTTCTTATCCATACACCCATTATAAAGGAAAGCAGGGAAAAATACCATTAGGAAGAGCCCAAATACTGAATAACACTTATGATGCTGGATTTTCTACTCGCGCACCACTGCTATCAACTTGGAAACCATCGATAGTCGTATTGACTGCTAAAGCTCCCGATGAATTTACATAGTAATATTTCCCTGAAACCTGAAACCACTGGCTAGCCTTCATAGCACCTGAGCTTTCAAGATAGTACCATGTTCCATTATCCTTTAACCAGCCTGTCTGCATTGCACCAGACGAGTTCAAATAATACCAAGTAGATCCATCTTTTAACCAACCTGTCTGCATTTCGCCAGATGACTTCAAGTAATACCAAGTAGATCCATCTTTTAACCAGCCTGTCGTCATTCTACCATCAGCTTGTAAATGATACCAACTTCCATTTATCTTCTTCCAACCGACTGCTTTCTGACCATTTTCATAATAGTACCAAATTGTTCCTTCTTTTTCCCAACCATTTTTAGAGCTAGTTGTTTTAGTCAAGGGAATATAGCGTCTGTTCCCACTTCGTGAAATATAACTAATCCATTTATAGCCATCTTTTTCAAGAGTCTGATCATAATGAACACTTTCTCCCGCATAGTAATAATCGATAATCGTTGCTGTTAGTGATGGCTGATCCATAATGGCTGCTTTTTCTGTAAAAATATGTGTCCCGCTAGATACGAGTGATAACTGATAATTTCCTGAGCTAGCATTCCCCACATCTTTAAAATGAATGAATCCAGTCATAGAATTGGCCTTTACCGTTCGTCGATTGTACCTTTCTCTGACTCCATAATTGTATTCTTCAATTTCAATCATATCACCAAACACATTGGATACCCAAGCGACATGGCCATACTGTCCGCTTGCATCCCAAGCGATAGAACCAATTGCTGGGCGCTGATCTACGCGATAACCTTCTCGTTTAGCACGATAACCCCAATCCTTAGCATTCCCGTACGCAGCAGGCAGCTCAAAACCATTGACACTACTTAAACGAAAGGCAGCGAAAGACGTACACTGTCTGGAATACATCCGCCACTTATCAATTTCTTGACTTCCATTTTTATAATAATAGGGATAATCATCTCCTCGTGCCAGTGATCCATTGTTTGCCTGGTTGGCATGAACAGTTCCTCCACTAAATAAAAAAATACCTGCTAAAACTAGTGAAGCTGAGCCTACAGCTGTCTTTCTGAGAAAAGTTCCCTTTTTATGTCCTGCTTTAGTAAATGTCATTTATTCTCCTTCAAATAATTAAATTTTTGAGGTTGACCTCATCTATATCATTCGAAAGAAAAAGAAAAAAGTGAGAAATCTTCTCACTTTCATGATTATCCTTAATCCAAATAATGAATTAAGTTCTTTTCTGTTAAAATATCTGAATAGGTGAAAGATTCAACATAGACATTAGCTTGCTTGTCTCCTTCAACATTTCCAAACTCAACGATGAAGAGCGATGGATAAACCTCAATTAGTTTTCCCAAACGATTTTTTTGGCGTTTACGACCATTTTCTAAGGTCATTTCTACCACTTGCCCCTCATGCGCCTTAATTTCTTCTTTGATTTTTTTCATTTTAGCCACATCTGTAAATGCGTCTGTCATCTTGGTTCCTCCATCTTCGAAATACTTGAAAATTTATTATATTCTTTTTGGAAAATCAATTCTACCGTTCCGCGAGCACCGCTACGGTTTTTCTCGATAATCACTTCTACTTTATTATTTGGAATGCCTTCCTCTTCTTCACCACCACGCTCATAATAGTCATCACGATAGAGAAAGGCTACGATATCAGCATCTTGCTCGATAGATCCAGATTCACGAATATCAGACAAAACTGGTCTCTTATCTTGACGTTGCTCTACACCACGAGAAAGCTGACTAAGAGCTATAACTGGAACTTTGAGTTCTTTTGCTAAGATTTTCAACTGACGGGAAATCTCAGATACTTCTTGTTGACGATTTTCTCGACCAGTTCCAGTGATAAGCTGAAGATAGTCAATCAAAATCAAGCCTAGATTACCTGTTTCCTGAGCCAGTTTACGAGAACGAGATCGAATTTCTGTGATCCGAATCCCAGGTGTATCATCAATATAGATACTTGCATTGGCTAAATTTCCCTGAGCAATCGTATACTTACGCCATTCTTCCTCAGTCAATTGACCCGTACGGATAGAATGTGACTCTACCAAGCCTTCCGCAGCCAACATACGATCGACCAAGCTTTCAGCACCCATTTCCAGAGAGAAAATAGCAACTGTCTTATCAAGCTTGGTTCCAATATTTTGAGCTATATTCAAAGCAAAGGCTGTCTTACCAACCGCAGGACGAGCTGCCAAAATAATCAATTCTTCCTCATGCAGACCAGTCGTCATATGGTCTAAATCTCGATAACCTGTCGCAATACCCGTGATATCTGAAGTCTGTTGTGAACGAGCTTCTAGATTTCCGAAGTTGATATTCAGAATATCTCGAATATTTTTAAAGCCATTTCGATTGGCATTCTCACTAACGTCAATCAAGCCTTTTTCTGCACGAGCAATAATTTCGTCAGCAGGTTGAGAAGCTTCATAGGCTAGGTTTACAGACTCTGTCAACTTAGCAATTAGGCGTCGAAGCATAGCCTTTTCTGCTACAATTTTAGCATAGTATTCCGCATTGGCAGAGGTCGGCACTGAATTGACAATCTCAACCAGATAAGACAAACCTCCGATAGTTTGTAAATCACCTTGACTATCTAGTATCGTCCGAACTGTGGTTGCATCAATAGCATCCCCACGATCAGATAAGTCAACCATAGCCTGAAAAATCAAACGGTGGGCATACTTAAAGAAGTCTCGTGAATCAATATATTCCCGGACAAAAACGAGTTTAGTCTCATCAATAAAAATGGCTCCCAAGACAGATTGCTCTGCTAGGATATCTTGAGGCTGAACACGTAGTTCTTCAACTTCTGCCATCAGACTTTCCTTCCTTTTACAAAATTGTCAACCAATCGTAAATTATGCTTCCTTGACACGGAGATTGATTACACTTGTCACATCTTGATAAATCTTCACTGGAACATCAATCAAACCAACTGCTCGAATTGGTGATTGAACTTGAATATGGCGTTTATCAATTTTAATACCAAATTGTTTTTGCAATTCTTCTGCAATTTTCTTGTTGGTAATAGATCCAAATGTACGACCATCTGGACCAACCTTTTCGACAAACTCAACGATTGTTTCTTCTGCTTCCAGTTTTGCTTTGATTTCCTTAGCTTCTGCAAGCATCTCTGCATGTGCTTTTTCTTCTGATTTTTGTTTACCACGCAACTCACCAATAGCTTGAGCTGTCGCTTCCTTAGCAAGGTTTTTCTTAATTAAAAAGTTTTGTGCATATCCAGTTGGCACTTCTTTAATTTCACCTTTTTTTCCTTTACCTTTAACATCTGCTAAAAAGATTACTTTCATTCTTCTGACTCCTTTTCTTTTGTTTCATTAAAAATAACTGTTTTTAGTTTATCTCCTGCTTCTTGCAGGCTCATATCTGTCAACCGCGCTGCAGCTAAGTTAAAGTGACCACCGCCACCTAACATTTCCATAATTCGCTGGACATTAATCTTACTTCTACTTCGGGCAGAAATAGAGATCGCTCCTTGACTATTCTTAGCAAGTACAAAGCTGGCTTCTATACCTGACATGGCAAGCATAGCATCAGCAGCTTTACTAATAACTACGGTATCGTACTCTTTATCCTCTAAAGCTTGAGCAACTAGAATTGATGGTTGTACCATTTGCCCTTGTAAAATTAACTCATTTACTAATCGATATTCTTCAAAATCCGTGGCCGAAATTTCCTGAATGACAATGCTATCACTCCCTCTCGTTCTGAGATAGCTTGCTACATCAAAGGTACGACTTGTTACGCGAGAGGTGAAATTCTTTGTATCCAACATCATTCCACCCATAAGAATACTAGCCTGAATACGACTCAAACGTTTCTTCTTAGAGTTTTGAAATTGAATCAACTCAGTTACAAGTTCACTAGCACTGCTTGCTCCACTCTCGATATAGGTAATGACCGAATTATCTGGAAAATCTTGGTCACGACGATGATGGTCAATGACAATCGTCTGGGTAAACAAGTCATAAAACTCTTTGGATAAGGTTAAAGCTGTCTTAGAATGGTCAACCATCACCAGTAAGGAGCGTTTGGTAACCATTGTCATAGCCTGGCCTAAAGGAAGAAGTTTTGAAACACCCTCCTCTTCCAAATAGTTAACCGCTCGAGCAATATCTGGAGACATCTGTGTAGGTTCATAAATCACATAACTCTCTTCCAGTACATTACTCGAAAACAACTGCATTCCAACCGCTGATCCAAGAGCATCCATATCCAGATTCTTATGACCAACCACAAAAACTCGATCGACACTTTTAAGTTTATCTGAAATAGCTGTCATCATGGCACGAGTTCGTGTCCGAGTACGTTTAACAGATGCAGCTGAACCTCCTCCAAAGTAGATTGGATTTTTAGTTTCATCATTCTCTTTTACGACAACTTGGTCACCACCACGAACTTCAGCTAAGTTGAGATTAAGAAGAGCCACCTTCCCAATCTGATCATGATTCCCATCACCATAAGAAACTCCCATACTCATCGTTAGTGGTAAATTCCGTTGCTTGGCTTCTTCACGAAAGGTATCAATCACAGAAAACTTATCCTGCATCAAGTGACCAAGTACAGTGTAATCCGTAAATAGATAAAAACGATCCATACTTACTCTACGAGAAAACATGGCATATTTCCCAGCAAATTCGGAAACAAAATTTGCAACAAAACTATTGATATGACTAATATCTGATTCAGACGTTTCATTTTCCAAGTCATCATAGTTATCAACTGAGATAATTCCAATTACAGGACGACTCGTTACCAATTCAGCAGTCGCCTCATACTCACCAGAGACATCAAAAAAGTATAAGACACCCGAATTTCTATCTAAATGCACTGCATAACGTTTCTCCCCAACAATGGCATATGCCCCTGGGGAAGAAATCGAACTCTTTAAAATCTTTTGAAATTGAGGAAAATCAATTTCTCCATCCTCAGTTGTCAAAATTAATTCCGCATAGGGATTGAACCACTCAATCTCACTGCTGTTCATGTTTAATTTAACAACTCCCACAGGCATTTGCTCTAGGAGGGCACTCAAACTATCCGTAGCCTGATGATTGACATACTGGATTTGCTCGATATCCGTTTTTTTGTAATATTTTTTCTGGAAATTAAATAGCAGAACATAGAATACGATAAATAAAAATAGACTTGCTATAGTGATAAGATTATCCTTTACTAACACAATCAAAATGGTCATAATCGTAAAGGTTACCATAGCAATCAGATACATAAAAAAGGGATTTATTTCATTTTTTTTCATTACAAACCTCTTGCGCATTATTATACCATAATTGTAGCCAAAATGCGACTTTTAAAGAGGTATCTCTAGCTACCAACTTCAGATTTCCAAACTAAAAAGTGGTTTACACTAGTGTAAACCACTTTTGTAGACTAATCATTAAGATTATTTAACTTCTAGAAGACCGATATCTCCATCTTCACGACGATAGATAACATTTGTTGTTTCATCTTCAACATCTACATAGATAAAGAAGTCATGTCCCAATAAATCCATCTGTAAGATAGCTTCTTCCAAATCCATTGGTTTCAAATCAATTTGTTTTGAACGAACAACTTTTGGTTGTGCTACATCTAAGTCCTCAACTAAAGCATCTGTAAATAGTTGACTTGTAGATACTTTATTTCTGTTCTTACGTTCAATTTTAGTTTTGTTTTTACGAATCTGACGCTCAATCTTATCTGTCACCAAATCAATAGAACCGTACATATCTTGAGAAATATCTTCTGCACGAAGAGTAATAGATCCAAGCGGAATGGTTACTTCAACTTTAGCAGTCTTTTCACGGTAAACTTTCAAGTTAACACGCGCATCCAATTCTTGGTCTGCTTGGAAGTATTTTTCGATCTTTTCGAGTTTAGAAACTACATAATCACGAATTGCTTCTGTTACTTCTAGGTTTTCACCACGGATACTATATTTAATCATATAAGTACCTTCTTTCTAAACATATTTGTTTTTCTAATTATATTATAACGCTTTCATATTTTTTTTGCAAACTTTTTCCTCATCTTGCGAGGGAAAAAGTTTTAATATTCTGACAACCAGCCTCTAATAGCATACTTTTAAGACGATTCAGCGTGGTACCAGTCGTATAAATATCATCAAAGAGTAAGATATTTTCTGGAAGCTTCACGCCATCTTTCAGGAAAAATGGAAACTCAGTAAGTAAACGAGCTGCTCGATTTTTTGAAGAGCTAGCTTCGACTTCGTTTTTAATCAAAATATCAAGATATGATAACCCAGTATCCTTTATCAAACCCTCAACTTGATTAAAGCCTCTGCTTTTAAAACGCTCGTCACTAAGAGGGACAATCACAATCTGATAGTCCTTATACTTCTTTAACTCTTTTTGTAATATATCAGAAAATACCTTTCTAAGAAGATAATCGCCATCAAATTTATAGCGACTAAAATATTCTTTCATGGCCTGATTATAGGAATAAAGAGCCACATGATCAACCTTTACACCTTTTTTACACCAAAATTGACAATCTTGACAGATAATTGACATTCCTTTTTTAAAACAACTAGGACAATGATTACCACCAATGCTCTCGAAAGACGAAATACAGGATTCACATACTAGTTCCTCCTCCTTTTTAAAACAGAGTAGGTTAGTAAAGCTTATCTCTGTTTGCAAGCTTTTAGCACACAATAAACACTTCATACTCCTGCCTCCTGATTCATTTGTTTAATCTCCTTTATGGCTCTCTTAATAGACTGATTGAGTCCGTCATGGAAAAATATAAGTTCTCCAGTAGGACGATCCATGCTTCTTCCAACTCGTCCACCAATTTGTACTAAACTTGACTTGGTAAAGAGTTGATGATTGGCTTCCACCACAAAAACATCTACACGAGGGAATGTAACTCCACGCTCTAATATAGTTGTGCTTATTAATATCGTCAACTCTCCATCTCGAAAGGCTTGTACCTGCTCTAATCGGTCTTCTGTGATTGAAGATACAAAGCCTATTTTCTCATTTGGAAACTTCTCCTGTAAAATTTCTTTAAGCTTTTCTCCCTTCCTAATCTCAGAGGCAAAGATTAGTAAGGGATAGGCTGTCTTTCTCTGTTTCTCAATGTAAAGTTTTAATTTGGGAGGTAAGCTATTTTTTTCTAAATATCTATTAAAATGCGATAACCAGATTGGCTTGGGAACAATGAGAGGATTTCCATGAAAGCGACGGGGTAAGCTAAGACGCTTTAACTCCCCTTGTTTAACTTTTCTATCTAACTCATCAGTTGACGTTGCTGTTAAAAATATTCTCAATCCGGTCTCCTTTACACAATTATTGACAGCATGGTAAAGCACTGGATTATCAACATAAGGAAAGGCATCCACTTCATCCACAATTAACAAGTCAAAAGCCTGATAAAATTTTAATAGCTGGTGAGTGGTTGCTACAACTAAAGGGGTGCGAAAATAAGGATCCGAATCCCCATGTAATAGTGAAATCTCACATGCAAAATCATTTTGTAATCGTTTATGGAGCTCTAGGCAAACATCAATTCGTGGACTGGCCAGACAAACAGCTCCACCCTGATTTATCACCTTAGCGACAACTTGGTAGATCATCTCTGTCTTACCAGCTCCTGTCACTGCATGTACCAAGGTGGCCTCCTTCTTATCTACCGCCTGAAGGAGTCCTTGTGATACCCGCTCTTGAAATGGAGTCAGTTGACCTGGCCATTTGAGTACATCTTGCTCCGGAAACCTTTCTTGCGGAAAGTAATAGAGTTTTTGATCACTTCTTATTCGCTTCATAATTAAGCATTCTCGACAATAAAAAGCACCAACAGGCAAATGCCATTCTTCTTGTATCTGACTACCACATCGCTGACAAGATAGTTGCCCCTTCTCTTTTTTCATAGATGAAATTGTTTTTGCTTGCTGTCTCTCATCATAACTTAATTCTTGTTCCGTAAAAAGACGACCGAGATAATTTGGATTTACTTTCATATTTCTTTATTCGTAAAATGTAGAAGTTTATGCTATTTTTTAGTACAATAAAACTATGGAATATAGAACTATAAAAGAGGACGGACAAGTCCAAGAAGAAATCAAAAAATCACGCTTTATTTGTCATGCTAAACGTGTCTATAATGAAGAAGAAGCTCGTGACTTTATCTCAGCCATCAAAAAAGAACACTATAAAGCAACCCACAACTGCTCTGCTTTTATTGTCGGTGAACGCAGTGAAATCAAGCGAACTAGTGATGACGGAGAGCCTAGTGGAACTGCTGGTGTTCCTATGCTAGGAGTTTTGGAAAACCACAACCTTACTAATGTCTGTGTGGTAGTTACTCGTTATTTCGGCGGTATTAAACTAGGAGCTGGTGGTTTGATTCGTGCTTACGCTGGTAGTGTTGCTCTAGCAGTTAAGGAAATTGGTATTATTGAAATTAAAGAACAGGCAGGGATTCAGATTCACATGACCTATGCTCAGTATCAAGAATATGGGAATTTTCTTAAAGAGCATAATCTCATAGAATTAGAGACAAACTTTACAGATCAAGTTGACACTATGATTTTCATTGATAAAGAAAAGAAAGACGGTATCAAGGCTGATCTCATTGAATTTTTCAATGGAAAAGTTACTCTAACCGACAAAGGTTTACGTGAAGTTGAAGAACCTGTAAACCTATCGTAAAGAAAGGAAATATCATATGGCTTTTGGAAGATTAATTCAGGGACTGGCTGGAAACTTCAGTGAGCAAAGTAAAGAAGCTCTTACCAAGGAGTTTGGACAATATTTATTAGAAAATGAAGAAATTCAAAGCGGATATAAACTCATTCGTGACTCAATTATCTTTACAAATATCCGAATCATCTTTACAGATAAACAAGGGGCAACAGGACGGAAGATGTCTATCAAATCAATTTTCCTTATGAACATCGTCAATGTTGAGATGGAAACTGCTGGACTTGGGATTGATGATAGCGAGATTACGATTACTTATTTAGAAAATGCCTTTTTAAAATCTCACAATGAGCATTTTAATTCTCACAAATTTGAATTTCCAAAGAAAACTGATATTGTACCTCTTTACACCTATCTATTTGACTTAGCTTATCATAATCGTTTGAATATGAATGATTTGAATCACTGATATAAAAAAATCCTATCGCTCCGATAGGATTTCTATATTTTACAAAAGTCAAAGTTAGCGTTATACTAGAAGCATCTTATATAAAGAGGTGCTAACATGGCTATTTATAACAACATCACAGAACTCATCGGTAGAACACCGATTGTTAAATTAAACAACATTGTACCAGAAGGTGCAGCATATGTTTACGTAAAATTAGAAGCTTTTAACCCAGGTTCATCCGTTAAAGACCGCATCGCTCTTAGTATGATTGAAAAAGCAGAGCAAGAGGGTAAACTGAAACCAGGTTCTACTATTGTAGAAGCAACAAGTGGTAACACTGGTATCGGTCTTTCATGGGTTGGTGCTGCTAAAGGTTATAAAGTTGTCATCGTTATGCCTGAAACAATGAGTGTTGAACGCCGTAAAATCATCCAAGCTTATGGTGCTGAGCTAGTCCTCACTCCTGGTAGCGAAGGAATGAAAGGTGCGATTGCAAAAGCGCAAGAAATTGCTGCTGAGCGTGATGGTTTCCTACCATTACAGTTTATTAACCAAGCTAACCCAGAAGTTCACGAAAGAACAACAGGAGCTGAAATTCTAGCTGATTTCGGAGCTGATGGTTTAGATGCCTTTGTTGCTGGTGTTGGTACTGGAGGAACTATTTCAGGTGTTTCTCATGCTCTTAAAACTGCTAACTCAAACATTCAAGTTTTTGCAGTTGAGGCAGACGAGTCAGCTATCCTATCTGGTGAAAAACCAGGTCCTCACAAAATTCAAGGTATCTCTGCTGGATTCATTCCAGATACACTTGATACAAAAGCTTACGATGGTATCGTTCGTGTAACATCAGATAATGCTCTTGCACTTGGCCGTGAAATCGGTGGAAAAGAAGGCTTCTTGGTAGGTATTTCTTCTGCAGCAGCTATCTATGCAGCAATTGAAGTTGCTAAAAAACTTGGAGCAGGTAAAAAAGTCCTTGCGCTTGCACCAGATAACGGAGAACGTTACCTATCTACAGCACTCTATGAATTCGAAGTGTAGTCTCCTAAATGCACTAAGCCCTTGTATAGGGCTTTTTGTTTACCGTTTAAAATAAAAAAAGAATTCCTATGAGTCCCCCTCCAACAAAAGAAAAGGAAGCTAATTTGCTTCCTTACTTTTTTATTAGTTATTCAAGGCTGCTGCCATTGTAGCTGCAACTTCTGCTTCAAAGTCGTTTGCAGCTTTTTCGATACCTTCACCAACTTCAAAGCGAGCGAACTCAACTACTGAAGCGTTAACTGATTCAAGGTAAGCTTCAACTGTCTTGCTGTCATCCATGATGTAAACTTGTGCAAGAAGTGTGTATGCTTGGTCAACTTTAGTGTTGTCAAGCAAGAAACGATCCATTTTACCTGGGATGATTTTATCCCAGATTTTTTCTGGTTTGCCTTCTGCAGCCAACTCAGCTTTAATATCAGCTTCAGCTTGAGCAATCACTTCATCAGTCAATTGAGCTTTTGATCCATATTTCAAGTGTGGAAGAGCTGGTTTACCAACCATAGCACGGCTTTCATTATCTTGGTCGATAACGTGGTTCAATTGTGCCAACTCATCTTTAACAAATTGCTCATCCAATTCTTTGTATGAAAGAACTGTTGGTTTCATAGCAGCGATGTGCATTGAAATTTGTTTAGCAAGTGCTTCGTCTCCACCTTCGATTACAGAGATAACACCGATACGTCCACCGTTGTGTTGGTATGCTCCGAAGTGTTGTGCATCTGTTTTTTCAATCAAAGCAAAACGACGGAATGAGATTTTTTCTCCGATAGTTGCTGTTGCAGACACATAAGCTGCTTCAAGAGTTTCACCTGAAGGCATTGTCAAAGCAAGAGCTTCTTCGTTGTTAGCTGGTTTTCCTTCAGCGATCGCTTTAGCTGTTGCGTTTACCAACTCAACAAATTGAGCGTTTTTCGCAACGAAGTCAGTTTCAGCATTTACTTCAACAACTGCTGCAACGTTACCGTCAACATAAACACCAGTCAAACCTTCTGCAGCAACACGGTCAGCTTTCTTAGCTGCTTTTGCCATACCTTTTTCGCGAAGCAATTCAATCGCTTTTTCGATATCGCCTTCCACTTCAACCAATGCTTTTTTAGCGTCCATAACACCAGCACCAGATTTTTCACGCAACTCTTTAACAAGTTTAGCTGTAATTTCTGCCATTTTGATTCTCCTATATTTTTTAAAAATAGGAGAGCCGGGCTAAGCCCCGCCCTCCTAGGTAATTACTATTTATTATGAATTAAGCGTTGTCGCCTTCTACAACTTCAACGATTTCTTCGATTGAGTCTGCTTGAGCTTCTGAAGCTGCAAATTCTGCTTCAACTGCTGCAACAGCATCTTCACCTTGGCGACCTTCAATGATAGCGTCTGCCAATTTAGCTGTAATCAACTTAACTGCGCGGATAGCGTCATCGTTAGCTGGGATGATTACATCGATATCGTCTGGATCTGTGTTTGTGTCAACCATCGCTACAACTGGGATTCCCAATTTTTTAGCTTCTTTAACAGCGATTTGCTCTTTATGTGGGTCAACTACGTACATTACATCTGGAATACGAGGCATATCTTCGATACCACCCAAGAATTTTTCAAGACGTGCACGTTGTTTGTTAAGAAGTGCAACTTCTTTCTTAGGAAGAACTTCAAAAGTTCCATCTTCTTCCATACGTTTGATTTCTTTCAAACGAGCGATACGTTTTTGGATTGTTCCCCAGTTTGTAAGAGTTCCACCCAACCAACGGTGGTTGATGAAGTATTGACCTGAACGTACTGCTTCTTCAGCAACTGCGTCAGCTGCTTGTTTCTTAGTACCAACAAACAATACAACTGCATCGTTAGCTGCAGCATCACGCATGAAGTCGTATGCTTGGTCAGCGTATTTTACAGTTTGTTGCAAGTCGATAACGTGGATTCCGTTACGCTCAGTGAAGATGTACTTAGCCATCTTAGGGTTCCAGCGACGAGTTTGGTGACCAAAGTGTACACCAGCCTCAAGAAGTTGTTTCATTGAAATTACTGCCATGAGTATTTCTCCTTTTTGTTTTTTTCCTCTTCTTGATTTCAACTTGCAAAACGACCCGAAGGCAACAGCTTCACAATTCATCAAGAATGAGTATTATCGTTTACACGACAATTTACATTGTATCATAGTTGAGCCTTTTTTTCAAGTAATTTTGCTAGTTTTTCAATGAAAACTCAAACGTCTCACACTAACTTCTACCATAGTGGAACTGACTCTGACACGGAATTCCACTGTTTTTTGCAATTTTTATCAGATTAACTTCCACTCGTACTAGCGGTGGAACTTAGTTTGGGTATTTAGCGAAAACTCAAACTTGGGATTTCACCATCTTATAAATAAGAAAAGAGACCCAATCTGAGTCTCAATTTTTTCATTAGTTTGGATAGATGTAAGTAACATAACCTTCAGAAGTTGTTGTTGGGTTGAACCATCCACGTTTGTTACCAATTGTACGATCTCCACCGTAGTTAGATTCAGATACCTGAATACTTGATGATGATGAAACAGCTGTAACAACCGCTACGTGTCCATATCCTCCATCATTCCAACATGCAATCGCACCAACTTGCGGTTGAGAACCAGTACGGAATCCTGCTGCAGCTGCACTTGTTGCCCACTGCGCTCCATTACCCCAGTAATCTCCAGCCCAAGGTGCCAATGTTTTAGCTCCCCAAGTACATTCACCAGTTGGATAACTTGAAGCATTTGTACTATATGTTGGACGTGATGTTGTACGGGTAGCAACAGGAGTGTAGCTTGAATCATCATCTGATGATGAAGAACTTGAAGTTGCTTGCACTTGTGCAGCAAATGTTGTATTTGCTGATGCTGCAACTGATTGACGTTGGCTAGTTTGTTGAGCTCGATATGCTGCTTCAGCTTCTGCTGCCGCTTTTGCTTCAGCTTCTGCTGCTGCTTTTTGCTCCAACAAGCTCGCTTTTTCACCTTCTGCAGTAGCTTTCTCAGCCGCAAGATTTAACTCAGCTACTTTCAATTCTGCTTGTTTTGTTGTCAAAACCTGAGCGTCGTCAGCAAGTGTTTGTTGGTTCGCAATGACTGTATTGATTGCTTCGTTGTTTGCAACTTGTTTTTCAGAGATAGCTTTCTTATCTTCCTTTTGTTGCTGCAACATTTTATTGTTTGCTGATACGATTTCACTCATAGCTGCTACACGAGAAATAGCTTCTGTAATTGAGTCAGAGTTAATAATCGTATTGATGTAGCTTGTAGCAGTTCCGTTCGTTTGTGCACTACGAGCTTGGTTTTCAAGCGATGCATTACGAGCTACAATATTTTTTGAAAGCTCTGCGATTTCACCTTCAAGTTTTTTAGATTCTTCTTGAAGTTTTTCGTTTTCAGATTGCAATTTTTCTTGCTCTGATTGAATAGCTGAAACTTTAGTTTGAATTTCGTCTACTTGTTTTTGAGCTTCTTTCTGTTGAGCTGTCAAGTTACTAATTTTACTATCTTGAGCAGCAATTTTTTCATCTGTTGTATTTGCTTTAACACTTGAAAGAACAGCTCCTTGTGAGATTAATACTGTACTTAACAAAAGTGATGCTAGGATTTTTTTCTTCATAAGTGTGAATACTCCTTCTTTTAAGACAATACTAGTATATCAAAAAAAGGCCTAATAAATATTACGCCTTTATTACAGTTTTGTTTCTTTCTTATAGATATATTTTTTCAAAAATAAACTGAAAAACTAACATCCATAGACAGTTTAATATCATTGATGGAACTAGTCCATAAACGATAAAGACTGTTATACTTTCAGCAGTTAATCCAATCATTTGCGCTAGAAGAAAACTGCCAAATTCAAAAGAGAAAGTCATCATTAAAATTGCTAATAGTCTAGTCCATCTATTTGATAAAATAATCGCATTATTTTTATAAATGATTGCACCAATAATCACAAAAAGAAGACTAGCAATCCCTACTAAATGGAAAAAATAAATATCGTATATAAGACCAATAAATAAGCAATAAACTAAAAATAGATACTCCGATACTTCAATAGTTTCAAACAACAAGAAGATGAAGATAAAGTGGCTCACAATTTGAAAATGTGGAAAAAAACTATTTACAAATTGCCCTAAATGACTGTCTATTAAGACAACTGTAGGCAAAAGTAAAAACATTCCTATCTGCTTCAACAGTCTCATGATGGGTTCCCCACTAACTCTACGACTTTGGTATTCATTGAATCAGACTGAAGTTTGACTAACACCTCTCTTGTCAGATAGTCATTGCTATGCGTCACAGATTCGACCTCACCTACTGGAATGTCAGTAGCATTAAAATTACCAAGACCACCAGTTACAACCTTATCGCCTTTACTAATGTCGCTACTGCTGTTTAACTGACTAATTTTCAGTAGATTTTTTTCCTTATCGTAGCCAATAATAATGCCATATATACTAGTAGAACCGTGTTGGATTTTAACGGATATTTTCTCTGTATTTTCCGCATTGGTTAATAAGTTGACCACAGTTGAGTTATCTTCAACCTTTCCCACGCTTCCAATCAGTCCCCCACCAGCTATAACAAGCATATTACTTGTCACACCTTGTTGAGAACCTGCATCAATTGTCAACTCTTGTTTCCAGGTTGCAGGAGTTCTCATGATGACATCAGAAGCAATTAACTTGGTCGCGTTTAGTTTTGATTTCATCTCCAATAATTGTCGTAATTGCTCATTTTCTTCCTTCAGACTGTCTGCTTCATTCATTTCCTTCTTCATCTGATAGAGTTCTTTTTTGAGACTTTCATTTTCATTATAAGCTCTGGTTAAATGTCCTAAATCAGATTTTGCCGAAGACAACCATTGAAATGGCTTTTGAACAATTCTGTCTACAAGAGAAATTCCATCTCCCGCCTTTGTCACAACTGCACTGGATTGTGTTGTCACTAAAAAAACAGAAACTACTAGTATAACGACAAATAGAACAATGATATATTTTGATTTTTTAAAACGATTCATACCTCTACCCCATATTACATTCTAAGATTTTAGCAAAAATAGAATTGCACCCAATACACAAACAAATAATAGCGCTATACTGTCTCTGTTCATCCAATTTAACTGTCGATACTGACTACGTCCATGACCACCCTGATAACCTCTAGCCTCCATAGCAGTAGCCAAAGAGTCCGCTCTTTTCAAACTCGTAGCGAACAAAGGAATCAAAATAGGTATCATAGCCTTAACTTTTTGGATTACATTTCCTTCTCCAAAATCAACACCACGTGCCTTTTGAGCATTCATAATGCGAATCGTATCATCCATCAAGGTTGGTACAAATCGCAAACTCATAGACAACATGAGTCCAATCTCATGAACTGGAACCTTAAATCTTTTTAAAGGTCCGAGCAAGGATTCAACTGCAGTTGCCAAACTAAGTGGCATGGTGGTCAGAGTAAGCAAGGTTGAGAAAAAGATAATCAACACAAAGCGACAAAAAATAATTCCTGCCTGCTCAATACCATAGCTTGTGATTTTTATAAATCCCATCTCGAACAAGACGTGACCACCAGAGATAAAGAACAGTTGAAAAAGGGTTGTAAAAGCAATCAGAAAAAACATAGATCGCAAACCTTTTATAAAAAAAGATAAGGGAACTTCTGATAAAACGACAAATATGCCTGTTGCAATGAAGAGTATGAGATTTGTAATTGGATTATTGGCCCAAAAAGCGATGATGATCAATAAAATCATTGCTACTAACTTACTACGAGGATCTAGACGATGAATAATCGAATTTCCTGGTATGTATCGACCTAAAATCATATTATCCATTGATAAACTCCTTAAACTCCTCTATCGTTATCGGCAATTGTTCGAAAGAAATTCCTCTGTCAACTAGCCTTTGAGCAAATCGTGTGATTTTAGGAACACCCAATTGGATTTTTTCCATAAATTCGACATTTTGAAAGACAAGATCTGGTTTCCCACCCTTAACTAGTTTCCCTTTTTCCATCACATAAACTTGGTCAGCAAATTCGGCCACATCATCCATAAGGTGAGTTACTAAAACAAGTGTTATGCCATCTTGATGAAGCTTTTTAAACAAGGCCATCAACTCTTTTCGACCAATTGGGTCCAAACCAGCTGTCGGCTCATCTAAGACCAAAATACTAGGCTCCATCGCCAAAATACCAGCAATCGCAACCCTTCTCATTTGTCCGCCTGAGAGTTCAAATGGACTTCGTTCAAAGAGTGATTCATCGATTCCTACTAAAGCTAGTTTTTCACGCGCAATAGCTTCTGCCTCTTCTACAGAAACTCCAAAATTTTGAGGGCCAAAAGCCACATCTTTTAGGACAGTTTCCTCAAAAATTTGATTCTCTGCAAACTGAAACACCAACCCAACTTGTTTGCGAATTTGGCGAATTTGCTTATTGACCGATGTTGGTGTGATCAATGTAT
Source organism: Streptococcaceae bacterium AM104-57 (assembly GCA_027659245.1). Taxonomy (GTDB): domain Bacteria; phylum Bacillota; class Bacilli; order Lactobacillales; family Streptococcaceae; genus Streptococcus. The sequence continues at coordinate 19,559 of JAQDPW010000022.1, forward strand.
CAAAGACATGAACACTTCCCTCTGTAGGAACCAGTAAACCATTCAAGAGTTGTAGAATTGTAGATTTCCCACTTCCTGTATGCCCAATAATCGCAGTATAAGAGCCATCCTCTATTGACAAACTGACGTCGGACAAGGCAGCTGAGGCAAAGGGCGTTCCTTCTTGATACGTATAACTAACATTGTCTAGAATAATTCCCATAAAGCCTCCTCAAGTTCCTCTTCTGTAAGATAGAACTCTGGCAAATTCAAACCAGTATTACGTAACGATTCTTTCAATTGGTTGACAAAGGGTTGGTCTAAGCCAATTTGATCTAGATCCGCTCTAGAAAATAATTCTCTAGGAGTACTTGTTGACTCGACTTCTCCTTTTTTCATTACCAAAACACGGTCACTCATGGCCACCTCATCCAAATCATGCGTAATGGAGATGACTGTCATCTGATGGTCTTTGCGAATCTTCTGGACTATCTTAATTAACTCTAGCCGTCCCTCAGGATCCAACATGCTTGTAGCTTCATCCAAGATTAAAATATCTGGTCGCAAGGCAACAACGCCTGCAATGGCTACTCTCTGTTTTTGACCTCCTGACAAACGAGCAGGTTCTTTTTTAGAAAATCCAGCCATCCCAACTAAGGATAGGGCTTCTGTAACTCTACGCTTCATCTCTTCAAGCGGGATTCCTTGATTTTCCAGTCCAAAAGCAACATCATCCTCCACAGTTGCTCCTACAAATTGGTTGTCAGGATTTTGAAAGACCATGCCAATTTTTCGGCGTTTGTCCCAGACGTTTTCTGGAGTTAGGCAATCACCGTCTATCCAAATTTCTCCAGATTCAGCCTCGAGCAAACCATCAATCAAGCGAACTGTCGTTGATTTACCACTACCATTATGACCAACGATTGACAACCATTCTCCACGTTTCACGTGAAACGAAATGTTATGAACATCATAATGTTCTTGATCTGCCTGATATCGAAAAGACAGATTCTTAATTTCAATAATCGATTCCATATCTAGCGAAAGGTTCCTTTAAACAAATACGCACTTCCCTTGAAATAATCATAACCAGAATAAACTGTGAAGAACAAGGCAATATAAAGAGTTATCTGACCAAGCACAGTCCAGTGAAGCAACAAGAAGATAATCGCAAACATCTGACTAAATGTCTTTATTTTCCCAGGCATAGCAGCAGCTAGAACGGTACCTCCTGTTTCAACTAAGAGCAAGCGCAAACCAGTGACTGCAAGTTCACGGCAGATAATAACTGCTACCACCCAAGCTGGTGCCATATTTAGACCAACTAGCATAATAAAGGCTGACATAACTAACAACTTATCTGCCATTGGATCTGCAAATTTCCCAAAATTGCTAACTACTTGCCATTTTCTAGCTAAATAGCCATCCAAATAGTCAGTGATACTGGCAATGGCAAAAATAATTGCTGCTGTTGTATGTAATACCGGAGATGGTCCAACTGATAGAAGGAGAATAAAAATCGGAATAAATAAAATTCTACCAAGCGTAAGCATATTAGGAATATTCTCTTTTTTCATGTTATCCTTCCTTTAGTTTGAACTTAATGTTAGAGTAATCCAACCAGTTTGACCAGTTAATTTTGAAGTGTCGATTTCCTGATTATCGATTTTCACTGTTACTCCTTTAACAACTCCCAATGTAATTGTTACAGGATTGTCTTTCGAAATCGTTGTTTTAGCTGTTTTATTATTAGGTTCGAGAGTCACTCCTCCTGCCAAGTCAGTATTCGAAACACTGATCCAGCTCGTTACATCGGTAACAGAGAATTGAAGCTCAACTGAATCTTTAGAAGTTTTGTATTCTGCTGCTATCGTATCTCCCTGACCAGAAATGATTACAGAAGAGGCTTCACTCGAACTTGATGAACTAGCAGATTGGTTACTACTTGATGTCTCACTACTAGAAGTACTTGTTGAACTCACCACACTATAACTCGCTGTAGCTGGCGCAGTTGGTTGGGTTTGAATGTAATTCCACACATAGTAGGTTACAAAAATTAAAATTGATAAAGACAAGAGAATAAAATAAAATAGCGGGAGAAATGAATTCTTTTTGCGATTTGAACGTCTACGTCCTGAAAGCTCAATCTCATCTACATCAACTTCTTCATAAGTAATCATACTTCCCGAATCATAGGCATCTAGAACAATATGTTCATCTAATTCAACTGCCCAAGCATATTTTCTCAAAAAAGAGCGAGCATAAAAAGTACTCGGTAGTTTGTCAAAATCATCTGTTTCCAGTGCCTCCAACAAATCCAGTTGAATATCCGTCTTTCTATGTAATTCCTCCAAGCTCAGTCCTTGGTTAATTCTTGCAAGACGTAAGACCTCACCAATTGTTTTTTTTCTCATACTTAACATTCCTTCTTTCTAGTGTATTTTCTAGCGATTATATCGGGAAAATTGTACAATCAACCATATCGCTATTATCTATCAAATCATGTCCTGCTTCTAGAACATCTTCTAAAGTAATTTCCTGCAAAAGTTTAGGAAGGTCAAACAGGGTCGATCCTGTCTCAGTTGGATGATACTGAGTAGCAATATATTCTAGGGTATCCATACTATGAAGAAATTCTCCATACATCTCAGTTTTTACAATATCCAAGTGATCCTCAGTGACATCCTCATCTTTCATAAAATTACGAATAGCTTTACGAAATTGATGAGAAAGTGCCACAGGTTCCTTTGTATCCATTGTTAATATCACAAAATGGAAACGATGATCCACTTCTATTTCTAGAGACAGGGAAGCATCCAGTTTACCAGACTCATATAATCTTTGAAATCTTTGTGAAGTCCAACCAAACATCATTGTAAACAACAATTTCAATAAAAGATGATAACGATATTGATCTCGATTTCCAATTTCTTTATTTCCTCTAATACCAATCGCTAATTTTGGAGAAGCCACGTCCATTCGTATACTTTCAGTAGTCTTTACCGGATGTAAAGGTATTTGTTCTCTTTTAAACTCATGCTTTTTCTCTTGAAGATAAGATTTCTTAGTAAAATAATCTTCAAGAAGTTCAAGTTTAAAATTACCGACCAAAAAGATATTACTATTGACAGGTCTGTAAAACTCTTTAAAGTTCTCTTTCAAATCCTCCAGACAAATAGCATCAATGGAGTTTTCACTACCGACAATATCTGAAGCTAAAGGACTTTCTGGATAGAGATTTGCCAGAGTATTGAAAAATAGACAAGAAGCTGGATCATCCTGATACATCTCTCTTTCCTGCTGAATGATATCTTTTTCGCGCTCTACTGATTCTTCAGTTATATTGAAGGTAGTGACAAGTTCTTCAAGTAAATCTAAGCACTCTAGAACATTTTCAGAAGTCGAGAAAAGATAGCTAGTATTTGTAAAGCTCGTAAAGGCATTACTTTCAGCCCCTAGCTCTGTAAAAGCTGCCATAACATCTCCAGAATCTTCTCGTTCAAAAAGCTTATGTTCTAAGAAATGAGCGATCCCTTGAGGATACTGTTGCAAGCCCTTATCATCTTCTGTAAACCTTGTGTCAACAGAACCGACTTGGACACTCACAACTCCATAAACCTCGTTAAAGTCCTTTTTAGGTAGTAAAGTAACTGTCAAACCATTTTCTAAGCTAGTTTGATACAAAGTTTCTTTTACAGCAGGATAATATTTCTTTTGAAAAGTCGGTCTGGTCATTCTGCTCCTTCCATAAAATAAATAGCCTGCAACTTAAAACTGTTTGCTGCTTCACAAATTGCTTCTCTATCAACTTGTTCGAGTTTATCGATTAAAGTTTTTGTATCAAGATTTGCTTTCCCAAAAAAGGTTGACAGATAATATTTATCGACAATAGAATCTTGATTATCCTGAGCTAGTAGTAAGGATCGTCGAATCATTTGTTTGGTCTGATCAATTTCCTTATCTGTAAACTTGCCATTTTTTATGTCAAGTAACTGATGATTCATCAATTTTCTTACTTTGTTTCGATTTTGCCGATCAATTCCAGCAAATAATCGTAAAAATCCACTAAAGAGATCCAAATGACTCGATACAGTATAGGCCAGACCTTCCTTTTCTCGCACTTGGGTAAACAGTTTCGAATGAGGAAAGGCTCCTAAAAGACCATTGACAAGAAGCACTGCCATCTGTTCTTCATCACCATACCCCACTGGACTATGGTAACCCATCTCTAAAACAGACTGTCCCAATCTCTTTCTAACAATACCTTCTCTAAGAATATTAGAATAGGGTTGCTGATATTGAATGTTTACAGCTGATTTACGACCTGTTAAAGGAAATTTATGTAAAAACTCTAAAACTTCAATTTCATTAAAATCACCCAAGAAGAAAATATTTATTTGGTCTTCTTTTAGCATTTTATGATAGCTTGAAAAACATGTTTCTGGAGTCTCTTCTGAAATTCTAGAAATCAAATCTTTAGGAACTAACTGCATTGATTCTTCTTGGAAAAACAATTGATCTAATTCTTTATGAGCAAAAAAGAAGGGATCTTCTAACTCTGACTCTAGTCTTGATAAGACTTGTTTTTTCTCAATTTCAAAGGTTTTATTTTCAAATCCAACATCATCAATCAATGGAAAGAATAGAACCTGATTTAACAATTCTAAAATTTGAGAAGCTAATACGTTTTTCTTACTTAAAAATTCATCACGCACATAGGAAATACTCAAATCCACAAGATGACTTTGTCCTCTTCGGTAGGCGTGTGCTGACAAATCAGTCCCATACAAGGTTGCTAAATGTTTTCGAAACAGTTGAGCAGTCGGATAACTTTGGTTAGCAGTTTCAAGCATACTGGCACTTAACATGCGACTTGAAATTGAATCCAAAGACAATGGAGCTGTAAAACGCACAGTAATTTTATTAGTTTTAAATTTTTTTGATTGGATAAAATGCACTGCAATTCCAGGTACTAACTCCATCGCTTACCTCCTTCTACATAGAGTTCTATTATACCATGAAAAGAGAAAATTTTCTTGTTCTCTTTATCCCTTTTAGAATTAAAATCGCTTTCATTTCTAACGAATTTACCTCTGCCATTTCAAGGTAAAATATGGTATAATACCAAAGATTGAGGTGAACTATGGAATACAAATTATTTGAAGAATTTATCACTCTCCAAGCTCTCTTGAAAGAACTTGGTATTATACACAGTGGCGGAGCTATTAAATCCTTTTTAGCTGAACATCTTGTCTATTTTAATGGGAAATTAGAAAATCGTCGTGGGAAAAAAGTAAGAATCGGAGACTCTATCGACATTCCTGATTTGAAAATCCACATCATTTTGACTCAACCTAGTCAAGAAGAACAGGAAGAATATCTTCAAGAAAAACTTGAGAAAGAACGTGTGGCTAAACTTGTCAAAGAAATGAATAAGACGGTCAAAAAAAAGCCAACAAAAAAGACCCAGAAAGCTGAAACAAAAACTGCACCACGTTTCCCAGGTAGATAAGTATGTGGCTAAAAAACTTATCCATCAAGCAATTTAGAAACTATCAGGATACTGAGATTGAGTTTAATCCTAAATTGAATGTATTTGTTGGTCGAAATGCACAAGGCAAAACCAATCTTTTGGAAAGTATTTACTTTTTAGCTTTAACTAGAAGTCATCGAACAAAGACAGACAAGAATTTAATTCAATTTGAAGAACAACAACTTCAAGTTTCTGGAATTCTTCAAAAACGAACGACTACTGTTCCACTTGAGATTGACTTAACCCCAAAAGGTCGGATTACTAAAGTCAATCACTTAAAGCAAGCTCGGCTATCTGACTATATTGGACACATGAATGTTGTTCTATTTGCACCCGAAGATTTACAACTTGTCAAAGGAGCTCCAGCTATCCGACGTAAGTTTATAGATATGGAGCTAGGGCAAATCAAACCCATATACTTGTCAGACTTGTCAAGCTACAACCATGTGCTCAAACAAAGAAATACCTACTTAAAGTCAGCAAATCATATCGACGAAACTTTTTTATCTGTTCTGGATGACCAGCTAGTCGACTATGGTTGTCGAGTGATGATTCACAGAGCAGAATTTATCAAAAAAATGGAGTCTTTTGGTCGTAAAAAGCACTTTGATATTTCGAACCAATTAGAAGAGTTGTCAATTCGTTATCAACCATCTGTAAACTTTACTGACAAGGAACACCTAGCAGAATCTTTCTATGCAGCTCTTCAAAAAAGTAGAGCAAGAGATTTATTTAAAAAGAATACTGGAGTTGGTCCTCATCGAGATGATATGATTTTCTTAATTAACGGTATAGAAGCAAGTTTTGGCAGTCAAGGACAGCATCGTAGCCTTGTCCTCTCTATCAAACTAGCTGAAATTGAGTTGATGGAGAGTATTACCAAGGAAGCGCCTATTCTTTTACTTGACGATGTTATGAGTGAACTTGACAATACTCGTCAAATTAAATTATTAGAGACTATATCTCAAAACATTCAAACCTTTATTACTACAACTAGTTTAGAGCATCTTCAAAACTTACCTGATAACTTGAGCGTCTTTACAGTAGATAATGGTCAATTGACTGTAAACTAAGATTTACAATATCGTAAATCATGACCACCCGTCAAACGGGTGGTTTGTCCCAGGGCTATAAGCCCAGATAACTAGCTAGCGCCTAAAGACGCTGGCTTTCACTTTGTTCAAGCCTTATTGCATTTGACTCGTCACAAGCCTCTCAAAGAGGCATATGTACTACTTGCCACTATCCCTAAAGGGATCTTCATATTCTTTTACACTCAATTTATCTAAAGCAATATCTTTTCGCTCTTGTTCCTGAATGTATTTCTTTATTGTGGCTTCATTGAGGCCAACTGTACTCACATAATATCCCTCTGCTCAAAAATGTCGATTCCCAAACTTATATTTCAGATTTGCGTGTTTGTCAAACATCATGAGTGCACTTTTTCCTTTTAAATATCCCATGAAACTTGAAATACTAATTCTAGGTGGAATACTTACCGACATATGAACATGATCTGGCATTAAATGGCCCTCGATAATCTCAACACCTTTATAACTACATAATCTATGGAATATTTCTCCCAAACTACTTCGATATTGATTATAGATCACTTTTCGTCTATACTTAGGGGTGAACACAATGTGATATTTACACATCCATTTTGTGTGTGATAAACTATGTGCTTTTTGAGCCATATTTTTCTCCTTTCGCTTTACAATTGGCTTGAACACCTTAATTGTATCGCGTTTGGAGTTTTTTGGTATAACCTTCGATGCGCACCCGCATAGCGGGTGGTTTATTTGTCTCGCACCTAACGGAGCGAGACGGACTGAAAGTCACATAACAAAACACCCCAAAAGTTAGATTTTTTCTGTCTAACTTTTGGGGTGCAGTTCATTAACAGGAGATTTTTTATTACATTGAGTAGTTTGGTGCTTCATTTGTGATTTGCACGTCGTGTGGATGGCTTTCTTTTAGACCAGCACCTGACATTTCAATAAACTGAGCATTATCATGTAATTCTTTTAGATTAGCAGCACCACAATAACCCATACCGGAACGAATACCACCAATCATTTGGAAGACAATATCAGCTGCTGCACCTTTATAAGCAACACGACCTTCGATTCCTTCTGGAACGAGTTTATTTGCTTCATTGACAGAGCCTTGGAAGTAACGGTCGCTTGAACCTTTCTTCATTGCAGCAATTGAACCCATACCACGGTAAGTTTTGAACTTACGTCCTTGGAAGATTTCAGTTTCACCTGGAGCTTCATCAGTTCCCGCAAACATTGATCCAAGCATTACTGCATTTCCACCAGCAGCAAGAGCTTTAACAATATCTCCAGAATACTTGATTCCACCGTCGGCAATAATTGTTTTGCCATATTCACGCGCAACTGCTGCCGCATCATAGATAGCTGTAACTTGTGGAACTCCGACACCTGCAATAACACGAGTTGTACAGATTGAACCTGGTCCAATACCAACTTTAACAACGTCAACTCCTGCGTCATAAAGGGCACGCGCACCTTCAGCAGTAGCGATATTTCCGGCAATCAGTGTACGGTCTGGGAAATGCGCACGGATTTCAGCGATTTTACGGAGAACCCCTGCAGAGTGTCCATGTGCTGTATCGATGACAATGGCATCAGCCCCTGCTTCAAAGAGTGCTTCTGCACGTTCAAATGTATCAGAAGTAACACCTACCGCACCAGCAACAAGAAGGCGACCAAATTCATCTTTTGCAGCATTTGGAAATTCAATTACTTTTTCAATATCTTTGATGGTGATCAAGCCAGAAAGACGACCTTCTTCATCAACCAAAGGAAGTTTTTCAATACGGTGTTCTTGAAGAATGCTCTCAGCAGTTTTTAAGTCTGTACCAACCGGTGCAGTAACCAAGTTTTCGCTAGTCATGTGTTTTGAAATTGGTTGGTTGTAGTCAGAAATGAAACGCAGATCTCGGTTGGTCAAAATACCAATTAACTTACGGTTTTCTAGAGTTTCAACCACTGGGACACCACTGATACGGTAACGTCCCATGAGTTCATCTGCTTCTGCAATTGTATGCTCTGGAGTCAAGAAGAATGGATCAATGATAACACCATTTTCAGAACGTTTTACCTTACGAACTTCATCTGCTTGTTGAGCAATTGACATATTTTTATGGATAACTCCAAGACCACCTGCACGAGCAATAGCAATAGCCATTTGGCTTTCTGTTACAGTATCCATGGCTGCTGTAATAATTGGGATATTTAAAGTCAAATTATCTGCCAATTTTGTTGTTAAATCCGCATCATTAGGCAATACATGACTCTCTGCTGGAATAAGCAATACATCATCAAAGGTAAAACCTTTTTTCAAAAATTTAGTGTCCCAATTAGACATTGAAGTTTCCTCTTTTCTTTCTTTTTGAGCTTGACGCTTTTTGTATTGTATCTATCATACCATTCTATGAAAATTTGTCAATTATATTGATAATAGATAATATAAAAAAACTATCCCTTTAATTTTAAAGAAGAGATAGTTTTAGAGTTCATATTTTATCTATTAATGAAAGTAATTTAGCCCCATTGCTGCTTTTACCTCTGAGAGTGTTTGTCCTGCAACTTCTCGAGCTTGTTCACTACCTTTTTGCAACATATTATACACTTCACCCATATCTTTAGCAAACTCAAGACGACGTTCACGAATTGGGCCAAGTTCACGTTCTAGGATTTCAAGTAGATAACGTTTAGTCTTGACATCACCTAGACCACCACGTTGATAATGCTCTTTCATTTCAGCAATTTCTTGAGCATCTTCTGGACGTCCAAAAACATCTAAGTAATGGAAAACCATATTGCCTTCAATCTTACCTGGATCTTCCACACGAATGTGATCTGGGTCTGTATACATACTCATTACTTTCTTACGCAAGGTATCTGCATCATCTGACAAGTAGATACCATTATTAAGCGATTTAGACATTTTGGCATTTCCATCAAGACCAGGTAAGCGACCTGCTCCTTCATTTTCAGGATAAATTCCTTCCGGTTCTACTAAAACATCACAATTATAGGCATGATTGAATGAACGTACAATCTCACGCGTTTGTTCAATCATCGGTTTTTGGTCTGTACCTACAGGGACATAGTTAGCCTTAAAAGCTGTGATATCTGCCGCTTGAGCAATTGGATAAACTAAAAATCCAGTTGGAATACTTTCTCCAAAGCCTTTCTGAGCAATTTCTGTCTTTACAGTAGGGTTACGCTCCAAACGAGCCAAAGAAACTAAATTCATGTAATACATAGAAAGCTCTGCCAATTCTGGAATTTGACTTTGAATGAAAATCGTTGATTTATTAGGATCTAATCCCACTGCAAGATAGTCCAAGGCAACATTCCCAATAGACTCTACAATAGTTTGTGGATCTTTTGCATGGTCAGTTAAAGCTTGCTGGTCAGCCAAAAAAACAAACATGTCATATTTATTTTCTTCTTGAAGGATAACACGATTTTTTAAGCTACCTACATAGTGTCCGATATGTAATTTCCCAGTTGGACGATCTCCTGTTAAAATAATGGGTTTATTCATCTTATTCTCCTTTGATATGGTCCTTTCAATTATAGCATTTTTTTGATAAAAAGACAGATAATTTTTGAAATCAAACTATGTCTAGGATATCTATCCAATCGTAAAGAAACTGTCAACTTTATTTACAAAAAATTGACAAATAAAAATTTGAATATTTGGGGATTTTCTAGTAGAATTAAAGTATTATATATAATAGGAGAAAAATATTGCTTACAGTATCTGATGTCTCACTACGTTTTAGTGACCGCAAACTTTTTGATGATGTCAACATCAAATTTACAGAAGGAAATACCTATGGTTTGATTGGTGCTAACGGTGCAGGTAAATCTACCTTTTTAAAAATCTTGGCTGGTGATATTGAACCGACAACTGGTCATATCTCTCTTGGACCAGACGAACGTCTCTCTGTTCTTCGTCAAAATCACTTTGACTACGAAGATGAGCGTGCGATTGATGTCGTTATCATGGGTAATGAAAAGCTATATAGCATCATGAAAGAAAAAGATGCGATCTATATGAAGGAAGATTTTACTGATGAAGACGGGGTTCGTGCAGCTGAGCTTGAAGGAGAGTTTGCTGAACTAGGAGGCTGGGAAGCAGAGAGTGAAGCCTCTCAACTACTTCAAAACCTAAATATCCCAGAAGAATTACACTATCAAAATATGAGTGAACTTGCAAACGGAGACAAAGTGAAGGTGCTCCTTGCTAAAGCCTTGTTTGGTAAACCTGATGTTCTTCTTTTAGACGAACCAACCAACGGTCTTGATATCCAGTCTATTACTTGGCTAGAGGATTTCCTAATTGACTTTGATAATACTGTCATTGTCGTATCCCATGACCGTCACTTCTTAAATAAAGTTTGTACCCACATGGCCGACCTTGATTTTGGGAAAATCAAGCTCTATGTCGGAAACTACGACTTCTGGAAGGAATCTTCTGAGCTTGCTGCCAAATTGTTAGCAGACCGTAATGCTAAGGCGGAAGAAAAAATTAAGCAACTCCAAGAATTCGTTGCTCGATTCTCTGCTAACGCATCTAAATCTAAACAAGCAACTTCACGTAAAAAGATGCTTGACAAGATTGTCTTAGAAGAAATCATTCCATCTAGCCGTAAATACCCATTTATCAACTTTAAAGCTGAACGTGAAATTGGTAATGATCTCTTGACAGTAGAAAATCTATCTGTCAAGATTGACGGTGAAACTATTCTTGACAACATCAGCTTCATCTTGCGTCCAGGTGACAAGACAGCTCTTATCGGACAAAACGATATCCAAACAACTGCCTTGATTCGCGCAATTATGGGTGATATTGACTACGAAGGAACTGTCAAGTGGGGAGTTACAACTAGTCGTTCTTACCTACCAAAAGACAACTCCGCTGATTTTGCAGGTGGCGAGTCGATTCTTGACTGGCTCCGTCAATTCGCAAGTAAAGAAGAAGATGACAATACCTTCCTTCGTGGATTCCTCGGACGCATGCTCTTTTCTGGAGATGAAGTTAACAAACCTGTAAACGTCTTGTCAGGGGGAGAAAAAGTGCGCGTGATGCTTTCGAAACTCATGCTTTTGAAGTCAAACGTTCTTGTACTTGACGACCCTACAAATCACTTGGATTTGGAATCTATTTCAAGCTTGAACGATGGATTAAAAAACTTCAAAGAATCTATCATCTTCGCCAGTCACGACCATGAATTCATCCAAACTTTAGCTAACCACATTATTGTTCTATCTAAAAACGGTGTAATCGATCGTATTGATGAAACCTATGATGAATTCTTAGAAAATGCTGAAGTACAAGCAAAAGTCAAAGAACTTTGGAAAGACTAAATAATACTTTAAAACTCAGTTGGATTAACCAACTGAGTTTTCTATCATTCTATGAGGTAACATGAAAACATTTTTCAGAAACTATTGGACCTATCTTATTTCTTTCATCATTCCCCTAGTAATTATGTCCGGAGTCTATCTCTCCCAAGGTATCTACTGGAACAGTGATACTTCACCTTTATTAGGGGATGGATTTCATCAATATGTTATTTTTGATCTTAATCTCCGTCATATTTTACATGGAAGTGGTAGCCTATTTTATACTTTTACTAGCGGTCTAGGTCTCAATTTTTATGCCTTGTCCAGTTATTACCTAGGTAGTTTTCTATCTCATCTTGTTTATTTTTTTGATGTATCAGGAATGCCAGATGCAGTCTATCTGTCAACCTTGTTGAAATTTGGCTTGATAGGTCTGTCAACCTTTTTTAGCTTGAGTAAAATATTTAAAAATATACCAGCCCCACTTCGATTAGCTCTATCTACTTCTTATGCTTTAATGAGCTTTACAGTTAGTCAACTTGAAATAAAAACTTGGTTAGATGTTTTTATTTTAATCCCCTTGATTTTAACAGGTTTACATCTACTCATAACGGATAAAAAACGTATTTTATACTTTACAAGTTTGTCAATATTATTTATCCAAAACTACTATTTTGGTTATATGACTGCCATGTTTTTAGTAGTTTGGTATTTTTGCCAACTTTCCTGGGATTTTAAAAGACGTAAGTTTTCTTTCCTTGATTTCATTATAACTTCCTTACTCGCTGGTTTAACAAGTTTCATCATGACACTCCCAACCTTGTTTGATTTAAGAACTCATGGTGAAAAACTAACCGCTATTACAAAAATAAAAACAGATGCCAGTTGGTATCTAGATCTATTCGCTAAACAATTCATTGGTGCTTTCGATACAACTAAATATGGTTCTATCCCAATGATTTTTGTTGGCCTCCTTCCTTTTATCTTAACAATTGTATTCTTTACATTAAAATCAATTAAGTTTCACGTGAAACTATGCTATGCAACTTTATTTATCATCATCATAACTAGTTTTTATCTAGAAGCCTTAGATCTATTTTGGCAAGGAATGCACGCGCCGAATATGTTTCTTCATCGCTATGCGTGGATTTTCTCTACTCTTTTGATTTATACTTCAGCAGAAGTTTTAGATAGATTTAAAGATATCAAATTATGGAATGTTTTATGCTCAATGACCTTCCTTTTAGCTGGTTATCTAGCAACCATTTATTTTAAAAACCATTATTCATTTTTAACTAATTTAAATATCCTTTTAACAATTGAATTTCTAGTGGTATACTTGCTATTGTTACTGGCATTTATCCGAAAGATGATTTCACCAAAAATCTTTTCAATTCTTATTTTGATCTTTATACTAAGTGAAGTCAGTTTGAACGCAACATCGCAATTCAATGGAATTTCAAAAGAATGGGGATTCGCTTCTCGTAGCACCTATGACAAAGATATTTCAAGTATGGAAGCTATTTTGGAGTATATCAAACAGCAACCAGATACATTTACACGAACTGAAAAATTACAGACACAAACTGGAAATGATAGCATGAAATTTAACTACAATGGTATTTCCCAGTTTTCATCTGTTCGTAATCGTTCTGCAAGTACAACTTTAGATAAGTTGGGTTTTAAATCTTCAGGTACCAACCTTAATCTTCGTTATGCAAATAATACTATCATTGCAGATAGTTTATTTGGAATCAGCTACAATATTTCTGAAACCTATCCAGATAAATACGGTTTTCATCCAAGCTATCAAAAAGATAATCTAATCCTTTATAAAAATCAATTCGCTCTGCCAATTGCTTTTGCTACACAGTCTCTTTACAAAGATGTCGATTTCAATGACCATACTCTTGATAACCAAACTCAATTTTTAAATCAAATTGCTGATTTAAATGAAAATTACTTTTCTCCAATAAATTATTACAAAGATTCTAGTGATAGTGTAATCAATTTAAACGGAACTTCTACCGAAGATGCAACGATCAACTACAATATCGAAGTTCCTGAGAATAGTCAGGTTTATCTTTCTATGACCAAGCTAAATTTTTCAAATGATAAGAAAAAGCAAGTTGACATCATTGTCAATGGTGAAAAAAAATCCTTTACCACAGATAATGCTTTTACATTTTTTAATCTTGGGTATACAGACCATAAACAAACTTTTGATATCCAAGTTAAGTTCCCAGGAAATGCTCAAGTATCATTTGAATCTCCAACTTTCTATCGATTAGATACTAAAAAGTATACGGAAGCAATTGCTAAAATAAAAGAAAATCCAGTAGAAGTGAGCTCTTATAAAAATAAAGTCATTGTTAATTATAAGGTAAAGAATGAAACATCAATTTTTTTCACAATTCCTTATGACCAAGGATGGTCTGCTTATCAAAATGGTAAAAAATTACAAATTCAACAGGCACAAACTGGATTTATGAAAATTGATGTTCCTGAAGGTGAAGGAACTATTACCCTTTCCTTTATACCAAAAGGATTTGTTGCTGGTGCAAGTTGTTCTCTTATAGCCATTATTGACTTTATTTTTTATGATATTCAAAGAAAAAAATATTCTAGATAAAAAAACTATCGACCGAATTGGTCGATAGTTTTTAATCTTCTTCAACTTTTTTAGGTTGGTAGGAAAGCATTCCTAAAGCAACAAAAATCATTATTGTAAAGATAAGGAAAATAATCTGACTATGAATATTACCTGTCATAGAAATGGTTTGTCGTAGACCTGAAACTGAATAACTCATAGGTAGCCATGGATTAATAGTTTTAAAGAATTGATTCGTCAAAGCTAAAGGATAAGTTCCTGCACTTGATGCTAATTGAAGGAGTAATAAAATTAAGGAGAAGAAGGCGCCTAGGCGAGAATTCCAGGTTGTCAATGCTGTTACCATCGCCATGAAAGCAAGACTGGTTAAAATAATCAAAGCAAAGGTCTTGAATTCGTGAACTGCAGTCAGTCCGATTAAATGTACTCCACCATAAACTAATACTCCTGCCAAACCAGCAATGATACCGTTAATTTCAAAGCGAGACTTAAACCAAGCCCAGCGACTTTCTGGATGGCGCCCAGAAGGCAATTTAGCAAAAATCATATTAGTTGAAATAGCAGCAACAAAAAGAGCAACTGATATCATATATGGAGCCATGGCAATTCCATTAACTGCTACTTGATCCTTATCAGTTTTTGAAAGACTTAGAGGATCAGCTAGTAAATCTGCATTTGTTGGTTCAGTTGAAGCCTGTTTCAATTGCCCCTCAGCTTCTGTCAAACCTTGATTTAATTGACTTGAACCATCACTTAATTTTCCAAGTCCTGATTGTAGAATTTCTGATCCTTGAGCAAGTTGATCTGCTCCACTAGCTATTTTTTCAGAACCATTAGATAGTTGATTTGCACCAGAAACTAGCTGGTCTGATTTATCAGCTAATTGTTGAGAGCTCGCTTGTAATTGATTAAATCCAGCGGTTAAATCTGATGTTTTATTATTTACTTGGTTGACACCTGATGCAAGTTTATCAATTCCTGTTGCTAATTCTGGTGCATTCTCTGCTAACTTAGCAGTAGCACCTGTCAATGTTGAAGATTTTTCTGTCAACTGATTAGAACCTTGTAGCAACTTATTGAAACTTCCTGTCAAGTTCGAATTTTTCGAACTCAACTGACTTGCTCCTAAAGCTACTTGGTCTACAGATTTTGTATAGCTGTCAATACCAGATAGAGTTTGACTAGCTGGCAATAACTGACCATCAATTGCTGTTTGAATCTGTGTTAATCCACTTGACAAACTTGTCAATGTTGAAGAAGCAGTTGGTAATAATTTACTTGAGTGATTCTTTAATTGAGTTAAACTATTTGTTTGAGTGGTTACATTTTCTAAAGAAGATTGTAACGTTTGAACTGTAGTTAAAATTGTTCGTGCTGACTCACTAGTAGAAGATGATTGATTAGAAACCACAGAAGTTATCTCTGCCTGTTGGTCAGGAGTTAAGCTTTGATAAGCACTCGTAGATTGAATAGCTGATAAAGTAGTTTCTTTTTCAGATTGATTTGAAGTAATGATGCTTTGTGCTGAATTTGCAATCGTTGATAGACTACTAGAAAGCTGGTTTGTTACTTGTGTTATCTCTCCACTATCTGCTGTTTGAATATTTTGAATAGCTTGATTCAATTGCTCTAAGCCAGAAACTAATTGATGAATCTGATTTCTTTGTTGAGTTGATAAACTTAATTGACTAGACAGTTCTTGAATTCCTTGATTAAGTTGGGTAAGTCCTGTACGCAAGGTCTCTGATTGTTTAGAAATCTGATTTGCACCTGATGATAGACTTTGAACTCCATTTGTATAAGTATCAATACCAAGTGAAAATTGATTTAATCCTGAATTTAATTGAGAAACACCACCTATATAGGCTTGTGTGCCTAAATCAAGTTGAGTCAATCCTGATACCAGTGCCGGTGTCTGTGAATTCAGTTGGTTTAATCCATTGTCGATTTGTGAAATAGCGCTGGTATATTGATTTAAACCAGTATTAAAATTACCAAGACCAAGATTTAACTGATTTACACCAGCTGTATAGGTTCCTAAACCTGTAGATAATTGATCAGCACCATTAGAAAATGTGAAACTCGATTGAGCTAAGGTTTGAAGATTGGTTGTTAAGGTTTGACTCCCATCCGAAAGTTGATTCGAACCATCAGACAACTGTAAACTTGAATTTGCAGCTTTAGATAAACCAATTTTTAAATCACCCATCTTTTTAAATAAAGCTTTAGTATAAGATTGAGTAACATTAGTAGCCACTGTCTGTTTCATTTGTGTCATGGCAGAATCACTCATCTTGCTTGCAATAAAACTATGACCACTTGATGTCTGATAGTCAATCGTCATCTGTTCAGGATGATTTGTAAGGATAGAAGAAGCTTTCTCAGAAAGATTACTTGGCAACGTTACAACCATGTAATAATCTCCATCCCGCAGTCCTCTTTCTCCCTCACCTTCATCTACAAAATGAAAATCCAGGCTATTACTATCTTTCAAATTAGACACCATGTCTTCACCAATAGTGAGTTTTTCATCATTATAAGTAGCAGCTTGATCCTTATTAACAATTGCTACAGGTAACTCCGAAAGTTTACCATATGGATCCCACATTGATGATAAGAAAATGATATTGTAAAGAGCTGGAATTAAGGAAATTCCTATCATGACAATGATAAATATCGGTTTTTTAAAAATTGATTTCCATTCTTTAAACATATTGTCTCCTTTTTTAAAATAATTTTCTAAATTTTTGATATAATAGATTATACATAAAAAAAATAAAAAGACAATATAAAACAATCTACTTTTAAACACATTGTCTAAAAATGTTCATATGGAGGGAACATGCAAGAAAGTAATAAACGATTAAAAACCAAGCGTATTATCGAAAATGCCATGGTAGAATTATTGATGGAACAACCATTCGATCAGATTACAACTGTTAAATTAGCACAAAAAGCTGGAATTAGCCGCTCCAGTTTCTATACTCATTACAAAGATAAATACGATATGATTGAACATTACCAGAGTAAACTATTTCATACCTTCGAATATATCTTTCAAAAACATGCTAATCAGAAACGAGATGCTATTCTAGAAGTATTTGAATACTTAGAATCAGAACCTCTTCTAGCAGCTCTTTTATCTGAAAATGGAACCAAGGAAATTCAAAATTTCCTGAGAAATAAACTTCACATCCTACTGAGTACAGATCTTCAAAAACGTTTTATGCAACTCAAACTAAATGAAGTAGAATTAGAATACAGTAGCATCTACCTGACAAATGCTCTCTTTGGAGTCTGTCAAACCTGGATTGCCCACGGAAAAAAAGAAAGTCCACAAGAAATCACGGACTTTTTAATGAAAATGTTAGGGGATACAAATTAATAAAAAAGCTCTATAATATTTATAGGAAATCACCCCCCTATGAATATTATGGAGCCTATTTTGTTATTCTTATTAGGCTAAGGCAATACAATTTCCTTAGTTTTATTTTCGGACACAAATCATTATCTATCCGTATGTTAGGTATGCCTCCCCTCATTACATCGGACAAAGAATCAAAAAGAGGTTGGGCAAAAACTCTCTTCAAAATCAAACCACACAGTGATTCCAGTCTTAAATCCAATCAAGCTGAAAGAAACACTGTGTGGTTTTTGAATAGTTGATGTTTTAGAGGCTAGATTCTTGGCCAATTTGGTGAGATTCATGCTCATAAAGATGAATCCTATCTCTGTTG
>JAQDPW010000023.1 GCA_027659245.1 Streptococcaceae bacterium AM104-57
CCATCTGTAATACTGGAAACTTGATTTTGGCCTGTATAAGTCGTGCTAGCAGTATAGCCTGCCGCATCTGTTAGGCTATTTTGATTGCCATTGGCATCATGGGTCATGCTGGTGCGGTGACCCAAGGCATTGGTCGTTGCGATCAGGCGCCCTGCCTTACTATATTCATAAGTCGTTTCTTTTCCAAGGGCGTCTGTCATGGACAGGATATTCCCCATCGCATCCAACACATATGAAACACTGCTACCATCTGGGTAGGTAACACCTGTCACATTTCCCGCCGCATCATAGGTATAGCTGGTAGTCTTTTTCTCTTTGGTTTCACTGAGTTTATTACCAACACTGTCATAGGTGTAGGTCACTCTCTGACCTGCTTCATCGGTGTAAGAGAGCACACGCCCCATGATATCATAAGTAGTTTCTGCCTTTGTACCGATTGGATAAGAAACCGAGGTTACATTTCCTGCTGCATCATAAGTGTTTTGAGTAACTTGACCTAAAGCATCTGTGATGGTTTTAACGGCATTGTTTCTATCATCATAAGTCAAGCTACTACTATTACCTGCTTCATTAGTTCGAGTGACAATTCGACCCAACGCATCACGAGTAACGGTAGTTGTTTGCCCTGAAGCATTGGTTTCTGTTAGGAAACGACCCTTACTATCATATGTATAGCTAGTAGTGTGTCCTTCTGCATCAGTCACGGAAAGCTGGTTTCCAACACCATCATAGGTGTAACTATAGGTTCCACCTTCTCCATTCGAAGCACCGATTTTACGTCCAAAACCATCATAGGTGAAGGTAGTCGTATTACCATTGCCTTCTGTCACAGCTGTCACTTGACCTGCCTTGTCAAAAGTATGGCTCGTCCCAACACCATCGGCATCTTTTTCGCTCAGCTTGCGACCTTCTGCATCATAGGTAAAAGTCTTGGTCCCACCGAGAGGATTCGTAATGCTAGTGACTTGATTGTGTGCATTATAGGTAAAGGTTGATACGCCTCCCAAAGGATTAGTGAGACTTACCAGATTAGCACCTTCATAGGCAAAAGAAGTTGTATGTCCCGCCGCATCTGTTGTAGACAAGATGCGCCCTTGCTGATCGACAGTATAGGTAATCTTAGACCCATCTGGCAATGTTGTCTGGATTAGATTGCCATTTGCATCATAGGTATGAGCTGTTGATGCGCCACTAAAATCAGTGAGAGACAGAAGATGGTTCTTCTCATCATAGCTAGAAGTTTTTACTGCACCGTCAAAACGCGTTTCTGTCAAGGTATTGCCATTGCTGTCATAGGTGTAGCGAGTTGTTTGCCCTGCTTCATTCGTCACACTTGACAGACGGTTGTTTTCATCATACGTTTTTGAGACACTAGTTCCATCGGCATAGCGAATGCCAGTTGTGCGATATTGCTCATCGTAAGTATATACGGTTTGATTGCCATTTCCATCGGTAGTGATTGTCTGACCTTCACTATAAGAAAGAGTTGAAACAGCACCTGCACCATCTATTTGCTTGATGACACGATTTTCCTCATCATACTCGTTTTGGATGACCTTGGTGCCGTTTCCATCATACCAGGCTGTCATACGTCCCTTATCGTCATATTCATAACGAGTAGGAACTCCCGTAGCGTCCGTATAGGTAATCAAATGACCATTCGTGTCATATTCATAGGTCAAAGTTGAGCCATTGGGGATTTGAATCGCACCAATATAGCCATCTGTATTATAGGTGATACTATAAACCAAGCCTGTAGGAGAGGTAATCTTGACCAGCTGGTAATTTTCATTATAATCAAAACTTGTTTTATTGCCTTTTTCATCTGTCTGACTCGTTAAGAGACCGTGATAGTTGAAAATTTTCTCTTGATGATTGTGATCAACAATTCGGTATTCCTTAACATCATAGTCTTCTTTTTCGTCTCCGCCAAAGTCCCCCTTCTTCGTTTCAACTGTTTTCACTTCGAGAGTAAGGTCATAACCGCTTGGAGCACGATAGCCATCTCCATCCTTCGCAAACTTAAGGATAGAACCGTCTGTACGAGTATAGTAAAGATTTTGGTCTTCATCGCTCGACAACTGTTCATTAAAGGCAAATGACCAACCACGTCCAAAGAGACTATTGATGCCTGCCGCTTTAGAATTATAGGCGCGAGTAATTTCAAACTTGCCGTCAACATCAGTGATAGAAACATCTGTTCGATCTAGGTAGAAATTCCCCGTGTTTAGATTGATTGGCTCAAATCCAAATTCACAGTGAAGGCCACGCCCCATTAAAAGCCTGTCTATTTCTGCCTTGGTATTAGATGTCAAGGCTGGTGGATTATAAGGTTTATCGGCATTCTTTCTTGGATTACGAATAAATAGGGTGTTGTTTTGCACAAGCATCATATCTTGGATACGATTATCGTAAGCAAGTTGATTGAGTGGTACTCCATAGTATGCCGCAATCTTTGGAAGTGTATCAAACTGGGTAACTTTGTAAATCAAAAAAGTATCACTTGATTTTTTACCGCTGGTTTGACTATCCTTTTTACTCTCTGCGTCAATCGTATAAACCTTGTTTAGTTCAGGTTCTATAAAAGGCACCTGAGTCTGCCAATTTGAAAGTTTATCTTTATATTTGGTCGTTCCCTTTTCAAATGCTGCATCAAAGGAACTACTATCAGGGTATTTGTAAGAAAAACTTGCAGAGCTTTGTCCCTTGTAGTCTTTCGCAGTATCACTAAGATTGTAATCAACCTGAGCACCCGGCGTTGTCAGACCATCCGCAAAGACTCCCTGAAATTGCAACTTTCCTTTCTTATCTGTCTTCACCATTGTCCGAAGATTGATGGTTGTGTTCCCTATTGGATAATTGACATCAACTGGATCTGGAACGGACCAATTAATCGTCAAACTCGGAGCCTTGTCTGGAGTAAACCCAATCTGTCCTGCATTTTCTGCCGTCGCTTCGGTTGTATAGAAAGCACCACCATCTGAACCTTCGTCAGTTGCAGCTACAACTAGACCATAGTTTGGTTCCAAACCTTGAACCCATGCATTCACAGTCTCACGGATATCAAAGTTATGCATTCCAATCTTCTTACCACTGGTCGCATTCTTTCCTGCAATTTCCATATCAAGGCCCACAGAAGTATCCCATGTGAGGTTATTGATATCAAAGTCTTGTTTCAAGCGATAAGCTGCAAACTGGGTTGATTGAGAATCTGGCGCCGTATATTCATAGATGTTTAGACTCGCACTATCAATACGCGCTTCCTTAGGAATACTCTTTTGAAAATCGTAGTTAATCTTAAAGTACATCCTTGCGCGACCGATATCACGAACACCTGGAATACCAGCCATCCCCATCATCTCAGCTGTCATATACCCAACATATCCATAGGCATAACCTTGGTACTGACCATGTACAGATGAAGTCACGACATCAAGGATTTTTTCTCTTGGAACCGTTACAGTCGGGTCGATCCGAACAGGATACTTACGGTCTGGAGCAGACAACCACTCTTTACTAGCTGTAACAGTAACTTCATGTCGTCCATCCCCTTTTTTGAGTCCAAGAGTTAAGGCATTACTTGTAGCGCCTGCACTATCCACCATCATTGGGGCAGTTAGTACAAAGAGGATCTTTGTTTTCCCCTTTTCGCGAACAAGAATTTGATTGTCTTTCAAAGAAACATCATACTTAGATGCATCCAAACCATAAGTAAAGGAGTTCTTCCCACCCCACTCGGCTAAGATGATTTCTTCTTTGACTCCATTAGGCTGTACCGTATACTGCACATCTGTTTTGCCATCAACGTTATTGTATAAGATGGCATTCTTTTCGACAGTTGCCTGATCATACGTTTTATCAAGCGGATACAGGGAAATTTTGTCATCCTTATGTGTAATATCAATAGGGGTTTCTTCTTTGACTTCGCTCGGAAGAACTACGCCTACTGGAGATTCTTTAGGTAGATAATAGTGTTTTCCATTGGCATGATAAGAATAGAGAGATAAGTCAACAGGAACTTCCACCCCTTCTTGATCAATATAGGTTTTAATATCACTTCCAATATGCGTCACAAAGTGAGTTTCATCCAC
This sequence comes from Streptococcaceae bacterium AM104-57, assembly GCA_027659245.1. GTDB lineage: Bacteria > Bacillota > Bacilli > Lactobacillales > Streptococcaceae > Streptococcus. The sequence continues at coordinate 4,092 of JAQDPW010000023.1, forward strand.
CCGAAACAGTTGTTCTTGCCCACTAACCGCTACTGGTTCTCCATATTGTTTCTTTAGTTCTGCCTCTGCCTTACTCTCTTCGTTGACCACCTTTGGTTGTTGTAGGGCATCTCCACCATCTTTTGCTGGTTTTGAAGCATCAACACTTGTCGAACCTTCCGTATTTGCATTTTCAGAACCAACAGTCTGGCTACTCGCCTCTGTAACAGCTTTTTTATAAGCTTCCTCAGCCTGGCCTTGTTTAATTGCTTGGTTTATTTCTTCCGCATAGATCAACGGCATGTTAGAAACAAACAAACTCAGCAATAATAACCACTGTATGAACTTACGCAGTCTTTTCATCAGCATTCTCCTTTGTAAGATAAATAAAATAATAAAGTGTAAAAATTAATATTAGAGCATCGCCGATGGATAAAACGAAAGAACCTAGTATTGGGAACCAAACAGCAATAGCTAAACAAAAGGCGACAATAAGCATGGATACCAGAACAGGTAGTCGCAATTGATCTACCCTACTTTTAATTGGTAAAGCTTTGTAAATACTAACCAGACTATAGGATAAGATTACTTTAAGAAAAGTTTGTACAATTGTAGTAAATGCCCAGATAGCAATCTTGACATGGTCATATTCCAAACTTGTATTATCGTATAAAATTTGGCCAAAGCCTCCGATGAGGATACCACATAAAATTGCACTAAACAAGTAAATTAGAATGGTGTAATTTAAGCGTTTATCTGATCGGTACTGCTTATAAAACCAGATCGCTATTGGAAAAATAAGAACTGTTCCTATTATTAAAAATAGTAGGCTGAATAAGGTTAGAATGAGTGATAAACCTTCCTCGACTATCACAGGGGAAATCGCACCTGTAAATAGAAGGCGTTGCCCCACTCCTAAAAACAGTAAGCCAGTAGCTAGTCTCCAAAACCTTGAGAGTCTTAATATTTTCATTATTCACTTGTCCTTTCTTTAACACTTTTTAAACGAGCAGTAACCACAAATCGTTGATCATTTCCAGCAGCATCACATGTTGATAATATTAAAAATCGGTCTTTTTGAGGGTCAGTGGCTATCTGACGATAAAATCCCCCATAGTCTGACGTTCTAATCTGTAATGTTTCTAAATAATATCTGAGGCCTTCTCGACTTCCTAATTTGAATGTATGAAAAAGATGATCATCTGTATAGGAGTGAGCTGCCAACACCTCATATTCAAAATGTTGATTCAAGGTGTCAATCGTAATACGTTCATGCTCCTTAAAAAAAGCTGGCTTAGCAAAATAATCTAAAGACCCAAACATAGAATCATCTAACATAGCATGTCCATAGATAATCGTGACAGGATCTTCAAATGTTTTTTTGTTAACCAGCTCTGTAAATATAGCGCCATAATAGGTCTCTTCACCATCAATATCGTGAGATAGGTAATAAGCATCATCCCTTGGATGCTGAGCAACCGGATAATCTATTCGAGTCCCTTCAACTGTTAGCCAAGCAAAGACATCTGGATTCTGATGAAACTTCTTCTCAACTGCGTTTTGAGAATCTTGTTCCACAGCCCTCTGTTCAAAGCCATCTAAGACTTTTAAACCTAAAAATAACACCACAATTATTATAATTAATGATAGACTAAACTTCAAAATTTTCATGTAACCGCTCCCATGATATCATTATATCAGACAAATACGGAATTTGTAAATACGTTTTTTATAAAATGCCTTTTTGTTACAACATTTATGGAATTTTTGTTTCTCTGTTGTAAAATGAAGTCTAATAGAAAAGATAGCTTCTTCTGATATACTAGAATCACAAAAATCTATAATAAATGATGGATATGTTTTTATTCTGACCAAAATTATTCATACAAACTCTGATCTCAAATTTATTCATCAGAAAGGATTGAAGCTTATTGAAAGAGTTTGTTGCAGGTGAAATGCGACTAAATCCAATTTTTTTATAAATCTTTACAAGAGACAAAAATTCAAAAGTCCCCTGGCTATAAATCTGTAAACATTCATTAATCTAGTTCAATTGAATTAAAAAATACTCAATTAACCATATGGACGAATTTGTCACATTTTGCTTGATATTTCAAAATTTTTCATTCCTTTTCTTTTCAAAAGAATCAACTTGTGATAAGATAGGTTGGTATGCGTTTAGATAGATTATTAGCCCAAGAAAAAATCAGTCGAAAAGCCATTAAACAAGCTCTTCTGAAAAAAGAGATCTTTGTAGATGGACTCCCTGCAAGTTCCCTTGCACAGAATGTTGATACGGGGTTGCAAGAGTTGATTTTCAAAGATAAAAAAATCCAAGGATACGAACACACCTACCTCATGCTCCATAAGCCAAATGGAGTCGTGACTGCAAGCAAGGATAAGAAACTCCCAACAGTCATGGATCTTCTTCCTCAGGATCTCCAGTCAGATCAACTCTACGCCATCGGTCGTCTGGATCGAGATACGACGGGACTCCTTCTCTTAACGGACAATGGTCCCCTGGGCTTTCAACTCCTCCATCCTCAATATCATGTCGATAAAACTTACCAAGTAGAGGTCAATGGGCCACTAACTCCCGACCATATCCAAGAGTTTAAAGATGGGATTGTTTTTCTTGATGGAACTGTTTGTAAACCTGCTCAACTTGAGATTTTATCCTCAAGCCTTAGTCTCAGCCAAGCCACTATCACCATCTCTGAAGGAAAGTTTCATCAGGTCAAGAAAATGTTCCTCTCTGTTGGAGTCAAGGTTACTGCTCTCAAACGAGTTCAATTTGGAGATTTCCTATTAGACCCTGAGCTAGCAGAAGGTGATTTCCGACCTCTAAATAAAGAAGAATTGCAGGTTATTAAAAATTACTTAGAAAACAGTGGATAAAACAAAAAAGCTTTTAAAAATAAAGCTTTTTAAAATCTTCTCTAGAGTACAAATAGCATAACACCTAAAATAAAGTGAAGTGCAGAAATTACAATCCCTAGAATGGACAAATTTTTTTCTCTTTTATAGTCTAGTCCAGATTCTTTTTGATGTGAGTTAGCTAAGACTAGACCAATAATCCCCAAAATCAAACTTACCACTGGCGAAAGCAAACCAAGAATGATAGACAAGATACCTAAAACAAGTGACGCTTTTTTCTTTTCTTGCATATTCTAAAAACTCCTTAAACTAAACACAAATGAATAATACCATAAAAATCGGCTTTATCAATTGGGTGAAAAATGTTAGCACTATGTTATCCGGTTCTTGAACCGAGAAGAGTGGATAAAACAAAAAAGCTTTTAAAAATAAAGCTTTTTTTGTTAGAATCCTGATTAGTGCATCATTAAGATGAGTCCTGCAATCCAGTTAACTACAGAAATTACAATCCCAACGATATTGAGAATTCGTTCTGTTTTATAGTCTAATTCAGATTCTTTTTGATGTGAATTAGCCAAGACTAGACCAATGATCCCCAAAACGAGACCTACGATTGGAAATAGCAAACCAAGGACGATAGATAGGATACCTAAAACAAGTGATGGTTTTTTCTTTTCTTTCATCTTCAAAAAACTCCTTAAATTTTATACTAACAATTATACCATAAAAAGCTGGAACTTTATATTAAACATATGTGATAACTTTTTTTCACATTGTTAACTAGTCTTCACTTTCCCTGTCCAAGAATCCAATCCGTAAGACAGGATATAGATTTCTGAAAAACCTTGTTTTTTCAAGAAAAGTGCTGCATTGGTCACACGTTGCGCACGTTGGTTTTCATATAGAAGGACTGGTTTATCCTTGCGAAGAGCTGCAAGACTTGTCTTCAATTGATTTGAAGGAATATTACGAGCTCCAAGGATATGTTTTCTGTGGAAGTCAGCTGGATCACGCAAGTCAATTAACTGACCTGTACGAATCAAAGACTCAAACTCTGCATTGTCTACAATTTTCGCTGCACGACGAATGCGAAGGTAGTTGTATCCCATCCAAGCCAACATCGCTACAATAAGTCCCCATAATACCCAAGTTACCATATTACCTAATCTCCATTTTTTTCTAAATAGTCTAATTCTAGTTTGTGCTCTCTACGCAGAACAGCCTCCGCTTCAAGATAATCCAGCTTATCCATCAAGCCAGCATCATAGATTCGAGAAAGTTCAATTTTCATCAGTTCAATATCATAAAGACGTTTGCCCATATAGACAAGAATGCCGAACTGTTTGAGAAATTGTTGCACATCGTAGAGTGTTTTCATAGCTTTCATTTTAGCAAAAAATCAGAGTTTTTTCAATAGTTCAGAGGAAGATTCCCTTTTTACTGCTTACGAATCTTTTTAATACTCTGATGAATAAGATAGCCGACAACCATCCCAACAAAATTCTGTAGCAAATTGTGAGGAACATCTAACAAGGCTTGCCCCCAACCTTTCATCCAAGCAGTTGCACACGCATATCCAGCTACCATGATGATAGTCGCCATAACTAATCCAAGCCCCTGCCATTTCCCTTTAAAACCTGCAAAGTAACCCTGCAAACCATGGAAAAGCAAGCTGAAGAACATCCAATGAGGATAGCCTGAGATCAGGTCAATAATGAAACCTCCTAGACCTCCGACAATAGCTCCTTCACGGCGCCCATAATAAAAAGCGGTAAAGAAGATTCCAGCATCTAAAAGAGTTAATATTCCTGTTTGAGTTGGGATTTTTACAATATAGCCTAAGACCACTGATAGGGCGGCTAATATTGATACTAGAGCGATTTTACTTGTTTTGGTTTGCTTCATATTGTCTTACTCCATATTGATCTGCTTGTGCGATAGCACGGTAAACAAAAGCTTTAGAACTTTCTACTGCTGGTAAGAGTTCCTCTCCTTGTACTAATTGACTGGCAATGCTCGATGCAAAGGTACACCCTGCACCAGCATTTTGACCTTCTAAGACTGGATTCTCAAAAATGGTAAAATTCACTCCATCATAAAAGACATCCACAGCCTTATCCTGACTAAGGCGATTCCCACCCTTGATAATGACTGCTGGCGCTCCTAAGTCATACAATTTCTGAGCTGCAGCCTTCATATCTTCCAAGGTTTCAATCTTTTGACCTGCTAGCAATTCTGCCTCAGGAAGATTAGGTGTAATTACAGTCACATAAGGGAAAAAGCGAATCAACTCTTGACAAAGCTCGCTGACAGCAACATCATGAGTCTCCTTACAAACGAGAACAGGGTCCAAGACAACTGGAACTCCTGAGCGCTCCTTGATAAAGTTAAGGGCTTTTTCAGCAACACCAACAGTCGGTAAGAGACCAATCTTAATCCCTCCAAAGTCTACGCTCTTGAGGCTATCCAACTGTTGTTGGAAAATAGTCTCATCTGTTGGGAAGACCTCAAAACCATTTTCCGTCAAAGCAGTTAAACAAGTCATAGCTACAAAACCATGCAAACCATTTAAAGTATAGGTCGCAAGGTCAGCAGCTAGTCCACCACCACTAAAAATATCATTTCCTGAAAGTGCTAAAATACGATTATTCTTCATAACGAATCTCCTTCAAATACAAACCATTGGGCGCTGCAGTCGGGCCTGCCAACTGTCTATCTTTTTTCTCCAAGATGAGGTCAATCTGTTCAACTGGCATACGGTTGTTACCAATTTTCAGCAAGGTCCCAACCATATTTCGAATCTGCTTATACAAGAAACCATTTCCTGAAAAGGTAAAGGTCAAAAACTGACCTGTCTCATCCACTGTTAAACTAGCTTCTGTGATGGTGCGAACCTTATCCTCTACGCTGGTCCCAGATGCTGTAAAACCTGTAAAATCATGGGTTCCCTCAAGCTTTTTGACAGCCTCCTGCATTCGTTCCACATTAAGTGGGTAGGGAAAGTGAGTGGCATAATGACGGCGCATAGGATTTTTAGGACGTCCTCTATCCACGATAAACTCGTAGGTCTTGCTATGCTTGGCATAACGGCAATGAAAATCGTCAGCCACTATCTCAATCGAAATCACATCGATATCTTCAGGACTTTGGGTATCAAGAGCAAAGCGAAGTTTTTCCTCATCCATCTGATAGGGAAGATCAAAGTGGATAACCTGCCCTAGCGCATGAACACCACTATCCGTTCGCCCTGCACCATGGATGGTAATGGCCTGCCCTTTATTTAATTTGGTTAAAGTTTTTTCAATTTCCTCTTGGACACTACGCGCGTGTGGTTGCCGCTGAAAACCAGCAAAAGCGTAGCCATCATAGGAAATGATTGCTTTATATCTAGTCATATATCTATTTTATCAAGAAAATTTCTCTGCAACAAGTTTGAAAACCAAAAATTGTACGGGGACAGTTCTAGGTATCATCTAGTTTTTATCTAGATCTTCTCATTATGTATTTTCGTATAGGTGTTTCAACCATTTGAACAATTTCAAATCCTTCTTTTTGGTAAAGATTCTGAGCTCTTTGATTTGCTTCGTAGACATTTAGAGAAATAGTATCTATGTCTTCATTTTCAAACATTTCTTGAAGAAAGTACTGGAAAGTTTTTCGACCTAATCCTTTCCCCTGCCTATGAGGAGCTATGAGAAATCTCCCGATATGAAGATTCCTGTCTTCTAGCCTGATTTTCTGGATAAGCCCCACAAACTCTTGTCCATCAATTATTGAAAAAATTCCTTCCAAATCTTGCAAGACTTGAATTGTCAAGGGAAAAGGAATCATTGGTCCCATCCATTGCTTCTGAAAACTTTCTCCCAAAGCATTAGACCAGCGACAAATGAGTTGGGCATTTTCTATCTGAAGTCCTTTTTCAAAGTGAATTTTCATATTTGCTCCTAAAACTTCTCCTACATCCAACTATTATACTCTTTCTCTTATTTTTTCCGAATAAATAAGTATGATTCATCTTTATTTTTTTCTTGTTGGAACGATTCTTGCTTCCTTTCTAGGCTTGGTCATTGACCGCTTCCCTGAGAAATCCATCGTTTTTCCTACTAGTCACTGTGAGTCTTGTCAGACTCGCTTACGTCCCTTGGATTTGATTCCAATTATTTCTCAAGTAGCCCATGGCTTTCGTTGTCGCTACTGCAAGGTTCGCTATCCTGTCTGGTATGCCCTTTTTGAGTTATTCTTGGGTCTACTCTTTCTAACTTTTTCTTTGGGATTTCTAACCTTAGGACAACTTATTCTGATAACTGCTGGCTTGACCTTAGGCATCTACGACTTTCGTCATCAGGAATATCCCCTGCTAGTCTGGCTAATTTTTCACTTAATCCTCATGTTTTTCTGTAGTTGGAATCTGGCCATGGCTTTCTTCTTGATCCTTGGAATCATTGCTCATGTTATTAATATTCGCATAGGTGCAGGTGATTTTCTCTTTCTGGCTTCTTGTGCACTCGTCTTTACACTTACAGAAATTCTGATTTTAATCCAATTTGCTTCCACTACCGGCATCCTAGCCTTTCTCCTGCTAAAGAAAAAGGAAAGACTTCCTTTTGTACCCTTCCTCTTGCTGGCTGCTTGTATGATTATTTTTGGTAAACACCTTATCGCTTAATCGTGCCCTCATAGAGGGCTTTTTGTCGATTCAAAATATTTCTTCAGAGAACTTTTTCAATGAAATTTTTAATAGTTGACAATCCATCTGGTGTCCCTATACTTTCTGGATGGTATTGGAATCCATAGATAGGGAGCTTCTTGTGTTGAAAACCCATAATCACCTGATCGTCTATCGCACGAGCGGTAACTTCAAAGTCTGCGGGTAATTCCTCCACCATAAGACTATGGTAACGCATGACTGAACAGTTATTCTCTATCCCATGATAGAGAATGGATGGAGCTTCAAATTGGAGCTGACTTTGTTTACCGTGCATGACCTTTGGAGCCAAACCTAGTTTTCCACCGAAAGCTTCTGCAATAGCCTGATGTCCCAAGCAAATCCCCAACATTGGCTTTTCCCCAGCAAAATCTCGAATCATTTCCTCCATTTTTCCAGCATCAGCTGGCCAACCGGGTCCAGGAGAAAAGACAAGAGCTCTTGCTTTTTCTGCTACTTGATAGAGACGAGGATCGTCATTTCTCAAGACCTCAACAGAAGAAAAAGTTCCGATATATTGAGCTAGATTGTAGGTAAAAGAATCATAATTATCAATCAATAAAATCACAATTTTCTCCCTTCACTCTTGGAATGATTAGTTATTATTTGCTTCAAGGTAGTCAGCAATAGCAGCTACGTCCTTGTCTCCACGACCTGAGACATTGATGATGATAATGTCGTCTTTACTTAGTTTCGGTGCACGTTTAACTGCTTCTGCGATAGCGTGCGAACTTTCAATCGCTGGGATAATTCCTTCAGTCTTGCTGAGAAGGAGGAGAGCCTGAACAGCTTCTTCATCCGTCGCAGCCACATATTCCACGCGACCTGAATCTTTGAAGTAGGCGTGTTCTGGGCCAACCCCTGGATAGTCCAAGCCTGCTGAGATAGAGTAAACTGGCGCGAGCTCTCCATCTTCCTTAAAGACTGCATAGGTCTTCATTCCATCGACAATTCCGATACTACCCTTGGTCATTGTTGCTGCGTGTTTATCAGTATCTAGACCATGTCCAGCAGCTTCTACTCCAACCAATTTAACTTCTTCATCAGCTACATACTGTGAAAAGGCACCGATGGCATTGGAACCACCACCTACACAAGCAATAACGTAGTCTGGTAAACGACCTTCTTTTTTCAAGATTTGACGGCGAGATTCTTCACTGATGACCTTTTGGAACTCATGAACAATGGTTGGATATGGGTGAGGTCCCACAGCAGAACCTAAAACGTAGAAAGCTTCAAGGTCATTCATCCATGCTCCAAAGGCTGCATCAACCGCATCCTTCAGTGTACGAGTTCCCGTTTCAACTGCGTGAACAGTTGCTCCCATCATCTCCATGCGGAAGACATTGAGACGTTGACGCTCCACATCTTCTGCCCCCATATAGACATCACATGCCATACCAAACTTAGCTGCAGCAGCCGCAGTCGCAACACCGTGCTGGCCAGCTCCTGTTTCAGCAATGACACGTTTTTTACCCATACGTTTAGCAAGAAGAATTTGTCCTAAAACGTTGTTGAGCTTGTGAGAACCAAGGTGGTTAAGGTCTTCGCGCTTGAGATAAATCTTAGCACCACCTAAGTGATCTGTCAAACTTTCCGCAAAATAGAGTGGTGTTTCACGACCTGAATAATCCTTCAAGTAATGGCGAAACTCAGCTAAAAACTCTGGATCATCCTTGTATTTTTCAAAAGTCACTTCCAATTCATCTAGCAAAACCTGAATTGGTTCTGGTACAAAACTACCACCAAATTGTCCAAAATATCCTTTAGTTGTCATAAATTTTTCCTCCTTCTGTATAAATCCGGCTTTTTGTTTGCTTTTGGTAGTGAAATGGTCTGGGGGACCATTTCAGCCTTTACTAAAAGAACAAGTGAAACTTGAATATTACTCTCAGTTAACGCCCTAATAAAGGACAAACAAAATAACGGATAGAAAAAGCCCACACACGAAATATATTTCCATGTGAGGGCGTTCGTAACGCGGTACCACCTCAATTGTAAAGAGAATATCCCCTTTACATCTCTGCCTTGTCTAACAACAAGTTGCACTGTAAGGTGTGCCTACCGAATTTTCATTGTTTCAAATTCATTTTTTCAAATCAGCCCAATTTCACCATTTTCAACCACCTGTTCGCAGCAACCACAGGCTCCCTGAAGATCTAAAATAACTACTTTTCTGATTTGTTGAGTTAATTATATGTTATTGCTTTTTCTTTGTCAACCGTTTTCATTCATTTTTTACTAATTTTTTTAATTATTTTTGTGAAGCGCCTAGAACTTCTTCGGAAACTCTGACAAAAGTCTCAATGATATAGTCTACTTCTTCATCCGTTAATTTAGTGTGAAGCGGTAATGTAATTTCATTTTCAAAGAAGGCATAAGCCTTAGGATAATTCGCCATATCAAAGCCAAGATTCTTATAAGCTGTCAAAAGCGGAAGCGGTTTGTAGTGAACGTTACTTGCGATTCCTGCCTTGGCCAATTCTTGGATAATTTGATTGCGTTGTTCGAGACTTGCTCCTTCTACATGGGTGATGTAAAGGTGACGACAAGATTCAACAGCATCTGTCTCATGAGCCAATGGATGGATACGAGTCCCTGCAAATCCACGGTCATAGCGATCCACGATATCTTTACGACGTTGTAGTAAGCCAGGATAACGGTCCAGCTGAACCAAACCAAGTGAAGCCATAATGTCTGTCATGTTGCACTTGTAGGCTGGCGTTACGATATCGTATTCCCATGAGCCTAGCTGCATCTTGGCAAGAGCATCTTTGGTTTGACCATGAAGAGATAGGATTTGGAATTCTTTATACATTTCTTCATCATCAATCGCTGGATTTGCTTTCCAAGTGGCACTTCCTCCCTCAGCAGTTGTAAAGTTCTTGACTGCATGGAAAGAGAATGATGTGAAGTCAGCAATGGAACCAGCTGGTTGCCCTTTGTAGGTTGAACCTAAAGCATGGGCACTATCAGAGACAATCACGATACGGTTAAAGGCCTCCTGCCACTTGCTAGCCGCTGTAAAGAGGTCACGTTTCTTTTCTACAACTTGGAACAAACGGTCATAGTCACAGATAATCCCTGCAAGTTCAACTGGGATGATAACCTTTGTCTTCTCAGTAATTGCTTGCTCAAGCTTATCATAGTCCATTTCAAAGGTATCAGCTTGGATATCAACCATCACTGGTGTCGCACCTACGTGAGTGATGACGCTACATGATGCTGTATAGGTCATAGCTGGAACGATGACTTCGTCACCAGGCCCTACTTCAAGCACGCGCAAGATCAATTCAAGAGCTGCTGTTGCAGAATTGAGGCAGACTGTCTTAGGCGTTTGAGTATAGACGGACAGACGACGCTCTAATTCTTTTGTCTTCGGACCTGTTGTGATCCAACCAGAACGAAGGGTATCAGCTACTTCAGCAATTTCAGCTTCGGTAATATCGGGTGGTGAAAATGGAATATTATACTTTGTCATTGATTTACTCCTTTTACTGTATTCACTCTTGTGACTACTTTATTTTAAAACTTCAACTACAGTCTGGAACATGATCTTGATATCTCCGAAGAAATTAAAATCACGTAGGTAGGCTAGGTTAAAGTGCATTTTCTCTGGAAGGACTCTTTCCACATAAGCATGGTCAACTGTCATACCTTTTGCAGTCATTTGACTGATGATTGCATCCTCATCCTTATAGTTAATACTGGCAAGGGAAGTAATCCCCGCAGGTAAGAGCAAGGTAGCCATCATTTCAGGGCTATACTGCTCTGTGTAGCGTGGTACTTCTGGGCGTGTTCCTACAAAGGACATCTCCCCTTTGAGGACATTGACCAATTGCGGCAATTCATCCAAACGAACACGGCGAATGAAATTTCCAACCTTGGTGATGCGGCTATCATTTGCAGAAGTTACTAGACTTCCTTTTTTATCAGCATCGGTTACCATGGTCCGGAATTTCCAAATCTTGAAATGACGGTTGTACTGGGTTACCCGCACTTGCTTGTAAATAACTGGACCCTTGCTATCTAACTTGATCCAGATGCTTAGAATCAGAAATAAGGGGGAGGTCAAGATTAACAAGACTACGGCTAGAAACAAATCTAGACAACGCTTGAAAATCAGTGAGCCTTTTCTTCTAGACACAAGCTGGTAGTATGGTTTTACCTCGCTCAATTGCATTTCTTGAGGTAGTTCATCCCATTTCAGCATGCACATTCTCCTCTGTTTTTTATATATAATCTTTATTAACATTCTACATTATACCACAAAATGAAAGAGGCAGTGCAAGAAATCTGTGTTTTAAGGGAATTCTTCCTTAGGAAAGAGCCCCAGCCTGTAAACTATACATCTTGTGATAGGTTCCACCCAATGCTAGGAGTTCCTCGTGTGTGCCACTCTCAATAATACGTCCCTTATCAAGGACATAGATACAATTAGCATCTTGAATGGTAGAAAGGCGATGGGCGATGGCAATGGTGGTCCGACCTTGTCTCATCTTAGCTAGGGAATTTTGGACCAGAGCTTCTGTCTCAGAGTCGATATTGGCTGTCGCTTCATCCAAAATCAGAATTTTAGGTTGACTGGCGACTGTCCTAGCAAAGGCCAGAAGCTGACGTTGACCGGTTGAAAAACTCGAACCACGCTCAGATACAGGAGCATCATAACCTAAAGGAAGATCTTGAATGAAGGAATCTGCATCGACAAATTCTGCCGCAGCCTTGACTTGGTCATCGCTGATATCTTGGTACATGGCGATATTGGACTTAATGGTCCCATGATAGAGGAAGGGGTCCTGTAGAACCAAACCGATGTTTTTTCTCAACTCCTCTTGACTATACTCTCGAATATCCACACCATCTAGGAGAACCCGACCTGACTGAAATTCATAAAAACGCATGAGAACATTGATGATAGAAGATTTTCCCGATCCTGTATGTCCGACAAAGGCAATGGTTTCACCTTTATTGACAGTAAAGGAAATATCATCGAGAATTTGGTGTCCCCCATCATAGGAGAAGGACACATGTTCAAAGCGGATATTTCCTTCTTGAATCTCAGCCTGGCCATTTTCTTGGACCGGTTCATAGTTGGACTCATCGATGAGTGCAAAGACGCGACCTGCTGACACCATGGATGTCTGAAGAGTAGAAAAGTTCTGTGTCACCTCGATGAGCGGATCAAAGAGACGGTTGATGTACTGGATAAAGGCGTACATAGTTCCTGCCGTTATTCCTAGATAAAGTCCGCGATAGCCAAAGTAAGCCATCAAAACCGCATAGCCCAACAGCTTCAACAAACTCATAGCTGGACGTAAAAAGAGAGAATCCAAGGTTACTGAACGGTTAGCGTAGACTAGGTGTTCCTGGTTTATCTCATCAAATTCTTCTTGCAGGCGTTTTTCTTGGTTAAAGGCTTGAATAATACGAATTCCTTCGATATTTTCTGCCAGCTTACTGTTAATATCTGACAGTAGACTTCTGGTTTTTTCAATGACCTTGACCGATTTTTTACGGTAGAGATTAACCAAAAGGAAAATCAAAGGTAGAAAGAGCAATACTAAAGCAGTCAGACGATAGTCCAGAACTAACATAGTATAAAGGGTCGTCACGAATATAAAGACTGCCGAGATAAAGCTAGATAAGATCCCCGAAAACATATCACTGATAGTCTCGGTGTCATTTGTTAAACGAGAGACAATAGAGCCTGCAGGCGTTTTATCAAAGTAAGACATGCCTAGCTTCTCCATATTGGCAAAGGCATCACGTCGGATATCTCTAACGATGCTGTAGGACACGCGCGCAAAGAGGATGTTCCCCACATATTGAACAATGGTTTGAAGAATATAGAGACCATAGTAAACTAGCAAAACTGTAACAGCAAGCTGATTGAGATTGTTTAGATACTGGTCGATAAAGTGCGAAGCTACCAAGGGGATAACACTCTTAACAACAGTCGTCGCGAGGAGAAAAGCAAGGGCTAAAAAGGTGAGGAGACTATAGGGCTTGAGATAGGACAACAAACGCTTCAATATATCCCATTGTTCTTGTTTATTCCGCATCTTCTTCTCCTTTCATTTCTAACTGTTGAGACTGGTAGGTTTGGGCATACCAACCATCCAAGGCTAGTAAGTCTTCATGCCTACCTCGTTCAATGATGCTACCATCCTGCATGACCAAAATCAAATCTGCATGAACAACTGCACTGAGACGATGGGCAGTGATGATAGTCGTTTTATCTTTGCGAGTTTCCTTGAGATTATCGATGATTGCGAACTCTGTCTTAGCATCCACAGCTGACAAGGAATCATCTAAAATCAAGATATCAGGATTTAAGATCATAGCCCGACTCATGGCCAGACGCTGCTTTTGTCCACCAGATAGACTGACACCTTTTTCCCCGATAACCGTGTCAAATCCCTGGGGCATGGCTTGAATGTCTTGATAGACTTGAGCCAACTTTGTCGCTTCTTCTACTGCTGAGAAAGGTAGGTCGGGATTTCCAAAGCGAATATTATTTATGATAGAACTGGCAAAAAGAAATTGGTCCTGTGGAACGTATCCCATCAAACTACGTAAGTCAGCTAGTCGATAGGCGCGAATATCATGACCATTTAGATAAATAGCTCCTTTGTCAACGTCATACTCACGTAGGAGCAATTTAATCAAAGCTGTTTTCCCTGAACCAGTTTGTCCAACCAAGCCTAAGGTTTGCCCTTTTTCGAGACTAAAGTGGATATCTCTCAGCGTCTCCTCGTCTTCAAAGGCAAAACGATCAATGGCATAGTCTAAGCGCCCATTTTCAATCCCTTCAAGTGGAGATTCTGGATCTTTGACAGGTGACTCTTGGGACAAAAGACTCTCAATTCGTTGATAAGAAACCTTCCCTCTTTGAGTAATATTAAAGAGGAAACCAATCGCCATCAAAGGCCAGACCAACATATCCAAGTAAGAGATAAAGGTAACCAGATTACCAATGGTTACTTGTCCTGCTTGCACCATAAAGGCACCGACTAAGAGAGTTAAGGCATAGGAAGAACCAACAAAGAGTAGAACCATGGGGTCAAAGAGACTATCATATTTCATGGTTTGCAGATTCTTTTGGAAGGTCAAATCATTGACTTCCTGGAAAGAATCCAACTCATCAGACTGATAGCCAAAGGACTTGGTTACCTTGATACCTGATACAGATTCTTGAACCTTATTGTTGAGTTCAGAAAAGGCTGCTTGTGATTCTCCGAAAGCCTTATGGGTCTTTCTCCCCAGACGACTAGTCCCATAGGCCATAAATGGCAAGGGCAGAATGGCAACCAAGGTCATCTGCCAAGAAATGCTAAAGAGCATAGTCAAGAGAGTCACCAAGGCTGTGATAGAGGCATCCACTGCCATCATGACACCACCACCTGCTAAACGAGTCAGAGCATTGATATCATTGGTTGCGTGAGCCATCAAATCCCCAGTCCGATAACTCTGATAAAAAGCGGGAGACATCCTTGTAAAATGTTCAAATAGTCTTGAACGCATGATTTGTCCAAGTCGGTAGGAAGTCCCTAGGATATACATACGCCAAACGTAACGCAGATAATACATCCCGAAAGCTGCCAGCAGGAGATAAAAGAGATGGAGCAGGAGCTCATCTTGTGTTAATCGTCCCGAAGTGATGGCATCGATCACGCGCCCCATAACCATAGGTGGGATGAGGTTTAGTACAGAAACTAAAATCAGAGCTACAATTCCAACGAGATAACGACGTTTTTCTAACTTAAAAAACCACCAGAGTTTTTGAATGATGGACATAAAATTCCTTTCTAATTGAAAATGGAAACCTGAGGCATGGACCCCAGGTTTTTCTTATTCATATGTGACGACACTCACTTGAACTTTGTCATACTCAACGATAAAAATATTCATAGGAGTAAAATTTCATTTATTTTCAATCCTTTACATAAATCATTCTTTATTATATAGGAATGACCTGGATTTTTCAAACTATACGCTGGGGAAATACTTCTTTTTCTGGTATAATATTGTCTATAATCTGAATGAAAAGGTAAACATTATGAAATTGATCTCATGGAATATTGATTCCCTCAATGCAGCATTGACAAGTGATTCTGCGCGTGCGAAATTATCACAAGATGTCCTACAAACCTTGGTAGCCGAAGACGCTGATATTATCGCCATCCAAGAAACCAAGCTTTCAGCTACAGGGCCTACTAAAAAACATCTCGAGGTGTTAGAAGAACTCTTCCCTGGATATGAAAATACTTGGCGTTCCTCTCAAGAGCCTGCTCGTAAAGGCTACGCTGGAACCATGTTCCTCTATAAGAAAGAACTGACTCCAACTATCAGCTTCCCAGAAATCGGTGCCCCTTCTACTATGGACTCGGAAGGCCGCATCATTACCCTAGAATTTGATACATTTTTCGTGACTCAAGTTTACACACCAAACGCTGGTGATGGCCTCAAACGTTTGGAAGAACGTCAAGTCTGGGATGTCAAATATGCGGAATACTTGGCTCAACTAGACAAGCAAAAACCTGTCCTAGCAACCGGAGACTACAACGTTGCCCACAAGGAAATTGACCTTGCCAACCCAGCCAGCAACCGTCGTTCACCAGGATTTACAGACGAAGAACGTGAAGGATTTACAAACCTTTTAGCCAAAGGATTTACAGATACCTTCCGCCATATCCATGGCGATGTGCCAGAACGCTATACTTGGTGGGCACAACGCAGCAAGACTTCAAAAATCAACAACACAGGCTGGAGAATCGACTATTGGCTCACAAGTAACCGTGTAGCAGACAAGGTTACCAAGTCAGATATGATTGACTCAGGCGCACGCCAAGACCATACACCGATTGTCTTGGAAATTGAACTTTAAGGACTTTCACAATGAACTACAATGCCGTTATTCCCGAGTTTATGGTCTCAAATATAGAACAGTCCCGTTCCTTCTACTGTGATTTGTTGGGTTTTACCATCGAATACGAGCGTCCAGAAGAAAAATTTCTCTTCCTTTCTCTTGAAGATTGCCAACTAATGTTAGAGGAGGGGAGTAAGGAGGAACTAGCTGAACTAAACTACCCCTTTGGTCGTGGAGTCAATCTCTCCTTTGGCATAAAGGATGTCCCTAGACTCTATCAGAAAGTAATCGAGTCTAACTATCCTATTCATCGTCCATTGACCAAAAGAGAATTTCGAGTTGGTGAACAATATATCTATCCTCATGAATTTGCAGTTTTAGATCCAGATGGCTATTTTTTAAGATTTAGTGAGTAAGATAATAGAACACTACAGTGGAAAAAGAAACAAAAAAAGAAAGAGACTAATCACATCGATTAGTCTCTTTTAGTCTTTTAGGGATTATTTCCCCGGAGTATTCGGATCTAAGCCCCAAGATTGTTCGAGCATAGGTCTGAAAGTTGTAATATTTTCCTCTGTACCTTCAAGTCCGAAGACGTATACTTTTTCGCCTTTTTGGAAAAACCAGTCAAAAAGATACTCTCCATTTCTTTTGTGTGATTTAAGCACATAGGCGTTCATTCCAGCTACCTTTGACCATTCATCGTCTATATCGACTACAGTTTCTTCGCTTCGAAGGGTATTATAAAAATAAGTAGCAATGAACTTTACTCCAAAAGCGTCCTGGTTCTGTGGATGTACGTCATTTTTAGCGAAAGAATTTAGTAGGACTCTGGTATTTTTATCTTTTGACTCGTACTGTAATATTTCTTCCGTATATTGGCTTTTAGTGAATATCCAATCTTTCGGGATATTAACATACCCAATATCATCGCTTCCGATACGTTGAGTGTCTGTATATGAGACTGCTTTTGTCTCAGAAGAAGTATCCCCAGTTGTCGTAGGAGCAGTTGTCGTTACTTCTGTTGTTGGTTCCGTTGTAGTTTCGTTTGTTTTCTTGTCTCCATTTCCGCATGCTGCTAGTATAAATGCAGATAGGAGCGTCATAGAGCCTAATAAAATTTTGCTTTTCATAATGCTGAATTTCCTTAAAGTACTTGGCTTACAAATATTTTATCATTTTTTAAAGTTTATTTAAATAGGCAACATTTTTTCTCTGAAGAGCACAGGATATAACAAAAGAAAATTTCGTATTAGCGACCATTATATCCATCCTCATGAATTTGCAGTTCTAGATCCAGATAGCTATTTCTTAAGATTTAGTGAATAGCATGACAGAGCATTACAGTGGGAAAGTAATAAAAAAAGAGGCTTACGCCTCTTTTTTTATGTTCCCTATATTCTCACCTGTCTATCTTCAGACCGTTGTCCTGTGACAAACATGGTGAAGGTTGCCTTGCAGACATTTCGACCATCTTGGTTGATGATGTCAACATCGACAACACAAGTTGTGCGTCCATGATGGACACATTCTCCTTTGATAGTGAGAACATCCCCTAGATTTCCTGCTTTCAGATAGTTGATGGAAGACTGGAGTGTCACTCCGTCTAATCCTAACGAAATCACCACAAGACCACTGATTTGGTCACATAGGGTAAATAGATAGCCACCATGAGCATTTCCATAGTAGTTGAGTGAAGAGTCCACTACTTTTGTCGTCACCACAACGTGGCCATCTCTCATTTTTTCAATTTCATAATTTTCAAAGGCAGATATAGCGTCAAAGTGAAAATCTTTCATACGTTCCTCCTGATATTTCAAACGACACTATGATACTACTTTTCAAGACTCTACGCAAGAGAGAAGCACTTATTCGGGCAAAATACCAACCTGCTCCACGAAACGCATAAAGGCAGCTTGTCCTTCTTCTGTTTGCTTGTAAACTCCTGCATCTTCCAAAACTCGAGCAAAGATTTTACCTACAGATTCTTGGACGATTTCAAGAGCTTGGTCTTTATCAGTCAATCCAGGATGACTTTCTTTCAACTCATCCGCCCATTCTTGGTGATGATCTGCTACTAGAACATTCTCTCCGACTAGGTAAGCTGCTACCTGCTCCACTTCTTCCTTCAAGCGTGGTGGCAAGATGGCTAAGCCCATGACCTCAATCAAGCCGATATTTTCCTTTTTGATATGTTGGACATCCTTGTGGGGATGATAGATACCATCTGGATGCTCTGGAGATGTTTGATTGTCCCGCAAGACCAAATCTAACTCAAACTGCCCATCTCGTTTACGGGCTATCGGTGTGATAGTATGATGCGGAGTTCCATTGCTTTCCGCCAAGACCTGTACACTTGGATCTGAGTACTGACGCCAAGCCAGTAAGATTTTCTCAGCAAGATTGGTCAAATCGTCTTTTGAATCCGAGGTCAATCGAATCACAGACATAGGCCACTGAACAATTCCTGCTTTGACAGATTCAAAACCTTCAAAGGTAAAGCTCTTTTGTAAAGGCGCCACTTCCATTGGGAATACATGTCGCCCACCTTGATAATGATCGTGCGTCAGAATGGAACCACCCACGATTGGTAGATCAGCATTCGAACCTGCAAAATAGCCTGGGAACTGCTTTACGATTGCTAACAAACGCTCAAAACTTTGGCGACTAATAGCCATAGGACGATGATTGCTATCTAGGAAAATACAGTGTTCATTAAAGTATGCATAGGGCGAATACTGGAAGCCCCACTCCTGCC
Source organism: Streptococcaceae bacterium AM104-57 (assembly GCA_027659245.1). Classification (GTDB taxonomy): domain Bacteria; phylum Bacillota; class Bacilli; order Lactobacillales; family Streptococcaceae; genus Streptococcus. The sequence continues at coordinate 23,280 of JAQDPW010000023.1, forward strand.
CAGAAATATCAAAACGAATGATGCGATGATTGCTTCTAGCTGGATGATTGACACGACCATGGTAGCCCTCATTTTCCATACAAAGCTGACATTGAGGATAGTTACTAGACTTGACCAACTTGGCTGCCGCAATCTCTTTTGGATCCTTTTCAGGCTTAGAGAGATTGATAGTAATCTCCAGTTCACCGTAGTCAGAAGGAACACGATAAGCAATATTCTTTGCGATAGCCTTTAGTTTGATGTAGTCATTCTTCTGACTGAGTTGGTAGAAGTCCTCAATCGCCTGCTCTGGTGACTGGGCATAGGTTGTCCAAAAATCTCGATTAACCTGACTTGGACAAGGGGTTACCAAGTCCATGAGGTCGGCACCGAGAATCTCACGCGCAGCCAGACTATCTTCAATCGTTTCCAAGCGAACTGCTTCCTCGACAAGCTGATCTTTAAGGTCAATCAAGTTATCTTGGTCAGTCTTGACTTCAAGAACCCCATCTCCCACCAGTGCCAAAACACGATTGGTCAGATAGATCCGATCCAACTCTTCAAAGGTACTTTCTGCAATGACTTTGGTAACAAATGTTTCTACTAAGGTCACTAGAAAACCTCCTTCTTACTTTCTAAATAGTCTCTAACAGCATCTAAATCTTGAAAAACTTGTTCTGTTTTATTTAAGAAAGACTGTGCTGGTATTTTTAAATCTGGAATACAAATAACTGGAATCCCAGCTCTATACGCCGCTTCAATCCCTGCTTCACTATCCTCTAGTACCAAGCAATTCTCTGGTAAAACGTTCAAATCACTACAGGCCTTTAAAAATATATCAGGGTAAGGTTTGCTTCGCTTCACATCTTTTGCAAAAACTAGATGGTCAAATAGGGATAGTATACCATTGCTATCCAATATCATTCTAGCTCGAGATTCAACACTTGATGTTGCTAAAGCGATTGGAATGCCTTCTCTTTGCAAATATGTAAGCAAATTTTTAGCACCTTTTTTTAAATTTACACCTTTGGCTAAGATTTGAGCTTCCAGTTCATAAACTTTATCCAAGGTTTGGTCAAAGTTCCAAGGTAAATCATAGGTGTCCAAAAATCGTTGAACATTCTCCTCTTCCCTATGTCCACTGTAGTCTCTAGAATAAGTTTCTTCTGTGAAAGGAATTCCAAAATCTCTAAGCAATTCTTGATAAACTTTTAGAGAAATGATTTCAGTATCGGCTAATAAGCCATCTAAATCAAATATTACAGCTTCCATATCCTTCTCTCCTAATCTAAGACGCGAGTTCCACCTGCGACTTCAGCGATATAGAAGCTTGGAGCGTAGCCAACTACTTCCTCGTAGTGCTTGCCTACAGCTTCCTTGAAGGCCTCAACAGCATCTTTTTGAACCAAGGCGATTGCACAGCCACCAAAACCTGCTCCTGTCATACGAGCACCAAGAACACCTTCTTGAGTCCAAGCAGTGTGAACAAGGGTATCCAATTCCAAACCAGTTACTTCATAATCATGCTCAAGAGAAACGTGAGATGCATTCATCAAACGACCAAACTTGTCCAAATCTCCTGCTTGAAGAGCCGCCTGTGCTTTAAGTGTACGTTGGTTTTCAAGAACTGCATGACGCGCACGTTTCAAGCGATTTTCGTCTTTGATCAGGTAGCTGTATTCATCAAAAGCCCATTCATCCAATTCACCCAAGGTTTGAATATTTAAGGACACTTGGAGTTCTTCTACTGCTTTTTCACATTCAGCACGACGTTCATTGTACTTAGAATCCGCAAGTTCACGGCGTTTGTTAGTGTTCATGATAACAACGACATTGTCCTTCAAATCAAGAGGAACCAAGTCGTATTCTAGAGTATTAGTATCTAGGTAAATAGCACGTTGGTCTGCCCCCATACCGATAGCAAATTGGTCCATGATACCAGAGTTAACACCGATAAAGTTGTTCTCTGTCAATTTTCCGATTTTTACTAAATCTAGACGATCCAATTTTAGGTCAAAGAGGTATTCTGCCACGACACCTGTCAATAGCTCCAAAGAAGCTGAAGATGACAAACCAGCACCATTTGGGATATTCCCAAAGACATAGAAATCAAAACCTTTGTCAATCACATGGCCAGCTTCTTGCAAGAAATGAAGGACACCTTTTGGATAGTTGGTCCAGTTGTGCTCTTTCTCAAACTTAAGGTCAGCTAGAGGAACTTCGATAATTCCTTTATCCTCAAAGTTGGCTGAGTAGAAACGCAAAACTTGATCATCGCGCTTGCGAGCAGCCCCATAAGTTCCTAGTGAAATAGCTGCTGGGAAAACATGGCCACCGTTGTAGTCAGTATGCTCCCCAATCAAGTTGATACGGCCTGGTGAAAAGAAGGTTTGATCTGCTTCTTGACCAAAAACAGCAAGAAAGTCCTTGCGAAGTGCATCAGCAGTAAGATGTTGTGTCATATGAATTCTCCTTTGACAATTGTTAGGTAAAAAAACTTAACCTGTAATCGTTTTCTTCTATTGTACCCAAGGGTTTTGCTTTGGTCAACATTTTTACCTATATTTTACTAAACTATAGGTAAAAAGCAACAAAAATATGCTATAATAACCTAAAAAGGAGGGGAATTATGGCTACACTCAAAGATATCGCTCAGCTAGCCTCTGTCTCGATCGCAACTGTATCCCGCGTTCTCAATCGCGATCAGAGCCTATCTGTTACAGAAGAAACTCGACATCGTATCTTAACCGTCGCAGAAGAACTAGGGTATACAAAACATCTCAAAACAGGCGAAAGTCATAAACTCAAACAAAAAATTGCTATCATCCAGTGGGTGAGCGAACAAGGAGAATTAGAAGATCTCTACTACTACCAGATCCGTCTTGGAATTGAAAAGAGAGCTCAAGAGTTAGACTATGACATTTTGCGCTATTTTAACGACCAACCTTTCACGCTTAGTGAGGAAGTGATTGGTATCCTCTGTATTGGTAAATTTAGTCGAGCACAGATTGCTTCATTCGAGGAATATCAAAAGCCTCTAGTATTTTTAGATAGTGACACTCTGGCTTTAGGGCATACTTGTGTCATCACTGATTTTTCAAATGCTGTCAAACAAGTTTTGGATTATTTTATCAATCAAGGCATGGACAGGGTTGGAATTCTGACTGGACTCGAGATTACGACTGATCAAGAGGAACAAATCCATGACAAACGACTTGAAGCCTTTATCAGCTACACACAGGAACTGGGAATCTATCATGAAGAGCTGATTTTCCAAGGAGAGTTTTCTGCCCAATCTGGCTACGACTTAATGAAACATGCAATTCAAAACTTGGGTGAACAACTTCCATCTGCCTTTTTTGCTGCAAGCGATAGTCTGGCAATCGGTGCCCTTCGGGCACTTCAAGAAGCTAGTATCCACCTGCCAGAGCGAGTGAGTTTAATTTCCTTTAATGACACTAGCTTGACCAAACAAGTTTTCCCACCACTTTCAAGTATCACTGTTTATACAGAGGAAATGGGTCGCACAGGCATGGATATCCTTAATAGAGAAGTACTCCACGGACGCAAAATTCCAAGCCTCACTATGCTGGGAACCAAGCTGACTTTAAGAGAAAGCACCTTGCATTAAATACAACTGTTTACAATAAAAAATCCTAATAAGAGTTCACTCTCTATTAGGATTTTCTTTTCTATTCAATCACAATCATAGCCTTAATAGTCTTGCGTTCATCCATATCTTTATAAGCTTGATCAATCTCATCTAAGCGATAACTATGAGTGAACACACGACCTGGATTGATGTCTCCATCAAGGACAGCCTTGAGTAAGAACTGTTTGTCATAGGTGGTAACAGAAGCTGCTCCACCTGCTACAGAGATGTTTTGGGCAAAGGTCGAACCAAGAGCACGGTTATTGTAGTGAGGCACACCAACAAATCCTAAGCGTCCTCCATTGTGAAGGACACCTAGGGCTTGATCAACAGCTGCTGCAGTACCGACACATTCAAGGGCAGCATCCGCTCCGCCACCAAGGATTTCACGAACCTTAGCAATACCTTCTTGACCACGTTCTTCAACTACCGCTGTAGCACCGAATTCCAGAGCCAGCTTTTGTCGATCTTCATGACGGCTCATGAGGACGATTTGGGAAGCTCCACGCATTTTGGCTGCAATAACAGCACATTGTCCAACTGCCCCATCACCGATTACTACCACTTTGTCACCTGGTTTAACATGAGCCACACGCGTAGCATGGTAGCCCGTCGGCATGACATCTGCCAAAGTCAAGAAGGATTTGAGCATGGCTTCTGTATAATCGCACGGTTGTCCAGGGATTTTTACGAGTGCCCAGTTTGCATATTCAAAACGCATGTACTCTGCCTGCACTCCATCAGACCAGTTGGTTCCAATATGGCGATCGCAAGTTCCATCATAGCCAGCGCGACAAGCGTCACACTCCCCACAGCCATGGGTGAAAGGCGCAATGACAAAATCTCCTGGTTTGACCGTTGTAATAGCATCTCCGATTTCTTCGACGATTCCAATAGCTTCGTGACCGCTATTTTGATGCCCCTTTTCAATGTCTGGATTACGGTAGCTCCAGAGGTCTGAACCACAAACGCAAGTACGAACAACGCGAATAATGGCATCATCTGCCTCTTGAATGCTTGGACGTTTAACCTCTTCAATACCAACCTGACCTGCTTTTTTATAGACTGCTGATTTCATAAACATTTACCTCTCTGTATGTAACTACTTCAAGTATACACTTTTATATCCCATATTGTAAGAGGAAAAACTCTTAAGGAAACTTTTATCGCTTCTCCTCCTATTTGATGATGGTAAAATTAGACTAGCTTAAAAAAGATAAAAATCTTTCTGCTGTTTCTGGTTCTTGATGATCATGAAAGAGTGTACTTTCTAGGTCCAATTTTTCTATACTCTTCATTTCATCTTCTGTTAACTCAAAGTCAAAAATATCAAAGTTCTCTTGCATCCGTTCTTTTCGAACCGACTTAGGGATGACAACAACATCACTTTGAATCAAGAATCGTAGAGCTACTTGCGCTACTGATTTGCCATACTTTTCTCCAATTTCCTTCAACAAAGGAGTATTAAAGAAGTCATTCTTTCCTTCCGCAAAAGGCCCCCAAGATTCAATCTGGCAATTGTATTTTTCCAAATACTTTTTGGCTTCTTTTTGTTGATAGAAAACATGTGTTTCTATCTGATTAACAGCCGGTTTAATTTCCACAAAATACTGTAAATCGATAAAACGATTGGGTGAAAAGTTAGATACCCCGATGGCACGAACCTTCCCAGCCTTGTACGCTTCTTCCATAGCTCTATAAGTTCCATAATAATCACCGAAAGGTTGGTGAACCAGCAAAAGATCAATATAATCTGTTTGTAGTTTTTTCAAGGATTCTTCAATCGAAACCTTGGCTCTTTCATAGCCGGCATTCGAAATCCAAATCTTGGTCGTGATAAAGAATTCTTCACGTGGAATACCTGACTCTTGGACAACCTCTCCCACACCTGCTTCATTCCCATAAATTTGAGCAGTATCAAAGGAACGATAACCAATCTCGATAGCATCTAGGACAATACGTTTGGTTTCTTCAACAGGTGTCTGAAAGACTCCAAATCCTAATTGAGGTATTTTAACATTATTGTTTAAGGTTTTGTAAATCATTTTATGACTCCTTGTTTCTTTTGATGATTCTAGTTTACATCTAATCAATAATTTTGTACACTATCAATAAAGGAAAGTACTTTGCATATAATGAAACCTAAAAGGAGGCTACTATGCTAAACCTCGAGGAACTAGAACAACTTGTTGCTTTTAAAGAATTAGGAACCCTCTCCAAAGTCGCTGAACAATTCTTGATTTCTACTCCTTCCCTCTCACGTTCCATGTACCATTTAGAAGAAGACTTCGGTGTCCCTCTTTTTGACCGTAGTGTCAATCGGATTTCACTGAATGAAACAGGTGAACGTGCTGTTCAAGTAGCTCGACGCATTTTAATAACAAGCCAAGAAGGAATTAAAGAAGTGAGGGATTATGACCAGAGCCTCAAGACCATCACAGTAACCTCTGTTGCTCCAGCTCCCCTTTGGACTCTCCTCCCAGAGTTAACTATTCGCTATCCCAATATGCAAATCCAGCACAAGGTTTGTTCTACTAGTGAAGTGCTTGAAGCAATTGAAAATAAGACCACTGATTTAGCCGTTTTACCCTTCGCCTATGAGGGAGACTCGACTGATTGTCTGCCTTATCTCAAGGAAAGTCTGGATATCGTCGTTCCCCTAGATCACACCTTGGCTAAAGAGAGCACTGTTAGCTTTACAGACATTGATGGCTATAACTTCCTTCTGATGAATCAGATTGGTTTCTGGAACGACCTAGTCTTAGAGAAAATGCCTGCTTCTAAATTCCTTGTTCAATCCAGTCGTTTTGAATTTGATGAATTAGCCAATAACTCCACACTACCACGCTTTGCAACCAATCTTAGCAAAGACAGAGAGAAACTTCAAGGAAAACGAATGTTGATTCCACTATCTGATCCTGAAGCTCTAATCACCTACCATTTGGTGTCTCTGAATCCAGATATTCGTTTGAAAGATTTAGCAGATAAGAAATATGAATAAAACAAAACTCCTAGGAAATCTACTTCTCTAGGAGTCTCTTTGTAATTAATGATGGTACTCTTGCTCACTTTCTACTTCCAACTCCTCTATATTTCTCTTGTGGGCGCGGTGGGTCGCCAAGTCTTCATCCACTTCGATGGTGATATTTTGGAAACCACAATCTTTGAGTATGCTTCGAATCGATTCCTTGCAGAGCTCCATCTGTTCAATTTCTTTTACACAAACATGGACAATGGCATTTTTCTCCAAACCATCCATGGTCCAGAGGTTAAGCTGATTGATACTAGCCACATACTCCAACCGTTCCAAATCACTCTTGACCTGCTTGATATCTACTCCTTCTGGCACGGCATCAAGGAAAATCTTGAGCGTAGACCAAAAACGTGGAATGGCTTTTGACAAGATAAAGAAGGAAATGACAAGCGATAAGAGAGGATCTAAGATATACCAATCGGTAAATCGCAGAACAATGGCCATCAGGATAACAGCCAGCCACCCCAGGGTATCTTCCAGAAAATGTAGGCTAAGAATAGACTCATTCTTCGTTTTCCCCTTACGAACCACTAGACTCGCAAGCACATTGATAGTAATGGCAATAATTCCTAGCCAGAGGATACCTTCATCATTGACAGGTTGTGGATGAACGATCTTTGTGATATTTTCCAAGATCACTAGGACAGACCCTATCATAAGAATCACAGCCGTTACCAAGGCTCCTAAGAGACTAAACCGTTTGTAACCCAAGGTGTAATGACTATCTTCTTCACGATTGGAAATTGTTTCCAGAAGGGCTGATATGCCTATGGCTATCGCATCTCCCAAGTCATGAACAGAATCAGCAAGAACAGCACTAGAACCAAATACTCCACCTGCGATAAACTCAATAGTGGCATAACTCAAATTCAAGAAAAAAGCTAACCAAACAGTATATTTTGAACTCATTTTTTCATCCTCCTTTGGTATAATAGTAGTATAATTATTATCTTTACTAGTATTATCTCTCACTCCAAAAAGAAAGGATAGGGGCAAACCGTTCGCTCTGTATGTTACCGAACAGTTTGTTCAAATTGTCCATATGAGTACTCAAGATCGTCGCATTACCAAGACTCGAAAAGCTATCTATGCTGCTTTTTTACAATTACTCAATCAAAAAGACTACGAGGCTATCACCGTTCAAGCAATTATTGACCTTGCTGATGTGGGGCGCTCGACCTTTTATAGCCATTACGAGAGTAAGGAATTATTGCTAGATGAACTCTGTCAAAAGCTCTTTCACCATCTCTTTGATCGTGCTGAACACCTCTCACCACAAGACTACCTAGCCCATATCTTTCAGCATTTCAAGAAAAATCAAGACCATGTAACCAGTCTCTTGCTCTCTAAAAACGATTATTTTATCCGGCAACTGCGAAAAGAACTGGAACATGATGTCTACCCAATGGTAGCCGACGAACTAATCCAATCGTACCCCAACATTCCTCACTCCTATCTCAAACACCTAGTCGTCAGCCATTTCATTGAAACCCTCAGCTGGTGGTTGAAAAAAGGCAAGTCCTACTCCGAACAAGAAGTGATCCAGTTTTATTTGGAAATCCTACATGTCCATAATTAAACAGAAAAACGAGTCCAAAAGGGCTCGTTTTGACTTTTTATGGATTAAATTGTTTAGGAATGACAATAAATAGAAGGGTCACTAGGACTGAAATCCCAACTCCTGCCGGAAAAATCGTCAGGGACAAGATTAATCCAAGAATCTTAATGCCAATGTCCCAGATCAACCATTTTTGGCGATCTGCATTCAACCCATACATTTCTGCGCCATCATTTACCTCCTCAAGCGTACGATAATACCATAAGACTGAAAAAGTAATCAGTAGAACGATGACTCCGTAAAAGGCCTGCATAGTTCCATTCGTAAAGTGAGTCGCTATGAGCTGCGTTGTATAAGGAAAAAGAGAGGAGAAAAAAAGCATGACAATGGTAGCCCAAACCGTTTTTTGACTGATTTTTTGAATAAGGTGGGAGGCAGCGTGAATATTGGCCCACATAGCTCCTAGCCAAAAGAAAGAGATGGCGTAGGCGAGAAAATTTGTTCGAAGCTCCCATAATCCTTGTACATCAAATGTCTTCGGTTTTTCCAACTCAAGCACCAAGATAGTCATAACGATGGCTAAAACTGCATCTATAAAAGCCCCCAAACGTTCTTTTTCCATGATTTGCGGTTGTTTATTCATTTTCCAATCCTTTCAACTCTCACTATACTTCATTGCTAAGTGATCGTTTATTTCTATGCTACAGTATAGCATGTTTTGATAAAAAATTAAAATCGGAAGAGCAAAATAGATTTGATCCAAATTCTTCAAGTATATCACTTCATTTAACAATTAGGAAATCAGCTTCTCCTTATCGGAAGTATCCTTGCTACCTTATCTATCTTCCTCTACTTCTTTGCTACCTTATCTATCTTCTGCTACTTCTTTTTGCCGATTGTCGCACTATCTATTTGGCTGATTGGCTGTGGTTTGATTTGCTACGGAGCCTATTGGAATGACAAACAGAAAGGAACCTTTAAAAAGTCTCACCATATCATCAGAATTACATTTGCTATAGTATTGACACTTATACTACTTTTATTCTAATACAAAAACCCTATCTTATCTAAAAAGCAAGATGGGTTTTTTGTTAGTATAAAGTAATTTCTATATTTATTTTTGAAGTATTCCTTCTTGAAGGAGAAATTCACGCGCTACTGTTTCGGCCGACTTGCCTTCCACACCAACCTGGTAGTTGAACTGACTCATCTGGCTCTCGGTGATTTTACCAGCTAGTTTATTAAGAATAGCTTCCAACTCAGGATGTTTTTCGAGTAATTCAGCTTTCATGAGTGGAGCACCTTGATATGGTGGGAAGAGTTGTTTATCATCCTCCAAAACCACTAAATCATACCGAGCAATTTCAGCATCCGTTGAGTAAGCATCTGTAATTTGAATGTCACCTGACTGGATGGCTTGGTAGCGAAGGGCTGGCTCCATTGTTGCCACATTGAGATTTAGTCCATAAACAGACTGCAAGCCCTTGTTTCCATCCTCACGGTCATTAAACTCCAGAGTGAATCCTGCCTTGAGCTGTCCTTCCACTTTTTTCAAGTCTGAAATCGTCTTAAGCCCATATTCTTGCGCAATTTTTTTAGGAACTGCTATAGCATAAGTATTTTGATAAGCCATGGGTTTAAGAAAGGCTAGTTGATCCTGTTTGGCAATACCATCACGAGCTACCTCGTAAACCTTTTCTGGGTCATGCCCAATTTGTGGAGATGATTGGAGGAGACTCTCTGTCACTGTTCCAGAAAATTCTGGATAGATATCAATATCCCCTTTTTTCAGCGCTTGGTAAAGAAAGTCTGTCTTCCCAAAATTGGGTTTAACCGTCACCGTCATATCCGTATTTTCCTCGATGAGAAGTTTATACATATTCATGAGAATCTCAGGTTCAGGTCCTAACTTCCCAGCAATGACGAGATTGTTTTTCTCATTATGTGGAATCATGCTTGGAACATAACTAACTCCCAAACCAAGGATCATGACAGCAAAGGTCGAAACAATCGTACGCAACTTTGCCTTTTCCAACCATTTGAGAACAACATTAAAGAGAATGGCCAAGATGGCTGATGAGATTGCTCCGATTAAAATGAGACTAGCATTCCGACGATCAATTCCCAAAAGGATAAAGGAGCCCAATCCACCAGCTCCCACAAGAGCTGCTAGAGTCGCTGTCCCAATAATCATAACGGTCGCTGTTCGAACCCCCGATACAATGACTGGCATGGCAAGTGGAATTTCAAACTTCTTGAGTCGCTCCCACTTGGTCATCCCAAAAGCAATCCCTGCCTCCTCAAGACTAGGATCAATGCCGTTCAGGGCTGTGATTGTATTTTCTAAAATCGGGAAAATAGCGTAAATGACAAGGGCTGTGAGTGCTGGTAATGTTCCAATCCCCATGAAAGGAATAAAGAGCCCCAACAAAGCCATTGAAGGAATGGTCTGGAAGATACCTGCAACTTGTAGCACCCAGGTCGCTGCTTTTTTATGACCATTTAGATAAACCGCAAGTGGGATGGTCAGAAAAATAGCGACCAATAAGGTCAAAAGAGATAATTGTAAGTGTTGTCCCAGAGCTGTTACCCATTCACTAAATCGCTCCTGAAAGGTTGAAATGAAATTAGACATGAAGCCCACCTCCAAACAAGTTTGCTACAAAGTCTGTCGCAGGTGCTTGTAAAATTGTTTTAGGTTCTGCAACCTGGCGAATCTCCCCATCCTGTAAAACAGCAATTCTATCGCCTAATTTCAAGGCTTCGTCTGTATCATGAGTAACAAAAATAATTGTTATCCCAAATTCCTGATGCAAGGCCTTTGTCAGGTCTTGGAGATGTTTTCTTGAGATGGCATCTAGAGCAGAGAAAGGCTCATCCATAAGGAGAATCTTGGGTTGTCCAATTAAAGCACGAACAATCCCTACCCTTTGTTGCTCTCCTCCCGATAACTCACTAGGCATGCGCTTTGCATACTCTACAGCAGGCAGACCCACCTTGTCCAATAGTTCTTCTGTTTTAGAGGCTATTTGTTCCTTACTCCAGCCCTTCATCTCAGGAATCAGTGCAATATTTTCAGCAACTGTTAGATTTGGAAAGAGAGCAATGGCCTGCAAAACATAACCAGTAGAAAGACGTAACTCTCGTTCATCATAGTCCTTGATGCGTTTTCCATCCATATAGATATTGCCATCTGTCGGCTCCAAAAGACGGTTAATCATCTTGATCATGGTGGTCTTTCCAGATCCTGAAGGACCCACTAGCACCATAAATTCTCCATTTTCAATGCGGAGATTGACATCTTTTAAAATGTCCTCATCCGTGTAGCGCAAGGCTACATGTTTGTATTCAATCATGTTCTTCCTCTATAAGTTTTCTATCTCTAAGAGTATCCAATAGGCTACTTGCCGGATGCCCTAGGACTTTTTCGATATCTGTTGAAACCCCAGCTTGTTCCCCAACTTTGATAGCTGTATAAGTGCTGACCCAGGCATCGTACTCCCAAGTTTGTGCTGGCCATTTTTTCCGTGACTCATAAGCTTCTTCTACTGTTTCATCCACATACGCGATGGCCTTACCGGTCTCTTTTGAGAGAAGCGCTACGATTTCTTCCATGGAAAGATCCTCTGGCCCTGTCAAATTCAAAGTTTGATTTTCCCACTCCTTAGGATTTAAAAGAATCTCTGCTGCAACCCTAGATGTGTCCTTACGGGCAACAGCTGACACAAGACCACTGCCTGCCGGACCACGAATCTCTCCATTTTCAAGCGCCATATCAATCAGGAAGTCCAAGTAAAAATTATCTCTCAAAAAAGTGTAGGTGAACCCTAACTCCTTGATATAGGCTTCCGTCTGGGCATGATCTCGAGACAAGGTGAAAGTTGCCTTCTCATCTGCCCCATAAAAGGAGGCATAGACGATATACTCTACTCCTGCTAGCTTTGCAGCATCTAAAAAGTCCTTGTGCTCCTTGACACGCTCTAGATTTTCCCGAGCAGAGACCATCAACAAGACATCGATCCCCTTTAGGGCCTCAACCACCTCTGGAGTATTTGCATACACTATTTTACGAATTTCCGCTGACGCATAGATCTTTGCACGCTCTGGGCTTCGTGCTAGATGGACTGAAGCGATTCCTTTTTGATCTATAAGATTCGCCACATAGGAACCTAATTTCCCTGTTACACCTGTTATTCCAATCATAACTGTTACTCCCTTTCCCTAGATGTCATTTTCTTTAGCCTTTAGATTTGTGATAATACGCTCTTGATAGGCCTCAAATTCTCGGATTTCTTGATCCGAAAAGCCTTGGTAGAAAATCTCCCCCAATTTTTTACTGACACGGTCTCCAATTTCTTTTTGTGCCCAACCGAGGTCTGTCAAAGAGATATATTTTTTCCTTTTATCCTGTGTACAAGGCTTAATCGCAACCAAACCCTGTTCTTCTAATTTCTTAACCATACTGGTCAATGTATTATTGGCTAGACCCGTCGCAAGAGCGATATCGGTCGCAGTAGCACAACCCAACTCTTGCTTCCACAAGATTGTTAAAATTTTCCCTTGTTCACTTCTGTATTGAGCATCTGGTTGCTTGCTCAAGAGTTTTTGAAAGATACGCCCGTTTAACAGTCGAATCTGTAGAGCTTGGTAGCCTCCTAACATCTTGTCCATTTTGTCTCCTTTTTTGTTCTATATCGAACTTATTAATTATTGTAACGCCCTAAATTACATCTGTCAACTATTTCGATATGGAAATAATAAAAAACTTCCTACCAAAAAGTAGAAAGTCATCATTTTTATAAAATTAAACATGAATTACATCTGAAGCATTCCCCTTAAAGAAATTACTATGTACCAGATAAGGATCATACTTAGAATTTTGACTATAAACCAGCCATAAGGGAATGATAAAAATTTTTATATAGTAGAGTAAGCAAAAAAGTAAAAAAGAACTAAAACTAAGAGTTTTTAACTCAAGAAAGTAAAGATAACAGACAATTGATATATTCAATAGAATATTAAATCCCATAGCAAAACTAGCTGATAAGATATTCGTCTTGATCTGAGGATTAAAAAGTTTGACAAGAAACAAGGCTAATAAAGAGATATTATAGATACAAATTGGCTTGTAATCATGACGATAGAGAACTAAAAACAAGAACAAAGAATGCTACAGTGGATTGAACTTAGAGTAGTACAATATAGATTCTAAAACATTTTTAGCAGTCTTGGTGTACTGTTCTAGATTCATTCTATTATATTTTCCGTATAAAAGCAGACGAATGTCTACTAGGAATGTTGAGTTTTGGCAAACGACTGGGAATGATGATGCTATAGATTCCTTATCTCAAATACTGCCGTATGAATCCACTCGTTATGCATTTGAAAGTCATTTTCTATGATTTTACTAAAGGTGAAACCGTTTTTTAAAAGCACTCTCTGAGAAGCCAGATTGTCCCTTGCCGTCCCTGCGATAATCTTATGTAAACCATAAGTAGTAAAGGCCTTTTCTAAAACGAGTTTAACCGCTTCACTTGCATAACCTAAATTGGTAACATTTTCTCCAATCCTATATCCAAGTTCTGCTGTTTTTCTATCCTTCCCTAAAACACTTAAATTGATTCTTCCAACCATAGTGCCTTGTGAATCTCTAATAAGATGCATATAGACATCATGATTCTCTTGTTCCCTTAACAATTCCCTTGTAATCTCTTTAAAACCTTCTGAGTCAAAATAGTGGGCTGGTCTAGGGGGTAAACTTCGCTCAAAATACTCCCGATTTTCTTTTTCAAAAGAATAAACATCTATGCTATTTTCTTCAGACATCAGCTCTAAACTTATCATTCTAAACCATTTCCTATCATTCTCTAGATTCAAATTTACTCATATTTACACAAAGTGACATTTACAGAATTTACAGAGATATTTTAATTTATTCATATCGTATCTACATTATAACACAACATACTATGAAGAAAAATAATATCCAGCAAGGTCCTCATAAATTCCAACATCTGTACTGACCCCAAAAAGTTAGACAATTAATTTATCCGAAGGATTTAGTTCTGTATTGC
>JAQDPW010000024.1 GCA_027659245.1 Streptococcaceae bacterium AM104-57
TAATCTAATGCTCGTTGTTTAAAATCTGTACTATATGCCATAGCTTTATTATAACATGTATTTTATAAACTAAGCGACTATATAAAGTCTGAAATTTAAAATATTTATTATATAATATGATTAAGATAAAAAGTGAAAGGAGTATAGCTAGTTGCGAATCTTTTAACATGGAATTTATAAAAGAGCAACAGCATTTCATTTACAAAGAATGGCAATTTCATTCAATAATACAGTTTCTTATTTGCAGCTAGTCTGAAAGGCTAAAAATTTTAAGTAAAAATAAAGGAAGGGAACACATGAAACAGAGAGATTTTGATAGAAAACAGAGATATGGAATTCGGAAATTTGCAGTTGGAGCGGCTTCAGTAGTGATTGGAGCAGTTGTTTTTGGTGCTTCACCAGCTTTAGCTCAAGAAGCTCCAGCAACCAGTGGTGAAACAGCTGGACAAGCTTTGCCAGAATTGTCAAAAGAAGCAGAAACAGGAAATCTTGCTAATCTAGATAAGGAGCTTGGAGACCAAGTAACTACAGTAAATAATAGTGGAACAGAAGCTAACCCAGGTTCTGAAGCTCCAACAGAAACAGCGGCACCGGAAACAGAAGCAGAAGACGAAGGTGAGGAAGAGGTTGGAAGTATTCCTCGTGACTTTTATGCAAAAGAGTTAGAGAACGCCAATACTGTTCTTGAAAAGGAAGATGTAGAGACTAATGCTGCAAATAGCAATAGAATTGATCTGACAGAGCAATTGGACAAACTGAAACAGCTTCAAAATGCGACCATTCATATGGAGTTCAAACCAGATGCTTCTGCACCAGCATTTTACAACCTTTTCTCAGCCTCAAGTGATACGGTTCGAAATGAATATTTCACTATGGCTGTTTACAACAACGTTGCCTTGATTGAGGGCCGCGATCAAAACGGCGACCAATTTTATGATAGATACACAGACGCACCATTAACAGTCAAACCAGGTCAGTGGAATTCAGTAACCTTTACAGTTGAAAGACCAAGTGCAGATTCTCCAGATGGACAAGTTCGTCTCTATGTAAATGGAGTCTTGTCACGAACAAGTAAGAAATCAGGACGCTTTATCAAAGATATGCCTGATGTAAATCATATGCAAATTGGTACCACAAATCGTGCAGGAAGTATGGTTTGGGGGGCAGGCTTACAAGTTCGTAATCTAACTGTTTACGATCGTGCCTTGAGTCCAGAAGAAGTTCAAAATCGTAGCTACCTCTTTGAAAGATCCGAATTAGAGAAAAAGCTTCCAGAAGGAGCTGAGATAACAGATAAAAAGGATGTCTTTGAAGCTGGTAAAAATGGGCAATCAAATCCAGATGGTATTAATAGCTATCGTATTCCAGCCCTCCTTAAGACTGACAAGGGAACTTTGATTGCTGGAGCTGACGAACGCCGCTTGCACCACTATGACTGGGGAGATATCGGTATGGTCGTCAAACGAAGTGAAGATCAGGGTCAAACATGGGGCGATCGTATCACACTTACGAATCTACGCGACAATCCAAAAGCTACTGATCCATCTGTTGGTTCACCAGTAAATATCGATATGGTTTTAGCCCAAGATACTGAAACCAAACGAATCTTTTCAGTCTATGATATGTTCCCAGAAGGAAAAGGTATCTTTGGGATGTCAGCTGAAAAAGAGGAAGCTTATAAAGAAATTGATGGGAAAACCTACCAAATTCTCTATCGTGAAGGAGAAAATGGGGCCTATACTATTCGTGAAAATGGCCTTGTCTACACACCAGATGGTCAGGCAACGGATTACCGTGTTGTTGTAAATCCAGTCAAGCCGGCTTATAGCGATAAAGGTGATCTTTATCAGGGTGAGCAGTTACTAGGAAATATCTACTTTACAAGTAATAAAACTTCTCCATTTAGAATTGCTAAAGACAGCTACCTATGGATGTCTTACAGTGATGATGATGGTAAAACTTGGTCTGCACCACAAGATATTACTCCAATGGTCAAAGCTGATTGGATGAAATTCTTAGGTGTGGGACCTGGAGTGGGCATTACCCTCCAGAATGGACCTCATAAAGGTCGGATTGTCGTCCCTGTCTATACGACAAACAGAACAAACCACCTCAATGGTTCTCAATCATCTCGTATCATCTACTCAGATGACCATGGTAAGACTTGGCATATGGGTGGCGGTGTCAATGATAACCGTACACTTTATGATGGTACAGTAGTTGATTCAAGTAACATGAACAATTACTATGCTCAAAATACGGAGGCTTCAGTTGTTCAGCTGAACAATGGTCAGTTGAAACTCTTTATGCGTGGTTTGACTGGTGATTTGCAGGTTGCGACAAGTAATGATGGTGGTATTACATGGGACAACTATGTAGCGCGCTATGATGTACCTGATGTTTATGTTCAAATGGCGGCAACTCATACGGTTCAAGATGGTAAAGAGTACATCCTTCTAGCAAATGCCAACGGCCCAGGTCGTAAGAATGGCTATATTCGAGTAGCTCGCGTAGAAGAAGATGGCGAGTTGACTTGGTTGCATCATCAGTTGATTCAAGAAGGGGAGTATGCCTATAACTCACTTCAACAGATCGGACCAAAAGAATTTGGTCTCTTGTACGAGCATCATGAAGCTGGTGGCAATCCTTATACTCTATCCTTCAAGAAATTCAACTGGGATTTCTTAGTGAAGGAAAGAATTTCTCCTAAAGAAGCCAAAGTTAAAAATGTTATTGAAAAATGGCCAGGAATTCTTGCAGTAGAGTTTGATTCAGAAGTTCTAGTCAACAAAGTACCAACACTTCAGTTGGCAAATGGTAAAAAAATAAACTTTATGACCCAGTACGATACTAAGACTTTGCTATTTACAATAGACAAGTCAGATCTAGGTCAGGAGATAACTGGCCTTGCTTCTGGAGCGATCGAGAGTATGCACAACCTTCCAGTGAGTCTTGAAGGAGCAGGTATTCCTGGAGCTGCCAACGGTAGTGAAGCTGCTGTTAACGAAGTACCAGAATTCACAGGTGGTGTGAATGGTGTAGAAGCTGCGACTGCTGAACTTCCAGAATTTACTGGTGGAGTCAATGGTAGTGAAGCAGCTGTAACGGAGCTCCCAGAGTATACTGAACCTATTGGTACAGTAGGTGAAGAAGCAGCACCGATAGTAGAACTTCCAGAATTCACAGGCGGCGTCAACGGTGTAGAAGCAGCGGTTCATGAACAACCAGAATTTAGCGGTGGTGTCAACATCGACAGTCTTGTCACTCCTGAGAATCCAGCCTTTGAAGGAGCTGTCAACGGTGCAGAAGCAGCCGTACATGAAGTACCAGAATTCAATAGCGGTGTCAATGGCGAGGAAGCAGCTGTAGCCAATGCTCCAGAATTTGTAGGTGGAGTTAATGGTGTAGAAGCAGCGGTTCATGAACAACCAGAATTTACAGGTGGTGTGAACGCAGTAGAAGCAGCAAGAGCAGAATCTCCAGAATTTGTAGGCGGTGTCAATGGTGCAGAAGCAGCTATACATGAAGTCCCAGAATTCAAAGGTGAGCAAGAGATTGTGGTTGAGGCCATGTCACAAGACAAGACCTATCAGGCACCAGCAGCGCCTGCAAGACATCAGCAAGCACTTCCTGAAACTGGAAGTAAAGATGCTGCAACTCTTGCAAGTGTAGGACTTGTGGGGATACTTCTTGGCATGTTCGCCATTGGTAAGAAAAAAGAATATTAGTGAAATAGATAAAACTTAAAGGTTTTATAGAGAAGCATGCTCTTTTAGTAGAAAGGGTCGTAACCAGAGGGTGTTACGGCCTTTTTCTTTCGTTTTTACGAGTAAAAAGCGATGTTTTCAAGGTTTTGAGAGGTACTGGGAGGGATTTTAGACGTCTGAAACTACTTTCAGGATGAATTGTTACATAAAATTGTTTTGAAACTTCAATCTATTCTAGTACAAAACATTGAAAGCGTTTTAATAATGAGCTATAATAGTCACATAAGCACAAGAAAAAGAAAAGGAGGAAAGTGGATGCCACAAATTAGTAAAGAAGCTTTGATTGAACAGATTAAAGATGGAATCATTGTTTCTTGCCAGGCTCTTCCTCATGAACCGCTCTACACAGAAGCGGGAGGAGTAATCCCCTTGCTAGTCAAAGCAGCAGAGCAAGGTGGAGCGGTTGGTATTCGGGCAAACAGTGTCCGAGATATCAAGGAAATCAAGGAAGTTACAAAACTTCCAATTATCGGGATTATCAAGCGAGACTACCCACCACAAGAACCCTTCATTACTGCTACAATGAAGGAAGTTGATGAATTAGCTGCGCTTGATATCGAAGTTATCGCTCTTGACTGTACTAAGCGTGAACGTTATGACGGTTTAGAGATTCAAGAATTTATTCGCCAAGTGAAGGAAAAATATCCAAATCAATTATTGATGGCGGATACAAGTACCTTTGAAGAAGGCTTAACAGCAGTAGAGGCAGGAATTGACTTTGTCGGTACAACTCTATCAGGTTACACTTCTTACAGTCCAAAAGTGGATGGCCCAGATTTTGAACTCATCAAAAAACTCTGCGACGCAGGGGTGGACGTCATTGCTGAAGGAAAAATTCATACACCAGAACAAGCTAAGCAAATCCTAGGTTATGGAGTGCGAGGCATCGTTGTAGGTGGCGCTATTACTAGACCAAAAGAGATTACGGAACGCTTTGTTGCCGGTCTTAAGTAACATCATATAAAAAACGAGGAGAGTGGTTGATTAGTAGGAAAAAATGAAAACGTATACAAAGTCGACATTGCTCTTTATCCAATTCGGATACGCTTAACATCATTTAGGAGAATACAAATGAAATTTAGAAAACTAGCTTGTACAGTACTTGCGGGTGCTGCGGCTCTATCACTTGCTGCTTGTGGCAAATCAGATGCTAACAAAGATGCTGCCAAATCAGGCGATGCAGCAACAACAGAAATTACTTGGTGGGCATTCCCAGTATTTACTCAAGAAAAATCTGGGGACGGTGTTGGAACTTATGAAAAATCTATCATCGAAGCTTTCGAAAAAGCAAATCCAGATATCAAAGTTAAACTAGAAACAATCGACTTCAAATCTGGACCAGAAAAAATCACGACAGCTATCGAAGCTGGTACAGCTCCAGATGTACTTTTTGATGCACCAGGTCGTATCATCAATTACGGTAAAAATGGTAAATTAGCTGAGTTGAATGACCTCTTTACAGATGAATTTGTAAAAGATGTTAACAACGAAAACATCATTCAAGCAAGTAAAGCTGGCGACAAAGCTTACATGTATCCAATCAGTTCTGCACCATTCTACATGGCTATGAACAAGAAAATGTTGGAAGACGCTGGTGTAGCTGACCTTGTTAAAGAAGGTTGGACAACAGACGACTTTGAAAAAGTTTTGAAAGCGCTCAAAGATAAAGGATATACTCCAGGTTCATTGTTCAGTTCTGGTCAAGGGGGAGACCAAGGAACACGTGCCTTCATCTCTAACCTTTACGGCGGTTCTGTAACTGATAAAGAAGTAACTAAATACACAACTGACGATCCTAAATTCGTTAAAGGTCTTGAAAAAGCAGCTGGCTGGATCAAAGACGGTTTGTTGAACAACGGTTCACAATTTGACGGTGGAGCAGACATCCAAAACTTTGCAAACGGTCAAACTTCATACACAATCCTTTGGGCACCAGCTCAAAACGGTATCCAAGCTAAACTTTTGGAAGCAAGTAAAGTTGAAGTGGTAGAAGTACCATTCCCATCTGACTCAGGTAAACCAGCTCTTGAATACCTTGTAAACGGATTTGCAGTATTTAATAACAAAGACGAAAAGAAAGTCGCAGCAGCTAAGAAATTCATCCAATTCATCGCAGATGATAAAGAGTGGGGTCCTAAAGACGTTGTTCGTACAGGCGCATTCCCAGTTCGTACTTCATTTGGAAAACTTTACGATGACAAACGTATGGAAACTATCAGCGGCTGGACTCAATACTACTCACCATACTACAACACAATTGATGGATTTGCTGAAATGAGAACTCTTTGGTTCCCAATGTTGCAAGCTGTATCAAACGGCGATGAGCAACCAGCAGAAGCTTTGAAAGCATTCACTGAAAAAGCAAACGAAACTATCAAAAAAGCAGCTAAACAATAAGCCCTAATTTAAAAGTTGAGTCCCCCCTTTTCTCTGTGAACATTCTTACACGAAAAGGGGGACTTTTGTTTAAAATGTAAGGAACTGATAGGTCAAAATTAAAATGAAGTTCTTACATAGGCTAATCTTGGAAAAAATTTCATTTTGATTTTACATCAATGTCAGACGACAATCAAAAAAACAAAAACTATTTGAAAGTGAGGTGCCGACTGTGAAAGTCAATAAAATCCGTATGCGGGAAACAGTTATTTCCTACGCATTCTTAGCACCAGTATTAATCTTCTTTACCGTCTTCGTCTTAGCTCCAATGATCATGGGCTTCATCACTAGTTTCTTTAACTACTCGATGACTAGCTTTGAGTTTGTGGGATTGGACAACTACATCCGCATGTTTAAAGACCCTGTCTTTACAAAATCTTTGATCAACACCGTTATCTTGGTTATCGGATCTGTACCAGTCGTTGTACTTTTCTCACTCTTTGTGGCATCACAAACCTACCAACAAAATGCGGTTGCTAGATCTTTCTACCGTTTCGTCTTCTTCCTTCCTGTAGTAACAGGTAGTGTTGCCGTAACAGTAGTATGGAAATGGATCTACGATCCACTATCAGGAATTTTGAACTTTGTCCTTAAGTCGAGCAACATTATCAGCCAGAACATTTCTTGGCTGGGAGATAAAAACTGGGCTTTGATGGCGATTATGATTATTCTTTTGACAACATCAGTTGGTCAACCGATTATTCTTTACATCGCAGCAATGGGTAATATTGACAACTCACTTGTTGAAGCCGCGCGTGTTGATGGCGCTACTGAGTTTCAAGTTTTCTGGAAGATTAAATGGCCAAGCCTTCTTCCAACAACTCTTTATATCGCAATCATTACAACTATCAACTCATTCCAGTGTTTCGCCCTCATTCAGCTTTTGACATCTGGTGGACCAAACTACTCAACAAGTACACTTATGTACTACCTCTACGAAAAAGCCTTCCAATTGACAGAATACGGCTATGCTAATACCATCGGTGTCTTCTTGGCAATCATGATTGCTATCGTAAGCTTTGTTCAGTTCAAAGTGCTTGGAAACGACGTAGAATACTAAGAGAAAGGAGACAGCTATGCAATCTACACAAAAGAAACCTTTAACAGCCTTCACTGTTATTTCAACTATCATTTTGCTCTTGTTGACTGTACTCTTCATCTTTCCATTCTACTGGATCTTGACGGGTGCATTCAAATCACAACCGGATACCATTATGATTCCACCACAATGGTTCCCTAAAGCTCCAACTATGGAGAACTTCCAACAATTGATGGTGCAAAACCCAGCCTTGCAATGGATGTGGAACTCAGTCTTCATTTCCTTGGTAACTATGTTCTTGGTTTGTGCAACTTCATCCCTAGCAGGCTATGTATTGGCTAAGAAACGTTTCTACGGTCAACGTATCCTGTTTGCTATCTTTATCGCTGCCATGGCTCTTCCAAAACAAGTTGTCCTTGTACCATTGGTACGTATCGTCAACTTCATGGGAATCCACGACACTCTTTGGGCAGTTATCTTGCCATTGATTGGATGGCCATTTGGGGTCTTCCTTATGAAGCAATTTAGTGAAAACATTCCAACAGAATTGCTCGAATCTGCTAAAATCGATGGATGTGGCGAGATTCGTACTTTCTGGAGCGTAGCCTTCCCTATCGTGAAGCCAGGATTTGCAGCCCTTGCAATCTTTACCTTCATCAATACATGGAACGACTACTTCATGCAGTTGGTAATGTTGACTTCTCGTAACAACTTGACTATCTCACTTGGGGTTGCAACCATGCAGGCTGAGATGGCAACTAACTATGGATTAATCATGGCAGGTGCTGCCCTTGCAGCTGTGCCAATCGTAACAGTCTTCCTTGTCTTCCAAAAATCCTTCACTCAAGGTATTACTATGGGAGCTGTTAAAGGATAGGACTCTGCGAAAATCGAATATAGTACAATCTGTTTATCAGTATGCAGAAGTATAGTTGATAGACTAAGAGAATACAGGATATATAAGTGTCTACAAAATGGAGAGGAGTTGGTTACTTCGTGAAGTTTTGTTAGACACTTATAAACTTACTAGCCAGACATTTCTTGTCTGAAGCTAACAATCAAGTAAAGGAATTACTATGATTTTTGATGATTTAAAAAATATCACCTTTTATAAAGGGATTCATCCAAATCTAGATAAGGCCATTGATTATCTCTATGAGCATCGTAAAGATAGTTTTGAATTAGGTAAATATGAGATTGATGGGGATAAGGTCTTTCTAGTTGTGCAGGAAAATATTCTCAACCAAGAAGAAAATGATCGTTTTGAGCATCATAAAAACTATGCAGACTTGCATTTATTGGTAGAAGGTCATGAGTATTCAAGCTATGGGTCTCGTGTTAAAGACGAGGCAGTAGCTTTTGACGAGGCAAGTGATATCGGCTTCGTCCACTGTCATGAACAATACCCACTTTTATTGGGTTATCACAACTTTGCGATTTTCTTTCCAGGGGAACCTCATCAGCCAAATGGTTATGCTGGCATGGAAGACAAGGTTCGCAAACATTTGTTTAAAATTTTAATTGATTAGTAAGTTAGGAGGAGCAAACAATGGCACAGAAAGGATCTGGATTACTCAAGGTAGCATTTGATACGGATAATGTTCTCATGCGTTTTAGTGAGAAGGTTTTGGATATCGTGACTGCGAATCTACTCTTTGTTGTGTCTTGTTTGCCTATTGTGACCGTCGGAGTAGCTAAGATTAGTCTCTATCAGACTATGTTCGAAATTAAGAAAAATCGAAGGGTACCCGTATTTAAAATCTATATTAGAGCCTTCAAGCAAAACTTGAGATTGGGGCTTCAACTAGGTTTGTTGGAATTGGGAATTGTTTTGATTAGTCTTCTCGACTTGTATCTGTTTTGGGGACAAGCAGGTCTAGCTTTTCAGGTGCTGAAAGCCATCTGTCTAGGGATCTTAATTTTCTTGACATTAGTCATGTTAGCAAGTTATCCTATCGCAGCGCGTTACGAATTGACTTGGAAAGAAGTGCTTCAAAAGGGCTTGCTCTTAGTGAGTTTCAACTTCCCTTGGTTCTTCTTGATGCTTGCAATCCTTTTCTTAATCGTAATGGTTCTTTATGTATCGGGCTTTACTCTTGTACTGGGTGGCTCTGCCTTTCTATTATTTGGCTTTGGCCTCCTTGCCTTTTGGCAAACAGGATTGATTGAAAAATTATTTGCCAAATACCAATCAGAATGAAAGTGAGATGAAACTACTTTCAAACATAAAAAGCAATGGGAGATGAATAGAAATTAAAATCTAAGTGGCTGAGATGTATTGAAAGCGATTTTCACAAGGTGTATACTTAAATAGTAAAGAAGTAATCTGCCCAGAGCGGAAAATAAAAAAATCTTAGGAGAAATCTATGTCAGATTTAAAAAAATATGAAGGTGTCATTCCTGCCTTCTACGCATGTTATGATGATGCGGGTGAAGTTAGCCCAGAACGTACACGTGCTTTGGTTCAATACTTTATTGATAAAGGTGTTCAAGGACTTTACGTCAATGGTTCTTCAGGTGAGTGTATCTACCAAAGCGTAGAAGACCGCAAATTGATCTTGGAAGAAGTCATGGCAGTTGCTAAAGGTAAATTGACCATCATTGCTCATGTGGCTTGCAACAATACTAAAGACAGTATCGAACTTGCTCGTCATGCTGAAAGCTTGGGAGTAGATGCTATCGCAACAATCCCACCAATTTACTTCCGTTTGCCTGAGTACTCAGTTGCTAAATACTGGAACGATATCAGTGTAGCAGCACCAAACACAGACTATGTCATCTATAACATTCCTCAATTGGCAGGTGTTGCTTTGACTCCAAGCCTTTACACAGAGATGTTGAAAAACCCACGTGTTATCGGTGTTAAGAACTCCTCAATGGCAGTTCAAGATATTCAAACATTCGTTAGCCTTGGTGGTGAAGACCGTATCGTCTTTAACGGTCCAGATGAGCAGTTCCTAGGTGGACGTCTCATGGGAGCAAAAGCTGGTATCGGTGGTACTTATGGTGCTATGCCAGAACTCTTCTTGAAACTTAACCAATTGATTGCGGATAAAGACCTAGAAACAGCGCGTGAATTGCAATACGCTATCAACGCTATCATCGGTAAATTGACTGCAGCTCATGGGAATATGTACTGTGTCATCAAAGAAGTCTTGAAAATCAATGAAGGACTTAATATCGGATCAGTTCGTTCTCCACTTACACCAGTGACCGAAGAAGATCGTCCAGTTGTTGAAGCAGCTGCGGCATTGATTCGTGAAACTAAGGAGCGTTTCCTCTAATCAATAGGAGGCTTTATGACTAATTACGTTGCAATTGATATTGGTGGAACTAATATCAAATACGGTTTGATTGACCAAGATGGACAACTTGTAGAGTCTCACGAAGTAGCAACTGAGGCTCATAAAGGTGGTCCACACATCTTACAAAAGACAAAAGATATCGTAGCTAGCTATCTAGAAAAAGGACCAGTGTCAGGTGTGGCCATTTCCTCTGCGGGAATGGTTGACCCTGATAAGGGTGAGATTTTCTATGCTGGTCCACAGATCCCGAATTATGCTGGGACTCAATTTAAAAAAGAAATTGAAGAAAGTTTCCAAGTTCCTTGTGAAATTGAAAATGATGTCAACTGCGCAGGGCTAGCAGAAGCTGTTTCTGGATCTGGAAAAGGTGCAGGAATAACGCTTTGTTTGACCATCGGAACGGGCATCGGCGGTTGTTTAATCATTGATGGCCAGATTTTCCATGGATTTAGTAATTCTGCCTGTGAAGTTGGCTATATGCATATGCAGGATGGGGCTTTCCAAGATTTAGCTTCTACAACTGCCTTGGTTGAGTATGTAGCCAAGGCTCATGATGAGGAAGTGGCTCATTGGAATGGTCGTAGAATTTTCAAAGAAGCTACAGAAGGCAATAAACTCTGTATGGAGGGAATTGACCGTATGGTAGACTATCTTGGGAAAGGTCTTGCTAACATCTGTTATGTTGCCAATCCAGAGGTTGTTATACTAGGTGGTGGTATTATGGGGCAAGAAGCGATTTTGAAACCGAAAATTCGTAAAGCTCTAAAAAATGCGCTTGTTCCAAGTCTAGCGGAAAAAACAAGATTAGAATTTGCGCATCATCAAAATACTGCAGGTATGCTTGGAGCCTACTATCACTTCAAAACAAAACAATCCTAAGCTGGCCTTGCCACTTTAGGATTTTTTAGTGGTAAATAGTGGCAAAAACATTCAGTAAAAATCTAGTTATAGTCAATTGAAACAAGAACAGGACAAAAGAGCCTCGAAAAAAGTATTGCAACTTGGCAATACCTTTTTGAGGTGCTTTTTGATATGAGCCCATGTTTTCTCAATAGGATTGTACTCAGGTGAGTAGGGAGGAAGAGGTAAAAGTTTATGCCCAAATTCTTCGCATAAAATCTCTAGCTTACCCATTCGATGGAATCTTGCATTATCCATAATAATAACTGATGGTTTGTTTAAGGTTGGTAAGAGAAACTTCTGAAACCAAGCTTCAAAAAAGTCGCTCGTCATCGTATCTTCGTAACTCATTGGAGCGATTAACTCACCATTTGTTAGCCCAGCAACCAAAGAAATCCTCTGATATCTTCTTCCAGACACTTTACCTCTTATTATCTGACCTTTTAATGAGCGACCATATTCTCGATAAAAATAAGTATTGAATCCTGTTTCATCAGTATAAACAGGTGCTAAGTGCTTTAAACTATTAAAATTCTTAAGAAATAAAGCTACTTTTTCTGGGTCTTGTTCATAGTAGGTGTGGTTCTTTTTTTCGAGTATATCCCATAGCTTTGAGCGCATAGTGAATGGTAGTTGGATGACAGTCAAATTCAGAAGCTATTTCAGTCAAATAAGCATCTGGATTGTCAGTAAGATAGTTTTTGAGTCTATCTCTATCAACTTTTCTTGGTTTTGTTCCTTTTACTTGATGGTTTAGCTCTCCTGTTTTCTCTTTTAGTTTTAACCAGCCATAAATAGTATTACGTGAGATTTGGAAAAGGTGTGATGCTTCTGTTATACTACCTGTTCGCTCACAATAGCCGAGAACTTTTTTACGAAAATCTAATGAATATGCCATAAGAAGATTATACCACATTGTGTACTGTTTTGAGGTTGCAGATGGAAGTTGACGTGGTTTGAAGAGATTTTCGAAGAGTATAAAAACCAGCGACTTTAATCGCTGGTTACTCATATGATTATTCACTTGAAAGGGATGAAGGCTTATCTAGACCTTCTATTTCTACGATAGCCATTTAGTTTATTGTTTTCCCAAAAGCTATTAAAGATTTTTTCTTTGCTTTCGCGGTCAATTTCTAAAAAGTAGGCATAGAGTAAGTCGATTAAAATCAACATCGGAAGTTGGGCAGAGATTCTCTGGATGTAAGAAGCTTGACTTTGACTGGCTACCAATACAGTTTCCGTAAAGGCTTGGGTCTCCTTACTAGGCATACTTGTAAAGAGAACGGTCTTAGCCCCCATATCTTGAGCATCAAGTAGACTATCAATGATGGACGGAGTTGTTCCTGATAGGGAGAAGCCAAACACTAAACATTTTTCGTCGATGATACTAGTTGTCCAGGCGAAACCATCTGGATCTGTCAAAGCCTCACAAACGACACCTAGTCTCATGAAACGTAATTTCATCTCACGCGCAACGAGTCCAGAACTTCCAGTACCAAAAAAATAGACGCGTTCTGATTGTTCAATCATTTGGGCAATGCGCTCCAGTTGGTCATCATCAATCAATTCTTGTGTCATTTCTCGGATATTTGTATAGCTCCTCAAGACTCTTTGAGTCAAAGGATTCATATCCTGTTGTGGGACTGAAAGGTTGTCAATTTGTTGTAGGTATTTGAAAATGAATTCCCGATAGCCCGTAAAGCCACATTTTTTGGCAAAACGAGTGAGAGCAGCCTGAGAAATATGAAGTTTTTGAGTGACCTGCTGAGAAGACAAGTCATCATGAATGGTATCTGCCTGCAAAAAATAGCGGGCAATCTCTTGCTCTAAATCGGTCATTTCTTCAAAGTGAAGATCAATAATCGTAGAGATGTCTTGCTTGTTCATGGGACTCCTTTGTAGCTATTTGTCAAATTTTATTGATAAAAAATCCAGCAAATAATATAGCGCTTACTTCTATTATACCATAGATGCTTTGTTTTTGGATAAAAAGGAAAAGTCTTTTCTTTTTCCATAATTTTCTCTTTAAATTATGGTACAATGAAGAGTAAGATTTTGATTAGAAACGAGATTGATTTGTATGAGAAAATTCAACAGCCATTCGATACCGACTCGGCTTAATTTATTGTTTGCGATCGTTATTTTGCTCTTCATGACAATCATTGGTCGCTTGCTCTATATGCAAGTCGTGAACAAAGATTTTTATGAAGCTAAGTTAGCATCTGCTAGTCAGACGCGCGTTACAACAGGTTCTGCTCGTGGAGAAATCTATGATGCAGCTGGAAAACCTTTGGTGGAAAATACGGTTAAACAAGTAGTTGCTTTCACACGAAGCAATAAGATGACAGCGACTGATTTAAAGGATATTTCTACTAAACTATTAACTTATGTGACGGTATCCTCTCCAGATTTGACAGAACGTCAAATTGCTGACTATTATCTAGCTGATCCAGCAGTTTATAAAAAAACGGTAGAGGCCCTACCCAAAGATAAGCGTTTTGATTCTGATGGTAATCAACTTTCTGAATCGGATCTTTATAACAATGCTGTTGAGAGTGTTAGCTCTAGCCAAACTAATTATACAGAGGATGAAAAGAAGGCTATTTATCTCTTTAGTCAGCTCAATGCAGTTGGAAATTTTGCAACAGGCAATATCCAAACAGATCCTTTAAGTGATACTCAAGTCGCTCTAATCGCCTCTGCATCTAAAGAGTTGCCTGGGATTAGCATCTCTACCTCGTGGGATCGCAAGGTCCTTGAAACCTCTCTTGCTTCTATAGTGGGAAGTGTTTCAAGTGAAAAGTCAGGTCTTCCAGCTGAGGAAGTAGATGCCTATCTAAAAAAAGGTTATTCTCTCAATGACCGTGTTGGAACCTCTTACCTTGAGAAACAATATGAGGAAGTCCTACAAGGGAAACGTACTGTTAAGGAAATTCATCTCGACAAACATGGAGATATGGAAAGTGTAGAAAATATTGAGGAAGGTAGCAAGGGTAAAAATATCAAACTGACCATTGATTTGGCCTTCCAAGATAGTGTGGATAGCCTTCTGAAAAGCTATTTTAATTCTGAGCTTGCTAATGGAGGTGCCCAATATTCGGAAGGTGTCTATGCGGTTGCCCTCAATCCTAAGACAGGAGCTGTTCTAGCCATGTCAGGGATTAAGCACAATCTGGAATCTGGTGAATTGACTCCAGACTCACTAGGTACAGTGACCAACGTTTTTGTTCCAGGATCTGTCGTTAAGGCAGCTACCATCAGTTCAGGTTGGGAAAATGGGGTCTTGTCAGGAAATCAAACCTTGACAGATCAACCAATCGTCTTCCAAAGTTCTGCCCCTATCAATTCCTGGTATACCCCTTATTATGGTTCTTTTCCGATTACAGCCGTTGAGGCCTTGGAGTATTCATCCAATACCTACATGGTTCAAACTGCCCTCGGCATCATGGGGCAAACTTATCAGCCGAATATGACAGTGGGAACCAACAATCTTGAATCTGCCATGGGAAAACTTCGTTCAACCTTTGGTGAATATGGTTTGGGCGTGTCAACAGGAATTGACCTACCAGATGAGTCAACAGGGTTTATTCCTAAAGACTACGATTTGGCTAACTATCTAAATAATGCCTTCGGACAGTTTGACAACTACACGCCGATGCAGTTAGCTCAGTATGTAGCAACGATTGCCAATAATGGTGTCCGCTTAGCTCCTCATATCGTGGAAGGAGTCTACGACAACAACGAACAAGGTGGTCTAGGAGAACTCATTAAGCAAACGGACAGCACAGAAATGAATAAGATTAATATTTCTGAGTCTGACATGTCTATCTTGCAACAAGGCTTTTACCAAGTATCGCACGGGACAAGTGCTCTCACGACAGGTCGCGCCTTTTCAAATGGGGCAGCAGTCTCTATCAGTGGGAAAACCGGTACAGCCGAAAGTTATGTCAATGGTGGTCAAAATTCCGACAATACCAACGCTGTGGCCTATGCACCGACAGATAATCCGCAGATTGCGGTTGCGGTAGTATTCCCGCATAATACGAATCTAACTAATGGTGTTGGACCTTCGATTGCTCGCGACATTATCAATCTATACAACCAACACCATCCAATGAACTAGAAAGGAAGCCATGCTTTACCCAACACCTATAGCTAAGCTGATTGACAGTTATTCTAAACTTCCAGGTATCGGGATTAAGACAGCTACCCGACTGGCCTTTTATACCATTGGGATGTCTGATGACGATGTCAATGAATTTGCCAAAAATCTTCTAGCAGCTAAACGAGAATTGACCTATTGTTCGATTTGCGGACGTTTGACGGATGATGATCCATGTTCAATCTGTACGGATCCTAGCCGTGACCAATCAACTATCTTGGTTTTGGAGGATAGTCGCGATGTCGCTGCTATGGAAAATATCCAAGAATACCACGGACTCTATCATGTCCTACACGGCTTGATTTCACCAATGAATGGCATTAGCCCAGATGATATCAATCTTAAGAGTCTTATGACTCGTCTCATGGATAGCGAGGTTTCAGAGGTCATCGTTGCGACCAATGCCACTGCTGATGGTGAGGCGACTTCTATGTATCTCTCTCGCTTG
This sequence comes from Streptococcaceae bacterium AM104-57, assembly GCA_027659245.1. Taxonomy (GTDB): domain Bacteria; phylum Bacillota; class Bacilli; order Lactobacillales; family Streptococcaceae; genus Streptococcus. Next base: position 16,058 of record JAQDPW010000024.1, read on the forward strand.
CTCAAACCTGCAGGGATCAAGGTTACTCGTCTAGCACGAGGTCTAGCAGTGGGAGCTGATATCGAGTATGCGGATGAAGTAACACTCTTAAGAGCCATCGAAAATCGTACCGAACTCTAGTCTATGAGGTTCAATCGCTAAATAATTAGCTAGCAGGTATAAAATTTTAAGAACACAGAGACTGGACCATTTTTCTTCTAGTCTCTTTTCTTGTTTTTTGCTGTACAAGTTTAAAAAAAAGGACAAATGTGATATACTAAAGGACGAGTATTCTATTAGAATTGGAACAAATCATATGAAACAAACAATTATTCTATTATATGGTGGACGCAGTGCAGAACGTGAAGTGTCTGTCTTGTCAGCTGAGAGTGTCATGCGTGCGGTCAACTATGATCGTTTCGCAGTCAAAACCTTCTTTATCAGCCAGTCCGGTGATTTCATCAAAACCCAAGAATTTACCCAAACTCCTGGGCAGGATGAACGTCTCATGACCAATGCGACTATTGATTGGGACAAGAAAATTGCTCCAAGTGCTATCTATGAAGAAGGCGCAGTGGTCTTTCCAGTTCTTCATGGACCTATGGGAGAAGACGGTTCCGTTCAAGGTTTCTTAGAAGTCTTGAAAATGCCTTATGTTGGTTGCAACATCTTGTCTTCAAGTCTTGCCATGGATAAGATTACTACCAAGCGTGTTTTGGAGTCTGCTGGGATTGCCCAAGTCCCTTACGTAGCGATTGTTGAAGGTGATGATTTGACTTCTAAGATTGCTGAAGTTGAAGACAAATTAACCTATCCAGTTTTCACAAAACCGTCAAATATGGGTTCTAGTGTTGGGATTTCTAAGTCTGAAAATAAAGAGGAACTCCATCAAGCTCTAGAGCTTGCCTTCAAGTACGATAGTCGTGTCTTGGTAGAACAAGGGGTAAATGCCCGTGAAATCGAGGTTGGACTTTTAGGAAACTATGATGTCAAGAGCACTCTTCCTGGTGAAGTTGTCAAAGACGTAGCCTTCTATGACTATGATGCCAAATATATCGATAACAAAATTACTATGGATATCCCAGCTAAGATTAGCGATGATGTGATATCGGTTATGCGCAAGAATGCCGAAACTGCCTTCCGTGCTATCGGTGGACTTGGATTGTCGCGTTGCGACTTCTTCTATACAGATAAGGGAGAAGTTTTTCTAAATGAGTTAAATACGATGCCAGGCTTCACCCAATGGTCTATGTATCCTTTGCTTTGGGACAATATGGGGATTAGCTATCCAGAACTAATCGAGCGTTTGGTTGATCTTGCTAAGGAAAGTTTTGACAAGCGTGAAGCGCACCTATTGTAAAGACAGACATAAGGGCGGGAAGAGACTTCTTGCCCCTTTTTAAAGGAGTAAATATGAAACTTACGATTCACGAAGTTGCGCGTGCTGTCGGTGCAAAAAATGATGTGACAAGCTATGCGGACAGCCCTCTAGTCAAGGCAGAGTTTGATAGTCGTTTGATTGCTGAGGGGGATTTGTTTATTCCTCTCAAGGGAGCGCGTGATGGTCATGATTTTATCGAGACAGCCTTTGAAAATGGCGCTGCTGTAACTCTATCAGAGAAGGAAGTAGCAGATCATCCTTACATTTTAGTAGAGGATGTTTTGACAGCCTTTCAAGCTCTCGCAGCCTACTACCTTCAAAAGACAGGAGTAGATGTCTTTGCTGTTACAGGTTCAAATGGGAAGACAACGACCAAGGATATGTTAGCCCATTTACTTTCTACAAGCTACAAAACCTACAAAACACAAGGGAACTACAATAACGAGATTGGACTACCTTATACAGTTCTCCATATGCCAGATGATACTGAAAAGTTAGTCTTGGAAATGGGGCAGGATCATTTAGGAGATATCCATCTTTTATCTGAACTGGCTCATCCAAAGACAGCTATTGTGACTTTAGTTGGGGAAGCCCATTTGGCCTTCTTTAAGGACCGTTCAGAGATTGCCAAAGGTAAATTACAGATTGCTGATGGTATGGAGAAAGGTAGCTTACTTTTGGCGCCATCTGATCCCATTGTAGAGGATTATCTACCTGCTGATAAAAAAGTAGTTCGTTTTGGTCCAGGTGCAGAACTAGAAATTACAGACTTAATAGAGCGTAAGGATAGCCTGACTTTCAAGGCTAATTTCTTGGAGCAAGCTATTGATTTGCCAGTAACTGGTAAGTACAATGCGACCAATGCTATGATAGCTTCTTACGTTGCCCTGCAAGAAGGAGAGACGGAGGAGCAGATTGGTCAAGCCTTCCAAAATCTAGAGTTGACCCGCAATCGTACCGAGTGGAAAAAAGCTGCCAATGGAGCAGATATCTTATCAGATGTCTACAATGCCAACCCAACAGCCATGAAGTTGATTTTAGAAACTTTCTCTGCTATCCCAGCCAATGAAGGTGGCAAGAAACTCGCAGTTCTGGCGGACATGAAAGAACTTGGAGACCAGTCTGTCCAACTTCACAATCAGATGATTTTGAGTCTTTCTCCAGATGTCCTTGATACTGTTATTTTCTACGGTGAAGATATCGCTGACTTGGCTCAGTTAGCTAGTCAAATGTTCCCAATCGGTCATGTTTACTACTTCAAGAAAACAGTTGAAGAAGACCAGTTTGAAGCTATGGTCAAGCAGGTCAAGGAAAGTCTTGGAGCACATGACCAGATTTTGCTTAAAGGTTCGAACTCTATGAATCTAGCCAAGTTAGTAGAAAATTTGCAAGAAGAAGACTAATGTTCTTCGATAAGAAAAATTTTTCAAGAGTAAATTTATCTTGAAGGATTAGCTTCTTTGGAACACAAAAATATAAGAAATAAATGTAAGCTAGGCTCTATAAAAATCAGTAAGAGATTGGCTTATATGAAAATGAGGAAAGTTACATGAATTTTTGGGATGCTTTATTTAGCACGCAGCCGACGGAGCCACCCCAATTTGACCTTCTTTGGTATGGAAGTCTATTTACTTTATTGGCATTGACTGTATTTCTTGCCTATCGTTATGGTGAGAAAAAAGTCTGTCAGCGATTTTTCCAGATTTTGCAGGCGGTGCAGTTAATCCTGCTCTACGGATGGTATTTGGTTAATCAGATGCCTTTGACAGAAAGTCTACCCTTTTATCATTGCCGTTTGGCTATGTTTGTAGTGCTTTTGACCCCGGGTGTCTCTAGAGTCAAGCAGTATTTTGCTGTATTGGGAACCTTTGGAACTTTGGCAGCTTTTATTTATCCAGTGCCAGATCCCTATCCCTTCCCCCACATTGCCATCCTGTCCTTTATTTTCGGACACTTAGCTCTCTTTGGAAATTCCTTGATTTATCTCCTGAAGGACTACGATGCTAGTTTACTGGATTTCAAACGAATCCTAATTATCACGTCTTCGCTCAATGCCTTGATTTTCATGGTCAATTTAGTAACAGGTGGAGATTATGGATTTTTGACAAGACCACCATTGGTTGGAGACCACGGTCGTTTGATCAATTATCTAGTGGTAACGCTATTCTTGACTTGCGCTATTTACTTAGTCTCTAAAATTTTTCAAACAATCCTTCAGGAACAGGCAGAAAAAAGGTTGAGAATCTGGCAGAAATAAAAAAATATTTTCCCAATCTCTTGACTTTTATCTGAGAATTTTGATACAATAGTAGACGGTATTGTTTACCCCATTTGTAAGGCCCCGGAACCTTTCAAATAACTTGCGGACCGGAACATCCGCCCTGTAAACAAAAACGATATTCATATAGGAGAAATCATGAACAAAACTACATTCATGGCTAAACCAGGCCAAGTAGAACGCAAATGGTACGTTGTTGACGCAACTGATGTACCTCTTGGACGCCTTTCAGCAGTTGTTGCTAGCGTACTTCGCGGAAAAAACAAACCAACATTTACACCACACACTGATACAGGTGACTTCGTAATCGTTATCAATGCTGAAAAAGTTAAATTGACTGGTAAAAAAGCATCTGATAAGATCTACTACACTCACTCAAACCACCCAGGTGGATTGAAATCAATCTCTGCTGGTGAACTTCGTTCTAAAAATGCAGTTCGTTTGATCGAGAAATCAGTTAAAGGTATGCTTCCACACAATACTCTTGGCCGCGCTCAAGGTATGAAATTGAAAGTATTCGTTGGAGCTGAGCACACTCACGCTGCACAACAACCAGAAGTTCTTGATATTTCAGGACTTATCTAAGGAAAGGAACAATAAAGTATGTCACAAGCACAATATGCAGGTACTGGACGTCGTAAAAACGCTGTTGCACGCGTTCGCCTTGTTCCAGGAACTGGTAAAATCACTGTTAACAAAAAAGATGTTGAAGAGTACATCCCACACGCTGACCTTCGTCTTGTCATCAACCAACCATTCGCAGTTACTTCAACTGTAGGTTCATACGACGTTTTCGTTAACGTTGTAGGTGGTGGATACGCTGGTCAATCAGGAGCTATCCGTCACGGTATCGCTCGTGCCCTTCTTCAAGTAGACCCAGACTTCCGCGATTCATTGAAACGCGCAGGACTTCTTACACGTGACTCACGTAAAGTTGAACGTAAGAAACCAGGTCTTAAGAAAGCTCGTAAAGCATCACAATTCTCAAAACGTTAATCAATACGATTATATCAACGTTTACAGACATTCAAGAATTTACTCTTGGATGTCTTTTTTTTATCTGAAAATCAGGAATTTCCCTGAGATTTCCCTGAGTCATATTTTAGTAAACGTTCTTCGAAAGAATGACTATACTTACAAAGAGCACCTTTCGGGTGTTCTTTTTTATTGATATCTTGTAGATTTATAATTGGGAATCTCGTTGAATGGTATCAGGGAAATGAAAAATTCGGCGATCATATCCTGTTTCTTCGTACTTTAGTCTAATACCTATAATGTAAAAAACTCTAGCTATCAGGTAGTTGATAGTTAGAGTTTTTTTTGCTATTCATATGATTTAATTAGATTAAATAAGGCTTCTACTTCTGATGATGGTGTAGCTGATTTGAGGTAAGCGTAATAAACTGTAAATGTAATCTGGTCCTCCGGGATTAGAGGGATTTTTATTAAATCATCATCATCATCTTCATCAGAAAGTGCGATATCAGCCAGTAAACTAAGGCCAATCCCTTTCTTTAAAAGTTCTTTAATGATGACAATGTCGTCACTCTTAAAGAATATTTCTGCCTTGTTTTGATGCTTTTGATTAAGTAGTTCAAAAGCTTTCAGGTGAACAAAGTGTTCGTCTAAAAGTATAAAGGATTGATCTACTAAATCTTCAAAAGTGAGGGAAGGAGCAGTAGCAAGAGGATGGTTCTTAGATAAAACGACATACAGTTCTTTATGAAAGAGTTCATGTGTCTCTATTGAAGGATGATTGAGTGGTTCAATCAAGCCGAGTAGGCTTGCATCAAGGTCTCCCTTGAGGAGAAGATTTAATAACTCTACGGAGCCACCGCGGATCGGGCGTACTTTTTTTAAAAAATCGAACTTATCTTTTTCGTTTAAGGCAGCAAAGAGATACTGAATGATAATAGGAGGGAATCCTACAGTAGAGTATTGGGCCAAGGAACGATTGATTTCTTTGCGAGTAGAAATAACCTCAGGTAAGATCTTTTCTGTATGCTTTAGAAGGATTTGCCCTTGAGGAGTGAGTTTGAAGGAACGATGCGAGGGATCGTGGTGAATCAATTTGCAATTAAAAGATTCCTCTAAGCGCTTGATGGCATAAGAAATAGATGGTTGGCTGACTTTGTGTTGTTTTGCTACTTCCGTATAGGATTGAAGCTGGCAGAGGTCATAAAAATATTGTAGATCTTTTAAATTCATATGGGCTCACTTTCATTAGTTGGAGAAGGAAAATAAGTGGAAATCACCAGATAAATACTTTTTATCCGTATCCTACAATTTGACTATACGAGTATTCACCGGTTAAAATGTAAGTGAGTCAGGGATATCAAAGGTTATCTAAGATACTTTCAAAAATGACCAACATCTTTTCTCGTTTATCAATAGGGAGTTGTTTAACCTTCATGTTGATTCTTTTGAGTGAAAGATTGTCGGTCTTATCAGAGGTTGATTCAAGGCTATCAAAATTGAAAAATTCCTCTGGGGTCATCTCTAGGGCGACAATCACTTTTTCAAGACTGTGAATGGTCAGATTCACATTTTGGTTTTCAAGTTGATTGATATACTTAAGCCCAAGTCCTGCTTGTTCCGAAAGTTCTTCCTGGCTCATTTTTTTCAGTGTTCGAAAATATTTCACTTTTTGGGAAATATATTGTTGTAAATAGTTTTTATTCGTCATATAAATAGAATACAAGTTTTGTATGACAAAAAAACATCTTAAAAAATACAAAGTATTGTATAACAAACTTATATAATATTTATTTTAATTTGGATTGCCAATTTGTATGATTAGTTTCTTTTACTCGAAACTTTTAGTAAAGAGTGATCATCGAGAGTTTTATGAGTTCAGAACTTTATAAAATATAACAACTTAAAGTGCCATTAACAATAGTGTTTTAAGTATAAAGAGCTTATTAGAAAATTGCCTTCGTAGACTCATTATAACATATGCGTACACAATAGTATTTTTTAAACAACAAAGTTTTCCAAACAATCCATTTTAAGTGGTATAATAGAAGTAAAAAGGAGGTTGCACTATGACTGCACATGATATTTTAAACAACCCTTTCCTCAATAAAGGTACTGCCTTTACCTTAGAGGAGCGAAAGGAACTAGGTCTTATTGGTTTACTGCCACCGTATGTTCAAACGATTGAAGAGCAAGCGGCGCAAACTTATGCACAAATGCAAACAAAAGCCAATGATTTGGAAAAACGTCTTTTCCTAATGGAAATTTTTAATACCAACCGGACTCTTTTCTATTACCTCTTTTCTCAACATTTGGAGGAATTCAATCCAATTGTATACGATCCAACCATTGCAGATACCATTGAAGGCTATAGTGACCTCTTTGTAGATCCCCAATATGCGGGATATCTTGATATCAATCATCCTGAAAATATTGAAGCCACTTTGAAAAACGCTGCTGGGGATCGCGAGATTCGTCTCATTGTTGTAACAGATGCAGAAGGAATCCTTGGAATCGGTGACTGGGGAACAAATGGCGTCGATATTTCTGTCGGGAAATTGATGGTCTACACGGGTGCTGCTGGAATCGATCCTTCTATGGTTCTTCCTTTAGTTATTGATGCAGGAACTAACCGTGAAGAACTTCGTAACAATCCTAATTACTTAGGGAATCGTCACGAACGGGTTCGCGGAGATTGTTACTACGACTTCATTGACCAATTTGTTCAAACAGCAGAACGTCTCTTTCCTAAACTCTACCTTCACTGGGAAGACTTCGGCCGCTCGAATGCTGCCAATATTCTTGAAAAATACCGGAAACAAATTCCAACTTTTAATGATGATATTCAAGGTACAGGAATCGTTACCTTGGGTGGTATCTTTGGTTCACTGGATATTAGTGGTGAAAAATTAACAGATCAAGTTTATCTCTGCTATGGTGGTGGTACTGCGGGTGCAGGAATTGCCGCTCGTGTTCTTCGTGAAATGGTAAGTGAAGGTCTTTCTGAAGAAGAAGCCTATAAACGTTTCTTTATGGTTGATAAACAAGGTCTTCTCTTTGATGACATGGATGACCTAACCCCTGAACAAAAACCGTTTGCTAAGAAACGTGCTGACTTTAGTAACGCAGACAAGTTGACTGACCTGCTTGAAGTAGCGAAGACTGTGAAGCCAACCATTCTTGTAGGAACTTCGACTCAACCTAATACCTTCACTAAAGAAATAGTAGAAGCTATGTGTGAAAATACAGAACGTCCGATGATTTTCCCTTTGTCAAATCCAACCAAACTAGCAGAAGCTAGTGCTAAAGATTTGATTGAATGGTCAGATGGCAAAGCTTTTGTCGCAACAGGAATTCCTGCTGATACGGTTTCTTATAAAGGTGTCGACTATGTGATTGGTCAAGCCAATAATGCCTTGATTTACCCAGGTCTTGGTCTAGGTATGCTGGCTTCTGAAGCAAGTCTTTTGACTGATGAAATGATTGGAGCAGCAGCTCATTCATTGAGTGGTATTGTCAATCCAGGCCAACCAGGAGCTCCTGTCTTGCCACCATTCAAGTATGTAGCAGATGTTTCTATTAAAGTAGCAGAAGCAGTCGCTAAAAAAGCACAAGAGCAAGGTCTTGCGCGTGCTAAGGAAACAGATATGGCCAAAGCAGTTCGTGATTTGAAGTGGTATCCAGAGTATAAATAATTCACTGTTGCTGTCTATCCTTCGCTAGCGACAGATTTGTATGGGCTGTGGACTTAAGTAATTTAGAAAGGATACCTATGTCACTTTTTTTAACCTCGATTACGAGTATCATTCCGATTATCGCTATTATTGTTTTGGGGTATATTCTTCAGGTGAGGGGATGGTTTGGAGATGCCTTTGGACCTAACCTATCTCGTTTGATCATGAATGTAGCCTTGCCAGCGTCAATCTTTGTGTCGGTAATGAAATACCTAACGCTAGATAAGCTAATCAGTCTTTCTGGAGGTCTTCTTTATACTTTTGTAGCATTTAAATTGGGCTATATCGTAGCTTATATTGCGGTTAGGCTTTTCAAGGTCCGTCCAGGACGGCGAGGGACCATGATTAATACCCTTGTGAATGCTAATACTATTTTTATTGGTTTACCTTTAAACGTTGCTCTTTTTGGGGATCAGGCTCTTCCTTATTTCTTAATTTACTATATCACCAACACAATTTCCACCTGGACATTGGGCGTGTATTTGATGACGAGCGACAGTAAATCGGGTCAAAGTAAGGAGACAAGTAAATTTGACTGGAAGAAATTGCTACCAGCTCCGCTTGTAGGTTTTCTTGTGGCTCTACTGTTTTTGATTCTTCGAATCTCTATTCCAGATTTCGCAACGAATACCTTAATCTATGTTGGAAATATCGTCACCCCCTTATCTCTGATTTATATTGGTATCGTTCTTGCAAAGGCAGGTTTGAAAACTATTACTTTTGATAAAGATACAATTGTCACTTTAGTTGGACGCTTTATCCTAGCTCCTCTAATCATGCTTCTTGTATTGAAGTTCTTTGCTCCAAATATGGCGACAGTAGAATTTAAGACCTTTATGATTCAGTCTGCTACACCAGCTTTAGCAGTTCTTCCGATCCTTGCTAATCAAGGAAAAGGAGATGTGGAATTCTCTACGAATGTGGTGACTCTAAGTACGGTTCTATTTATCGTTGTTATTCCAATATTACAAACTTTATTAGGATAAGAAGGAAGAGGATAGGATTGAAAGTTTTGCGTTAAGAAATTGCACTATTTTAGATACAGAAACTCTTATTTATTGAAATCAAAATCGGCAGAAACTCTTCGGACGTTTCCTATCAAGCGCTTTTGAGCTGTCCTAGACGCAAGATTTTTCAAACTAGGATTGAAAAAAGCTCGTAAAGCATCACAATTTAGTAAACGTTCTTCGAAAGAATGACTATACTTACAAAGAGCACCTTTCGGGGTGTTCTTTTTTATACTTTCTGACTAAATTGGTGCAATTGACACAGTTGTTGCGACTTTAGTCGCTTACAAATGTGGCTGCAAACTGACGAAGTCAGTTGCCTCAAAAGGTTCATCAACACGATACTATCAACGTTTCGAAACACTCAAAAGTTTACCTTATGGGTGCTTTTTTGCGTATTTTTTAAAAATTTACCTCAAAGTTCACCTTATTGATTTAGATGTTCCAAAGCAAATGCACCAACTGCCTTAGGAACTACATTAGAAGTGTTGACATAAATTTGAGTTGTACTTGTGTCGCTGTGCGTTAGTGCTTCAGAAATATCTTTTAATTTCATTCCTGCTTGTTTTGCAAGTGTTGCTCCTGTATGTCGCAGTTTATGAGGTGTAGCATGTGTCAGCTCTTTATGTCGCTTTCTAATGCTTTTCATTTTATTGTTTAGATAGTCAGCGTGTAAAGGCTTGTTGATGTTTCCTTTTGTATCGATATATGTAAAAACAAATTGTTCTGGATTACTGAGGATGCCAAACTTTGATAGTTCGTATTTTTGTTGTTTTTCCCAAGAGGTAAGAAGCTGAAGTAAGTCATTAGAAATAGAGAAAATAGGATAGCAAAAACTCTATTTGAGAAGAAAATGAAGGAAATATTTCCATAATATAGTGGATTGAAATAAGATATGAACAGAGAGATTAGGAAACTCAAACTAATTTCTAGAAATATTTTTAGCAATCGCGGCGTACTATTTTAAATTCAATCTACTATAAAACGCATAGTATCCAGGTTGTTCAATACCTGATACTATGCGTTTTTTAGGATTTTAAAGCCTGATTGCTTAGTCTCTTTTTCATTATAGTTCCGTTTGATTCATAGCTTTAATAATTCTATGGAGGTTTACTATTATGAGTAATAATAGTACTTCCAGAAGTTATAGATTCCATGTTATCTTTCAAGTATCAGTGTTCTAAATTCACTATATCTTGTTAGGGGTTGGGGAGAATCATTGATAACAGACTGTTGCAAATCTAGTTAGCTGTATGATTTATGATTATCTACTTTTCTAGTAACCAATCTATGATATTTTTCTTCTCAATACCATTGTAATTGGCTGTTGGCTGAATCGTATCCATTGTTAATAGATACTTGGGGAATTGATCTTTAATGGCTTCTAGTGGTCTAAGTTCTCTTTCTAGTGTTTCTGGAGCAAGTGTTGTTTCACTGACCTGATAATAAGCGTAGTGACCAAGATCAGTTACAACAACAAAATCAACCTCATACTTATCTAAATTACCAACATATACTTGTGAATATCTACGTCTTAATTCCAGATATACAATATTTTCTAGGATATGGCCAATATCTTCTTTGTGATCTGGTAATAAGAGATGTCGTAAACCTAAATCAACGGGATAATATTTCTCTAAGCGTTGCAATAATGCTCTACCTTTTACATCAAAACGTGGAACGGAATAAAAAAGTAAACTATCTGTCAAAGTTGTCAAATAATTTTCCAAAGTATTATGGGATATCGAAACGTTTTGGCTGATCAGGGTATTGCGAATCTTATTTGTCGATATTAAGCTTCCTGTACTACTGAGAAGGGTTCGTACAATGCGCTCAATAATAGTAGGATTTGGATTGCCTAATCTAGTGACAATATCATTTAACAGTATTGAGTTATATATTCCTCTTAGATAGTCAATTTTTTCAGCGTAAGATGATGTTTGCAATAAGTAAGGGAAAGCACTAAAGAGATAATTGTTAAAAATTTCTGTTGTATTCAGATTCTCTGAGAGAGCATGACCTGATAGATATTCTTCAAACGACAATGGAAGAACTTCTATCTCAACATACCGACCAGTCAAGTTTGTAGCTAATTGGCTACTCATAAAGTAGGCATTAGATCCAGTCAAATAGAGGTCAACATTTGGCAAGATGAATAGACTATCTGCTACCAGTTCAAATTTTTCAACATGTTGAATTTCATCTAAAAAGATATAGTATGTTTTCTCGCTAACTAATTGCTCTTTTATATAAGTATATAATGTTTGAAAATGTCGCAGGTCATAGTAACTCAAATCTTCGAAATTTATGGATATAATCTGATCCTCGTCTACCCCAGTTGATAGCAACTCCTCTTTATAGAGTTGAAAGAGAACAGATTTACCAGCTCGTCTAACTCCACTCACAACCTTAATGATTTGTCGGTCACGATGTCTTCTTAAAAATTCTAAATAATGTGGTCTTTTAATATAGTTCATAATAGATACCTCAAAGATAGTATAATACAAATAGGCGATATTTTCAAATTTTTGTAAATAACTTTATATTTATTTTATTATTTTCAATTTATTAGAAATAAAATCTAGGACTGTTTAAATGTCTTTAGGATAGAAAACGACGATAGAAAAAATTGTACTGACACGAAGAAACTGTATATTTGTTGCTAAACTGTACATCATCTTTGTGATGCAGTAGTTCGTATTTCTCAACTACATAAGCTACGAAAACAAAAAGTGATAACCTCTCGAATTTTTAAACTTTTATATGTTGTGCTTGCCATATTTAGTCACTTATAAATGTAACTGTAAACTGACAAAGTCAATTGCCTCAAAATTTTAATCAATAAGATGCTATCAACGTTTACGGATATTCAAGAATTTTCTCTTAGATGTTTTTGTAGTCTGAACTTGACTATGTATGAGAAAGATATTATGATAGTCAGGACGGTAGTTGATTAAGGCAGTGACTGAAGGCCTAAGTAGTCAAATAGTTTGAGTTTCTACGGTTGATTTGCTTATGACGAAGCCGATGGCAGGGGATTTACTAGTCACGAGGCCACGCAAGGATATGATTCCTATTCAACAACTAGAATTGCCTGGGGCGACTAGTAAACCACTTGCCTTGCTGGTACGATAACTTGTGTTAGCTTTACCAGTGTCTAAAATTACATCTAAATCAGATTTTTATGTGTAGAACTTTGCCATCAACGTTTTATCATCATATGGATTCTAAGTATGCTGAACAGACAATGAGGACCATGGAAGCCCCTAGAAGTTACATCAGTTTATCTAAATTTGATTTAGCTAGTAAGATGCAAGATGCTTATCAAATATCTCCTGCTTGGAGTAATGTGAAAATTCGTGGAGAGTTCGATATACTTCAGATAATGGATAATGTATACGTTCCTAAGGAAGCCGGAGATACAGGAAAAGTTTTGGAGCCAATCACATCTTATTATCCCGAATATGGGAAAGGAGGCTATCCAAAATTGAAAACTAATTCGGTAATTGAATTTTTAAAAGTAGATCTTATAGGTGACTAATATGAATTATGATGATGTTAAAGAAAAATTATGTAATATTATTATTAAATACATTGATAATCCTGAAATACGTTTACAAATGTTAGAGCAAGCAAAGTCTGTTAATACTGTGAGAGGTGTACTCTATAGTCTAGACAAAGAAAAAAACAGAGATTTAACTCAAGAGGAGATTGATTTTTGTAAAGATTTATTTTTTTACTTCGGTTAAAAAAATTTTTCTAGAGTTTGGGATAGATTCTACGATAATTTCGCTATAGTCTAAAAATTTTACAGCAATTACTATTAAAGATAATGTTGTGGATGAAATCGTTAGAACCACACCTTTTGAAGACTTAAATGAAATTTACTTAAATGTTAAATTACAAATACTAGGAGAAAAAATGAACTTACAATTTACCAAATTTGCAGCTATGCCAGAAGAAGTCATTGAAAAGTATGCCTCAAAAGTTCCAGATGAATTAGTGGAATTGTGGCAACAATATGGACTCGGATTTTTACTTGATGGTTATCTAAAAACTATCAATCCAGAAGAATATATAGAATTTGTAGAAGCTACATATTTCAGAGGAACAAATGGAGTTCCATTATTTGTTACTTGTTTTGGGGATATAATTATCTACACTCAGAACGACTTTATTGATATCATTTATTATGCGAACAATGATTTTGATGTGATGACACAACGGATGGATCATTTTATCAAATTTTTAGATGATGATAGTTTTTTAGAAGATTTTTTTGATATTCCTTTCTATGAGGAAGCGGTTAAGGAGTATGGGAACTTGGATTACAATCAATGCTTTGGTTTTGTTCCTCTTCTTGTACTGGGAGGAAAAAGGGAACTAACCAATATTGACAAGGTTGGTATAAAAGAACATTTAGAACTCATTACCCAGATTACAGGTGGAGTGGGATTTGAGAGCTAAGGAAAAATAATGATAAAATGAAGTTGAGATAATGTGGTCTCAACTTCATTTTAAAGGTAACTTTTTCTGTAAAGAAACGGGTGAAAAATTAAATACCGAACCTAAAATATTAGGGATGCATGGAACAACTACTATGGTAGGTATTGCAACTGAGATAGGGAATTGATCATAACCCCTTAGTTGTTAGAAAAAAGGACAAGAACCTCTTAAGCGTTAACAGTTGCAGGAGTTCCTAGATCAGTGCTATATACCTGATAATATCGCTAACCCATCGCATAATAAACTACTGTTGAGCAGTTGCTACGTAATAAACTAACTATTTCTACTGTAAGACGTAGCGGGGGTACGAATAATGGAAAATAAAATGATATACACTCTTCCAATGTTTTCTTCACTTCTGTCTGAGTTACCTCAACTAACTTTTTCAGGTACAACTATTTGTATCAATTTAAAGGGATATGATTGTGATGATATCTATTCAGAAGTTGAATTGATATTTCAAGAAGTCCACTATTTTTCAAAGGTAAACGCATTGTTTTCGGCAAACACAATTGAAGCTTATGATAAAGTTTTAGAAATATTTAATTCATCAATTATACTACAGTTAATGGAAGCGAACAGGAATCTTTTTGAAGAAATGAACAAGCGTCAAGAATTAAAGCATTATTCTTTATATCTTGATGGTTATGATGGCTATAATATAGTTTGCAAGTCCATAGAAATCAAAGAGTTATAAGATTTTAAGGCAATAAACAATTAGCAAATTAGAATTATCAGATAAAGAACACTTGAAGAAATTGATTCAAGTGCTTTTACTGTTCAATAGGCACAAAGTTCCCCAACAATCATTCAAATAATGCGAGACTTATCTTTATATCAGACTCTGTGACAGCCAGACCAAGGATGGACAAGCTCTCGCATCCAGTCGCGATAGTCTCTAAAGCGCAAGAAAGACAAGTACAGACAAGTACAGACAAGTTTTGTCAGCCAGTTGCCTATAAGGGTGAAGTGGGTGACGATACTGGACTTGACTGTTGACTTGTAAGATATTATGATAGTTAGGGAGCTACTTTCTTAACGGAGGAAAGTTTTTAGTATGGACTACTATAAAGAATTAGATAGAGTATTATCTCAAACTTACTTAGGTGATGCTTTTTATGATGTAGATGTTGAATATGTTATGGATGTTTTGCTTCCGTCTTTAAACCAAGGAGAGTGGTGTGCTCTTGGTGCTTGTCTTGAAGAAAAGAGTAGCTTGTATAAATACAAATTGGCTTATTGTATAGAAGGGTATGATACTTCAAATGCTTTTAATATTCTGATGAACTTAATACTTTGTCATGATAAAAATATACTTGAAGAAGTACTTCAATCTTTTACTTCATTTGACTATTCGAAATATAAGGAACAGCTAATCAAATTTCCACAAGTAATAAGTATTTTGAAGGATTTGTCTTCTTACTAAGGAGAACACGACAATAGGTAGATTAAGTACCAGTATTTGCGAGACATTTGGGCTACAATAGTTTAGTTCCCGGTAAAACGATAGCTTTAGGCCCGAGTAAACAATCCTATAGTAGACGAACGGATGAAGAATCTATGGAATACTTGAAGAAAAACTATCCAGATTCTTATAATTTTATTCGAAGTTTAGAAGAGGGGAAAAATGATTTGCAAGATTACACAAATGTTCCATAGAGAGGTGGTTTATGAGTAGAATTTTTAAGTATGTTAGTCTAATTGGAATATTATTGCTTGGTTTGTTATTCTTTTTAATGTATTCTAGACCAAAATATCAAAATATTTTTGAAGAAATTTATCATGACGAGTACCAGCATACTGTAGGGTCCTGGTTATCTCCAACAGCTTCGACTTTAGAGTCTTTACCTGATATGGAAAAAAAACGTACAAGAGGCTTACTATACGGAGTAACCGGGGAAGGCTACAAGGGAAATAGCTTACCTAAGAATATTGATGGCATTTTTTATACATTTAGTTATCCCGATAATGAGTTGGAAAATGGGAATGTTTTAATTGTCATAAATGTTGATTTGCCTAACTCAGATATTTTACAGGTTGAATACATGTATCAACATCAATCAAATCAACTAATTCAGAAAATAAGGATATTTTCAGATGATTATAAGCAAGAGTATCCAGTCGAACAATACATAACTCAAAACAAACTAGATGTAAAAGTATACACTGAAATTGCAAATGATATTTTGAAAAATAAACTTATTTCAGATTGGCTTTCCGTCTATCCTAGTCAATTTTCAGTTGAAAATTGGGGGAATGTAAAGATGATTAGGGAAAACGCAATAGATTAAAGGAAAATCCCACTTCATGCTCTATGATGTCGTTCTAGAACTCTGGTTTAAAAATGGTAGTCAACGTTACTCAGTTGATAATCTTGGGGATGTAGAGATTGTGCTACTAAGTTTTATTATTAACAAAAGAAGTCCAGATGCCCATATTCCATGGGATAAGTATGACTGAATATTATTAAATAGAAATATGAATAGAAATATGAATATTGAACAAAAACAAAAAGAATTAGATTCAACAAATTATTGGGATGCACCTATTTACAATTTTTATGTGTCCTATTTTGGGGATGAAACTGTTATTGAGTATGAGGATGATCAAGAAAAATATTGGCGCATAACCTTCCTTTTATGTGGTAAAGTCGAGTATACAACAGATGCTCTATGGGAGAATTGGCGTGATTATGATGTGAAAAGTTTGAAAAAGACACAACTCGGTTATTCCGCACAAAATTTCACGTTGACTCCGCATGCTAAAGATAAAAATTTTGTAGAGTGCAGAATTGATCTAGGTATTATGGATATAACAATTGTTTGTCGTGATATTCAGATAGAACATCTTGAGTTAAAGGATGCTCAGTTCTTTTGGCAGGATAATGATGTTTTATAGATAAACTGTTCTAAGAATCAAAGAACGAGAAGCTAATTTGTATTGCACAACTAAGCATTGAGAACAATTTATAAGGAAAAATCAGGAGAATGTATACAGAAAAATAACAAAATAGAGAAACGATATTTAATGTTCAAATTTTCTGGTTATTTTTATCTACATATTGATGGAAAACAGTACAGAGTGAAAAAGATGCTGTACAGATATTAGTGGAAGATTTTAACATTGATGTTCTCTGAGATGATAATTAGTGTGGAGGCGTCAAGGATGATTATGCGGGTAATTATTTATACGGCTATGTTGGAAGAGGATATTTACAATCTTCGGATATCTATTTGAAATCAGCTGCTGGAGTTGCACAAGTAGGATCTGACTTACACAATAAAAATGTAGGACCATAGTCGATTATTAAAAATATTCCAAATCGACCGTACCTTGATAATCCTGGAGATTCTGACATGATACAAGATGGAATCAATGATTATAAGGCTAGAAAGAGAAACAAATAGAATGGGGAAAAAATGCATTGTATTATTGACATTAATAGCAATAGTCATGATTTTTAAGAAATTAACAAGAGAATATCATATTTTATTGCCAAACTCTGAAAAAGATATAGTAATCAAAGGGAATTCAATAAGTTTAGATTCTTATACGGATATTAAATTAACTCGTCTAAGTAAAGATGGTAAGATAAAGTTATCATACGGGAGGAGTTGGTCTGACTATGATAATAGTATACATTATAATATTGAGAAAAGTCAGGTTGAACACTGGAAATATAATTCGGAAACAGAAACAACAAAAATCGTTGTGTTAGAGAATCCTCATAATGGCATTGGTGTCGATCACGAAGGTATTATTATAGATACATCTCAAGCTTTTCTTTTTACGTTTAACTCCAAAATAGGTTTTAATATTAGAGTAAAAAATTTATCAAACAAATTTATAGTTTTTAAAATGGAAGTTGACTATAAATAATAGAGTCTGGGGTCAATTAAAAAATCAAACTTAGAAACAGGTCTGTGATCCCAAAATGACTAAAGTATTAGATAAGGGTGCAAACAAAACCTTGTCTACAGCAGATTTTAGAAAGTATGAAGATGCGGCAAGACATGGACTTAGACCGGATCAGAAAGAGCGAATTGATAAACTGACATTGGAGGAGTATCTAAAGGCTCCCCCAATGACTCCTGAGGGAAATGCCCATGCATCTAATGTAAAATTTGCGAAGTAAGCTTCCAACTTTAGCAGCTGAATGAATAGAATGGAATAATGGAGAACGTTTAGTTACTGGGAAAGATCCTTTAACGGTTGGAGATACAAATCGTTGGGCAGCAGGTGTAGAGTTATACTCAATGAAAATCAAAGGGCAAACTAGGAAGCGACCCGAAGGCTGTACTTGAGTACGGCAAGGTGAAGCTGACGTGGTTTGAAGAGATTTTCGAAGAGTATTAGCTGTTGATATTGCAAGTAAACTCTATCCTGTAGCTAAGTCTAGCAAATTAAGGAAACTTGAAAAAGCACTTGAAGATTTCAATTCATTACCTTTTGAAAATATAAAGGAAATTAATACTGACTTTGGTAAAGGGTATGTGGGTATTTTAAGTGATGGGACTGATGTTGTTGTTAGGCGTGGAAGTACAAGTGAACGAGGAGCTACACTGGAATTTCAAATAAGGCAATCAAAAGGAGGGGATTCATATGAAATTAGATATGGAGACTAAAAATGAAGAATGGGTAGAAGTCTTTAAAGGTTTGATTCCCAGAGATAACTATAAGATAAAGGTTTTGTTGACCGATTTAGGAGATGGGCAGGAAATTAGGCTGATTGGAGAGCAGAACTGTTTTAAATTATCATGTTTTTGTTATGATGAAGCACGATTTTTTAGCAGGGAATTGTATTTATCTGCAATTCTGGATAAAGAGATGTTTAAAAAATATGAAAAAAATAATTTCCAAAATATCATTTATGAAGTCAAAAATAGTCAATTAGTGAATAAACTCGGATATACAGCCTATGGTAGTGCAGGAACACTGTATTCACAACATTATATCATCATAACTCAAGATAGTGTAGTGGAGATTCTTGTGTCCGCAAATTCTAATTTAAGTATAAGTCAATACTAGAAAATTTGCTAATCAAACATGTACACCGCTGTAGTACAATTATCAGAAAATAGAACTTGGAGAAATGAGATGGAAAAATGGACGAAAATTAAACCGGGCTTCATCCCTTTTGGTGACTATGGTATTGAGATAAATATAGATGGGGATACTTTAATTGCCTACTTGGAAGATTCGGAAAAATTTAAATTTACCTTTACAAAAGTTTGGGCTTTCCGTTCAGTCTACGAAAGTTTAGAATTAATAGATAGTTACTGGGAGCAAGGATTAGCAAAGAACAGACCACGTTATCTGACCAACTATATCTATGAAGTCGAGAATGCAGAATTTGGTGACTTGGTCGCTTCTGCAAATATAGTTAATAAAAAGCTCCATCACTACAAATTAATGTCGACGCATTTTTTAGTGGATATTGTATCTGAAAATGATGTAAAAGTGGAGAAAATATAAATTACTTTCACAAAGACAATTTGTGATTTAGTTTATTTTATACTGGTCTCACAGTAGACAAACCGTTTCAGACTTTGCTTCATTGGATTTAACGGATGTAAATAGAACATCAACACCAAAATATGGTAATGGATTAAGAGGTAAATTGCCTGATGGAACTTCAGTATTCATTCGGAGAGGAAGCACAACGGGTCCAGCCACAATGGATATTGGGTTAAAAGATGGACGATATATAGGTACTAAAATTAGATATGGAGAGTAAATCTATGGAAGTTAAAACTTTATTTTCTTTTTCTAAAGGAGCGGAAATAATGCTTGAATCTGGTATTATTTCAGATGCGGAAATAATGCTTGAATCTGGTATTATTTCAGATAATGAGGATACTATAGTTTTTATAAAATCTAAAAATAATCATACTTTCATTAATTTTGGATATGTAGATTATTGTTATGTATATAATAAACATCACTTCTTCGGTCACAATTTAGAAAATCTTGAAGCAGGGCTTTATAAATTAGAAAGTAATCATCAAGTACAAGAAATACAACGTTACCTATTGATTAGTGATTGCTTTATAATAGATATTGTAACTGATTTTTCCCCGCAAATTGATACATCACCTACTGCTTATAATATTGAACATACAAAATATTTATCGTCAGATAAGATCGTTTCTGATAATTGGGAGAAATTATCTATTCCGAAAGATAATTATTTATCAGGCTTAAGGATGAACAATAAAGGAGAATTATTAATTTTATTAATTGGGAATAACTACTCACTTGGAATTGAAATACGAGATTTTGTAAGAATCCAATTTTGTGAGGAAGGGAGAGATATATATGACGCTTTCGTTGATATGGATCAATTGATGAAATCTAATGAGAATCTGTATGTTTATAGAACTGCTGATAAAAAAATCTATACTATAGAATGGATGTTGAACTATAATTTTAGAGTTGAATATTTATAGTATGTCTGTTATATGATGAAGAAAACTGCTTCAAATTATAGTTATAATGCCTGTGTGACGGTTCCTTTAATTGGAAACATAAGAAAAGATATCGGTAGTCCTCATTACAATGCCTATTCTATTATGTACTGACCCCAAAAAGTTAGACAATTAATTTATCCGAAGGATTTAGTTCTGTATT
>JAQDPW010000025.1 GCA_027659245.1 Streptococcaceae bacterium AM104-57
AAAAAAGTATTTTAAAGTCCACTGTCAGCAGACAATGGACAAGGTTGCTTTTTGAAAACAATTGAGTATAACATCCGTTTTGGTTTGGATAGAGGTTTCTGTATCCATGGGATTTCGAGGAATACAGATATCACTCCCATCTGCAGCGAATATTGGGAAATCAGTATTGAGTGGAATAGGTGCTGTAAATTCTTTAAATAGAGCATAGAAAGCTTCAGGTTTTATTTGATAGCGGCGTCTTTGAACAAAGGCTGAATTTGAAACTGTCAGTCTGGCATCTAGTAATTCTTTTGACAAGGATTTCCCTCCCATTCCCAGAATTGTACGAATCATAGTTTCTAGTGATAAACTTCTTTTACGAGTAAAGGCTTGTTCATCTTGTTTGACGAACTCAACTTTTTGACCAATGACAGTCTGAATACTCTTATTCAAGTGGGCTTTTATCTGTTTTATCATGGGAAG
Organism: Streptococcaceae bacterium AM104-57; assembly: GCA_027659245.1. Classification (GTDB taxonomy): domain Bacteria; phylum Bacillota; class Bacilli; order Lactobacillales; family Streptococcaceae; genus Streptococcus. The sequence continues at coordinate 463 of JAQDPW010000025.1, forward strand.
CACCTCCTTAACTATAGTTTATCACATTAAAAAAGAAACCCAAATACGGAAAGAGTCGTATTTGAATTTCTTAACTTAATGACATTGAACTCCAACTTTTTCTTTTTGTTTATCCATGCTATAATGAATGTAGAAAAGATGGATATAGAGGAATAACATGAACGAGATTAAATGTCCCAACTGTGGGGAAGTCTTTACAGTCAATGAAAGCCAGTATGCAGAACTCTTGTCGCAGGTACGAACAGCAGAGTTTGATAAAGAGTTACATGACAGAATGAAACAAGAGTTGACTCTGGTTGAACAAAAGGCTTTGAATGAACAACAGAAAAAACTTGCTCAAAAAGACCAAGAAATAGCCCAGCTACAGAGCCAAATCCAAAACTTTGATACAGAAAAAGAATTGGCTAAGAAAGAAGTGGAGCAAAGTGCAAGTCAAAGCTTGCTAGAGAAAGAAAAAGAAGTCCAAGCACTTGAGAATCAACTAGCTACCTTGCGCTTGGAACATGAGAACCAACTTCAAAAAACATTATCTGATTTAGAGAAAGAACGTGATCAGGTCAAAAATCAGCTCCTTTTACAAGAAAAAGAAAACGAGCTTTCTCTGACTTCAGTTAAACAAAACTATGAAGCTCAGCTTAAGGCAGCTAATGAGCAGGTTGAGTTCTATAAGAATTTCAAGGCGCAACAATCAACCAAGGCTATTGGAGAAAGTCTAGAGCACTATGCTGAGAGTGAGTTCAACAAGGTTCGTAGCTTTGCCTTCCCAAATGCTTACTTTGAAAAGGACAACAAGGTTTCAGCACGTGGTTCTAAGGGCGATTTCATTTTCCGTGATTCTGATGAAAATGGACTAGAATTCATTTCCATCATGTTTGAGATGAAAAATGAAGCAGACGGGACAGAGAAGAAACATAAGAATGCAGACTTTTACAAGGAATTAGACAAAGACCGCCGTGAGAAAGACTGTGAGTATGCTGTTTTGGTAAGTATGCTTGAAGCAGAAAACGACTACTTTAATACAGGAATTGTCGATGTTAGCCATGAATATGAGAAGATGTATGTCATTCGTCCCCAGTTCTTTATTCAACTAATTGGACTCTTACGTAATGCTGCCCTTAATTCCCTTAAATATAAGCAGGAACTTGCTTTTATCAGGGAACAAAATATAGATATCACTCGTTTTGAGGAAGATTTGGACGCTTTCAAGGTAGCTTTTGCAAAGAATTATAACTCAGCTTCTGTCAACTTTGGCAAGGCCATCGACGAAATCGACAAGGCAATTAAGCGAATGGAAGAGGTCAAGAAATTCCTGACAACATCAGAAAACCAACTCCGCCTGGCTAACAATAAGTTAGAAGACGTTTCAGTCAAAAAACTGACACGAAAAAATCCAACCATGAAGGCTAAGTTTGAAGCATTGAAGGGGGAGTAGAAAGCAAGACATGAACGGTATTATCAATTTAAAAAAAGAAGCGGGGATGACCTCGCATGATGCAGTTTTTAAGCTGCGTAAGATTTTGGGAACCAAGAAGATTGGTCATGGTGGGACCTTGGATCCGGATGTGGTGGGTGTTTTGCCGATTGCCGTTGGTAAGGCGACTCGCATGGTCGAGTTTATGCAGGACGAGGGCAAGGTCTATGAGGGGGAAATCACTCTCGGCTATTCCACGACAACTGAGGATGCCAGTGGGGAAGTAGTCGCAGAGACGCCTGTTTTGTCTCCCTTAGATGAAAAGCTTGTTGATCAAGCGATTGCAAGTCTGACTGGACCTATTATTCAGATTCCCCCAATGTATTCCGCTGTCAAGGTCAATGGGCGCAAACTTTATGAGTATGCGCGTGCTGGTCAAGAAGTGGAACGTCCAGAACGTCAGGTGACCATTTATCAATTTGAACGGACAAGTCCGATTTCTTATGAGAGTGAACTTGCACGATTTACTTTTCGTGTAAAATGCAGTAAGGGAACCTATATTCGTACCTTGTCGGTTGACTTAGGAGAAAAACTTGGCTATGCTGCTCATATGTCTTATTTAACACGAACAAGTGCAGCTGGATTACAGTTAGATGATGCTTTGACCTTGAGTGAAATAGAGGAAAAAGTACAAGCTGGTGAATTAGACTTTCTTCATCCCTTGGAGATTGGGACAGGTGACTTGGTCAAGGTATATTTGACTCCAGAACAGGCAGAAGAAGTGAGTTTTGGTCGCTTTATTGAATTGGAACAAACCGAGAAGGAATTGGCTGGTTTTGAAGGTGAAAAATTACTAGCCATTTTAGAGAAACGTGACCAACTCTATAAGCCTAGAAAGGTTTTCAATTGATTAGGACTGGTGGTACAATCGCAAACGGATTTTGAGTTTAAAAAAAGCTAAAAAACAGTCCAGTTTAGACTAGAAAAAGTTATGAAAAAGGGTTGAAAACACGGTGAGATTTGACAGTTTTGCTTGCTTATGATAATATTTAAATAAAGAAAAGCTAGAAAATTTTCAGAGGATATTATGAGTATTGAGATGACTGTAAGTGAGATTGCTGAGGTCTTGGGCTTGTCCCGCCAAGCAATCAATAACCGTGTCAAGGAATTACCTGAAGAAGATACGACTAAAAATGATAAAGGAGTCACTGTGGTAACTCGTAGTGGCTTGATTAAGCTTGAAGAAATCTACAAAAAGACCATTTTTGAAGATGAACCTGTTAGTGATGATGTGAAGCAACGTGAATTAATGGAGATTCTTGTTGATGAAAAGAACGCTGAAATCATCCGTCTTTATGAGCAATTAAAGGCCAAAGACAAACAGTTAGCTGAAAAAGATGAACAGATGCGTGTCAAAGACCGTCAAATCGCAGAAAAAGATAAGCAATTGGATCAACAACAACAGTTAACGCTACAAGCTATGAAGGACCAAGAAAACCTTCAGTTGGAGTTGGATCAGGCTAAGCAAGAAGTACAAGCAACGAAGAAAGGCTTCTTTGCTCGCTTATTTGGAGGATAAGAAAAAACTGCTTGGTTTCTAGGTATAACCAAGTAGTTTCTTTTTACAAATACAGTAAGGAATGGATAAGATGGAAAAATTAAGAGATTACATTTCATTTGATTTGGAATTTAACAAACACCAAGATAAAACTCACTTGATTCAGGTATCTGCAGTCCGTTTTAAAGACGGTGAAGAAGTAGGAGCTTTTGACTCATATGTTCATACTGATGTACCATTGAAAAGTTTTATAAACGGTTTAACGGGTATCACTTCTGAAACCTTGAAGGATGCTCCTAAGGTGGAAGATGTTCTCAAAGATTTTCAGGCATTTGTTGGTCAATTACCTATCGTCGGCTATAATGCAGCCAAGAGTGATTTACCGATTTTATTAGAACATGGTTTGGATTATAGTAGCCAATATCAAGTGGACCTCTATGATGAAGCTTTTAAACGACGTAGTTCTGATCTTCATGGCATTGCCAATCTCAAGTTACAAACTGTTGCAAGTTTTCTAGGATTTAAGGGACAATCTCATAACAGTTTAGAGGATGCTCGTATGACTGCACGTGTTTATGAAGCATTCCTAGAGTCTGACGAAAGTAAAATCTTACTGGACGTCAAGAGTAGTCTTAACTCTAATCCTTTTGGTGGACTAGAGTTATCACAATTATTTGATTAGGAGCTTTTATGAAACCTGAAAAGCCTAAAAAATTGGGTTTTAAAAAGATTTACCTCAATCTTGATAAAATCCTCTTTCTATTTTTTTTAATATTTATGTTGGTCGACTATATTTGGTTACCTTTGAATTCATTGATAGCGGGTTTTTTGCTAAGTCAGACGGGCTATTTGTTTATTTCTTACAATAACATTTTTGCCATTATCAAAAATACGCCTATAGTCAGTATTGGCTTCTTAATCTTAATCATTCTAAACCTTTTAGTCGCCTATTTTCAACTCAGTCTTCTCTTTATAGGGGCGCGTCATCTTCTCTATCATGAGAAAAGAACACTGATAGAATACAGTCGTAAGGTCTTTCGTGAGAGTCTTGTCTTTATGAAAGGTCTGACAATTTCAAAAGCCTTATTTATCTTCTTCTATGTTGCCATGCTTTTTCCTTTCATCAGGAAGATCTTAAAGATTTATTATTTTAATAAAATCGTAATCCCAGAGTTTATTCAGACCTACATGGAAGATAAGTACTGGATGTGGTGGCTAGGTATAATCATCTTGTCAATCCTCTTCCTCTACGTTTCTGTTAAGTTGGTATTTGTTCTTCCAAAAATCTTTTATGAAAAGATGACGGTTAAGGATGCTGTGGTCTACAGTCTAGAAAAAACCAGAAATCATTTTTGGTTTTACGCTTGGCATCTCTTTCTAATCCTTGTCAAAACAAATCTTTTCTTCTATTTACCTTTAATTCCTCTATTGATGATCCAGTCTTTAGCAGATGGTCTCACACACCGAGAATCATTGATTCTAGCTATTTCAAACTATATTTTAATTAAAAATATCCACTACATGGCTCTGACTTACTTCTTGGTCAAGTTCACATCATTTTTAACAGGTGAGGAATTGGATATTATACCAAGACGAAAAAAAGACCATCTCATGAGATGGGGAGTTATGGGGTGTGCGAGTGTCATCTTTGCTATTGAAGGCTATGTCTATTTAGAAGCACCTGTTGCAAATCCTCCGCGCGTGATATCCCACCGTGGTGTTTCCAATGCTAATGGCGTGCAAAATACTGTAGAATCCCTAGAAAAGACAGCTCAACTAAAACCAGACCTTGTTGAAATGGATGTGCAGGAAACCAAGGATGGTCAGTTTGTCCTGATGCACGATGCGAATCTGAGAAGTCTAGCAGGATTAAATGTGACCCCTCAAGACCTAACTTTAGAAGAGTTGAAGCAGATAGATATTTCTGAAAATGGCTATCAAACTAAGATATCAAGCTTTGATGATTATTTAAATCGTGCCAATGATCTTCATCAGAAACTGCTTATTGAAATTAAAACAAGTAGGAAAGATAGTGCTCAAATGATGGATCATTTCCTTGAAAAGTATGGTGCTAAGATTAAGGTTTATGGACATCAGATGCAATCTCTAGATTACCATGTTATTGAAAAGGTAACCCAGTATGATAAGGAGATTCCAGTCTACTTCATCCTGCCCTACAATTCTGTTTTCCCAAGAACAAATGCAAGTGGCTATACCATGGAGTATTCAACATTGGACGAATACTTTGTGACCAAGCTCTGGAATACAGAGCAGAAGCTCTATGTATGGACGATTAACGGTTCGGAATCCTTTAACAAGTCGCTTCATCTAGGAGTAGATGGTATGATTACGGATAATTTGGAAATGGTACAAGAAGAACTTGAAACTGCTCAGGAAGACCCAGAATACGCCGATTTACTTCTAAAGAAGGCAACGGAATTCTTTACTTTTTAGATAAGACAAAAGAGGCTGAATTGAAAATCAGCCTCTCTTTATGTTATTAGAATGGTAATTTCCCTGCAAAAGCACCGAGTTTCTTTTTGGTTGCTTCATCGATTTGTTCAAGAGCTGCATTCACTGCTTGAACTGTCATATCTGATAGAGTTTCAATATCTTCTGGGTCAACAACTGCTGGATTGAAGTCAATCCTAACAATTTTCTTGTCTCCAGTTAAAGTAGCAGTTACAAGGTTTTGAACAGAAGTGCCAACAAATTCTGTAGCAGCAAGTTCAGCCTGACTTTGCTCCATTTGTTTTTGAAGTTTTTGAGCTTGACGCATCATGTTTTGCATATTCATCATAAGATTTAAGGTTTCCTTTAACAATTTTTTCTCCTTATTTTATCAATTTTAGATAGAAATGTCTAATGTTAATTTATAGCTTGTAACATTAAATTTTCTGACAATTTATTGAATGATTAGAAAATCTATGTTATAATGAATTTAAAACAAATGGGCTTCCCATGATTTAATAGGAGTATCTAATGAAAAAACTTGGTTTTATCCTTTTATCTTCGGCATTATTGTTATCTGCTTGTGCAGTTCGTTTTGAACAATCGTCAACTACAAGTGATTCATCTCAGGTCGCAAAATTGTCAGAAGATAACCAAAAATTTTTGGATAAGGCAACTAGTGACTACAAAACATTTGTAGAAGAACAGATTGATAAACTTTTAACGGATACAGAAGGTTTTGTTAAACTTTTGAAGGATGGTAAGTTAGAGGAAGCTAAAAAGGTCTACCCTTTAATCCGTATGTCTTATGAACGTTCAGAGCCGATTGCAGAGAGCTTCGGTGAATCTGATGTGAAGATTGACTTTCGTTTGGCAGACTATCTAGATGAAAATAAGACTGAAGAAGGTTGGTCTGGTTTCCACCGTATCGAGCGCATTCTTTGGGAGGAAAACACAACCAAAGGAACTGAGTCTTATGGTGACCAACTGGTAAATGACATCAAGGAATTGAAGGCTAAGATTGCTACTGTAGATGTTGATTACAAGATTATGCTAACTGGGGCTGTCGACCTTCTAAATGAAGTAGCGACAAGTAAGATTACTGGTGAAGAGGAGATTTATTCTCATACAGATTTGTATGATTTCCGTGCCAATATCCAAGGTGCTGAGAAGATTTTCCAACTCTTTAAACCTTTGCTTGAAAAATCAGATGCAGCCTTGGTTAAGGAGTTAGAGGAAGATTTCAAATCTGTCAATAGTTTGTTAGACAAACACATGACGGACAAGGAACACTATAAGCTCTATACAGACTTAACGAAAGAGGATACCAAGGAATTGTCTGAAGCAGTCACAAAACTTGGTGAACCATTATCACAAATGGGTAAATTTCTTGGTGGAGAATAAGTAATATGACAAACAAAGGCGAAAAATTTTTTGAACGAAAAATGGACCGTCGAGAATTTCTAAAAAAAGCAGGTATTGGAGGTGCCGGTCTCGCGCTTGGACTCTCTGGTGCTTCTGCTTTTTTCGCACCTAAGCTTGATGGGCAGGAGAAAATCTCGTACGGGGATGAAAAGATAGCCTTCTATGGCAAACACCAAGCTGGCATTACAACTGTCATGCAGAAAAACATTTATTTTGTGGTTTTAGATTTGCATACAACTGACAAAGAGAAAATCATCCAGTTATTTAAGGATTGGACGGATTATAGTGCCAAACTTGTAGAGGGAGAATTGGTTAAAAAAGATGGTAACAATAGCCTCTTGCCTCCAAGTGATACTGGAGAAACAGTTGGACTTAATCCTCATCGTTTGACCCTGACCTTTGGAGTTTCGGCTAGTTTCCTAGAAAAAATGAAACTAGAGAACAAACGTCCAAAACTTTTCAGAGATTTACCTCCATTTCCAAAGGAACAGTTACGAGAAAAGTATACGGGTGGAGATATAGTTATCCAGGCTTGTGCTGATGATGAGCAAGTTGCCTTTCATGCTATTCGTAACCTTATTCGCAAGGGTAGAAATGCAGTTACTCTTCGTTGGAGTCAATCAGGGTTTGCAGCTATCGGTAATCGTATGGAAACTCCTCGTAATCTCTTTGGCTTTAAAGATGGGACTGCCAATGTCACTACTGAGAAAGAATTTGATAAGGTTGTTTGGGCTGACAGTAAGGATTGGATGGAAAATGGTTCCTACATGGCAGTTCGACGCATTCAGATGTTTCTAGATACTTGGGATCGAACCAATTTGGAGGAGCAAGAAAATACCTTTGGACGCTATAAGGAAAGTGGGGCTCCCTTTGGTAAGAAAAATGAATTTGATGAGGTTGATTTAAGCCTTCTTCCTGATGATTCTCATGTACGCTTAGCTAAAGAAGTGGATAAGCCTCTCTTGCGTCGCTCTTATTCTTATTCTGATGGAATTGATGAAAAGACAGGTCAGTTTGACACAGGTTTGCTCTTTATCTCCTTCCAAAAGGACCCAGATAGCTTTGTTAAAGTTCAGACCAATCTGGGTGCTACGGATAAAATGAACGAATATGTTACCCATATAGGTAGTGGTCTTTTTGCTTGCTTTGGTGGAGTGGAGAAGGGAGGTTACATTGGGCAGAAATTATTGGAATCCTAAAAGTATCATCCTCCTATTTGCTTGTTTCTTTCTGTTGATTTTTCCGGTAGGAGCCAAGGAAAATTTGAGTCCCTACTTTGTGAAAATAACTGATGCAACTAAAGCTGTTAAAGAAGGCAAACAAGATCAGGCAAGAAAACTAATCGATGAAATTACCAAAGATTTCGAGAAAGTCGAGAATTCTAACTCTGAAGCAGGACGTCAAGTTCAAGAAAAGTTAGCCTTAACTGGTGATATTACTGAAGACCAGCTAACTCAGATTTCTTTAGCCCTTTTGTCATTTGAGAAAGAGCAAAATCCAGTCGACCTTGATGCAGAAAAAGAGAAACTTGTTTCACGATTAGAACCTCGTTTTGAAGCCTTAGATAAGGCGATCGCTTCTCAAGATCTGGAAGCAGTAAGAGAAGCCTATAAAAAAATGAATTCAACCTGGACCATCAATGAAGCAGTGGTTCGCGACCATAGTACAGCTCATTATGGGCAAGTGGAAACAGCAATTTCCTTTCTGCGTAGTAGCATTGAGACTGAACCAACGAACTTTGATACTATTCAGGCATCGTTTGATGATTTGAAAACAGCCATTTCTAACTTTGTTGAAGGTACAGAAGTTGCAACGACATCATCCAACCTGACACTGAAGGATGGGATAGATCTTTTAAAGAAGGCTTTGACCCAATTTCAAACTGGTCAAGATAGTGAAGCAGCTGCAACCATGAAGGAGTTTATTACTATTTGGCCCACCATCGAGGGTTCTGTAAGTACAACCAATCCTTCGCTTTATACCAAGGTTGAAAGTGAAAGTCCTGTCATCATGGTTAAGGGAAAGGATAGTGAATATCAAGAAAAGCTTTCTAGCTTGATTGCAGAATTGTCTCAAATTGATACTAGCGCTTCCTATAATGCATTTGACGCCATGCTCATCTTGCTCCGAGAAGGTGTAGAAGCACTCTTGATTGTCATGGCGCTTGTGACAACTTTGAAAGCTGCTAAGATGAGAAAGGGACTCAAGTGGGTCTATGGTGGTGCATTTGCGGGTATAGTGGCCAGTCTTTTAATTGCCTATATCCTACAGATTGCCTTTCCAGCAGTCACCTCAGGAACTAACCGTGAAATCATCGAAGGTGCAGTCGGGATTTTTGCGGTTATCATGATGATTTTAATCGGTATTTGGCTTCATAGCAAATCCTCTGTAAAAAAATGGAATGCTTTTATGGAATCACAAATGCAAACTGTCACGAAAACAGGATCTTTCCTTTCTATGTTTGCTCTGAGTTTTCTAGCCGTATTCCGAGAAGGTGCTGAGACGATTTTATTCTATGTGGGGATTCTGCCAAGGATTTCTAGTTTTGATTTTGTCCTAGGAATTTCTCTAGCCCTCTTAGTCTTAGTAGTGATTGCCTTTGTGATGAACAAGGCCAGTCAATTTTTCCTACCTCACAAGGTTTTCTTTATCCTGACTTGGATGATTTATGCTTTAGCCTTTAAGATGACGGGAGTCAGCATTCATGCCTTGCAGTTGACAAATATGATCCCCAATCATCTGATCTCAGGAATACCAACTATTGATATATTGGGAATTTACCCTAGCTTGGAAGGTTTGGCAGGACAGGCTCTCTTTATTCTTGTGGTGATTCTTGTTACCATTAGACAGGGTGAACAGTAATGGATCAAAGGGAATTGACAATTATTGAACATTTGGTAGAATTTAGAAAGGGATTGCTAGCAGTGGTTGTTTGTTTCTTTTTAGTATTCTGCGTTTCACTATTATTTGCTGATCAAGTTTATCAATTTATCACACAAGGCTTTAATCAGAAGTTAATCGTCTTAGGACCGAACGAAATTTTATGGATTTATCTTCGTTTGGCAAGTTTGATGGCCTTTAGCCTTACCTTACCTTTTACGGTCTATCAAGTCTGGAGTTTCGTTCGACCAGCCCTTAAAACTGAAGAAGCAGGGGCGATTTTTGCTTATATACCTGCAACTTTCCTTTGTTTTATCTTAGGATTAGCCTTTGGATTTTATTTTGTAACACCAGCTTTACTTCAGGTCTTGCTAGGACTGGGTGAAAATTTATTTGAGACGCAGTTAACAGCACAAAATTATCTAGCTTTTGTCTTTCAAACTACTGTACCACTAGCATTTATCTTTGAATTGCCAGTTATCATTGCTTTTTTAACCTCAATTGGTTTGATTGGCCCTGGCTTACTCATCGTTTATAGACGTTATGCTTATTTCATCTTGTTAGTATTGGCTGTTATATTGACACCGGCTGATTTTATTAGTGATTTAGCGATGACTGTTCCTTTAATCTTATTGTATGAGGTTAGTATCGCTATTAGTAAATGGATTTTTAAGAGAAAAAGGAAAGGAGAAAAAGATGGGAATCTTACGTGATATTGGTGCACCAGGCTTGATAGTCATTATCCTTGGAGCATTGTTGATTTTTGGACCAAAACGCTTACCAGAGCTAGGCGAATCAGTAGGAAAAATGCTTGCTGAGTTTAAAAAAGCTGTTAAGGGCATCGGTGAGCAAGAAGAAAAATAAACTGAATCTTGTTGAATAGAGTTGAGAAATGTTAGAAGGGAGTTATCTCTGGCAAATATTCTCAACTCTTTATATTTGGTTTAAGGTTTCTTTAAGTTTTCTATACTATTCTGAAAAACTCTATATTAATAGGATTGATTAGATCTTTATAGGAGAAATAAGACAATCATTTCTTTTTTAAAAGAAAGCTACGTAGAAAGAAATAATGTTCAGATTAAGGTTTAAAAAGAGCGTTTTCTAGGCATAAAGTCTTTGTATTTCTTTCAAGATAGAGCCAGATTGTGATATAATAGTTAACAATAAGATTTTTAGAATGAACTAAAGGAGTATGAAAATGATCTACGCTGGAATTTTAGCAGGTGGAACCGGCACGCGCATGGGTATTAGTAACCTACCCAAACAATTTCTTGAGTTGGGAGATCGCCCAATCTTAATTCACACTATTGAAAAATTTGTTTTGGAACCAAGTATTGAAAAGATTGTAGTTGGAGTTCATGGGGACTGGGTGACACACGCAGAAGATTTAGTTGAAAAATTCCTTCCGCTTCATAAAGATCGTATTATTATCACCAAAGGTGGTGCGGATCGTAATTCGAGTATTGAAAAGATCATCGAAGCTATCGATGCTTACCGTCCAATCACGGAAGATGATATCGTAGTCACTCATGACTCAGTTCGTCCTTTTATCACACTTCGAATGATTCAAGATAACATTGCTCTTGCTCAAAGACATGATGCTGTCGATACTGTAGTTGAAGCCGTGGATACCATTGTTGAAAGTACTAATGGGAAATTTATCACAGATATTCCAAACCGCGCTCATCTCTATCAAGGGCAAACACCTCAAACCTTCCGTTGTAAAGACTTTATTGATTTGTATGGTTCTTTATCAGCAGAAGAAAAAGAAATTTTAACAGATGCATGTAAAATCTTTGTTATTAAGGGTAAAGATGTTGCATTGGCTAAAGGTGAATACTCAAACCTTAAAATTACAACAGTTACAGATTTGAAGATTGCTAAAAGCATGATTGAGAAAGACTAGAGACATGATTAATCAAATTTATCAACTGACAAAACCAAAGTTTATTAATATCAAATATCAGGAAGAAGAAATTGATCAAGAAAATCATATCCTTATTCGACCAAACTATATGGCGGTTTGTCACGCGGATCAACGTTACTACCAAGGTAAACGCGATCCAAAAATTTTATCAAAGAAACTTCCAATGGCTATGATTCATGAGTCTTGTGGAACTGTTATTTCTGATCCCACAGGTACCTACAAAGTTGGCCAGAAGGTTGTCATGATTCCCAATCAACCACCTATGCAGAGTGATGAGGAATTCTATGAAAACTATATGACAGGAACTTATTTCTTGTCTAGTGGTTATGATGGCTTTATGCGTGAGTTTGTTTCTCTACCTAAGGATCGTGTGGTAGCTTACGAGGACGTCGAAGACATAGTAGCTGCCATTACTGAATTTGTCAGTGTGGGTATGCACGCTATGAATCGTTTCTTGACAGTTTCTCACAGCAGACGTCAGCGTATTGCAGTTATTGGAGATGGTAGTCTAGCCTTTGTAATGGCAAATATTATCAACTATACCTTGCCTGAAGCAGAGATTATCGTCATTGGCCGTCATTGGGAAAAACTTGAACTCTTCTCATTTGCTAAAGAGCTCTACATTACGGATAGCATCCCAGATGATCTTAGTTTTGATCATGGTTTCGAATGTTGTGGTGGTGACGGTAGTGGACCTGCTATCAATGATCTCATCCGTTACATCAAACCACAGGGTACTATTTTGATGATGGGAGTAAGTGAGTATAAGGTTAATATCAATACTCGTGATTCTTTAGAAAAAGGTTTGTTACTAGTAGGTTCTTCGCGTTCAGGACGTGTTGACTTCGAAAAAGCTATCCAAATGATGGAGATTAAGAGATTTGCAAATCGTTTGAAAAATATCATTTATTTAGAAGAACCAGTACGAGAAATTAAGGATATTCACCGAGTTTTTGCAACTGACCTAAATACTGCCTTTAAGACAGTCTTTAAGTGGGAAGTCTAATGGAGGATGAGCGTGGAAAAGATTATTAAGGAAAAACTGACATCTTTACTATCAACTGATGAGGATATTATAAGTGTTGAACAACTGGGAGGAATGACTAATCAAAACTATTTGGTTAAGACAACCTCAAATCAGTATATCGTTAAGTTTTTCGGAAAAGGAACAGATAAATTGATTAATCGTCAAAATGAGAAATTTAATCTGGACTTATTAAAAGATTTAAAACTTGATGTAGAAAATTATCTTTTCGATATTGAAGCAGGTATCAAGGTTAATCAGTACATTAAATCTGCGAATACTCTTAATTCCACTACTATCAAGACTAAGTTTGAAAAGATTGCGCCTATTTTACAAACGGTTCATGCTTCGGGTAAGGAATTAAAAGGGGAGTTTGCTCCTTTTGAGGAAATCAAAAAATATGAAACCTTGATTCAAGGGGATATTTCCTATCCGAACTATGAAGCTGTCAGAAAGTCTGTGTTTTCTCTGAAAGAAGAGCTTGAACAAATCGGTATTGATAAGAAATCATGTCACATTGATTTAGTACCAGAAAATTTCATAGAAGGACCAGATGGTCACCTTTATCTGATTGATTGGGAATATTCTTCTATGAATGACCCTATGTGGGATTTGGCAGCCCTCTTCCTAGAATCAGAGTTTACTAGTGCAGAGGAAGAAAACTTCCTTAGTCATTATGAGAGCGATAAGACTCCCGTTTCAAGAGAAAAAATTCGTATTTACAAGATTTTGCAGGACATCATTTGGAGTCTTTGGACTATTTACAAGGAAGAAAATGGTGCAGATTTCGGAGATTATGGAATTTCTCGTTACAATAGAGCTGTGAAAGAGTTGGATTCTATGGGAGGTTCTGATGAAGACTAAAAATGGTGTTTCTTTTGGGTTGTTTTCAGGGATGTTTTGGGGATTAGGACTGACTATTAGTGCCTATATCTTCTCAATATTTACTGATTTATCACCCTTTGTAGTAGCAGCAGCACACGACTTCCTCAGTATTTTTATCTTACTAGGTTTTCTTCTAGTTAAGGAAGGAAAAGTACGTTTTTCAATCTTCTTGAATATTCGAAATGTTAGTGTTATTGTTGGTGCTTTACTGGCTGGACCTATTGGTATGCAGGCTAATCTCTATGCGGTTAAGTATATTGGAAGTTCTCTAGCATCGTCTGTTTCGGCGATTTATCCTGCTGTTTCAGTCTTGCTTGCCTTCTTCTTCTTGAAGCACAAGATTTCCAAAAATACAATTTTTGGTATTGTCCTAATCATTGCAGGAATTATTGCTCAGACCTATAAAGCCGAGCAAGTGAATTCTTTCTACATTGGGATTCTTTGTGCCTTGATTTGTGCCTTAGCTTGGGGAAGCGAAAGTGTTCTGAGTTCCTTTGCAATGGAAAGTGATCTTAGTGAAATTGAAGCCCTCTTGATTCGGCAAGTTACATCCTTCTTGTCTTATCTTGTTATTGTGCTCTTCTCGCATCATTCATTTGCAGAAGTGGCTAATGGGCAATTGTTTGGTTTATTGATAGTCTTTGCAGCATTTAATATGATTTCTTACCTTGCCTACTACATTGCTATCAATCGATTGCAACCAGCAAAGGCAACTGGTCTAAATGTCAGTTATGTAGTATGGACTGTTTTGTTTGCAGCAATGTTCTTGGGAACACCTCTGACTGTCTTAACAATCATTACTTCATTTGTTGTAATGGCTGGTGTTTACATTATTATTAAAGAATAAAGGAGAAAGCGCGTGAAAGCGATCATCTTAGCAGCAGGTTTGGGGACTCGTTTGAGACCCATGACAGAAAATACTCCCAAAGCCTTGGTTAAAGTTGATCAAAAACCTTTGGTTGAATATCAAATTGAATTTTTAAAAGAACGTGGAATTGATGACATTATCATCGTTGTCGGTTATTTAAAAGAACAATTCGATTACCTTAAAGAGAAGTACGGAGTTCGTTTGGTCTTCAACAAAAAGTATGCTGATTACAATAATTTTTACTCACTTTACTTGGTAAAAGAAGAGTTGGCCAACAGCTATGTTATCGATGCGGATAACTATCTTTTCAAAAATATGTTCCGTAATGATATCGAGCGTTCAACTTATTTCAGTGTTTATCGTGAAGATTGTGATAATGAGTGGTTCCTAGTTTACGGAGATGACTACAAAGTTCAAGATATCATTGTCGATAGCAAAAATGGACGCATCTTGAGTGGTGTATCATTCTGGGACGCTCCAACAGCTGAGAAAATCGTTGGGTTTATCGACAAAGCCTATGCAAGCGGCGAGTTTGTAGACCTCTACTGGGATAACATGGTTAAAGATAATATCAAAGAACTAGATGTTTACGTAGAGGAATTGGAAGAAAATTCTATCTACGAAATCGACAGTGTCAAAGATTATCAAAAATTGGAGAAGATTCTCTCTTCACAAAAATAAGTAAACTAAAATACGTCAGACACCTTACCTATTTTTACTTGACTTTTCATGTTTGATACAGTATACTAGTGAAAATTTAACCTTTAAGGGAAGTCCAGAGAGGCTCACAAGGTGTCAGATAGAAAATAGATTACACAAACTTCGAATAAACACAGTTTATTTGATTCTTTTCTGTAAGTATCTTACTGAAACCTTGCAATTGCAAGGTTTTTCTTTATCTGATCCCCTTAAAATTTAAGGAGGAAAAGTTATGAATCCAAATTGTAAAAAACGCATGGGTGCTATTCGCTTGGAAACCATGAAAGTAGTGTCTCAAAAGGAAATCGCACCAGCGATCTTTGAACTAGTACTTCAAGGAGACATGGTTGAAGCGATGAAAGCAGGGCAATTTCTTCATTTGCGTGTTCCTGATGACGCCCATCTCTTGCGTCGTCCAATTTCAATTTCATCTATCAATACAAGTAAAAAACAATGTCATTTAATCTATCGAGTTGAAGGTTCGGGTACGGCAATCTTTTCAACCTTAAAAGCTGGGGATGCCCTAGATGTTATGGGACCTCAGGGGAATGGTTTTGATTTATCTGATTTAGAGCAGCATAGTCGTGTTCTCTTAGTTGGTGGCGGAATTGGTGTGCCTCCTTTACTTGAAGTAGCTAAGCAACTGCATGAGCGTGGTGTAGATGTTACAACGGTTCTAGGATTTGCGACCAAAGATGCAGTTATTTTGGAAGATGAATTATCCCAATATAGCAAAGTCTTTGTAACGACTGACGATGGTTCTTATAGAACCCAAGGAAATGTATCAGTAGTGATTAATGAATTTGACACAGAATTTGATGCAATCTACTCATGCGGAGCACCTGGTATGATGAAATACATCAATCAAACCTTTTACGACCACCCAAGAGCTTACCTATCCCTAGAATCCCGTATGGCTTGTGGCATGGGAGCTTGCTACGCTTGCGTATTGAAAGTACCAGATAGTGAAACAGTTAGTCAACGTGTGTGTGAAGATGGGCCTGTATTTAAAACAGGAACAGTTGTTTTATAAGGAGAGTGTCATGACTACAAATCGATTACAAGTTTCTCTACCAGGCTTAGAATTAAAGAATCCTATCATTCCTGCTTCAGGTTGTTTTGGCTTTGGTCAAGAATATGCCAAATACTATGATTTAGACCTTTTAGGCTCTATCATGATTAAGGCGACTACCCTAGAACCCAGGTTTGGAAATCCAACTCCAAGGGTTGCAGAAACACCAGCAGGTATGTTAAACGCCATTGGTTTACAAAATCCTGGTTTAGAAGTCGTTCTCTCTGAAAAATTACCTTGGCTTCAAAGAGAGTATCCCAATCTTCCCATTATCGCCAATGTTGCTGGCTTTTCAAAACAAGAATACGCGGCCGTATCTCATGGAATTTCTAAGGCAACTAACGTGAAAGCCATTGAGCTCAATATCTCTTGTCCTAACGTTGATCATGGGAATCATGGACTTTTAATTGGACAAGATCCTGAGTTGGCCCATGATGTGGTGAAGGCTGCCGTAGAAGCATCAGAAGTGCCCGTTTACGTCAAATTGACTCCAAGTGTTACTGACATCGTAACCATTGCTAAGGCTGCAGAAGATGCTGGAGCTAGTGGACTCACCATGATAAATACCCTTGTAGGGATGCGTTTTGATCTCAAAACTAGAAAGCCGATTATTGCAAATGGGACAGGTGGCATGTCTGGACCTGCAGTATTTCCTGTAGCCCTAAAACTAATCCGTCAAGTAGCTCAAACAACTAAGCTTCCAATCATTGGTATGGGAGGAGTGGATTCTGCTGAAGCTGCCTTAGAAATGTATCTGGCTGGTGCATCAGCTATCGGAGTCGGTACAGCAAACTTTACCAATCCATATGCTTGTCCAGATATTATCGAAAATCTACCAAAAGTCATGGATAAGTACGGGATCGAAAGTCTAGAAATGTTGCGAAAAGAAGTCAGAGAAAGTTTGATCTAAGTTTTATGTACTGAATTCAGTCTAAATTGTTTTGAAAGCGCCATTTTTTTGGTATAATAAATACTATGATTATTACAGTACCTATTAAAACAGAAAAAGATATTGCAACACCAGGACCAAACGTCCTTGTACTAGGTTATTTTGATGGAGTTCACCTTGGACATCAAAAATTATTTGATATAGCTTCTAACATTGCTGCTGAAAAGCGCCAGGGAGTAGCTCTAGTAACTTTTAACGAATCACCAAAACTAACTCTGAATCAATACTCACCTGAACACTTATTGCATATTTTGAATGCTAGCGAACGTGAACGTCGATTGAAGCGAGCTGGAGTTGAGAGCTTGTATTTGATGGATTTCACTAGTCGAGTAGCAAATATGACTGCCCAAGAATTCATTGATACCTATGTCAAGGAAGCAAAGGCAGATACGATTGTAGTTGGTTTTGACTATACTCTTGGTTCAGATAGAAAAACAGCTGAGGATTTAAAAGAACTTTTCCATGGTGAAGTGGTTGTTGTTCCACCAGTTGAGGACGAAAAGGGGAAAATTAGTTCAACGCGTATTCGCCAAGCCATTCTAGAAGGAGATGTAAAAGAGGCAGGCAAACTTCTGGGATTCCCTTTGCCAACGAGAGGTGTAGTGGTTCATGGAAATGCGCGTGGTCGAACTATTGGCTTCCCTACAGCTAATTTAGTCAATTTGGATCGGACTTATATGCCGGCTGATGGTGTCTATGCCGTTGACGTTGAAATCCAAAGAAAAGTCTATCGTGGTATGGCAAGTCTAGGTAAAAATGAAACCTTTGATGGCGAAGAAGAGCGTTTTGAAGTTCATATCTTTGATTTTTCCGACGATATCTATGGGGAAACTGTCATCGTTTCCTGGTTGGACCGTATCCGTGATATGGTAAAATTTGATAGCGTTGATCAATTGGTTAAGCAACTAGAAGAAGATGAAAAGATAGCTAGACAATAATATCAGAAATAGTAGAGTTTGGGATTTTCTCAAACTCTTTTTTTATTTGTATTTTAGCTTAAGTTTGGGGAATCATCATAACTATTATAGCAGGCTGAATAAAGAATAGTTCATTTCGAATTCTAAAACATTTTTAGAAATTATGGTAGATTGAATCTAGAGTAGTACGCTACAACTGCTAAAAATATTTTTAGAGATTTATTTGACTTTCCTAACCTCTCTATTCATATCTTATTTCAATCCACTATATTTAACTTAAATCAACATTTAAAAATAAAAATTGACAAGTGACTATATAAAAATTAGAGTATTATGAACAGAATATATCTTTTCTCCATTTTGCTTAAATAATAAGTGTTGTATTTTATGATAGAAAAGTGTTTTCTTCAATGTCTATCTTGATTTTTTGAGTATCCTAAAAGGTTATGCTATACTAGAAATATGTTAGATTTGGAGAAATATGGTGTGACCATGTGGGAAGAGGACAAGATTATCTCTTTCCGTCAAAAATTATTAGCTTGGTATGACGAAAACAAGCGTGATTTACCTTGGAGACGGAGTAAGAAACCTTACCATATCTGGGTATCTGAAATTATGTTGCAACAGACTCGAGTTGATACCGTCATTCCCTATTATGAACGTTTTTTAGACTGGTTTCCGACCGTAGAAAGCTTAGCAAATGCTCCTGAGGAACGTTTACTAAAAGCCTGGGAAGGTCTTGGTTATTATTCTCGTGTCCGCAATATGCAAACAGCCGCTCAACAGATTATGAGCGAATTTGAAGGGAAGTTCCCGTCTACTTATGAAGGTATTGCAAGCTTAAAAGGGATTGGTCCTTATACAGCTGGTGCAATTTCTAGTATTGCCTTCAACCTTCCACAGCCTGCAGTAGATGGCAATGTCATGCGTGTTTTGGCACGTTTGTTTGAAGTCAATCATGATATTGGAAATTCTAGCAATCGCAAGATTTTTCAAGCAATGATGGAAATCTTGATTGACCCAAATCGTCCAGGTGATTTCAATCAGGCTTTGATGGATTTAGGTTCAGATATTGAGGCTCCTGTCAATCCAAGACCTGAGGAGAGTCCTGTTAAGGAATTCAGTGCTGCTTACCAACATGGGACCATGGATCACTATCCTATCAAGGCTCCAAAGAAAAAGCCAATCCCTATTTATCTAAAGGCTCTTGTAGTGCAAAATAGTCAGGGGAAGTTTCTATTGGAAAAGAATGAGAGTGAAAAACTCTTGGCTGGATTTTGGCATTTTCCCTTGATTGAAGTTGATGAATTCTCAGACCAAACTCAAGACTTGGACCTTTTCAGTCAAGTTGCTGAACCAATTCTAGAATTAGGACCATCTCCACAGGAGAGTTTTGAACAAGACTATGATTTAGAAGTTGATTGGCAAGACTTACGTTTTGAAGAGGTCAAGCATGTTTTTAGCCATCGTAAATGGCATATCCAGATAATTGTAGGACAAGTTTCTGAGACACAGGAATATGTTGATAGAGAAGTCCTTTGGTTAAGTCCAGAAGAATTTAGCAATTATCCCCTAGCCAAACCTCAGCAAAAGATCTGGCAAGCCTACTTGAAAAGAAGCCACTAGCATCGGTCTTTCGTGTCTTCTTTACATTTTTTTGGTATAATGAGATAAGGAAAAAGGTGACTAAATGAAAAAAATACTTATTGTAGATGATGAAAAACCCATCTCAGATATTATTAAATTCAATATGACCAAGGAGGGTTATGAAGTTGTAACTGCTTTTAATGGTCGTGAAGCACTTGAACAATTTGAAGCCGAGCAACCAGATATTATTATCTTGGATTTGATGCTTCCTGAGATTGATGGACTTGAAGTTGCTAAAACCATACGTAAGACAAGTAGTGTCCCTATTATCATGCTTTCAGCAAAGGACAGCGAGTTTGATAAGGTTATTGGGCTTGAACTTGGAGCGGATGACTATGTAACCAAGCCATTTTCAAATCGTGAACTACAGGCCCGTGTTAAAGCTCTTCTCCGTCGTACAGATCTTGTTTCAGTCGATAACCAAGAACCTGAAACGAAATTACAAAGTCTGCAGATTGGCGATTTGGAGATTTTACCAGATGCCTACGTGGCTAAGAAATATGGTGAAGAGTTAGACCTAACCCACCGTGAATTCGAACTCTTGCATCATTTAGCTTCTCATCTTGGACAAGTTATTACCCGAGAACATCTTCTTGAAACCGTTTGGGGATATGACTATTTTGGAGATGTCCGTACAGTTGATGTAACCATTCGACGCTTGCGTGAGAAGATTGAAGATACACCAAGCAGACCTGAATACATCCTAACTCGTCGTGGTGTAGGATATTATATGAGAAATAATGATTGAAGTAATTAAACAAACAATTTTGACGAGTGACTTTATCTTTATCCTCATCCTAATAGGCTTTATTCTGTTAGTGTCTTTTCTCTTGCTTGAGAGTCGTCGCGATAATATTCGCCTGAGACAGCTAAATCAGAAGGTCAAGGATTTGATTGCTGGTGATTATTCTCAGGTTTTGGATATGCAGGGAAGTTCAGAGATTACCAATATCACGAACAATCTTAATGATTTGTCTGAAGTAATCCGTCTGACTCAGGAAAATCTCGAACAAGAGAGTAAAAGGTTGCATAGTATCCTGTCCTACATGACAGACGGAGTGCTTGCAACCAATCGTCGTGGTCAGATTATCATGATCAATGATATGGCCAAGAGACAACTTGGAGTTGAAAGGGATGATGCTCTTAATCAAAATATCTTAGAGTTACTCAAGATTGAAGAAGAGTATGAGCTGAGAGAACTTATTACTCAGAGCCCTGAGTTGATGATTTATTCGCAGAATCTTAATGGCGAATATATCAGTTTGCGCGTTCGTTTTGCCTTGATTCGTAGAGAGTCTGGCTTTATCTCTGGTTTAGTAGCAGTTCTACATGATACGACTGAACAAGAGAAAGAAGAACGTGAGAGAAGGCTTTTCGTTTCGAACGTTAGTCATGAGTTGCGTACCCCTTTGACAAGTGTAAAATCCTATCTTGAGGCCTTGGACGAAGGAGCGCTGACAGAACCGGTTGCTCCAGATTTTATCAAGGTGTCTCTTGATGAAACCAACCGTATGATGCGGATGGTGACAGACCTCTTGCACCTCTCACGGATTGACAATGAGTCCAGTCAATTAGATGTTGAGTTGATTAACTTTACTGCCTTTATCA
Organism: Streptococcaceae bacterium AM104-57; assembly: GCA_027659245.1. Classification (GTDB taxonomy): domain Bacteria; phylum Bacillota; class Bacilli; order Lactobacillales; family Streptococcaceae; genus Streptococcus. The sequence continues at coordinate 21,784 of JAQDPW010000025.1, forward strand.
CTTTTATTCTCAATCGTTTTGATAAGATGAGAAGTCAGGATGATGAGAAGAAGTACGAGTTGGTGAGAGATTATCCGATTAACTCTGTTTGGATTGAGATTGATACGGATAAGATGACCCAGGTGATTGACAATATCCTGAATAACGCCATCAAATATTCACCAGATGGTGGGAAAATTACGGTTAGCATGAAAACAACTGATGATCAGATGATTTTATCAATTTCGGACCAAGGGCTTGGGATTCCTAAAGAAGATTTACCGAAGATTTTTGACCGTTTTTACAGGGTTGATAAGGCTAGAAGTCGTGCCCAAGGAGGAACAGGACTAGGATTGGCTATCGCCAAGGAAATCATCAAGCAACATAAGGGCTTTATCTGGGCTAAGAGTGAATACGGTAAGGGTTCTACCTTTACTATCGTACTTCCATACGATAAGGATGCTGTGAAAGAAGAAATTTGGGAGGATGAAGTAGAAGACTAGAATGAGTGAAACGGGTTTTAAATACAGTATTTTAGCATCGGGTTCCAGTGGAAATTCATTTTACTTGGAAACACCAAAAAAGAAAATTTTAGTAGATGCGGGACTATCTGGCAAAAAAATTACAAGCCTTTTGAGTGAAATCAATCGTAAACCAGAGGATTTGGATGCTATCTTGATAACGCATGAGCATTCAGACCATATCCACGGCGTGGGCGTTCTGGCTCGCAAGTACGGCATGGATCTTTATGCCAATGAGAAAACCTGGCAGGCTATGGAAAATAGCAAGTATCTTGGTAAGGTTGACTCGTCGCAAAAGCATATTTTCGAGATGGGAAAAACTAAAACCTTTGGCGACATCGATATTGAGAGCTTTGGTGTAAGTCATGATGCAGTCGCACCGCAGTTCTATCGCTTTATGAAGGATGATAAGAGTTTTGTCCTTTTGACTGATACAGGTTACGTTAGTGACCGTATGGCAGGAATTGTTGCAAATGCGGATGGTTATCTCATCGAGTCCAATCATGATGTGGAAATCCTACGAGCAGGATCTTACGCATGGCGACTCAAACAACGGATCCTGTCTGATCTTGGACATCTCTCAAATGAAGATGGAGCAGATGCTATGATTCGCACACTAGGAAATCGTACCAAAAAGATTTACCTAGGCCATTTGTCTAAGGAGAATAATATCAAGGAGCTAGCCCACATGACCATGGTCAATCAGTTAGCTCAGGCAGATCTGGGGGTAGGAGTAGACTTTCAAGTTTACGATACTTCACCAGATACTGCAACACCACTGACGGAGATATAGAAAGGAACGCCGAGAGGTGTTCTTTTTATATTGACGGGGTTCTTAAAAAGTAATACAATGGTATTACCAATAATTATAGGAGAATAAACATGCCGACTATTACATTAAAAGTTTCCGAAGCAGATAAAACATTTATGAAAGCCATGGCTAAGTTTGAAGGAGTTTCTCTATCCGAGTTGATACGAACAAAAACTTTAGAAGCTTTAGAGGATGAATATGATGCTCGTGTAGCAGATTTAGCTTATCAAGAGCATTTAGAAGACTTGGAAAAAGGACTTAAACCCATTACTTGGGAAGAAATGATGTATGATCTAGGTTTGGAGGAAGATTAACTTGTACAAGCTAGTTCCAACAAGACGATTTATCAAACAACTAAAAAAATTAGATCGTTATACGCAGATACTAATTAAAAAGTATCTAGAAAATAAGGTTTTAGAGGATCCAAGAAGACATGGGAAAGCTTTAGTGGGGAATCGAGGTGTTCAATGGCGGTATCGAATTGGTAATTATCGAGTTATTGTGCACATTGTAGATGATGAACTGATAGTCTCTACTCTGGAAGTTGGTCATTGTAGAGATAATTCTTGAATTTCTTTTTCCAAATAAATTTTCATTTTCTAAAATATGATATAATAGGGTTTACAATATAAGAAAGGTTGCCTTATGACGATAGATATTAGTGAAGAACAGTTGGCTCTGGAGTCTTCAGACTTATTAAAAATTCTTTTAAAAGATCGAACGACAAAGAAAAATATTGTTTGGGCGACACATTCTTATGAATTGTTGGGAAAGGGATTTGCTCCAAGTGATCGCATCACTCCAAGTAGGGTGACGGGAACCTACGCAAGCTTGATTCAACCTCGTTCAGAAAAGTCCAAGTATGAGCAAAAAGACAGAACCAAGATTCGAGCGGAAGTATTTACGCCTACATGGTTGGTTGAAAAGCAAAATGCTTATGTGGAAGATGAGCTTGAAGCTCTAGCGCTTGAAGAATATATCAAAGTCCGCTGGCTAGAAATTACCTGTGGTGAGGCTCCTTATATGGTAACCCGCTATGATACAGTAACCGGAGAGGAAATTCCACTGTCTGAGCGAGTTGGTTTTGTTGATAGAAAATTACAGCGCATTAGTCGTGAGGTTACAGAAGAAGCCACCTTCTATGAACTTGTAAAAGAAGCTTACCGTGCTTCCTACGGCTATGAGTACCAAGGAGATTCCCTGCTTTTGGCGCATGAAAATCTTTTAGCGACCTTTGAGGATTACTATCTCGCTAAGACTGGAAATCAACCAACATTAGAGCAAAAGAAAGAAATTGCGACCATTATCTCTTATAACGTCTTTCAGATGGATGGACTGAAAAAAAGCAGTCCATATTCAGCTAAACAAGGACACTCTCAACAATTGAGTTTGTTCGCTGATGAACTGGAAGTCCAAGAAGTAGAAGAATCTAAAACCCAAATCAAAGACTGGAAAAAGAATAAGATGATAGGTTTTGAGCGCCTATCTAGTGAGGAAAGTGAAATGAAATTTGATGTCGTGATAGGCAATCCGCCGTATCAGGAAGAAGCACAGGGAACAAGTACAAGTGATGACCCGGTATATCATTTGTTTATTGATGAAGCGAGTAGAATTTCAGATAAATCAATCTTAATTACACCAGCAAGATTTTTATTCAATGCTGGAAAAACACCGAAATCATGGAATAAAAAAATTCTTAGTAGCAAACATTATAAGGTGTGTTATTATAAACAAAATAGTTCAGAAGTTTTCGTTGGAACTGATATAAAGGGTGGTGTAGCAATTACCTATTATGATGCTCAAAAAATGCAAGGACCTATAGGTACATTTACTCATTTTAAAGAACTTAATAGTATATTAAAAAAAGTTGAGAATAATTTTGACTTTAGATCAATAATGGAAATTATTTATACACAGTCAAAATTTGATTTGGAAAAACTCTATAAAGACTATCCTAATTATAAAAATTTAATAGGCAGTAATGGTAAAGATAAGAGACTAAGAAAACCAATTCTAGGAAGACTTGATATTTTTTCTGAAGAAGAAACAGAGGATTGTTTTAAAATTTTAGGCAGATTAAACAATGAAAGAGTTTATCGATATATTCCCAAAAAATATATAGCTCCACATGAAAATCTTTTGAAATATAAAGTTCTAGTACCTGCTGCTAACGGCAGTGGGGCGATTGGCGAAGTCCTATCGACCCCACTCGTGGGTACCCCACTCGTGGGTTTTACAGATACTTTTATCTCTTTTGGCGCATTTGATACTGAAAGTGAAGCTAAAGCTATGTTGAGATACATAAAGTCTAAATTTGCTCGAGCTATGCTTGGGATTTTAAAAATTACCCAAGATAATACTAAAGATAAATGGAAATATGTCCCTCTCCAAGACTTTACGGTCAATTCGGACATTGATTGGACACAATCAGTGGCTGATATTGACCGTCAGCTCTATCAGAAATATGACCTTTCTCCTGAAGAGATTGCCTTCATTGAGACTCATGTAAGGGAGATGGATTAGAAAAACACTTTTATTTGACATATAGCGCCCAATGATCTATAATAGATTGCATAGGATTAGGTCAGGAAGCATACGATGCCCTGACCCTTTTTGTTTTATAGGAGATTAGTTTGAAGGAACATAAAACATTCAATCAACAATTAACGATTTTAAGAAATAGGGGAGTTCTAGTCCCAACGAATGGCAAACCAAAGAGATTTTTAGAACAAGAAAATTATTACAATGTTATAAATGGCTACAAAGATTTATTTTTAGTAAAGGATAGCAATAATCTCCCTGTTGAGCCTGAACTTTATCTAGAAGGTACTCATTTTAACGAACTCAAGGCCCTATTTTTATTTGACAGGGAATTACGAATATTATTATTGAAATATTTATTGATATTCGAAAACTCAATAAAAACTACGATTGCATATGAATTTTCCAAAAAATATTCTCGAAAGAATGCTTATTTAGATATTGCAAATTTTGTCGATAATGACCCTAAAAAGGTTCTTCAACAAATCTCTATCTTAACAAAGACTATTCATGATAAGGTAGATAGGACAGGGGCTATTAAGCACTATATTGAAGAGCATGGAGAAGTCCCACTTTGGGTTTTAGTTAATTTTCTTACGATGGGAAACATTGCTAATTTTTACAATATTTTAACGGATAGCATGAAGAATATCATTGCAAAGTTTTATACAGACAAGTACAGAACGCAAAATAAAGATCATACATTTAGACTTTCTAGTGCAGATTTAAGCGCTTGTTTGAAAGTGGTTAACTTAGTTAGAAATATCTGTGCACATGATGAACGACTGTATAATGTTAATTTAAGAAGTGTCAGAGTTTCCCAGATAGCAAATCATTTTGGGATTAGCAGATATGATAATAAACGTTTCATAGTGGTCATTCTATTTTTAAAAGTTGTACTTGATAGGAAAGATTTTCAAAGATTATATAAAGCTTTGATGCATTTATTTAAACAGTACGCTGATGAATTCAAAACAGTAGTATTTAACGACATTTTAAAAACTATGGGAATCGACTTAACTGAGTTGGAAAAATTAGCCTAATTTCATTTTAAAAGGAACACGTATGTCAGTTGAGATTAAAACAAAAAAGAAAATTGATCCTAAAATCTATGCTTACACTACACCGACTGTAACCAGTAATGAGGGCTGGATTAAGATTGGTTATACGGAGCGTGATGTCACGCAACGGATTAAAGAACAAACGCATACTGCTCATATAGACACAGATATCTTATGGACAGCTGCTGCAGCCTATACGGAAGAACCTGATAAGGGAAAAACTTTTAAGGACCATGATTTCCACCATTTCCTTTCTTTCCATGATGTGGAACGTCGTCCTAAGACGGAGTGGTTCTATTTTAATGGGACTCCTGAAAAATCTAAAAATCTTTTCGATAAGTTTGTTCAGCATGACTTGTCAGGTTATCAGCCTGGAAAAGGACAGGACTATACTCTGCGACAAGAGCAAGAAGAAGCCGTTTCTAAGACCTTAGATTATTTCAAAAATCACCCAGGAGGTAAGTTCCTCTGGAATGCTAAGCCACGCTTTGGTAAAACCTTGTCTACCTATGACCTAGCTCGGAGGATGGATGCTGTCAATGTCCTGATTGTAACAAACAGACCTGCCATTGCTAATTCGTGGTATGATGATTTTGAAACATTCATAGCTGGTCAAACGACTTACAAGTTTGTTTCAGAGTCAGATAGCCTTAAAAATCGTCCAGCATTGTCACGAAAAGAATTTGTTGGCCTTTTAGATGATGATGTACGACAACTTGCTTTTATCAGTCTTCAAGACTTGAAAGGTTCTGCTTATCTAGGTGGAGAGCACGATAAACTCAAATGGGTAACTGACCTACATTGGGATTTGCTGGTCATCGATGAGGCTCATGAAGGAGTTGATACTTTTAAGACAGATCAAGCCTTTAACAAGATTCGTCGGAATTTTACTTTACATCTTTCTGGAACTCCATTTAAGGCACTGGCTAAGGGAGATTTTATAGAGGAGCAGATTTACAACTGGTCTTATGCGGATGAACAGTCTGCCAAATCTACCTGGTCTCCTGAACAAGAAGAGGAAAATCCATATGAAAGTTTGCCTCAGTTAAACCTCTTTACCTATCAAATGTCCCAGATGATTGGCGAAGAGTTAGAAAAAGGTGCTCAACTAGATGGTAAAAATATTGACTTTGCTTTTGACTTAAGTGAATTTTTCGCTACAGATGATAAAGGGAAATTTATCCATGAACAAGATGTCAGAAATTGGTTAGATACTCTGTCAAGCAATGAAAAGTATCCATTTTCAACCAAAGAACTTCGGAACGAACTCAAGCATACTTTTTGGTTGTTGGAGCGTGTAGCCTCAGCTAAGGCTTTAAAAGCACTACTAGAAGAACACCCCATCTATGAAAACTATGAGATTATTCTAGCTGCTGGTGACGGACGTATGTCCGAAGAAGACGATAAAGTCAAACTCAAATCCTTAGATTTGGTTAGAAAAGCGATAGCAGAGAATGACAAAACTATTACCCTATCCGTCGGTCAGTTGACTACAGGCGTCACTATCCCTGAATGGACAGGTGTATTGATGTTATCAAATTTGAAATCACCAGCTCTTTATATGCAGGCTGCATTTCGTGCTCAGAACCCATATTCATGGACCGAAAGCAAAGGAAATCATTTCCGCAAAGAAAAAGCCTATGTATTTGACTTTGCACCAGAAAGAACCCTGATTCTCTTTGATGAGTTTGCCAACAACTTATCGCTTGCGACTGCAGGAGGCGGCGGGACTTCGACAACTCGTGAAGAAAACATCAGAGAATTACTAAATTTCTTCCCTGTTATAGCTGAAGACCGTGCTGGCAAGATGGTTGAGATTGATGCTAAGGCAGTTCTGACTATACCACGTCAGATAAAAGCTAGAGAAGTCCTCAAACGAGGATTTATGTCCAATCTCCTTTTTGATAATATCAGTGGCATTTTCCAAGCCAGTCAAACCGTTCTAGACATTTTAAATGAACTACCAGCAGAAAAGGAAGGCAAGTTACAAACACCTTCTGATTTACTAGATTTTTCAGATGTTAAAGTAGATGATGAAGGCAATGCAGTGGTTGACCATGAAATCGTGGTCAATCAACAAACGCGACTTTTTGGTGAAAAAGTCTATGGACTTGGTCAGTCCGTTACAGATTTGGTCACTACGGATGAGGACAAAACTCAAAAACAGCTGGTCAATGACTTGAGCAAGACAGTTTCTTCTGTAATTGTAGAAGAATTGAAAGCTGGATATGACCTGAAAAATCGGGAAACAGACCACATCAAGAAAGAAATTTCCAAAACATTTGAGAACGAAGTTCGAAAAAATGAGATAGAACGCAAAATTTCTGAAGCTCATATCAAGGAAGAGTTGAAAGAACAACTCAAGGAAGCAAATGATAAGGAGCAAAAAGATAAGATTCAAGAAGATCTTGAAAAACGAATAGAAGAAAATAATCTTATTCACAAAGAAAAACTAGAACAAACACTCAAAAAAGAAGTGGAAAAAATGCCTGAGAAATTTATCGAACAAGTTGAGATAAAACGTGTGGAGCAGTTGAAACAATCAGCTCAGGATGAGATTCGTGATCATCTTCGAGGATTTGCACGAACAATTCCTAGTTTTATCATGGCCTATGGTGATCCATCTCTAACACTTGATAATTTTGACACCTTTGTTCCTGAGCATGTCTTCTTTGAAGTAACGGGGATTACGATTGATCAATTTAGATATTTGAGAGATGGTGGGCAAGATTTTACAGGACATCTATTCGATCGGGCAACATTTGATGAAGCTATTCAAGAATTTCTTCGTAAGAAAGAGGAATTGGCAGATTATTTTAAAGATCAGAAAGAAGATATTTTTGACTATATTCCACCGCAGAAAACCAATCAGATTTTCACTCCTAAACGGGTAGTGAGGAGAATGGTGGATGATCTTGAAAAAGAAAACCCAGGAATCTTTGATGATCCATCTAAGACATTTATTGATTTGTACATGAAATCAGGCCTCTATATTGCAGAACTTGTAAAGCGACTATATAATAGCGTAGGTATGCAAGAAGCCTTTCCAAATCCTGAAGAACGCTTAAAACATATCCTAGAAAATCAAGTTTATGGATTTGCGCCTTCAGAAATTATCTACAACATTTCCACTAATTTTATCTTTGGAAATCTCTCCCAAGCTATTAGTAGAAAGAACTTTGTTTTAGAAGATACCATTCCTGCTGCTAAAGAAGGAAGGATTCAGGAGTTGGTTGATTCCTATTTTGAAAATAATTAAAAAAGAAGGCATTGACCTTCTTTTTTATATCTTTTACAATCCTGCAAATTCTTTGATTTCTTGAGCTGACATTGAAGAGTCGCAACGGACATTGATTTGTCCATCTGCAATGTGAACAAAGCCTGGTACAGTTGGGATTCCGTAGCGTGAGCGGAATGCTTGCAACTCATTGAGTTGGCTTGGTTCTTCACTGTTGATGAAGTAAATGTGAGCTTTTGTTTCAGCTACGACACCTGACAATGTACCTGCAAATTTACGGCAGTAAGGGCAAGTTTTGCGACCAATAAAGAAGGTTGCAGTTTCTTTATTATCAAGAGCTTCTTGTGCACGCGCAACTGTAGTGACTTCAAGGTCTTTGATGTTATCTAAAAATTGTTCCATTAGAATACCTCGCTTTTTTTAATAAAACTAGTATGCCATAAAAATGCTAAAATTGCTCAGTTTTGATACGAAAAAAAGATGAGATTGGTTGGTCTCATCTTTTTAGGTCTTTATTTTACAAAAGCATTGATTTCTGCTTCGATGTTAGCAATCTTAGCTTGTGATTCTTCGTTGGTTTCCCCTACAACTGCAATGTAGAACTTGATTTTTGGTTCTGTACCTGAAGGGCGAACGGCAATCCATGAACCATCAGCAAGTGTATATTTCAAAACATCACTTGGAGGAGTTGTTAAGTTTGTAACAGTACCGTCAGCAGCAGTAGCTGTTTGAGCTTTGAAGTCTTCTACGACAGTGATAGCTGTTGTGTTCCATTCTTTTGGAGCATTGTTACGGAATTTAGCCATAATCGCTTTGATTTGTTCTGCACCATCGACACCTGAAAGGGTAACAGAGATAGTCTTTTCTGCGTAGTAGCCGTACTCTTTGTAGATTTCTTCGATACCGTCAGCAAGGGTCAAACCGCGTGAACGGTAGTAGGCAGCAAGTTCAGCAACGACAAGAACGGCTTGGATAGCATCTTTATCACGTACGAATGGTTTAATCAAGTAACCGAAGCTTTCTTCAAATCCCATCATGTAAGTGTGATTGTGTTTTTCTTCGAATTCTTGGATTTTTTCAGCGATGAATTTGAAACCTGTCAAAACGTTGAACATAGTTGCGCCGTAACTTTCAGCAATCTTCGTTACCAAGTCAGTTGATACGATAGATTTGCAGAGCGCTGCATTTTCAGGAAGAGTTCCAGCATTTTTGTGGGCTTCCAAGATGTATTTAGCCATGATAGCACCGATTTGGTTACCTGAAAGGTTGAGGTAGCTACCATCTTTTTGAAGAACTTCAACACCAACACGGTCAGCATCAGGGTCAGTTGCGACAAGAACGTCTGCACCAACTTGACGACCAAGTTCTTCAGCAAGGGCAAAGGCTGCTTGGCTTTCTGGGTTTGGAGATTTTACAGTTGAGAAGTCAGGGTCAGCAGTTGCTTGCGCTTCAACGACTTGAACTGAGTCAAATCCTGCTTGGGCAAGAGCACGACGAGCCAACATTTCACCAGTACCATGAAGTGGTGTGTAGACAATCTTCATGTCTTTACCGAATTCTTCAATCAAGGCTGGGTTGATGTTCACATCTTTGACTTCTTTGAGGTATTCTACATCGACAGCTTCTCCGATAACTTCAATCAAGCCAGAAGCTTTTTCAGCTTTCACATCAGCAACTTCTACCGCAAATGGATTTTCGATTGCACGGATATAAGTAGTCAAGGCGTCCGCATCGTGTGGAGGCATTTGTCCACCGTCTTCACCGTAAACCTTGTAACCGTTAAATGGAGCAGGGTTGTGGCTGGCTGTGACCATGATACCCGCGAAACAGTTGAGGTGACGAACTGCAAATGATAGTTCTGGAGTTGGACGAAGGCTTTCAAATACATAAGATTTGATGCCATGTTTAGCAAGAACTGCCGCAGATTCAAAGGCAAACTCCGGTGAGAAGTGACGGCTATCGTAGGCGATTGCGACACCACGTTCTTTTTCGTTTCCACCTTTTGACTCAATCAAACGAGCCAAACCTTCAGTAGCTTGGCGAACAACGTAGATGTTGATGCGGTTTGTACCAGCACCAATCAAGCCACGCATTCCTGCAGTACCAAATTCAAGATTTGTATAGAAGGCATCTTCCTTTGTTTTTTCGTCCATATTTTCCAAATCTTGACGAAGGTAGTCGGGAAGCTCCGCAAAATCAACCCATTTCTGGTAATTTTCTTGGTAAGACATTAAAATTCTCCTTTTTGTAAATTGTTTTAACCGTTCACATTATAGCACTTTTTAGCATTTTAGTAAAACGGTAGCATAATTTTCAGAAAAGTAGTGACATATGCCTGTTTTTCAAGTCTTGAATGCTTTAGGGAAACATGCTATACTACTTGTATGATTATTTTACAAGCTAATAAAATTGAACGTTCTTTTGCAGGAGAGGTTCTTTTTGATAATATCAACCTGCAGGTTGATGAACGAGATCGGATTGCTCTTGTTGGGAAAAATGGTGCAGGTAAGTCTACTCTTTTGAAGATTTTAGTTGGAGAAGAGGAGCCAACTAGCGGAGAAATCAATAAGAAAAAAGATATTTCTCTGTCTTACCTAGCCCAAGATAGCCGTTTTGAGTCTGAAAATACCATCTACGATGAAATGCTTCATGTCTTTGATGATTTGCGTCGGACTGAAAGACAACTTCGACAGATGGAGTTGGACATGGGTGAAAAGACTGATGCAGAACTAGACAAACTCATGTCCGACTATGATCGCCTATCAGAAAATTTCCGTCAGGCTGGAGGATTTACCTATGAAGCCGATATTCGCTCTATCTTAAATGGATTCAAGTTTGACGAGTCTATGTGGCAGATGCGAATCGCTGAGCTTTCCGGTGGTCAAAATACCCGTCTAGCGCTAGCCAAAATGCTTCTTGAAAAGCCTAATCTCTTGGTTTTGGATGAGCCGACTAACCACCTAGATATTGAAACCATTGCCTGGTTAGAAAACTATTTGGTCAACTACAGTGGTGCCTTGATTATCGTCAGCCATGACCGGTATTTCCTCGATAAGGTTGCGACCATAACACTCGACTTAACCAAACATTCTTTGGACAGATATGTAGGAAACTACTCAAGCTTTGTTGAGCAGAAGGAGCAGAAGCTCGCAACTGAAGCTAAAAACTACGAAAAGCAGCAGAAGGAAATTGCTGCCTTAGAAGACTTTGTTAATCGAAATCTTGTTCGAGCATCGACAACCAAACGAGCGCAATCTCGACGCAAGCAACTGGAGAAGATGGAGCGCTTGGATAAGCCTGAAGCTGGTAAGAAATCAGCTAATATGACCTTCCATTCTGATAGAGTATCAGGTAATGTCGTTTTGACGGTGGAGAATGCTGCCATTGGCTATGAAGGTGAAATCTTATCAGAACCTATCAACCTTGATCTTCGTAAGATGAACGCTATTGCCATTGTTGGTCCTAATGGTATTGGTAAGTCAACCTTTATAAAATCCATTGTGGACCAGATTCCCTTTATCAAGGGTGAAAAGCGCTTTGGTGCTAATGTTGAGGTTGGTTACTATGACCAGACGCAAAGTAAGTTAACACCAAGCAATACAGTATTAGACGAACTCTGGAATGATTTCAAGCTGACTCCTGAACTAGAAATTCGTAATCGCCTAGGTGCTTTCCTATTCTCTGGTGATGATGTTAAAAAATCAGTTGGCATGTTGTCAGGTGGAGAGAAAGCTCGTTTGCTTTTGGCTAAATTGTCTATGGAGAATAACAACTTCCTGATCCTTGACGAGCCGACCAACCACTTGGACATTGATAGCAAGGAAGTTCTGGAAAGTGCATTGATCGACTTTGATGGAACTCTTCTCTTCGTCAGCCACGACCGTTATTTCATCAACCGTGTTGCCACTCATGTGCTGGAATTATCTGAGAATGGATCAACACTTTATCTTGGTGATTATGACTATTATGTTGATAAAAAAGCAGAGCTAGCAGCTAGCCAAACAGAAGAAGCGGCAGCTGTTGACCAAGAAAAAGAAGTTTCACCAGTTAATGACTACCAAGCCCAAAAAGAGAGTCAAAAAGAACTGCGTAAATTGATGAGACAAATCGAAAGTCTTGAGACAGAAATCGAAGAGCTGGAAACTCAAGCCCAAGCAATCTCTGAACAAATGCATACTACCAATGATGCAGATGAACTCATGCAATTACAAGCAGAACTGGATAAAATTAGCCATCGTCAGGAAGAAGCTATGCTGGAGTGGGAAGAATTATCGGAGCAGGTGTAAGATGGAAAATCTTGGAAAAGTATTTCGTGAATTTCGAACAAGTGGAAATTATTCTTTAAAGGAGGCGGCAGGGGAGTCCTGTTCAACTTCTCAGTTATCTCGCTTTGAATTAGGAGAGTCTGATCTGGCTGCTTCACGTTTCTTTGAAATATTAGATAATATTCACGTGACGATTGAAAATTTCATGGACAAGGCTAGGGATTTCCACAATCATGAACATGTGGCTATGATGGGACAAATTGTGCCTCTTTACTATTCAAATGATATTGCAGGTTTTCAAAAGCTTCAAAGAGAACAACTTGAAAAGGCTAAGAGTTCGACAAATCCCCTCTATTTTGAGCTGAACTGGATTTTATTACAAGGTCTGATTTGTCAAAGAGATTCGAGTTATCATATGAAGCAGGATGATTTGGATAAGGTGGCAGATTATCTCTTTAAAACGGAAGAATGGACCATGTATGAGTTGATTCTTTTCGGGAACCTCTATAGTTTCTACGATGTGGAATATGTTACTCGCCTTGGTAGAGAAGTGATGGAGAGGGAGGAATTTTATCAAGAAATTGGACGCCATCGAAAACTGGTCTTGATTTTAGCTCTTAATTGTTACCAGCATTGTTTAGAGCATCTTTCTTTTGAAAATGCAAGCTATTTTGAGACTTATACAGAGAAGATTATTGGTAAAGGGATCAAACTATATGAGCGTAATATTTTCCATTATCTAAAAGGCTTTTCCTTGTACCAAAAAGGACAGTGTAAAGAAGGCTGTAAGCAGATGAAAGAGGCCATGCGTATTTTTGACCTACTAGGTCTTCCAGAGCAAGTAGCCTACTATCAGGAACACTACGAGAAATTTGTCAAAGATTAATTTTCCCAAATAAGGGAAAAAATAAAAAGCTCCTTTCAGTTTTGATACAATAGTTTCAAAATTTGAGAGGAGTTTTTATATGAATCGCTATGCAGTACAGTTGATTAGCCGTGGAGCTGTTAACAAGATAGGGAATATGCTCTATGATTATGGAAATAGTGTCTGGTTGGCGTCCATGGGAACTATCGGACAGACAGTTTTGGGAATGTATCAGATTTCTGAACTCGTCACATCTATTCTCGTAAATCCCTTTGGTGGAGTCATTTCAGACCGTTTTTCTCGTCGTAAGATTTTAATGACGACAGACCTTATTTGTGGGATTCTTTGTCTGGCTATTTCTTTTATAAGAAACGACAGCTGGATGATTGGAGCTTTGATCTTTGCTAATATTGTTCAAGCGATTGCCTTTGCATTTTCTCGAACTGCCAATAAAGCTATTATCACAGAAGTTGTAGAAAAAGACGAGATAGTGACCTACAATTCACGCTTAGAGTTAGTTTTGCAGGTTGTTGGTGTTAGTTCTCCTGTGCTTTCTTTCCTTGTTTTACAATTTGCAAGTCTTCATATGACGCTCTTACTAGATGCTCTGACTTTTTTCATTGCTTTTGTTTTAGTGGCCTTACTTCCAAAAGAAGAACCAAAGGTTCAAGATAAAAAACCTTTTACTGGGAAAGATATTTTTGCGGATATCAAAGATGGCTTGCACTATATCAGGCATCAAAAAGAAATTTTCTTTCTCTTGTTAGTGGCTTCTAGCGTTAATTTCTTTTTTGCGGCCTTTGAATTTTTGCTCCCTTTTTCAAATAAACTCTATGGGGTAGACGGAGCCTATGCGACTATCTTAACCATGGGTGCAATTGGCTCAATCATAGGAGCATTGATTGCAAATAAATTTAAATCGAGTATGAATACACTCTTGTTCTTATTGATCCTCACAGGAGTAGGAGTTTTCATGATGGGCTTACCACTGCCTAATTTTCTTACTTTTTCAGGAAACCTAGTTTGTGAATTATTTATGACAATTTTTAATATTCACTTCTTTACTCAGGTACAAACCAAGGTTGATGGAGACTATCTGGGGAGGGTATTGAGCACCATTTTTACACTGGCAATTCTCTTTATGCCGATTGCGAAAGGGTTAATGACCTTTCTACCGAGCGTCCATTTAGCTTCCTTTTTAATCATCGGACTCGGAGTTATTCTTCTTTCGTTGGTATCAATGATCTATATTCAAAGACAGAAGAAGGATGCGAATGAGAAAAACCAAAATTGAAGATGAAATTGAATAAATCTGCTCATTAAAAAACGTATCGTATCAACTCTCTTGTGAACTGCACCCCAAAAGTTAGACAGAAAAAATCTAACTTTTGGGGTATTTTTATTA
>JAQDPW010000026.1 GCA_027659245.1 Streptococcaceae bacterium AM104-57
GCCTCTTTGATTCTTTCAATTTGAAAATAAATTTGCGTAGCAGATATCTTACAAACGTTTTCTTTTATAGTAAAATAAAAGATGACTATATGAAAGAAGGTTCTTAATTGGAAAGTATTTTATTTTTTATTTCTGTCTTTATAGCTGGGGTCTTGTCATTCTTTTCTCCCTGTATCTTTCCCTTGTTACCAGTCTACGCAGGTGTTCTGCTAGATGATCAAGAGGAGTCAAGGACATTTCGTGTTTTGGGTAAAGATGTTGCCTGGTCAGGATTGATTCGGACACTCTGTTTCATTATGGGTATCTCTCTCATCTTCTTTATTCTTGGATTTGGAGCAGGATTCCTTGGGAATTTACTTTATGCTGACTGGTTCCGTTATGTCATGGGAATCATGATTATTATACTGGGTTTGCATCAGATGGAAATTCTTCACTTACAAAAATTAGAGGTACAAAAAACAGTAACATTTAAGCAAAAACAGTCTAGCAAATATTTGTCGGCCTTTTTACTGGGTATCAGCTTCAGCTTTGGCTGGACTCCATGTATAGGACCAGTTTTAAGTTCTGTTTTAGCACTGGCTGCCTCAGGAGGAAATGGAGCTTTTCAGGGGGCCTTATTAACCCTCATTTACACTCTCGGAATGGCGCTTCCATTTTTAGTTCTGGCCTTGGCATCAGGTCTTGTCATGCCTTATTTTAGTAGAATTAAATCCCACATACTTTTATTGAAGAAAATTGGTGGTTTATTGATCATTCTCATGGGAATTTTATTAATGTTGGGACAGTTAAATGTCTTATCTGGAATATTAGGATAAAAGGAGTTATCTATGAAAAAAATTATCTATTTTGGCCTTAGTTTCTTGTCTCTCTTTCTTCTGATTGCTTGTGGCAAGGAAGAGAAAAAATCAAGTCCACAAAATCAATCAAATCAGACACAACAAGTTCCTGTGAAGCAAGTAGCTATTGGAGCAGAAGCACCTGATTTCACCCTTCAATCGATGGATGGAAAAGAAGTCAAATTATCTGATTATAAAGGTAAGAAAGTTTATCTTAAATTTTGGGCATCTTGGTGTGGACCATGTAAGAAAAGTATGCCAGAATTGATGGAGCTTGCTGCTAAGGAAGATCGTGATTTCGAAATTTTATCTGTCATTGCGCCAGGGCTTCAAGGTGAAAAAACGATAGACCAATTTCCAAAGTGGTTTGAAGAACAAGGTTATAAAGACATCCCAGTTTTATATGATACGAAAGGAGCTGTTTTTCAAGATTATCAAATTCGAAGCATCCCTACAGAGTATCTAATTGATTCACAGGGTAAAATTGCTAAGATTCAATTAGGTGCGATTAGTAACGCAGATGCAGAAGCAGCTTTTGCTCAAATGAAATAAAGTAATGAAATATAAAAATGTCTAGACAAACCGTCTAGACATTTTTTCTAACATAAATTAGTTTTTAGAAGCTGCTTGGAATTCAGGGTTTTTCCAAGCTTCATCAATAATAGCTTGCAATTCTTTTGCTGAAGCTTGCATTTTCTGAGTTTCAGCATCGTTCAATGGGATGTTTACTGGACGAACGATACCGTGTGCACCAACGATAGCTGGTTGACCGATAAAGACGTTTTCAACTCCGTATTGACCTTCTTGGAATACTGAAAGTGGAAGAACAGCATTTTCATCATCAAGGATAGCTTTTGTGATACGAGCAAGGGCTACTGCGATACCGTAGTATGTTGCACCTTTTTTGTTGATAATTGAGTAAGCAGCGTCACGAACTGAGATGAAAAGTTCTACAAGGTCAGCTTCATCCAAGTCACGGTTAGCTTGCAACCATTGTTCCAATTTTACACCGGCAACGTTAGCGTGTGACCAAACGGCAAACTCAGAGTCACCGTGTTCACCCATGATGTAGGCGTGAACTGAACGAGCATCAACGTCGATTTTTTCAGCAAGTGCTTGACGGAAACGAGCTGAGTCAAGTGAAGTACCTGAACCGATAACACGTTCTTTAGGGAATCCTGAGAATTTCCAAGTTGAGTAAGTCAAAACGTCAACTGGGTTAGCAGCAACAAGGAAGATACCGTCGAAACCAGACGCAACAACTTGTTCAACGATTGATTTGTTGATAGCAAGGTTTTTACCAACAAGGTCAAGACGAGTTTCACCTGGTTTTTGTGGAGCACCAGCAGTGATAACTACAAGGTCAGCGTCCGCACAATCTTCATACTTAGCTGCATAAATTTTCTTAGGTGAAGTAAAAGCAAGTGCGTGGCTAAGGTCTTCTGCATCACCAACAGCTTTTTCAAACAATTGAGGAATTTCAATGATACCAAGTTCTTGTGCAATTCCTTGGTTAACAAGAGCAAAAGCGTATGATGATCCTACGGCACCGTCACCGACAAGGATAACTTTTTTGTGTTGTTTAGTTAATGTCATTTGTCTAAACATCTCCTTCATTTTTTAAGGGCTTCCCCCATTTGATTTCATTCTATCACTTTTAAATAGCTTTGTCACGAATATAACCTCCACTTAGACATGTAAACGTTTTAGTCGAATTGGAAGACTGAAATCTAGGGCAAACTATGGTATAATATATCTAGTTACTAATAGTGAAATGAGGCATTTGTTAATGCAAGATAAAAATTTAGTGAATGTCAATCTGACAAAGGAGATGAAGACCAGCTTTATTGACTACGCCATGAGTGTTATCGTATCGCGGGCCCTTCCTGATGTTCGAGATGGATTGAAACCAGTTCATCGTCGTATTCTATACGGTATGAACGAGTTGGGTGTGACACCTGAGAAACCCCATAAGAAATCTGCCCGTATTACAGGGGATGTCATGGGTAAATACCATCCACACGGGGACTCATCTATCTATGAAGCTATGGTTCGTATGGCTCAATGGTGGAGTTACCGTTACATGCTTGTAGATGGGCATGGGAATTTTGGTTCCATGGATGGTGATGGTGCCGCAGCTCAGCGTTATACTGAAGCGCGCATGAGCAAGATTGCACTTGAGATGCTTCGTGACATCAATAAAAATACTGTTGATTTTGTAGATAACTATGATGCCAATGAACGTGAACCTATTGTTCTACCAGCTCGTTTCCCAAATCTTTTGGTCAATGGTGCTACAGGTATTGCCGTTGGTATGGCAACCAATATTCCGCCACATAACTTGGGTGAAACTATCGACGCCGTGAAACTGGTTATGGATAATCCAGAAGTTACGACCAAAGACTTGATGGAGGTTCTGCCTGGTCCAGACTTCCCAACTGGTGCCCTTGTTATGGGGAAATCAGGGATTCATAAGGCTTATGAAACAGGTAAAGGATCGATTGTGCTTCGTTCTCGTACTGAAATCGAAGAAACTAAGACTGGTCGCGAACGTATCGTTGTTACTGAATTCCCATATATGGTTAATAAGACCAAAGTCCATGAACATATTGTGCGTTTAGTTCAAGAAAAACGTATCGAAGGTATTACAGCTGTTCGTGACGAATCTAACCGTGAGGGTGTTCGCTTTGTTATCGAAGTGAAGCGTGATGCGTCAGCCAATGTTATTTTGAACAACTTGTTCAAGATGACTCAAATGCAAACTAGCTTTGGATTTAACATGCTGGCTATCCAGAATGGTGTACCAAAGATTCTCTCTCTTCGTCAAATCTTGGATGCTTATATTGAGCACCAAAAAGAAGTGGTGACTCGTCGTACTCAATTTGACAAAGAGAAAGCTGAAGCGCGTGCACACATCTTAGAAGGTTTGTTAATTGCTCTGGACCATATTGATGAAGTTATTCGTATCATTCGTGCCAGTGAAACGGATGCAGAAGCCCAAGCTGAATTGATGAGCAAGTTCAAGTTATCTGAACGTCAAAGTCAAGCAATTCTCGATATGCGTCTTCGTCGTTTGACAGGTTTGGAACGTGACAAGATTCAGTCAGAATATGATGAACTTATTGCTTTGATTGCTGACTTGGCAGACATTCTTGCAAAACCAGAACGCGTAGCGCAAATCATCAAGGAAGAATTGGATGAGGTCAAACGTAAGTTTGGCGATCCACGTCGTACTGAGTTGATGGTTGGTGAAGTCTTGACACTTGAAGATGAAGACTTGATTGAAGAGTCTGATGTTCTCATCACTCTATCAAATAAAGGTTATATCAAACGTTTGGACCAAGACGAATTTACAGCTCAAAAACGTGGTGGACGTGGCGTTCAAGGAACTGGAGTTAAGGACGATGACTTTGTGCGTGAATTGGTTTCAACGAGTACTCATGATCACTTGCTATTCTTCACCAATAAAGGACGTGTTTATCGTCTTAAGGGGTATGAAATTCCAGAATACGGTCGTACAGCCAAAGGTTTGCCAGTTGTCAATCTTTTGAAACTGGATGAAGGTGAAAGCATTCAAACCATTATCAATGTCGAATCTGAACGCAGTGATGATGCCTATCTCTTCTTTACGACACGTGCTGGTATTGTTAAGAGAACCAGCGTTAAAGAATTCGCAAACATTCGTCAAAATGGTCTCAAAGCTTTAAATCTGAAAGATGAGGATGAGTTGATTAATGTCTTACTAACTGAAAAAGACACAGATATCATCATCGGAACCAAATTAGGTTATGCAGTTCGTTTCAATCAGTCTTCAGTTCGTAGTATGAGTCGTATCGCCACTGGTGTTAAAGGGGTAAACCTTCGTGAAGGTGATGCAGTAGTAGGAGCGAGAGTGATCACTGACCAAGATGAAGTCCTTATCATCACTGAAAAAGGTTATGGGAAACGTACAGTTGCCACTGAATATCCAACTAAGGGTCGTGCTGGTAAAGGAATGAAAACAGCTAATGTTACTGAGAAAAATGGTCCACTTGCGGGTCTTCTGACTGTAAAAGGAGATGAAGATTTGATGATCATTACAGATACTGGTGTGATGATTCGGACTAATGTCGCCAATATTTCTCAAACTGGACGCTCAACCATGGGAGTGAAAGTCATGCGTCTAGACGAGAATGCCAAGATTGTGACCTTTACAAGTGTTGCAGCTGCGGAGAAAGAAGAAGTTGGGACAGAAAAAGAAACAGAAAGTGAAGCATAATGTCTCAAAAAAAGAATGTAAGTAAAAAAAATAAACGTAAGAATCTACTCATTAATATCCTAGCAGGATTCTTAATCGTGCTATCAATTGCTCTGATCTTTAACTCGAAAATTCGTGATATCTTTATGGTTTGGAATACCAATAAGTATCAAGTGAACCAAGTAACAAAGGAAAAGCTTGAAGAAAACTTGGAAATAGAAGGAAATTTTGATTTCGATTCTGTAAAGGCTATCTCATCCGAAGCGGTTTTATCTGCCCAGTGGGATGCCCAACAACTTCCTGTTATTGGAGGAATTGCCATTCCTGAAGTAGAGATTAACCTACCTATCTTTAAAGGTTTGGATAATGTTAACTTGTTCTATGGGGCAGGAACCATGAAACCAAATCAAAAAATGGGGGAAGGAAATTATTCTCTTGCTAGTCACCATATTTTTACAGCTGAAAATGCCAGTCAGATGCTCTTTTCACCTTTGGTCAATGCCAAAGAAGGGATGAAAATTTATTTGACTGATAAGGAAAAGGTTTATACTTATGTCATTCGTGAAGTCAAACACGTTACACCTGACCGCGTTGATGAAATAGAAGACCGTGAGGGAATCAAAGAAATTACCTTGGTAACCTGTGTAGACTACAATGCCACAGAACGGATTATCGTGAAGGGAGATTTCAAAGAAGTGAAACCTTATGCAGAAACTCCATCAGATATCTTAGAAGCCTTTAATAAGCCTTATAAGCAAAGATATTAAGAGATAAGATTAATAAAAAAGGTTTGCTAGTAATAGCGAACCTTTTTCTTGTCAATTTCAGAAAATAGATAGGAAAAAGACTTTTCAATTTTGGTAAAAAGTAGTATAATGTTTCTATTATAGAAATTTTTAGAAAATTCCGAAAGAGGTTTGTTATGGGATATACAGTTGCTGTTGTCGGCGCTACAGGTGCCGTTGGTGCTCAAATGATCAAAATGTTGGAAGAATCAACTCTTCCAATCGATAAGATTCGTTACCTTGCGTCTGCACGTTCTGCAGGAAAGGTTTTGCAATTCAAAGGTCAAGATGTGACCATCGAAGAAACAACAGAAGACGCTTTTGAAGGGGTTGATATTGCTCTTTTCTCAGCTGGTGGATCAACTTCTGCAAAATATGCACCCTATGCAGTCAAAGCTGGTGCGGTAGTAGTAGATAACACATCTTATTTCCGTCAAAATCCAGATGTACCATTGGTTGTTCCTGAAGTCAATGCTCACGCCCTTGATGCCCATAACGGAATCATTGCCTGCCCTAACTGTTCAACAATCCAAATGATGGTGGCTCTTGAGCCAGTTCGCCAAAAATGGGGCTTGGACCGTATCATCGTTTCAACTTACCAAGCAGTTTCAGGTGCTGGTATGGGAGCGATTCTTGAAACACAACGTGAACTTCGTGAAGTCTTGAATGATGGTGTGAAACCACGTGATTTGCATGCGGAAATCTTGCCTTCAGGTGGTGACAAGAAACATTATCCTATCGCCTTCAATGCTCTTCCACAGATTGACTTATTCACTGATAATGATTACACATACGAAGAGATGAAGATGACTAAGGAAACTAAGAAAATCATGGAAGATGATAGCATCGCTGTTTCAGCAACTTGCGTGCGTATTCCAGTCTTGTCAGCTCACTCAGAATCAGTTTATATTGAAACAAAAGAGGTTGCTCCAATTGAAGAAGTCAAAGCTGCTATCGCTGCTTTCCCAGGCGCAGTTTTAGAGGATGATGTAGCTAATCAAATCTATCCACAAGCTATCAATGCAGTTGGTTCACGCGATACCTTTGTAGGTCGCGTTCGTAAGGACTTGGATGCTGAAAAAGGTATCCACATGTGGGTGGTATCTGACAACCTTCTCAAGGGAGCAGCTTGGAACTCAGTTCAAATTGCAGAAACATTGCATGAACGTGGCTTGGTTCGTCCAACTACAGACTTAAAATTTGAATTGAAATAATGTGTAGGAGTTCATTTGAACTCCTTCTTTGAAATAGAGAGGTGTTTTGTATGTCTTATCAAGATTTAAAAGATTGTAAAATTATCACGGCCTTTATTACTCCTTTTCATGAAGATGGGTCAATCAATTTTGATGCAATTCCAGACTTGATTGAGCACTTGTTAGCCCATCATACTGATGGAATTCTATTAGCGGGAACTACTGCTGAAAGTCCAACATTGACACATGATGAGGAACTGGAGCTTTTTGCAGCGGTTCAAAAGGTGGTTCAGGGGCGTGTTCCTTTGATTGCTGGTATCGGTACAAATGACACACGTGACTCGATTGAGTTCGTTAAAGAAGTAGCAGAGTTTGGTGGCTTTGCAGCAGGACTTGCCATTGTTCCTTACTACAATAAACCGTCTCAAGAAGGGATGTACCAGCACTTTAAAGCTATTGCCGATGCATCTGATTTGCCAATTATCCTCTATAATATCCCAGGTCGTGTAGTGGTAGAATTAACTCCTGAGACCATGCTTCGTTTGGCTGAACATCCAAATATTATCGGTGTTAAAGAATGTACCAGCCTTGCCAATATGGCTTATTTGATCGAGCATAAACCAGAGGAATTCTTGATTTATACGGGTGAGGATGGAGATGCCTTCCATGCGATGAACTTGGGTGCTGATGGAGTTATCTCTGTCGCATCGCATACAAATGGTGATGAAATGTATGAGATGTTCACAGCTATCGCTAACAGTGATATTAAAAAAGCAGCTGCAATTCAGAGACAATTTATTCCTAAAGTCAATGCTCTCTTCTCATATCCAAGTCCAGCTCCTGTCAAAGCTGTGCTGAATTATATGGGATTTGAAGCTGGGCCAACTCGTTTGCCTTTAGTTCCAGCTCCAGAAGAAGATGCTAAACGCATCATCAAGGTTGTTATAGATGGTGACTATGAAGCAACTAAAGCGACAGTAACTGGTGTTCTTCGTCCAGACTATTAATAATTCGATGAATGATTAACTTCCTGAACAAAATATTTTTGTTAGGAAGTTTTTTTCTTTTATTTACGAATAAATAACTAGAGAGATAAACAAGGAGTCGATGATGAAGATAAAAATTGATAATTTTGAGATCTATAAGTTGAAGCAAGCAGGTTTAAGTAATCAGCAGGTATTGAAGGTTCTTCAATTCGGAGAAATTTATGATCAAGAGTTAAGCTTAGAGACTATTGCTGAGGCCTCTGAATGTCGTAATCCCATTCTTTTTATGGAACGATACCACAAACTAAGCCTTGAGAGTATGGATCGTTTAAAGAGAGATTTTGAGAAATTTCCGTCATTCTCCATTTTAGATGATGTCTACCCTTTTGCCCTTTGTGAAATCTACGACGCACCAGTTCTGCTTTTCTATAAGGGGGATATAAACTTATTAAAGTTACCAAAAATTGCGGTTGTTGGAAGTCGCACTTGTAGTCAGTCAGGTACAAAATCAGTCCGTAAGGTTATTGAAGAATTAGAGAATGAGCTGGTGATTGTGAGTGGGCTTGCTAGAGGGATTGATACTGCAGCGCATATGTCTATTCTTCAAGGTGGTGGAAAAACTATTGCAGTCATTGGGACTGGCTTGGATGTTTACTATCCACGTTCTAATAAACGACTGCAGGACTACATCGGTGAATATCATTTGCTACTGAGTGAGTATGGACCTGGCGAAGAACCCTTGAAATATCATTTTCCAGCGCGAAATAGGATTATAGCGGGCTTATGTATGGGTGTCATCGTTGCTGAGGCAAAGATGAGATCTGGTAGTTTGATTACCTGTGAGCGAGCTATGGAAGAAGGAAGAGATGTTTTTGCTATTCCAGGTAGCATTTTAGATGGTCGTTCAGATGGTTGTCATCACTTGGTTCAAGAAGGTGCAAAACTTGTTTCGAGTGGTCAGGATGTGCTAGCAGAATTTGAATTTTAAGAACTAGTAAGGTTCTATCGGTTAAACTTTTCTTCTATATATAGTAGTTAAGTCTTGACAGGTCTCTAAAAATGGTTTACACTTTATAAAGTTTATTACTTTGAAAAGGTGTGATACTGTGGCTACGGCAACAAAGAAGAAAAAATCAACAGTTAAAAAAAATCTAGTAATCGTGGAGTCGCCTGCAAAGGCTAAAACGATTGAAAAATATTTGGGTAGAAACTATAAAGTTTTAGCAAGTGTCGGTCATATCCGTGATTTGAAAAAATCCAGTATGTCGGTCGACTTTGAGAATAACTACGAGCCCCAATATATCAATATTCGCGGAAAAGGTCCTCTCATCAATGACTTGAAAAAAGAAGCTAAAAAATCCAATAAAGTCTTCCTCGCAAGTGACCCGGACCGTGAAGGAGAAGCTATTTCTTGGCATTTGGCCCATATTCTGAATTTAGATGAGAATGATGCTAACCGTGTTGTTTTCAACGAGATTACCAAGGATGCGGTAAAAAATGCTTTTAAAGAACCTCGTAAAATCGATATGGATTTGGTGGATGCCCAACAAGCCCGTCGTGTCTTGGACCGCTTGGTAGGTTATTCTATTTCACCAATTTTATGGAAAAAGGTTAAGAAGGGCTTATCAGCAGGGCGCGTGCAATCTGTTGCCCTTAAACTCATCATTGACCGTGAAAATGAAATCAATGCCTTTCAACCAGAAGAATATTGGACGATTGATGGAGTCTTCAAAAAGGGGACTAAGCAATTCCAAGCATCCTTCTATGGAATGAATGGCAAGAAGATGAAATTGACTAGTAATGAAGAGGTCAAAGAAGTCTTGTCTCATCTGTCAAGCAAAGACTTTACAGTGGATCAGGTAGATAAAAAAGAGCGCAAGCGTAACGCTCCACTACCTTATACTACCTCAACTATGCAGATGGATGCAGCCAACAAGATCAATTTCCGTACTCGAAAGACCATGATGGTTGCCCAACAGCTCTACGAAGGAATCAATATTGGTACAGGTGTCCAAGGTTTGATTACTTATATGCGTACAGACTCGACTCGTATCAGTCCAGTTGCTCAAAATGAAGCTGCAAACTACATTAACGAACGTTTTGGCAGTAAATATTCTAAGCATGGCAGCAAGATTAAGAATGCTTCTGGTGCCCAAGATGCCCATGAGGCTATTCGCCCATCAAGTGTCTTTAACACGCCAGAAAAAATTGCTAAATACTTAGATAAAGACCAACTCAAACTCTATACCCTTATCTGGAACCGTTTTGTAGCGAGTCAGATGACTGGTGCCATCTTTGATACCATGGCTGTTAAGCTCTCTCAAAATGGAGTTCAATTTGCAGCAAATGGCAGTCAGGTTAAATTTGATGGTTACTTGGCCATTTACAATGACTCAGATAAGAATAAGATGTTGCCGGACATGGTAGTTGGTGATGTTGTCAAACAGGTCAATAGTAAACCTGAGCAACACTTTACTCAACCCCCAGCACGTTATTCGGAAGCAACACTAATTAAGACTTTGGAAGAAAATGGAGTTGGACGTCCATCAACTTATGCACCAACCATTGAAACTATTCAAAAGCGCTATTATGTCCGCCTTGTAGCCAAGCGTTTTGAACCGACTGAATTGGGAGAAATTGTTAACAAACTGATTGTTGAGTACTTCCCTGATATCGTCAATGTAACCTTTACAGCTGAAATGGAAGGTAAACTAGATGATGTCGAAGTCGGTAAAGAACAATGGCAACGAGTCATTGATGAATTTTACAAACCCTTCTCTAAAGAGGTTGCCAAAGCCGAAGAGGAAATGGAGAAAATCCAAATCAAGGATGAGCCAGCAGGATTTGATTGTGAAGAGTGTGGTAGTCCGATGGTCATTAAACTTGGTCGTTTTGGTAAGTTTTATGCTTGTAGCAATTTCCCAGATTGCCGCCATACACAAGCAATTGTAAAAGAAATTGGTGTCGAATGCCCAAGCTGTCATCAAGGTCAAATCATTGAAAGAAAAACCAAGCGTAATCGTATCTTTTATGGTTGCAATCGCTATCCAGAGTGTGAATTCACTTCTTGGGATAAACCTGTTGGACGAGATTGTCCAAAATGTGGTAACTTCCTCATGGAGAAAAAAGTCCGTGGTGGCGGTAAGCAGGTTGTTTGTAGCAATGGTGATTACGAAGAAGAAAAAATCAAATAAAAAAATGAGTCCTGAAAATAAATTTCAGGCTCTTTTTAGTAAAGGCTTGACAAAATTCATTAAAATGTGGGAAACTAGTAAATGATTATTCTAAACTAGGAGAAGATATGCGTTTCATTTATCTCAGTATTGGTTTTATCTCGTTAGCTCTAGCTCTCGTAGGTGTAGTTTTACCACTTTTGCCAACAACACCCTTTCTCTTGTTGTCTATTGCTTGTTTTTCGAGAAGTTCCAAGCGTTTTGAAGATTGGCTCTATCATACCAAACTTTATCAGACTTACGTAGCGGACTTTCGTGAGACCAAGTCTATTGCGCGTGAACGCAAGAAAAAAATTATTGTATCGATTTATATCTTGATGGGAATTTCCATTTATTTTGCGCCTCTTTTACCAGTCAAAATCGGTCTGGGATGTTTAACCATCTTTATTACCTACTATCTTTTTAAGGTGATTCCTGATAAAGAATAGCTTTAATAAGTAACGATTTCCCTTGATAAAAATAAAAACATATTCAAAATAATATGATATAATAAATTTAAACTAATCTTCAAGGAGAATCAAATGATTTACGAATTTTGTGCTGAAAATGTTACCTTGCTTGAAAAGGCTATGCAAGCTGGAGCTCGTCGCATCGAGCTCTGTGATAATCTAGCGGTTGGTGGAACGACACCAAGCTACGGAGTAACCAAGGCAGCTGTTGAACTTGCATCAAACTACGACACGACTATCATGACTATGATTCGTCCACGTGGTGGTGACTTTGTTTACAATGACCTTGAGATTTCTGTTATGCTCGAGGATATTCGTCTAACTGCTCAAGCAGGTAGCCAAGGGGTTGTCTTTGGTGCCTTAACAGCAAATAATAAATTGGATAAGGCTAACCTTGAAAAGTTGATTGCTGCATCTAAAGGTATGGAGATTGTCTTCCATATGGCTTTCGATGATTTGAGCGATGAAGATCAGTTGGAAGCCATTGATTGGCTCAGCCAGGCTGGCGTAACACGTATCCTGACTCGAGCTGGTGTATCTGGCGACTCGTTAGAGAAACGCTTTGCTCACTACCACAGAATTCTAGAACACGCTGCAGGGAAAATCGAAATTTTACCTGGTGGGGGGATTGACATGGACAACCGTCAAACCTTTATTGACCAACTGGGCGTGACACAATTACATGGAACAAAGGTTGTCTTTTAAAAAATAGAAAGGAACTGCTAGCTTTTGGTAGCAGTTTTCGCTTATGTTTGAAATTTTTAAAGCCTATCAGTTTAATAGTAAAAAGGCTAAAGAGTATGGATTTGTAGAAAATCAAGGTGTATGGACCTATAGTTTGACTATCTTGCAGGGAGATTTTCTCATGATGGTTACAGTTGAGGATGGGGACTTAAGTTTTCGAGTTTATGACCAAGAAACTGGAGACATCTATCCTCAAGTCCACATGGAAAGTATGAGAGGTATCTTTGTTGGAAGCGTTCGAGAGGCTTGTTTAGAAGTTCTTTATGGCATTCGAAAGGCTTGTTTTGAGGTACAGGAATTTCTCTATCCACAGATCAAGAGAATCATGGCGCTTGTTCAAGAAAAGTATGGCAATCAGCTGGAATATCTATGGGAGAAATCCCCTGATACGGCTGTTTTGCGCCATGAGGGCAATCAAAAGTGGTATGCTGTTTTGATGAGAATCTCTTGGGATAGGCTAGATAAGGGGAGAGAAGGGCTAGTGGAAGCAGTCAACCTCAAACACGACCAAGTAGCTGACTTGCTTTCACAAATGGGAATTTACCCAGCCTTTCATATGAATAAACGCTATTGGATTAGTCTTCCACTCGATGACACTCTAACTGACGAAAAGGTCCTTGAATTATTTGATAGAAGTTGGTTTTTGACTTCTAAGAAATAAATAAATATATTTGAGTTTTCAAATACTTTCAATTCGCAAAATATTCTTTATTGAAGAAATTTTCAGAAAATATTGGATTTTTTCTTGACAAGTGATTTTTTCTATGCTAGAATACTAAACAAGACATCAAACAAAGGAGAAAGCCAAACATGAAAACAGCCAAGTTTAATCAATTTGCTTTGTTGTTGAGGTACTCGGACTAGTGCAAAAGCATTAGTCCTGTTTGGCTTACCAAGCGGGAGTAAATCAACATCTCGCTTGGAACTCCGAGCGAGATGTTTTTTTAAACCAAATTTAGAAAAGGGGAAATCTTATGAGAACAGTTGAATTTCTAGATACTAGCCTTCGAGATGGTGAGCAGACACCAGGTGTTAATTTTTCTATTAAGGAAAAGATTGCCATAGCAAGACAACTGGAAAAATGGGGAATTTCGGCAATTGAAGCTGGTTTTCCAGCAGCTAGTCCTGACTCATTTACTGCAGTTCAGGAAATTGCAAAAGTCTTGAAGAAAACAGCGGTGACTGGTTTAGCTCGCTCTGTTAAATCAGATATTGACGCTTGTTATGAAGCACTTAAGGATGCGAAGTATCCACAAATCCATGTTTTTATCGCTACTAGTCCTATCCATCGTGAATTTAAGTTGAATAAAAGCAAAGAGGAAATTTTGGAAGCTATTAAAGAGCATGTTTCCTATGCACGTTGTAAATTTGAAGTGGTAGAATTCTCTCCTGAAGATGCGACCAGAACTGAACTGGACTTTCTCCTACAAGTCGTTCAAACAGCGGTAGACGCAGGGGCAACCTATATCAATATTCCTGACACGGTTGGTTTTACCACACCAGAGGAATATGGGAATATCTTCAAGTATCTGATTGACAATGTTAAAACCGACCGTCAGATTATCTATTCGCCTCACTGTCACGATGACCTTGGAATGGCAGTGGCTAATAGCCTTGCTGCTGTTAAAAATGGTGCGGGGCGTGTTGAAGGAACCATTAACGGTATTGGAGAACGAGCTGGGAATGCTGCTTT
Source organism: Streptococcaceae bacterium AM104-57 (assembly GCA_027659245.1). GTDB lineage: Bacteria > Bacillota > Bacilli > Lactobacillales > Streptococcaceae > Streptococcus. The sequence continues at coordinate 14,157 of JAQDPW010000026.1, forward strand.
AGAAGAAATAGCAGTAGCCCTCAATATTCGACAAGATTATTACCAAGCAGAGACAAGTATAGTTCTTAACGAAACCATCAATACTTCTGAAATGGTCTCTCGCTTCTCAGGGATTCCAGTTCCCAAAAATAAGGCGGTTGTTGGAGGAAATGCCTTCTCTCATGAATCAGGTATTCACCAAGACGGAGTTCTTAAAAACCCACTTACCTATGAAATCATCACACCAGAATTGGTGGGTGTAAAGAGTAATAGTCTTCCGCTCGGTAAATTGTCTGGTCGCCATGCTTTTGTAGAAAAACTGAGGGATTTGGCCCTAGATTTTACAGACGAGGACATCAAACCACTTTTTGCTAAGTTCAAGGCCTTAGCAGATAAGAAGCAAGAAATCACAGATGCTGATATTCGAGCTCTGGTAGCTGGCACCATGGTTGAAAATCCAGAAGGCTTCCGCTTTGATGACTTGCAACTTCAAACCCATTCTGAAAATGACATTGAAGCGACAGTTAGATTAGCTAATTTTGATGGTGAGAAAGTCGACTTTAATGCAACAGGTCAAGGTTCAGTTGAAGCTATCTTCAATGCTATTGATAAATTCTTTAATCAATCTGTTCGCTTGGTATCCTATACGATTGATGCGGTAACTGATGGGATTGATGCTCAGGCACGTGTTTTAGTTACTGTTGAAAACAGAGATACTGAAACTATCTTTAACGCAGCCGGAATTGATTTCGATGTGTTGAAGGCCTCAGCTATTGCCTACATCAATGCTAATACCTTTGTTCAAAAAGAGAATGCTGGTGAAATGGGAACAACAGTTTCCTATCGCGACATGCCTAGCGTGTAAAGGAGGAAGCTATGACAAGGAAAATAGTTGCCCTAGCAGGTGATGGTATCGGCCCAGAAATCATGGAAGCTGGTTTAGAAGTTCTAGCATCTATATCCGAAAAAACAGGCTTTGACTATGAGATAGATAGACGACCTTTTGGAGGGGCGGGTATTGATGTTATAGGACATCCCTTGCCAGACGAAACACTCAAGGCTTCTAGAGAAGCGGATGCTATTCTACTTGCTGCTATCGGTAGTCCCCAGTATGATGATGCTATAGTTCGACCTGAACAAGGGCTTTTGGCACTCCGCAAGGAACTCAATCTCTATGCTAATATTCGTCCAGTTAAAATATTTGAGAGTCTCAAGCACTTATCGCCTCTCAAACCTGAACGAATTGCTGGTGTTGACTTTGTTGTAGTACGTGAGTTGACAGGTGGGATTTACTTTGGTGATCATATCCTTGAAGACCGAAAAGCGCGTGATATCAACGATTATAGTTATGAGGAAGTAGAGCGGATTATTCGCAAGGCTTTTGAAATCGCAAGAAGTCGGAGAAAAATCCTTACCAGTATTGATAAGCAAAATGTTCTAGCAACATCAAAACTTTGGCGAAGAGTGGCTGAGGAAGTCGCAAAAGATTTTCCAGATGTAATCCTAGAACACCAGTTGGTCGACTCAGCTGCCATGCTCATGATTACCAATCCAGCCAAGTTTGATGTTATCGTGACAGAGAATCTTTTCGGAGATATCTTGTCTGATGAATCAAGTGTTCTATCAGGCACACTTGGTGTCATGCCATCAGCCAGTCACTCTGAGAATGGACCGAGTCTCTATGAACCCATTCATGGTTCGGCGCCTGATATTGCAGGCCTAGGAATCGCCAACCCTATTTCTATGATTTTATCAGTTGCTATGATGTTGCGAGATAGTTTTGGGCGATATGAGGATGCGGAGCGTATCGAGCGTGCTGTTGAACAAAGTTTAGCAGCAGGAATTTTAACGAGAGATATAGGAGGACAGGCTTCGACCAAGGAAATGACGGAAGCCATTATCACAAGACTATGAAGATAAATGAAGGAATTACTTTTGCTCTATTGATCTGGAATCTTTTGACTTTTATCATCTATGGAATTGACAAATCCAGGGCAAAGAGAGGTGCTTGGCGCATCCCTGAAAAATATTTATTATCATTTGCATTCTTATGTGGTGGTTTTGGTGCTTGGTTGGCAGGTGTTACCTTTCACCACAAGACTAGAAAATGGTATTTTAAAACGGTTTGGTTCCTAGGAATAGTGACTACACTAGTAACTTTGTATTTGATATGGAGGTAATGAATGGCAGGAAAATCGATTTTTGATAAATTATGGGACCTCCATGTGATTACAGGAGAAGAAGGACAGCCTCAACTCATGTATGTGGATCAGCACTATATTCACGAGGTGACCAGTCCTCAAGCTTTTCAAGGATTGCGAGATGCAGGACGTAGATTGAGACGCCCCGATTTAACATTTGGGACCTTTGACCACAATGTTCCAACTGTCAATATCTACGATATTCGAGATGTAATCTCCAAAGCGCAGATTGATAAGTTAGCTGAAAATGTTGAAGAGTTTGGAATCGAACATGCTGCTCACGGTTCAGAAAAACAAGGTATCGTTCACATGGTTGGTCCAGAAACAGGACGAACACAGCCAGGGAAATTTATCGTCTGTGGAGATAGTCATACTGCAACTCACGGTGCTTTCGGAGCGATTGCCTTCGGTATTGGAACCAGTGAGGTCGAACATGTCTTCGCTACCCAGACACTCTGGCAGGTCAAACCCAAGAAAATGTTGGTAGAATTCACAGGAGTTCCTCAAAAAGGAGTCTATTCCAAGGATTTCATACTAACCTTGATTGCCAAGTACGGTGTTGCTTGTGGTGTTGGCTACGTGGTGGAGTATCGAGGTCAGGCTATTGATGCACTGAGCATGGAAGAGCGAATGACCATCTGCAATATGTCCATTGAATTTGGCTCTAAGATGGGAATCATGAATCCAGATCAGAGGACTTATGATTATTTGAAGGGTCGAGAGTGTATTCCCAAGGATTTTGCTGCAGCAATTGCTGATTGGAAAAGACTGGTTAGTGATGAAGATGCCGTTTATGATAAGGTTATTCGTTTGGATGTCTCAGAATTGGCTCCTATGGTGACTTGGGGTACTAATCCCGCTATGGGTGTTGACTTTGATTCTAGTTTCCCAGAAATTACGGATATGAATGATGAACGAGCCTATCATTACATGGATTTGCAACCAGGTCAAAAACCAGCAGATATCCAACTAGGTTATGTCTTTATTGGTTCCTGTACCAACGCTAGACTTAGCGATTTGCAACTGGCGGCTCGATTTGTAGAAGGGAAGAAGATTGCACCAAATTTGACGGCTATCGTGGTACCTGGTTCTCGACCAGTCAAGCGAGCTGCTGAGAAGTTAGGTTTGGATAAGGTATTCCTAGATGCTGGCTTCGAATGGAGAGACCCGGGTTGCTCCATGTGTCTAGGAATGAATCCTGATAAAGTACCAGATGGTGTTCATTGTGCTTCAACTAGCAACCGTAACTTTGAAGATCGACAAGGATTTGGTGCTAAGACCCATCTCTGTAGTCCAGCCATGGCAGCTGCGGCAGCAATCGCAGGACGTTTCGTAGATGTAAGGCAAATGCCAGAAGCTCAGTAAGGAGAGGATATGGAGAAATTTACAGTTTATACGGGAACGACCGTCCCTCTGATGAATGACAATATCGATACCGACCAAATTCTTCCCAAACAGTTTCTGAAGTTGATTGACAAGAAAGGTTTTGGCAAATACCTCATGTATGCTTGGCGTTATCTGGATGATAAGTACATTGAGGATCCCGATTTTGTCTTTAACCGACCTGAATATCGCAAAGCTACTATCCTCATCACGGGAGATAACTTTGGGGCTGGTTCCTCTAGGGAACACGCTGCTTGGGCACTAGCAGACTATGGTTTTAAGGTCGTGATTGCAGGGTCTTTTGGGGATATTCATTACAATAATGAACTCAATAATGGCATGTTACCTATTGTTCAGGCTAGAGAGGTTCGAGAGAAACTAGCCCAGCTAAAACCAAACGATCAGGTAACTGTGGACTTGGAACAACAAAAAATCATCTCACCAGTTGGAGAATTCACCTTCGAAATCGATAGTGAGTGGAAACACAAGCTCTTAAATGGTTTGGATGATATCGGAATTACCTTGCAGTATGAAGACTTGATTGCTGCTTATGAAAAACAACGACCAGCCTACTGGCAGGATTAGAAGAAAAATAGAAAAGGAAATAGAACTATGACAAAACACATTCAATGGAACGGAACACTTTCACAAGAAGGATATGACATTTTAAAAGGTGAGGGCGGATGTATCGTTTGTCCTACAAAAGTTGGTTACATCATCATGACTAGCGATAAGGATGGTCTTGAACGTAAGTTTGAAGCCAAAGAACGTAACCGTAATAAACCAGGTGTGGTTCTCTGTGGTAGCATGGATGAGCTTCGTGCTTTAGCACAACTTAACCCAGAAATTGAAGCCTTCTACCAAAAACATTGGGATGAAGACATTCTTCTTGGTTGTATCCTTCCTTGGAAACCAGAAGCCTTTGAAAAACTCAAAGCATACGGTGATGGCCGTGAAGAACTGATGACTGACGTGCGTGGTACTAGCTGTTTTGTTATCAAGTTTGGGAAAGCTGGTGAACAATTGGCTGCCAAACTTTGGGAAGAAGGCAAGATGGTTTATGCCTCATCAGCTAACCCATCTGGAAAAGGAAACCGTGGTAAGGTAGAAGGTATCGGAGAACGTATCGAAGGAGCAGTAGATCTTGTCATTGAAGCAGACGACTATGTGGCATCTATCCAGCCTGACAAAACGATTGAAACACGCTACGAGCAAGGCGTGATGGTCTCTATGGTCGATAAGGATGGCAAACTCATCCCAGAACAAGGAGGAGCTCGCTCAACTTCACCAGCTCCAGTTGTAATTCGCAAAGGGCTTGACATTGATAAGATTATGATGCATTTATCAGATACCTTTAACTCATGGGACTACCGTCAAGGTGAGTATTATTAGGATGTAGAAGAAGTGAGGTTTATACTCTTCGAAAATCTCTTCAAACCACGTCAGCGTCGCCTTACCGTATATATGTTACTGACTTCGTCAGTTCTATCTACAACCTCAAAGCAGTGCTTTGAGCAGCCTGCGGCTAGCTTCCTAGTTTGCTCTTTGATTTTCATTGAGTATTAGTCATTATTGTAATAAGAGTGTGACATCTTTAAATTACTGAATAAGTTAGTAAGAAAGACGTTTTAGTTTAAGTCTCAATTTTAGAGAATGACTTTGGTTAAGCTGACTAAGACGATAAAGTTTCTAAATTTATTTCTTTTATCAATCGTAACTAAAAATAACAGAGAACTTCTGAATTGATAAAAACAGATTTTTTAAAAGTATTCATACACAATTAAAATCAAAGTTCATTTTTTGTTGATAGATGGCTTAAGAAATATCGTAATACAAGTATAAACTTTGAAATTTACCAGCCAATCAATGAACCATACTCTATTCAGGGAAAGCAAGTAATGAGTTTTTAACAATAACTTTAATATGTTTGTTTATACAGTAACATTTCTCCTCTTTTTGATTTTATACTCTTCGAAAATCAAATTCAAACCACGTCAGCTTCGCCTTGCCGTACTCAAGTACAGCCTGCGGCTCGCTTCCTAGTTTGCTCTTTGATTTTCATTGAGTATTAAATGAGTATTGAATTGAGATAAGTTGAGTTAATTGGATTAAGAACCTCAAAAAAACAAAAAGGAAAGCATCTCATGAAAAGATGTTTTCCTTTTATTGTATAAGTTATCGAATAGAGTTATCTTAAATTCAGAAAGTTTCAAAAATGATATTTGATGAATAATGATACTCTACATTTTTACGATTTTATTAGTTATTTTCAACTTGTTCACTATATTTTGGTCTTAGTGTGGTTCCTGAATTGATAATAGTGCGTTTTTGAACTAAAGGCAATTCTGTACGATTATAAACTGTTCTCCAAGGTTCCCAAGCAAGACCTGTTTTTTCTTGAATTTTTACGCGAAGATTGCGAACATTTCCTCTAAATTGTAGTTCAGTTTGGAAACCAGCAGTTCTATTTTTTCCATTATCTTCCCATTCACGAGAGCGGATGCTTTCAATTCCATTTTCGTCATATGTGACTTCGTCCCAGTAAACGTAGTAACGAGCGATATATCCACCCTTATGTTGCAAATTGAGATATCCATTCTTGTAAGAGGTGATTTTAGTTTCAATATAATCAGTACTGTTTTGGATTGTTGCAACTTGATTATCTCTTAAAAAGGCAGTTTTATAAGAAATAGGGACTGCAGGATTTTGTGTACTAAAATTAGCTCCTTCTTGAATTAATTTTTTAAGATCCTCAGGTGTTCCAGTAACTACTCGAGCAGCGCCATCAGCATTACCTCCAACAATGACAGCTGTTACAGAAGTATTTTTTAAAACACGAGCCCATTCAGATTCAGGGTTAATAGGCACACCTTTAATGACAGCATTTATAGCTGCTTTAAGTTCTGTACTTGTACTTGTTGTTTCAAATTTAACATACATTTGACGGCCATAAGACATACTAGAAACATAAACAGGAGGTGTTTGTTCATCCAAACCACGATTTTGTAAATCGTTGACGGTTACATTATCACCAAAGACATCTCCAGGATTTTTTGGTGCATCAAAGTTAGCGGTAAAGTAAATTTGTTTAAAGTCGACAACTTCAATTTGTTTTTCACCTTTTTGTGCAGCTTCAAAGTCAATTTTTAAATCAACCCCAATTTTTTCAAAGTTGCTACCAAATTTTGCTTTTAGTTGATTCATACTATATGCTGAAGTAGAATCGTATTGCATACGGGCAGGTGCAGGATTACTTGATGCATAATTTGCATTCCATCTATTTACCAGAGTGTTAATTCCTTCCTGCATACCACTGACTGTAGGATTTGCATCTGTATAACTATCTGCTCCAGCCATTCCTGGAAGGTCAACGCTGATTCTACCCTGTTTTCTATCAATACTAACAAGTTGAGGTTTATTTTCTAATAACCCTTGATCTGCTCGGAACAAAGCGCCTAAGAAGATGTCGCTATTACCGTTAATTGAAACATCAGCTGAATTATTAGAAATACTCTTTTTCACTTTTTCAATTACAACAAACTCATTTCCTTGTTGTTTTGAAGATGTATTTGAATAATTTTCGATTGCTTCACCTCTACGAGTTAAAATGTCAATTTTGTTGTAGTTTAATCCGAAAAGATATTTATTCAAGTCCTTATCTGCCTGGTTAGTAGATCTCATGAGGTTTTCCATAACATCTGCTTTTGGTGCTTCAGTTACAGTAGTGGCATCTTTTTCTTCGGTTTTTGAATTGAGGTTTGGAGTATTTTCTTGTTCGTTTACTGTAGGTTCTGTTTTTGGATTAGAACTACTTGAAATTGGGGTTTCAGTAGCTTTTACAGTATTATTTTGAATAATCGAAGCTGTACTTAATAAAAAAGTTGCAATAACTACACCACAGACACCAATGCTACGTTTTCGGATAGAATAACGAAAACCTTTTTCGAGATTATTTTGAATCATATAAAGCTCCTAGTTTATTATTTCATTTTATTATCTCTTGAACGCGCTTTCTCGGGATAAAAATATTCTAGCAGAAATAAAAATCTAATGCAATCGTTTTCTTGATAAAATGGACATATTTTTATATGTGTCCATTTTTAGAGTTTTATACTTTTTAGTGTAATTTCTCTCTCACTAGAGAGTTCACCCATGATAATCTCTCAACAAGTCGTGAAAATGTGGCAGAAATCGCGCGAGTAACTCCATCTTATAAACTAGCTAATCGAGCCAAGATTATTCGAAGCAATCAAACAAAACCTCTTCGTCATGCCTACTTTCGAGAATACAGAAAGTTGCAAGAGCTTTGCCTGATGATCCTAAATAGAGAAAAGCATGGTTTAGGATACCAAGAGCAAAAAATCCATGGTATTCTTTTTGATGTTGTCTGCCTTTGGGAAGAGGATGTTTATACCTTGTTGCCAAAAAATTTCATACATCCACGAAATAAGAATAAGACGGACGGTATTTCAGTATTTTCTAATCGTGAAAGAAAAGTATTTCCAGATTTTTATAGTGGATTGAAATAAGATATGAACAGAGAGATTAGGAAAGTCAAACTAATTTCTAGAAATATTTTTAGCAGTTATAGTGTACTGTTCTAGATTCAAACTACTATATCATCAAAACCATAAAATCGTACTAGATGCTAAATACAAAAAACTGGAATTGACTGAAAAGGGAATCAATCGTGAGGACTTGTTCCAGCTGATTTCTTATTCTTATATTTTAAAAGCTGAGCAGGCTGGGCTTGTTTTTCCGAGCAAAGAAAAGATAGTTGATAATGAGATAGGTAAGCTAGCAGGTTATGGAGCCCTGTTGAAGAAATGGTCTATCCAAGTCCCTAGTCAAGCTGAAAGTTATCAAGATTTTGTCAGGAAGATTGAGTCCTTTGAAAAAGTCTTTCTCGAAAATCTAGGTAGAAATTTAAAAGGTAAGACAAATTCAGGGTAAATGTCTAGTTATCTCCTTGATCGAAAATACGAAACACGAACGTTATTTATTTTCGGACATAATAATTGACAAAAAACGGACATTAATGTAAACTTGTTAGAGTAATTGTCTGGAAAAGACGAGGCTATTCCTAACTTTAGGAAAGTCTAAAGAAGAGAAATGAGAGAAATATGTTAAACGAATTTCCAATCTTTGACTATGAAGATATTCAGCTAATCCCAAATAAGTGTGTCCTTCAAAGTCGAGCAGAGGCTGATACACATGTGACCTTGGGAAAACATACCTTTAAGTTGCCAGTTGTTCCTTCTAATATGCAGACTATCTTGGATGAAGATGTTGCTGAACAACTTGCCAAGGGTGGCTATTTTTACATCATGCATCGTTTTGATGAAGAAGGACGCATTCCTTTTGTCAAACGTATGCACGATCAGGGCTTGATTGCTTCAATCTCAGTAGGTGTTAAAGACTACGAGTATGACTTTGTTAGTCAATTAAAGGAAGATGCTCCAGAGTACATTACCATTGACATTGCTCATGGTCATGCTGATAGCGTTATTTCAATGATTCAGCACATCAAGAAAGAATTGCCAGAGACTTTTGTCATCGCTGGTAACGTTGGGACTCCAGAAGCTGTGCGTGAACTTGAAAATGCTGGAGCAGACGCTACTAAGGTTGGAATCGGTCCAGGGAAGGTTTGTATCACCAAGGTCAAGACAGGTTTTGGTACTGGTGGTTGGCAGTTAGCGGCCCTTCGCTGGTGTGCTAAAGCTGCGCGTAAACCGATTATTGCTGATGGTGGTATCCGTACACACGGAGATATTGCCAAGTCAATCCGCTTTGGTGCAAGTATGGTTATGATTGGTTCTTTATTTGCAGGCCATATCGAAAGCCCCGGTAAAACTGTCGAAGTCGATGGTAAACAATTTAAAGAATACTATGGTTCCGCTTCAGAATACCAAAAAGGTGCCTATAAGAATGTCGAAGGTAAGAAAATTCTTCTTCCTGCCAAAGGACATTTACAAGATACCCTAACTGAGATGGAACAAGATTTGCAAAGTTCGATTTCTTATGCTGGAGGCCGAAAGGTAGCTGATCTTAGACATGTAGATTATGTGATTGTGAAGAACTCTATCTGGAATGGAGATGCTCACTAAAAATATGATTACTTATTTATGCCGCGAATTGGCGTGGCGTTTCTACAAGGTACCGTAAATACCTAACAATGAGTAAGTCGAAGAGAAATAAAAGAAGCAGTACTATTTGTTTCTATGTTTCCGAGGGACTTGCTTTGTGAGTCCCTTTTTATTTCGGAGGTTATTGTGAAATTACTAGAGGAACGTATTTTAAAAGATGGGAATATTCTAGGTGAGAATATTCTTAAGGTGGATTCATTCTTGACTCACCAAGTGGATTTTTCCTTAATGCGCGAGATTGGTCGCACCTTTGCAGAATATTTTAAAAATGCAGGTATTACCAAAGTCGTAACCATTGAAGCATCTGGAATTGCTCCAGCTCTATATGTTGCAGAACAATTAGATGTACCTATGATTTTTGCTAAGAAGGCAAAAAATATTACCATGAATGAAGGAATTTTGACTGCTGAGGTTTATTCTTTCACTAAACAAGTTACTAGTACCGTATCCATTGCAGGTAAGTTCTTATCTCCTCAAGATAAAGTATTAATTATTGATGATTTCTTGGCTAATGGTCAAGCAGCTAAAGGTTTGATTCAGATTATCGAACAAGCTGGTGCTACAGTCGAGGCCGTCGGGATTGTGATTGAAAAATCTTTCCAAGATGGTCGTGAACTGTTAGAAAAATCAGGTCATCAGGTAGTATCACTTGCTCGTTTAGAGCGTTTTGAAAATGGAAGAGTTATCTTCAAGGAGGCAGACATCTAATGAATCAAAAAGAAAACCACTCAAAAGCGGCCGTATTGGGCTTGCAACACTTACTTGCTATGTACTCAGGTTCAATCCTAGTACCAATTATGATTGCAGGTGCCCTAGGTTACTCACCACAACAACTGACATACCTTATCTCTACAGATATCTTTATGTGTGGGGTCGCAACTCTCTTACAATTGCAACTTAATAAATATTTCGGTGTCGGTTTACCGGTTGTTCTGGGTGTGGCCTTTCAATCTGTTGCTCCACTTATTATGATTGGACAAAGTCACGGTAGTGGTGCTATGTTTGGGGCCTTGATTGCTTCTGGTATTTATGTCGTTCTTGTAGCAGGCGTATTTTCTAAGATTGCTAATCTGTTCCCTTCAATCGTAACGGGTTCAGTCATTACAACAATCGGATTGACCTTGATTCCTGTTGCCATCGGAAATATGGGAAATAACGTTGAAAAACCAACTGGACAAAGTTTAGCATTAGCAACAATCACCATTCTTATCATTCTCTTGGTTAATATCTTTACAAAAGGATTCATTAAATCTATTTCCATTTTGATCGGTTTAATTGCAGGTACCATCATCGCTGCGACTATGGGCTTGGTTGATTTCTCTCCAGTAGCAGAAGCTCCACTTGTTCATATCCCAACTCCATTCTACTTTGGTGCTCCACAATTTGAGATTTCTTCTATTGTAATGATGTGTATTATCGCTACTGTATCAATGGTAGAATCAACTGGGGTTTATCTTGCCCTTTCTGATATTACTAAAGATCCAATCGATAGTACTCGTCTCCGTAATGGTTATCGTGCTGAAGGTCTTGCTGTTTTACTTGGTGGACTTTTCAACACCTTCCCTTATACAGGATTTTCACAAAACGTAGGTTTGGTGAAACTTTCAGGTATTCGTACACGTTTACCGATCTACTACGCTGGTGGTTTCCTCATCTTACTTGGTCTCTTGCCTAAGTTCGGTGCCTTAGCACAGATTATCCCTAGCCCTGTTCTAGGTGGAGCCATGCTCGTCATGTTCGGTTTTGTATCACTTCAAGGGATGCAAATCTTGTCTCGTGTAGACTTTGAACATAATGAACACAATTTCCTTATTGCAGCAGTTTCTATTGCTGCCGGTGTGGGATTAAACGGAAGCAACCTCTTCAATACTTTACCAACAGAATTACAGATGTTCTTCTCAAATGGTATCGTCATTGCAAGTACAGTGGCCATCATTTTGAATGCTATTTTGAATCGTAAAAAATAACATAAAGAGGCTGGGACAAAAGTCCTAGCCTCTCAATTGTCTCTGGTTTGTAGAGCAAGACGCAGTGGTTGAGTGGGCTCTACTACGCTGATTTCATCAGCTTTTACAGCCCTACTCAACTGTGCGGAGGTGGGACGACGAAATCGAATTCTAACGAATTACCGATTTCTGTCCCACTCTCATTTTCTTTTTTAGAGCTTGAGTATTGTTTATAGAGTCCTTTTTATGGTAAAATGGTTCTATGAATGAAAGAATGAAAGAGCTCGTTGAGTTGCTCAATCGCTATGCGACAGAGTATTATACAAGTGATAATCCATCTGTATCTGATAGTGAGTATGACCGTCTTTATCGTGAATTGGTAGAGTTAGAAAAAGCTCATCCTGACCAAGTCTTGCCAGAAAGTCCGACACATCGTGTTGGTGGAAAGATTCTTGATGGATTTGAGAAATATAGTCATCAGTATCCTCTTTATAGTTTGCAGGATGCTTTTTCTCGTGAAGAGCTCGATGCCTTTGATGCGCGTGTTCGTAAAGAATTGGATGATGTCACTTATATTTGTGAGTTAAAAATTGATGGTTTATCGATTTCCTTGACTTATGAGCAAGGAATTTTTGTTGCTGGAGCTACTCGAGGTGATGGCTCCATTGGTGAAAACATCACTGAAAATCTTAAACGAGTGAAAGACATTCCTTTATCATTATCTGAAAAAATAGATATAACAGTTCGTGGTGAATGTTATATGCCGCGAGCTTCTTTTGACCAGGTCAATCAATCTCGTCAAGAAAATGGGGAGCCAGAATTTGCCAACCCAAGAAATGCTGCTGCAGGAACACTTCGTCAGTTAGATACAGCAGTAGTAGCCAAACGTAATCTTGCAACCTTCCTTTATCAGGAAGCTAGTCCTTCAACTCGGGATAGTCAAGAGAAGGTTTTGAAACATTTAGAACAATTAGGCTTTGTAGTTAATCAAAGACGTCTATTAGCTCATAGTATGGATGAGGTTTGGACGTTTATTCAAGAAATTGGTCGAGAAAGAGATCAGTTGCCTTATGATATCGATGGAGTTGTGATTAAGGTCAATGATCTAGCTGGTCAGGAGCAACTAGGATTTACAGTCAAAGCACCTAAATGGGCAGTAGCATATAAATTCCCTGCAGAAGAAAAAGAAGCGAAACTTCTTTCTGTTGACTGGACAGTAGGGCGTACAGGAGTTGTGACTCCGACTGCTAATCTTACTCCGGTGCAATTGGCAGGTACAACAGTTAGTCGTGCAACCCTTCATAATGTTGACTATATCGCTGAAAAGGATATCCGTAAGGATGATACTGTCATAGTATACAAAGCAGGTGATATCATACCAGCCGTTCTACGAGTGGTGGAGTCTAAACGTGTGTCGGAGGAAAAACTAGATATTCCAACAAACTGTCCAAGTTGTGAGAGTAAGTTGTTACACTTTGAAGATGAGGTGGCTCTTCGTTGTATAAACCCACGTTGTCCAGCTCAGATTAAGGAAGGTTTGACGCACTTCGCATCTCGTGACGCCATGAATATCTCTGGCCTTGGTCCATCAATCGTAGAAAAATTATTTGCTGCCAATTTGGTTAAGGATGTTGCAGATATTTATCGCTTGAATGTGGAAGATTTGCTTTTGCTAGATGGTATCAAGGAGAAATCAGCTCAAAAACTTTATCAAGCTATTCAAGCATCCAAAGAAAATTCTGCTGAAAAGCTTTTGTTTGGTTTGGGGATTCGTCATGTAGGAAGTAAGGCAAGTCAGTTGCTTTTACAAAACTTCCAATCAATCGAATCGCTAGCACAAGCCAATCCTGAAGAAATTGCAAATATCGAAAGTTTGGGGAGTGTCATTGCTCAAAGCTTACAGACCTATTTTGCTACAGAGGGTTCTGAAATCCTTTTAAGGGAATTGAAAGAATCAGGTGTTAATCTAGACTTCAAAGGACAGACAGTTGCAGCAAATGCTGCCTTGTCTGGTCTAACTGTCGTATTGACAGGAAAGCTAGAGCGTTTGAATCGCTCAGAAGCTAAAAATAAATTAGAAAGTCTAGGAGCCAAGGTTACTGGTAGTGTGTCGAAAAAAACAGACCTTGTTGTAGCAGGAGCAGATGCAGGAAGCAAACTCCAAAAAGCACAAGAACTGGGAATAGAGATTCGTGATGAAGCTTGGCTTGAGAGTTTGTAAGCTATGAAAGAAGTAAAAAAACGCGCACGTCTCATTTATAATCCGACCTCAGGCCAGGAAATGATCAAGCAAAATATCGCAGAAGTTCTAGAAGTGTTAGAGAGCATAGGCTATGAAACCAGTGCTTTTCAGACCAAACCTGAACACCTGTCAGCCCAGAAAGAAGCAGAAAGAGCTGCAAAAGCTGGATTTGATTTGGTTTTGGTAGCTGGTGGCGATGGTACTATCAATGAAGTGGTTAATGGAATTGCACCTCTGGAACATCGTCCAAAGATAGCCATCATTCCTACTGGAACTACCAATGACTATGCCAGAGCATTGAAAATCCCCATGGGCGATCCAGTTGCTGCAGCGAAGATCATTGCTAAAAATGAAACCAAGCAAATTGATATTGGTCGTGCCTTTGGTGATAAGTATTTCATCAATATTGCTGCGGCAGGAGCTCTTACGGAGTTAACTTTTAGTGTTCCGAGTGAACTAAAGACGCGTCTGGGGTATCTGGCCTACGTTGCTAAAGGCATCGAGATGTTCCCAAAATCCAAAGCCCGTCCTGTTCGTATTTACTATGATTGGGGAATTTTTACAGGAGAAGTTTCTCTTATCTTTGTTGCCTTGACCAATTCTATTGGTGGATTTGAGCAATTTGCACCTGATACCAAACTGGATGATGGCAATTTCACGCTTATTCTAGTAAAGACAGATAAAATCCTAGATATGTTGAGTCTGCTAGTTCAGGCCATGAACGGAGGCCAACACGTTTCAGATATCAATGTTGAATACCTTAAAACGAGTAAACTCCGAATTGAAACTTTGAATCAGGAAGAGCCTTTTATGCTCAATCTTGATGGAGAATACGGTGGCGACACACCAGTAGATTTGGAAGTGTGCCATAATCACATTGAATTTTTTGTGAATCCTGAGGCACTTGATCAATAAATTATTAGTCACATATAAAATCAAATTTATTTAGAAATTAGGGAGAACCATGTACAATTATCCTGTACTTATTCATTACCATCGCAAGGATGAAGCCTACGAGGCTTGCAGTTTCAGCAAAAATCCTCTAGATTCAGTAGAGCTTATCAAAGAAGAAGAATACTTTGGAGCCAAATTTTCACTGACTCAATCGAGTGAAGTAGCCCTTGAGACCATGACTTTTACTGTTGAAAAAGATGGTGTCAGCAAAGAATATCCTATTGGCTTCAATCATTATCCACTTTTGACAGAGGTTTGGATTTTGGATGGAGATGATACAGTTTATTATTCTGAAAATCCAGCTATTGCAAGTACTCATTATAAAGACCAAAATCCTTTTGCCTTCGACAAGGCAATCAATAGCGCTAGTTTTGACCACCACTGGGGTTATCAAGGAGAGTTGGGATGTCAAGTTTCTGAAACTGAAACAAGATTTAGCCTATGGGCACCAACCGCTACATCTGTCCAAGTAGTAGTCTATGAATCTGCAAGTAACGACGCACCTATCCTTAAAACCTTTGAAATGGAGCGAGGAAATAGTTACTCCTATAGTCACAAGTATAATACAATTGGTGTTTGGAGTTTATCAGTTCCAGAAAGCTTAGCAGGACGTGCCTACCACTACCAGATTGATTTTCCTCATCACCAGTCATTAACTCGTGATCCATATACAATAGCGACAAGTCCTGATGGAAAACGTTCAGCCATTGTCTCAAATCAAGATCGTCAGGTCGAAGGTTTTGAGGTTAAGCATGGTACAGAAGCAACTTGGCGTTTGGAAAATCCTTGCCAAGCAGTCATTTATGAAATGCACATCCGTGATTTGACTAAGTCTGAAACATCTGGTGTTGCGCCAGAATTAAGAGGAACCTTCTTAGGTGCAGCGCAAACTGGAACAGTTAACCAATATGGTCAATCGACTGCGTTTGATTACATCAAAGAACTTGGTGTCAACTATGTACAGTTGCAACCAATTGCTGACCGTCATAAAGAATACGATGCTGATGGAAATGTGACTTATAACTGGGGATATGATCCACAAAACTTCAACGCTCCAGAAACTAGTATGTCTACAAATCCAAATGATCCAGGTCAAGCTATCCGTGATTTGAAAGCCATGGTCCAAGCTTATCATGATGCTGGTATCGGTGTTATTATGGACGTTGTTTACAATCATACCTTCTCAACGGTGGATGCGCCATTCCAAACAACGGTTCCTGATTATTATTATCGAATGAACCATGATGGAACCTACCAAAATGGAACAGGTGTCGGTAACGAAACTGCCAGTGAGCATGAAATGTTCCGTAAATATATGATTGATTCCCTTCTCTACTGGGTAAAAGAGTACAATATTGACGGATTCCGCTTTGACTTGATGGGAATTCACGATGTTAAAACCATGCAGATGATTCGTTGGGCTATGGACGAAGTCGATCCGAAAATCATCCTGTATGGAGAAGGTTGGGATATGGGAACAGGTCTTGCTCCTTATGACAAAGCTAAGAAAGACAATGCCTACCAGTTGCCAAACATTGGATTCTTTAATGATAATCAACGTGATGCGGTCAAAGGTTGTGAAGTCTATGGTTCTATCAAATCTGGCTTCATCAGTGGAGCAGGTACTGAGCCGATCCTCGCAAAGGCTATTCTTGGAAGTCGTGAGCTGGGTTCTTATCTCAGTCCAAACCAGGTTCTTAACTACGTAGAAGCCCACGATAACTACAATTTGCATGATTTACTTAAAACCCTTCATCCATCGGAGAGCGAAAAACGTATCATGAAGAAAGTAGAAACAGCAACGGCTATGAACCTCCTTATGCAAGGGATGGCCTTCATGGAACTGGGTCAAGAGTTTGGCCGTACTAAACTCGTAGCTACAGGCGAAAATGGAGAGTTGACTCACTCAGATTGTGAGCGAGCAATGAACAGTTACAATGCTCCTGATAGCGTCAACCAAGTCAACTGGGATTTGATCAATGAGCGTCAAGATAGCATCGAGTTTGTCCGTCAGATCATCCGTCTTAAAACCCAGACTAGTGCCTTTTCATACCCTACCTATGAAGAAGTCTACCGTCATGTCTTTGTTCACACAGCCATTGAAAATAGTGGTTGGATTGTCTACGAGATTCATGGTGGAGAAGAGCACTTCTTGGTTGTATTCAATGCCAAAGGGGCTTCCTATTACTATGAAAATGCAGGGAACCTTGAAATGCTAGTTACAAATAGCCGTTCTAACCAAGAAAATGTTATTGACGACGTCAGTGTGGCAGTTATGAATGTTTTAGCGTAAGTATTAGAATGAAGACAGAGTCAATGAAGTGTAGGACAAAACTATCTTGCAGAGTCCAATGAATAAACAAAAATGTTTCAAAGACTTATTTCTACTAAAATGCCAGGTCGGGATTTTTTATCTCGGCCTATACTTCTAGAAGTGTTTTTCTTCCCAAAAACATTTTTTTGTGATAAAATGGAGCCAAGGCAGAAGGGGGCGACCTAGTCAACTCTGGTCACACCCTCTGCAAATAAAGTAAAAAGGAGATGCACATCATGCATTGGGAAAAGAGGCAAAAATTTTCCATCCGGAAATTTTCAATAGGAGCGGCCTCCGTTTTGATCGGTCAGTTTTTTGTCGGTCAAAATCTAGGAGACCAAGTGGTAGCAGCAGATGAAGTTGCTGGTCTGGTAGCAGATAGTAGTCCAGTATCGTCAGAGAGTTCCCCGACCGCTGCGAGCGATGTAGTTACCAACACTGAAAGCGCTAACATCGGGGGGGGGTACCTCTGGAACAACCAATAGCCTAACAGGATTAACTGAAGAAAAAGAGGTGCCGTCAGCAGATGCTGGAACGGTTTTTTCTGCTGTTTCGGCAGAAGCAGACCGTCCAGCGACAAGCACAGAAGCTCCTGCGCCTGCTGAAGCAACAAACGTTCCTCAAGCAGAAACAGAAGTAAAAGAAAATCCTGTACCAGCACCCGTAAACACTTCAGAAAGTAAAGCACCACAACCTGCTGTAGTTGAAAAAGAAGTTTCTAATAAACAATTAAAAGACACAGAGTTCTCTGTAAGGTCCAGCAACCCAATGACCGATTATCAGAATCGCTCTGTATTCACTTCTGCTGATCCAAAAGTACGAAGCAAAAGGGAGGTTCCGGATCCCTCAAAAGAAGAAATAGACAAAGAGAATCAAAAGTTGCGTGAAAAATACGATCAGGACATAGCACGCTATTATGCAGAGTTTTCAAAAACGATGTCTGAAAATATGGCGAAGCAAGAAGCATATAACAAGGCTTATGCTGAATATATAGTTCAAAACTGGCAATATGAACAACGTAAAAAAGAGGAACTGAGAAAGGCGGAAGAAAACAAAAATAAAGAAGGCTATCTTAGCGAAGTTAAGGAACAGTATTTACAGTTCAAAAATGAAACCGAGGCTAAGTTGGAGAGTACAGGAGGGACAAATGTTCGGAAGGATATTAAGGGGAATACCTACTTGGGGAATGAGATAGGAAATACTCATACGTTAAAATCGGGGGAGTCAGTAACAGCAACTTACACGAATTTAAAAAATAGTTCCTATGCTGGTAAAAAGATTACAAAAGTTGTTTATACATTAACCTATGTCTCATCGGATAAATCTGACCGTACAGTTGACGTGACTGCTTATCACGATCCTACAAAGGGTTTTTATTCGACGGTAAATAATGTGATGGATAAGATAAAGTTAACTGCTAAATTTTATTACGCAGATGGCAGTCCTGTAACATTTTCTAAACAGAAACCTGCATTATTTTCTTTATCTAGTTTGAATAATAATTATTCGTCACCAGTTGATCCGTCAATCTTTGAAAAAGACAAACAAGAAATCGAACAATACTTTTGGGAGGAAGGCTTCGAATATGCTCAAGATTTTTCTGGGGAAATAGTGTCGATTACTGGTTCAACTATAAAAAAATATAATAACAGATATTTTTCTGAAAATAATAATGCTAAGAAGTCTGCAGGCTCTAAGTATGATGGAGAAGAATATGACTATCCTGGTTCGGGTAAGGAATATTATGCAGCGACAGTTGGTGTAGCAGGTGATGGAGATAGTGTTTCTGTAAGTTTTGGTGCAAGCAAAAAAGGTATTTGGGCAAGTTTCAATTCAGACGTCAAAGCTGCAGGAGTAGTTGAGAATAACCTTACTCCTCCTTCAAAACCATCATTTTCCCCTCTGCCTAAAGCACCAACTCCACCCGTCTACAAAACATATACAGATACGCGCACGCAAAATAAAAAGTACGTTCCTCATTCTGACGTGATTGTGACTGAAGTCAATACAGCAGCTAAGCCTGAAGATGGGATTGGTAATAAAGAAGCCTTGCCAAGTGGTACGACCTATAGTTTTGTAGATAAGGTACCAGACGTAACCACTCCTGGTATTCAAACCGCGACTGTCCGTGTGACATATCCAGATAAAACAACAACGGATGTCCCTGTTAAAGTAGTTGTTCTAAAAGAAAAGAGCGGATTAAAGGGAGACAAAGGTGATAAAGGAGATGCTGGTAAAGACGGCGCAGCCGGTAAGTCAGCGTACGATATCTGGAAAGAACAGCCAGGTAATGCCAATAAGACCCCTGATGATTACGTGAAGTCCCTCAAAGGAGACAAGGGCGACAAAGGTGATAAAGGTGATAAAGGTGACGCTGGTAAGTCAGCTTACGATATCTGGAAAGAACAGCCAGACAATAGCAATAAGACCCCTGACGATTACGTGAAGTCCCTCAAAGGAGACAAGGGCGACAAAGGTGATAAGGGTGACGCTGGTTCCGGAACGAATACAGACAGCGGCAGCAACACTGGTTCAGGAACGAATACAGGTTCAGGAACGAATACAGGTTCCGGCACTAACACAGGTTCCGGCACCAACACCGGTAGCGGCACTAACACCGG
>JAQDPW010000027.1:0-5939 GCA_027659245.1 Streptococcaceae bacterium AM104-57
CGCTATATTTATCGTAGATTGAAATAAGATAGGAATAAATCTATTAGGAAAGTCAAATTAATTTCTAGAAATATTTTAGCAGCCACGGTGTGCTATTCTAGATTCAATATATATATATATATATGAATTACTTTTGTTCCCAAAATTATTTTTTTATGATAAAATAAAACTGAGGTGAGTGGGGTGACCAACGTTCACTAGGCTCCTTACCTGCAAATAAAGTAAAAAGGAGATGCATATCATGCATTGGGAAAAACAACAAAAATTCTCCATTCGTAAGTTTGCGATAGGAGCGGCCTCGGTTTTGATCGGTCAGTTTTTTGTCGGTCAAAATCTAGGAGATCAAGTGGTAGCTGCAGATGAGGCAGCTGCCTTGGTAGAAGGGGAGAGTGTTGCAACAGAGCAGCCGGCGCTAGCTGCAAATCTAGCTGAATCAACTACAACGAGTGATACTGCTTCAACCAGTGCGGCGCACTCTGAGGAGACCCCTGCACCTGCGACTGTGAACGAGGTGGCTCCGAGTCTAGCAAACCCTGTGACAGAGACTGCAAGTCCTGCCACGGAAACAACCGCACCTAAGCCAGAGACAATGGCGCCAACGACAGAGGTAACTACAGACCTAGCCCAGCCAGAGACCGTAAGCTACAAGGTTAGCTATGTCGATGAGAATGGTCAAGTCATCTATACAACTGTCAAGGAAGCTATCATCCAGTCTGGTCAAGAGTCGGTGACTGTCACAGAGGACGGCCGTGAACTAGCTAACGAGCCTGCCCTAGCTAACTACGGGGATGAGTCAGGGAACTCACTAGTGCGCACTGCGACCATCACGCGTGGTGGGACGACCGAAATCGTCTATCAAGTTAAGGCATTTACTAATCCTGAGGCTGAGACCAACACTGGTAGCCGTGAAGCAACCATTGACTACACTATCGTCTACAAGGACAAGCAAACGGGTGTCGAGGTCTATCGTGAGACCAAGTCTTACACCCAGTCAACCTATGATACCAAACTGACAGCAGACCATCTTATCCAGCCAGATATCCAAGGAATCGCTGAACTCAAGGACGACTATAAACTCCTCGAAACCAGCAAGGTGGCTCGCCTTACAGAAGGACAACCCAATCTCGTAGTCTTCGCTCTCGAAAGCCTAGTCAAGAAAGGACGGGGGAAACGGGGCTCTATGAAGGATCCGGGAGATGGTAGTTTATATCTCAGACTAGAAAATGCCAGAGATTCTCAGTTGTGGTTAACGCCTACAACTAAGGAGATGGATAAAACCATTAATTTTAAGGCTGAAAACTACTCTACTATAGAAAATATACAAGATGCTTTTGAACTGACAGAAGATGCCAAGACTCTAGGCTTTACTATGTCGTCTGACCCCAGATATGGCGAAGTTTATTTGAAAGGGAACCTAGATGGGTCTAAGCTAGTAGCAGGGAGGGAGTATAATATCGGGATTTACTATAAAAAGAATCCCCAGATAACGGCCTTTGTAACCGCAGGGCTTTCTAAAGGGCAAAACGCAGATCCCTATATCACTCTAGAGCGGACCTATGGTTCAGATAACCGATCAGATGTCAACTTTACCCAAAAGAAAAACGGCACTGAGCTAGATGTCTCCTATCGTGTGGGGCTGACTCGGATCACTTTCAATGAAGTAGAGCTAACCGAGGATGCTAAGAAACTGGGGCTTACTCTGGCTGACAATGGCGACGGCTATGTCATCTCAGGAAAAATTCCCCTTGATAATCGAACCAAGGCAAGGGAGTATGTTATAGGAGTCCAGTCCAAGAGCCTGCCGAATTTGGTGCGAAATACCGTTAACTTGACCATTTCAGATGCCAATAGTTTTGTTTTGATGGATGTAGGGAGTAGTGTGAATGGAGATGGAGATAATAATAGAGTTCCCATGGGCGGTTACAAAACTCCAATTGCTGGCTCAGTTAGTTTTAATGCTTATACCAAGACTATATATGCCCCTGTTACTACTTTTGGTTATTATTTAGTAAAAGAGTATAGAAGTACAGGAAAAAAGGTTCTCACGATCGAAGACGCAACTTCGACTACAAACCAGTACGCTAATAATCTTTGGTTGACCATTTCAGAAAATCCCAATGATTTTACTGCCCCTATTACCTTAACAAAATTTCAACAGACGAAGGGGCAGGAACAGGGAGTCGTTTTAGAGCTAATCAAAGATAAAGAGCCCACTACTTCAACAATTTTTCGGAAAACAGAGTATTCAAATATTCAAAATAGAAATCAATGGTATCCTGGAGATAATGATTATCCAGCTTATCGCTTACAGTTTAGCAAGTTACCGAAAACTGCGGGAAGTTATGAGATTGCCTTTACCACTACCGATAGTCTAGGAGTTGTAAAAGAGCATAATTATAGGCTTGTAACACTAGAGCGTTCTCAGACTTATACAAATCCTGCAGATGATAGGGAAGTCGACTTCTGGATTACCAATGCGGATGCTCGCTACAAGATCGGTGATAAGTATTCGATTGATGCAGAGACAGTGGTACCTCAGTCCAAAGAAGCCCAGACTATCGGGACTGTTGAGTTAAACAAGACGAATGCCACTATCAAGGTCGTTGAAGTTCCTAATGGTTTCGCAGTGGACCAGACGACAGGGGTGATTACCAAAACTGCAGGAACCCTACTCGATACAGGAGATTATGTCATCAAGGTTAAGGCCGTTGACGGGCACTTTGGGGACAACGCCCCAACTCGAAACTTGACCATTCATGTGGTCACGGATGTTACGGCTATCCCAGACCAGGTCTGGACAGAGGGACAGGCTATCCCAGCTATTCCTATCACGGTGAAGAGTGGTGCTACCGTTACTCATGTTGAGGTAGAGAAGAATGACAACACCTACGCCTACCTCAAAGGAGGCGACGGCAACCAGATCACTGGGACAGCCCTCAAGGCCACTACAGATAAGCAAGAAGCAACGGTTGTTGTTACCTATACTGCGGCAGATGGAACGAGCCAAAAGGTTAAGACAAGCTTTAACTATACGGTTCGAGCGGATACTAGTCAGATTGCACTTGATGTTACCAATGCTAAACAGTCTGTCGTAGAGGGGAACCGCTTTGCAGATGTGAAGATTACGGCTACAGCAGGCGCTACCATCACTGTTGATGAAGCGGCTCTGCCACACGGTACTCGCTATGACAGTAAGACTCAGACTATCTCAGGGATCGGCTATTACGAAGGTAGTTATAATATCCTTGTTACCGTAGCCCAGGGAGGAAAGAAAACTTCAAAACTTGTTGAACTGACTGTCACACCAGGGAACTTTACTGTACCTGATACTAGCTATGAATTTGTAGCAGGGGCAGAGATTGATCCGATCAAGGTTCACACGGAGGATAACTGGACCATCACCAATTTCGGCGGTAACCTTCCGCGTGGTCTCTCGTGGGATAGTGAGCGCAAACAAATCACTGGAACCCCTACAGAGGTTGGTAATTGGCGTGCAGAGGTTCGTATCCGTCGTGTGACCAAAGGTGGAACTCAGCAGGAGGCAACTGGATATATCAACATCCGCGTCACCTCAGTTCCTGTCTCGCTTACTATTAGCGACAATAGCCAAACAGTGAGTGCTTTGGATCCGATCCAGGAGATGGCAGTAGCAACTTCGCAAGGAGCGACTGTATCGATGTTGTCTGGATCTCTCCCAGCAGGGGTCAGCTATGATCCAAATACTGGCAAGATCAGTGGTACTCCGACAGAGACTGGTACATTTACTGCAACCTTTAGAGCAGCTTATCCAGCTATCCAAGGAAGCCAGACTGCGACTGGAACAGTGACCATCGTTGTCAAACCACGTCCACTTGACGTGACAATCGCAGGCAACGAGCAGACAGTGACAGTCCTTTCTCCAATCCAAAACATCACCCTTTCTGCTCCAGACAAGGCAGAAGTGACAGTTGATGAGGGCAAACTTCCAGCTGGAGTAACCTACGATCGCGTGACTAAGACCTTTAGCGGTACACCAAGCAAGGCAGGAACTTATGAGATCCCAGTTACTGCGACATACCCAACTATGACCAACTCACCAGTATCTAGAGTGACTGTCAAAATTACGGCCAATCCACTTCCAGTAAGAATCGCGATCTCAAACAAGGATCAAACCATCAATTTGGGTGAACAAATCGAACATGTAGTCGTGACGCATAATGACCAAGCAAACTTGACTGCACCATATCTCAGTACCGACCTTCCAGAGTCAGATGTAGCTAGCTATGTTTCAGCCCTTTTAGGACTTGACTACGATCCAGCAGCCAATACCTTCTCAGGTACTCCAACGAGAGCGGGTATTTACAAGATTCGTCTCCGTGCGACTAACCCTGCAGACCTTGGAGGAGCCATTGCTGAAGAAACGATGACGATCACTGTCAAGGATGAAGCGCTTGATATTAGCCTTTCACAAAGTCAGCAGATTGTGGTCAAAGGCAATGCCATTCGCCAAGTAACAGTTAACCATACTCAAGGTTCAACACTTAGTGTGAATAACGCAGATCTGCCGGAAGGTCTTACTTTCGATGCAGAAACTGGTATCCTTAGCGGAACACCAACTGCAGTGGGAACTTATACAATTCCAGTTACTGCAACCAAAGGTAATAAGACTGCTAAAGCAAATATCTTGATCGATGTTATTGAAATTACAAAAGGAGAAGCAGGAAAAGACGGCAAACCGTTGTCAGCTGTGACGACTAAAGAAGGCGACACAACAACGATTAAGTTCTATGTAGATGCCGACGGTAACGGTCAGCAAGATGCAAATGAACCAACTGTTTCAACCGCTACCTTGAAAGATGGCGCCCAAGGAGCTCCTGGTGCTAGCGGAGCGGCAGGTGCCGCTGGTAAAGACGGAAAACCATTGTCAGCTGTGACAACTAAAGACGGCGACACAACGACGATTAAGTTCTATGTAGATGCCGATGGTAACGGTCAGCAAGATGCAAATGAACCAACTGTTTCTACCGCAACCTTGAAAGATGGCGCCCAAGGAGCGGCAGGTGCTGCTGGAAAAGACGGTAAACCGTTGTCAGCTGTGACGACTAAAGACGGCGACACAACGACGATTAAGTTCTATGTAGATGCCGATGGTAACGGTCAGCAAGATGCAAATGAACCAACTGTTTCAACCGCAACCTTGAAAGATGGCGCCCAAGGAGCTACTGGTGCTAGCGGAGCGGCAGGTGCAGCTGGAAAAGATGGTAAACCGTTGTCAGCTGTGACGACTAAAGAAGGCGACACAACGACGATTAAGTTCTATGTAGATGCCGATGGTAACGGTCAGCAAGATGCAAATGAACCAACTATTTCTACCGCTACCTTGAAAGACGGCGCTCAAGGAGCTACTGGTGCTAGCGGAGCGGCAGGAGCAGCTGGTAAAGACGGCAAACCGTTGTCAGCTGTGACGACTAAAGAAGGCGACACAACAACGATTAAGTTCTATGTAGATGCCGATGGTAACGGTCAGCAAGATGCAAATGAACCAACCGTTTCAACCGCTACCTTGAAAGATGGCGCCCAAGGCGCTACTGGAGTAGCAGGAAAAGATGGTAAACCGTTGTCAGCTGTGACGACTAAAGAAGGCGACACAACGACGATTAAGTTCTATGTAGATGCCGATGGTAACGGTCAGCAAGATGCAAATGAACCAACTGTTTCTACCGCTACCTTGAAAGATGGAGCTACTGGAGCGGCAGGCGCAGCAGGTAAAGACGGCAAGTCCGCTTATGAAATCTGGAAAGAACAACCAGGCAACGGTGACAAGACTCCAACTGACTTCGTGAACTCGCTGAAAGGTGACAAAGGCGACGCTGGTGCCGCAGGCGCAGCCGGCAAAGATGGTAAGTCCGCTTATGAAATCTGGAAAGAACAGCCAGGCAACGGTGACAAGACTCCAACTG
>JAQDPW010000027.1:5949-32708 GCA_027659245.1 Streptococcaceae bacterium AM104-57
GAGACGCAGGTGCCGCAGGCGCAGCCGGTAAAGACGGTAAGTCCGCCTACGATATCTGGAAAGAACAACCAGGTAATGGTGACAAGACTCCAACTGACTTCGTGAACTCGCTGAAAGGTGCAGCAGGAAAAGACGGTGCCGCAGGCGCAGCCGGCAAAGACGGTAAGTCCGCGTATGATATCTGGAAAGAACAACCAGGTAATGGTGATAAGACTCCAACTGACTTCGTGAACTCGCTGAAAGGTGATAAAGGCGATGCCGGCGCAGCTGGTAAGTCAGCGTACGATATCTGGAAAGAACAACCAGGTAATGGCGATAAGACTCCAACCGACTTTGTGAACTCACTGAAAGGTGATAAAGGCGATGCAGGTGAAAATGGTAAGACTCCAGTAGTAGAAGTCAAACCAGGTCAAGATGGCACCACCACCGTCATCTTCAAGGATCCAACCACCGGAACCCCAATTGGCGACCCAATCAAGGTCAAAGACGGTAAGAATGGAGCAGATGGTAAGTCAATCACGATTACGACAAGTGAAACCCTCGAAAATGGTGACATTCGCGTAACCTTCTCAGACGGCTCAAGCATTCTTGTGCCAAAAGGAGCTAAGGGAGATAAAGGTGAAACGGGTGAAGCTGGTAAGACTCCAGTTGTAGAAGTCAAGCCAGGTCAAGATGGCACCACCACCGTCATCTTCAAGGATCCAACCACCGGTAACCCAATTGGCGACCCAATCAAGATCAAAGACGGTAAGAACGGAGCGGATGGTAAGTCAATCACGATTACTAATACAGAAACCCTTCAAAATGGTGACATTCGCGTCAGCTTCTCAGACGGTTCAAGCGTTCTTGTGCCAAAAGGAGCTAAGGGAGATAAAGGTGAAAACGGTGCAGATGGCGTAACTCCGATTGTGGAAGTAAGCAAAGGCCAAGACGGCGTGACCACCGTTATCTTCAAGAATCCAACTACCGGTAACCCAATTGGCAACCCAATCAAGGTCAAAGACGGTAAGAATGGTGCGGATGGTAAGTCAGTATCTGTTGATACACTTCGTATTGAGCAAAGTAAATTGACAGTTGTGACATTCTATTATGATTTAGATGGCGATGGGAAATATACACCAGGAGTGGATGATATTATCCAGAGCGAAATTGTAAGGGATGGTCGCGATGGTCAAAATGGTCGCGATGGTCAAAATGGTCGCGATGGTCAAAATGGCCGCGATGGTCGCGATGGTCAAAATGGTCGTGATGGCCAAAATGGTCGTGATGGCCAAAATGGTCGTGATGGTCGCGATGGTCAAAATGGCCGCGATGGTCAAAATGGTCGTGATGGTCGTGATGGCCAAAATGGTCGTGATGGTCGTGATGGCCAAAATGGTCGTGATGGTCGTGATGGTCGCGATGGTCAAAATGGTCGTGATGGTCAAAATGGTCGTGATGGTCGCGATGGTCAAAATGGTCAGAATGGTCAGAATGGTCACGATGGCCAAAATGGTCGCGATGGTCAGAATGGTCAGAATGGTCGTGATGGTCAAAATGGTCGCGAAGGTCGTGATGGTCAAAATGGTCACGATGGTCAGAATGGTCAGAATGGCCAAAACGGTCAGAATGGCCAAAATGGTCGCGATGGTCAGAATGGTCAAAATGGTCAAAATGGCCGCGATGGTCAGAATGGTCAAAATGGTCGTGATGGTCGCGATGGTCAAAATGGTTGCGATGGTCAAAATGGTCGCGATGGTCAAAATGGTCAGAATGGTCACGATGGTCAAAATGGCCAAAATGGCAACGCAGGTCACGACGGTCAAAATGGCCAAAATGGCGGCAATGGCCAAAATGGTCGTACAAATATTGACACTAGACCAGGTGCAGGTACAACACCAAGAATCAGAAATAATCGCGTGACCGGTACTCCGATCCCTAGTACTTTAGCTTATTCATCATCAGATAAAAATACCGATGGAGTAGCTACTGTCAACCGCTTAGCGAAAGAATTGCCACAAACTGGAGAAGAAAGTAGCATGAACTTATCTCTTCTAGGCGGAGCAACTATTCTAGGTTTGCTTAGTGCAGTTCAAATTCGTCGCAAGAGAGATGGTCAAGACTAGTCCCAAAAGGTAGAGTCCAGAGTTCGGTGTTGACTCTAGGAACAAACTTCTGTACTTAGCATATTTGGCTACGAATATCCAAATAAAAGAGAGAATGACGTCTTGAGTCCACTAAAAAAGTAAGCTCTACAGCTTAAAAAAAGGGAAACTACCTCATGCGTAGACCGATTCTGGCTCTTTTCTACCATTTGTCAGGGATTCATTGCTTTTCAGCTAAAAAACTATAAAGGGATTGAACTTTTTGCTCAATCCCTTTATTTTGGGCTCTTTGTCAACCCACTGCAGTTGGCAAAGAGTCTATATAGTAGATTGAATTTAAAATAGTACGCCGCGATTGCTAAAATATTTCTAGAAATAAAATTGACTTTCCTAATCTCTTTGTTCACATCTTATTTCAATCCACTATAGTTCCGCATGATTTAGACGAATATGACACTCCACCTAGATTTATCCACATCACAGCTAGAACAGAAGAATTCAAGGTTCTAGATACTGTACTAACGGATTGTATCCAGAATCCATTAGCCTATGGCCTAAGTGAGTTGATAGTTGAACATGAAATCAAAGAAATGGCTCATCAGGTATAGAAAGTCCAAAAGGATCTCTATTTCTATAAAACGATAGAGTGAAAGCATCACAAACTAGTAAGAGAATCTAAATAAGGGAGATACGCAATCATGCAGACGGAAAAATCTGATTGAAGATAATAAAAGGGCCGAAAATCATAGTTTTTGTATTATTTACATGAGGAAGGTAAATTTGATTCTTCTTCACTTTCTGCTTTATGTCAGTATTTAGCAAAGTTAGAAGCTATTAGTTTAGGTCAAGTAAAGGATCTATTTCTGATCTACCGTCAGATTATTGGGAGTACCTAGACCACATGGGGTTAGAAATTAAAAAATTAAGTGACCGTTTAGAACAAACTTTAGAAGTGGAGAACTAGGCTAGACATAATGGTAAAATCTTGTAAATTTTAAATGGAATGATTTGGGAGAATTTCATTTTTTTCTTGACAATTTTCTTCATTCCGTGTAAAATAGAATAGATCTTGAACTTGAAGGGAGTGAAAAAAATGTCTAAAACAGTAGTACGTAAGAATGAATCTCTTGACGATGCACTTCGTCGTTTCAAACGTGCAGTTACTAAAGCTGGTACTCTTCAAGAAACACGCAAACGTGAATTCTATGAAAAACCTTCTGTAAAACGTAAACGTAAGTCAGAAGCAGCTCGTAAACGTAAAAAATTCTAATTAATAAGAAAGGCTAGAGTAATCTAGTCTTTTTTTGCTTTAATACTCTTCGAAAATCAAATTCAAACCACGTCAGCGTCGCCTTACCGTACTCAAGTACAGCTTTCGGCTAGCTTCCTAGTTTGCTCTTTGATTTTTATTGAGTATAAATAAATCCTATAAATCCTGCAAAATTCTGAAACTTCCTACTACAATTTGATATAATAGAGGGAAGAACTTGATTGAAGGAGAAAATTATGTCAGTTTTAGTCAAAGAAGTGATTGATAAGCTCAGACTAGACATTGTCTATGGTGAGACTGAATTACTTGAAAAGAAAATCAATACTGCGGATATTACGCGACCAGGGCTTGAAATGACGGGGTATTTTGACTACTATACTCCAGAGCGGATTCAACTTTTGGGAATGAAAGAGTGGTCTTATCTGATTAGTATGTCTTCTCATAACCGCTACCAGGTTTTTAAAAAGATGTTTCAACCAGAAACACCTGCAGTTATTGTTGCGCGTGGTTTAGTAGTTCCAGAGGAAATGCTAAAGGCTGCTAGAGAATGTAAAATCGCTATTTTAACGAGTCGTACAGCAACAAGTCGTCTGTCTGGGGAATTGTCAAGTTACCTAGATTCTCGTTTGGCTGAGCGTGAAAGTGTACATGGTGTCTTGATGGATATCAATGGTATGGGTGTGCTCATTCAGGGTGACAGTGGTATTGGTAAGAGTGAGACAGGTCTAGAACTCGTGAAACGAGGACACCGTTTGGTAGCTGATGACCGTGTAGATATCTTTGCTAAGGATGAAATGACTCTCTGGGGTGAACCAGCTGAAATCTTGAAGCATTTACTTGAGATTCGTGGTGTTGGTATTATAGATGTGATGAGTCTTTATGGTGCCAGTGCAGTTAAGGATTCTTCACAAGTTCAGTTAGCTGTCTATCTAGAAAATTATGACACGCAAAAGACTTTTGATCGCCTAGGCAATAATGCTGAGGAGTTGGAGATTTCTGGAGTAGCCATTCCACGTATCCGCATTCCTGTAAAAACAGGACGTAATATTTCTGTCGTTATCGAAGCAGCAGCGATGAATTATCGTGCTAAGGAAATGGGCTTTGATGCTACTCGATTGTTTGAAGAAAGATTGACAAATCTGATTGCAAAGAACGAGGTGAAAGATGATTGATCCAATTGCTTTTCAAATTGGCTCTTTAGCTGTTAGATGGTATGCACTCTGCATTGTTTCAGGTCTTGTTTTAGCGGTATACCTTGCCAGTAAAGAAGCGCCTAAAAAGAAGATTTTATCTGATGATATTTTGGACTTTATCTTAATTGCCTTTCCTTTATCCATCATTGGTGCTAGACTCTACTATGTTATTTTTAGATTTGATTATTATAGCCAACATCTGGGAGAGATTTTTGCTATTTGGAATGGTGGCCTTGCGATTTATGGCGGTTTAATTACTGGAGCGATTGTTCTTTATATCTTTGCTGATCGCAAATTAATCAATACTTGGGATTTCTTAGATATTGCAGCTCCGAGCGTCATGATTGCTCAGAGTTTAGGGCGTTGGGGAAACTTCTTTAACCAAGAAGCTTATGGAGCAGTCGTTGAAAATCTTGATTACTTACCTGATTTTATTAAGAATCAAATGTATATTGATGGCTCATACCGCCAACCAACCTTCTTATACGAATCTATCTGGAATCTGATTGGTTTTGCCTTGATTGTCATTTTTAGACGCCGATTAAAGAATATCCGTCGTGGTCATATCACTGCCTTTTATCTAATTTGGTACGGATTTGGACGTATGATTATCGAGGGCATGCGTACGGATAGTCTCATGTTCTTTGGGCTTCGAGTATCCCAGTGGTTGTCTGCCCTATTAATTGGCCTTGGTATTTATATCATTTTTTATCAAAATCGGAAAAAAGCACCATTTTATAATGTAAAAAAGGAGAATTAAAATGTTAGAAGTGGCTTATATTATTGTGGCAATTGCCTTGGTTGTATTTTTAGTTTATCTGATTATTACCCTTCAAAAAGTTGGTCGAGTTATTGATGAATCAGAAAAAACTGTTAAAACTTTAACATCAGATGTAGATGTAACTCTTCATCAAACAAATGAATTGCTTACAAAGGTCAACGTTCTTGTTGATGATATCAATGTCAAAGTTGCTACAATTGATCCCCTCTTTACAGCTGTTGCAGACCTTTCTGTTTCTGTTTCTGACCTAAATGAACAGGCACGTGTTTTGAGTAAAAAGGCCTCATCTGCTGGATCAAAAACCTTGAAGACAGGCGCAGGCTTGTCAGCTCTTCGAGTTGCAAGTAAATTTTTCAAAAAATAAAAAAGGAGTAAGCTAATGGGTAAACTATCATCTATCTTTCTAGGAACTGTTTCAGGTGTTGCAGCTGCCTTGTTTCTAACTAGTGACAAGGGCAAACAAGTTTGCAGTCAGGCTCAAGATTTTCTAGATGATTTGAGAGAAGATCCTGAGTATGCTAAAGAGCAGGTTTGTGAAAAATTAACGGATGTCAAAGAACAAACCAAAGAATTTGTTCTTAAAACAAAAGAGCAAATTGAATCTGGGGAAATTACTCTTGACACTGTTCTTGATAAAGCAAAATATCATGCTCAACAAGCGACTGAAGCTTCAAAAGAAACCTTGAATCATTTTAAATCACAACGGGAAGAGAAAGTAGTTGTGGAAGAAAAAGAAAATGGTCAAGAAATTGTCATCGAGATTCAAGAAGATTAAAATAGAGTCACCATTTCATGATTCCCTAGGAGTCAGACATGGTGATTTTTTTCTTGAGTGAACTCTTTGTGGTATAATAATTACTATGCAGAAGAAACCAACGTCAGCCTATGTGCATATTCCGTTTTGCACACAGATTTGTTATTATTGTGACTTTTCAAAAGTCTTTATTAAAAATCAGCCAGTAGACAGCTATCTAGAGCATCTACTGCAAGAATTTCATTCTTATGATATTCAAAAATTGCGTACACTCTATATTGGTGGTGGGACACCGACGGCCTTGTCTGCTTCTCAATTGGAAGTTTTGTTAGAAGGATTGACTAAAAACCTGGACTTATCAATGTTGGAAGAGTTGACCATTGAGGCTAATCCTGGTGACCTGGATGCTGATAAGATTGCTGTTTTGCAAAATTCTGCAGTTAATCGTGTATCACTAGGTGTTCAGACCTTTGATGATAAAATGCTGAAAAAGATTGGGCGTAGTCATACTGAAAAGGATATTTATGAAAATATCGATCGCCTTAAACTAGCTGGTTTTGATAATATCTCTATTGACTTAATTTACGCACTTCCTGGCCAAACCATGGACCAGGTTAGGGATAATGTTGCCAAGGCTATTGCCCTTGATATTCCTCATATGAGCCTCTATAGCTTGATTTTGGAAAATCATACGGTCTTTATGAACCGTATGAGACGCGGGAAATTACCTCTTCCTAAGGAAGAATTAGAAGCTGAGATGTTTGAGTATATCATTGAAGAACTAGAACGAGCTGGATTTGAGCACTATGAAATTTCTAATTTTTCTAAGCCAGGCTTTGAAAGTCGTCACAATCTTATGTACTGGGATAATTCCGAGTATTATGGAATAGGTGCGGGAGCATCTGGTTATGTAGATGGTGTACGTTATAAAAATCATGGACCGATCCGCCATTATTTAAAGGCAGTAGAAGAGGGGAGTGCCCGTATCAATGAGGAACATTTGAGTCAGAGAGAACAAATGGAAGAAGAAATGTTTCTGGGCCTCCGTAAGAAATCTGGGGTTTCAATTAGACGATTTGAAGAAAAATTTGCTACTTCTTTTGAAGAGTTGTATGGGCAAGTTGTGAAAGATTTGTGTCATCAAGGCCTTTTACAAGTAGAAGGTCAACAAATACGCATGACAAAGAAAGGTCTCTTTTTAGGAGATACAGTAGCAGAACGATTTATATTGGAGTAAAATTATGGGCTTAACTTATCAAATGAAGATGAAAATTCCTTTTGATATGGCTGATATGAATGGCCATATCAAGTTGCCAGATGTTATTTTGTTGTCCCTGCAAGTATCAGGAATGCAGTCAATTGAACTGGGAGTAAGTGACAAGGATGTTTTAGAACAGTATAATCTGGTCTGGATTATCACAGATTATGATATCGATGTGGTTCGTTTGCCTCGTTTTGCTGAGGAAATCACCATTGAAACAGAAGCTTTGACCTATAATCGTCTATTTTGCTACCGCCGATTTACTATTTATGATGAAGCTGGTCAAGAGATCGTTCATATGCTAGCTACCTTTGTCCTTATGGATCGTGAGAGTCGAAAGGTTCATCCTGTAGTAGCAGAAATTGTCGCTCCTTATCAATCTGAGTTTTCTAAGAAACTGGTCCGTGGGCCAAAATATAGAGAGTTGGAAGAAGCGATAAGCAAGGATTATCACGTTCGTTTCTATGACTTAGATATGAATGGTCACGTCAATAACAGCAAATACCTAGACTGGATTTTTGAGGTCATGGGAGCCGATTTCCTGACTAAACATATCCCTAAAAAAATTAACCTTAAATATGTTAAGGAAGTTCGACCAGGTGGAATGATTACTTCTAGTTATGAATTAAATGGATTAGAGAGTAATCATAAAGTCACAAGTGATGGTGACACCAATGCTAAGGCAAGGATAACTTGGCAAGAAATTAAAAAAGATTAGAAAGAAAGATATGACTTATAAAGGATATTTAATTGATTTAGACGGAACGATCTATAAGGGGAAAGATAGAATCCCAGCAGGTGAAGCTTTTGTTCATGAGTTACAAAAAAGAGAGCTTCCTTATCTTTTTGTGACAAACAACACCACTCGTACACCTGAGAGTGTTCAAGAGATGTTAGCCAATCAGTTTAACATCGACACGCCTGTATCAACCATTTATACTGCAACCTTAGCGACTATCGATTACATGAATGACCTAGGACTTGATAAGACAGTTTATGTCATCGGAGAAGCAGGGCTCAAGGAAGCCATTCAAGAAGCAGGGTATGTAGAAGATAAAGAAAATCCAGCCTATGTAGTTGTTGGTTTGGACTGGCAAGTAGACTATGAAAAATTTGCTACTGCAACCCTAGCTATCCATAAAGGTGCTCATTTTATCGGTACCAACCCTGATTTAAATATTCCAACGGAACGTGGACTTTTGCCTGGTGCCGGTTCACTGATTACTCTTCTCGAAGCAGCAACTCGCGTAAAACCAGTTTATATTGGAAAACCTAATGCGATTATTATGGACAAGGCTGTTGAACACCTAGGACTTGAGCGAGAAGAAATTGTCATGGTGGGCGATAATTACCTGACTGATATTCGAGCTGGTATTGACAATGGCATTCCTAGCCTTTTGGTGACGACAGGATTTACAAAACCTGAAGAAGTAGCGGATTTACCAATCGCCCCAACCCATGTCCTCTCAAGTCTAGCGGAGTGGAATTTCGATGAAAACTAAGTTTACTTTTGTAGGAAGTATTCTCTTTCTCCTCTCGCTTGCGATTTTATTGACTATTTACCTGGCTTGGTTGGTTTACCCTCTGGAGATTTCTTGGTTAAACTTGACAAATCGTGTTCATCTGCAACCTCAGACCATCCAGCATAATTTTAATGTTTTGATGGATTATTTGACCAATCCATTGAGTCAAGTATTGGAAATGCCGGATTTTCCTTCGTCTGCCTCTGGTATTCACCACTTTGTGGTTGTAAAGGGACTCTTCCATCTAGCACAAGGCGTAGCAATTGTAACTCTACCGATTTTCTATCTTTTTTGGAAGCAGGTCATTCAGAAAGGATTTCTGCCACTTTATCGTAGAGCACTCTTAATCATACTTTCTCTACCTTTGGTTCTTGGTTTATTTGGTGTCTTAGTTGGCTTTGAGCAGTTTTTTACCTTGTTTCACCAGATTCTATTTGTAGGTGATGATACCTGGTTGTTTGATCCAGCAAAGGATCCTGTCATTCTTATCCTACCAGAGAACTTTTTCCTCCATGCCTTTCTCCTATTTTTCTGCTTGTATGAATTGATTTTTGGATTTATGTACCTACAGAGTCGAAAAACAAATAGATAAGTGAAGAAAAGTCTTACTGATTCCAAATAAAATGTAGGAAGGAACTATCATTTGTAACATGAATATTTCTATATTTAAGCAAACCATTCATATGTGATTCTAAAAAACCTATTTTTCTTGAAAAAGTAGGTTTTTTTACGGAAATAACTAGTCAAGCGCTTTATTTTTTTGTATAATAGGAATAGAAAAGTATGTAAAGAAGAGGAAAGCATGATTACACTATTTTTATCACCGAGTTGTACATCATGTCGTAAAGCAAAGGCCTGGCTCGAGAATCATAAAGTGCCCTTCCAAGAGCATAATATTATGACCAGCCCTTTAACGAGAAAAGAACTGCAACACATTCTTTCCTTGACCGAAAATGGTACTGATGACATCATCTCGACTCGTTCAAAGATTTTTCAAAAATTGAATATTGATGTAGAGAGTATCTCAGTATCGGAGTTGCTTTATTTAATCGAGCAGTATCCAAGTCTTTTGCGTCGCCCAATTATTATTGATACCAAGCGGATGCAGATTGGCTTTAATGAAGATGAGATTCGTGCTTTTCTCCCTCGTAGTTACCGTAAACAAGAACTGAAAGAAGCTACATTGAGAGCTGGTATTAGTTAGATGAATAAACAGTATAGTTACCCACTAGATTTGTCGTGGAGCACTGAAGAACTTGCTTCAGTGCTTTCTTTTTTTAATGATGTTGAAGCTGCCTATGAGACCAAGGTAGAGGCAAAAAAACTACTAGATTCCTATAAGGAATTCAAAGCAGTTGTTCCAAGCAAGAGTGAAGAAAAACGCTTGGGCCGTGAATTTGAATCTGCGAGTGGTTACTCCTTCTATCGAGTTGTCCAATTAGCCAAAGAACAAGGGGAAGGGAAGATTTCGCTTGGAAAATAAATTTGCGTTTGCCAAAGAGATTGTCAAGGAAGCAGGAGACTATATTCTAGCTCACATGCAGGAAGAATTGCATGTTGAGAGAAAATCATCTCCTACAGACTTGGTGACTCGTTTGGACAAGGAAGTTCAGAATTTTTTGGTTGATAGGATTCGTTCGCATTATCCTGATGACCAATTTTGTGCAGAAGAGGGCTGTCTGCGTGCTTCAGTTGGATATGGATCTGTTTGGGTCATTGATCCCATTGATGGTACTAACAACTTTGTCGCACAAGGTGAAGATTTCGCCATTATGGTAGCGTATTTTGAAAACGGTGTGGGTCAGTTTGGGATCATTTATGATGTCATGAAAGGTCATTGTTATCATGGAGGAGGTGCTTTTCAGGCCTGTCTCAATGAAGAACTCTTGCCGAACTTTAAGGATAAACCCTTGCGTGATTTTCTGATTGCGAGTAATGCTGGTATGTTGGAAACAAACGCTTGGGGTGTGGCAGAATTGGCTAATGCTTCACTTGGCGTGCGAATATATGGAAGTGCAGCTATCAGCTTTTCAAAAATCCTCTCTGGTCAGCTATTGACCTATATCACCTATCTCCAACCTTGGGATTATGCTGCAGCTAGTATCATAGGAGAAAGTTTAGGTTATCAGATTGTAACCTTAACTGGAGAACCGGTGGATTTTCAGACACGACAACCAATTATGATGGTTCCAACTGACAAGTTGGCAGAAATCCAATCCTATATCTATGAAAGGAAATAAACTTACATGCAATTTCCAGAAGGATTTGTAAAAAAATATGAAGCAATATTGGGAGATGAGGCAAGAGCTTTTCTTGCCTCTTTTGATGATGAGGCAGTTTCCGCTTTTCGCATCAATCCCTTAAAAGAAAGCCAAGTTTCTTTTTCAGATACTATTCCCAATACGCCCTGGGGCTATTATGGCAAGGTTTCAGGGAAATCACCTGAGCATGTAACAGGTTTGGTCTATTCCCAAGAACCTGCTGCACAAATGGTTGCACAAGTAGCTCAACCAAAACCAGGTATGAAGGTCTTGGACTTGGCAGCGGCTCCCGGTGGTAAATCCACTCAACTGGCAGCCTATCTTGCAGGCGAAGGTCTTCTTGTTTCCAATGAAATCTCTAGCAAGCGAGCAAAGATTTTGGTTGAAAATATGGAACGCTTTGGAGCGTCAAATGTCGTTGTGACCAATGAATCTGCTGAACGTTTAGCCAAGGTTTTTAAAGGCTACTTTGACCTGATTGTTTTAGATGCACCTTGCTCAGGTGAGGGAATGTTTCGTAAACAACCTGACGCTATGGATTATTGGAGTGTCGATTATCCTAGTCAGTGCG
Source organism: Streptococcaceae bacterium AM104-57 (assembly GCA_027659245.1). Classification (GTDB taxonomy): domain Bacteria; phylum Bacillota; class Bacilli; order Lactobacillales; family Streptococcaceae; genus Streptococcus. The sequence goes on from JAQDPW010000027.1 coordinate 17,648, forward strand.
CTAGTTTACAACGTGAAATTTTAGAAGATGCTGTTACTATGTTGGCTGATGGTGGTCGACTAGTCTATTCAACCTGTACCTGGGCTCCAGAAGAAAATGAAGAAATTGTCCAATGGTTACTGGGTAGCTATGATTTTGAATTGATCCCAGTTCAACACATCAATGGTATGGTTCCAGGGATTGATCTTCCTGAAACAGCTCGGATGTATCCTCATCTTTTTAAGGGGGAAGGGCAGTTTGTTGCACATCTTCAGTTTAAGAGACAAAACAAGACTGGGAAGTTCAAACCTTCTAAATCCAACCTATCTCGTGAACAGATTTCCTTATGGCAGGATTTTGAGAAAAAACATCTTAAAGAAAAACTGCTAGGAGTCCTGCAAGTTTTTGGAGAGCAGCTTTATCTCTTGCCAGAAGTCCTACCCGATATAGGAAAACTCAAGATAGCTCGTAATGGTCTTCATCTTGGAACTTTTAAGAAAAAACGTTTTGAACCAAGTTTTGCTCTTGGCTTAGCTTTAAAACCAAGCCAAGTCAAGCAAGGAATCGAAATTCATCAAGAAGACTTTGTCAAATATGTGGCTGGTGAAACGGTCCAATTAGCTGAAACTCTTCCAAATGGTTGGTACCAAGTTTTGGTTGCTGGAAATGGTCTAGGTTTTGCAAAAGTAACCGGAAATACCTTGAAGAATTATTTCCCTAAGGGCTTACGCTTTAAAGTAAAAAACTAGTCAAAGCTAGTATTCTATGTTATAGTGGAACTAAGAACTTTTTGCAAAATAGATGAAAAAATAAGGCAAAAATTTCCAAGCTATACACCATTATTTTCAAGGAGACAAATAGTGAATACATTCAAAAAGCTCACAAAATCTCTTGCGACTCTTTTACTTGCTGGTTCGCTAGCAGGATGTGCAAGTTGGATTGATCGTGGGGAGTCTATGACGGCTGTCGGTTCAACTGCCCTTCAACCTTTAGTCGAGGCGGCAGCAGATGAATTTGCGTCCGCACACGTTGGTAAAACAGTCAATGTTCAAGGCGGTGGTTCAGGTACAGGTCTGTCTCAAGTCCAGTCTGGGGCGGTAGACGTCGGTAACTCGGATGTATTTGCCGAGGAAAAAGACGGAATCGATGCATCTGCCTTAGTTGACCACAAGGTAGCTGTTGCGGGAATAGCTGTTATCATCAACAAAGAAGTAGATGTTGATAATCTTACGACAGAACAACTTCGTAAAATTTTTACAGGTGAAATTACTAACTGGAAAGAAGTCGGTGGTAAGGATTTAGCTATCTCAATTATCAACCGAGCAGCTAGTTCAGGTTCTCGTGCGACCTTTGACAGTGTGATTATGAATGGTCAGTCAGCGGTACAAAGTCAGGAGCAGGATTCTAACGGTATGGTTAAATCCATTGTTTCTCAAACCCCTGGTGCTATCTCATATCTAGCTTTCGCCTATGTTGATGACTCAGTAGCGACCATCAAACTTAACGGCTATGAACCAATTTCTGAAAACGTTACAACTAACAATTGGCCTTTGTGGTCTTATGAACATATGTATACACTTGGTGAGCCAAATGAATTGGTTGCCGAATTTTTAAACTTTGTCCTTTCAGACGAAGCTCAGAATGGAATCGTTAAAGGAATGGGTTATATTTCAGTTAAGGAAATGAAGGTTGAAAAAGATGCTGTAGGAACGGTGACAGCACTAGAAGGGAGTCACTAATGAATCAAGAAGAATTAGCTAAAAAATTACTTTCTCCCTCAAAGAACTCTCGTCTAGAGAAACTAGGGAAAGGCTTGACCTTTGCCTGTCTGTCTTTGATTGTCATCATTGTGGCTATGATTTTGATTTTCGTAGCACAAAAAGGTTTGTCGACCTTCTTTGTAAATGGGGTTAATATCTTTGATTTCCTCTTTGGCCAAACTTGGAATCCTTCAGGTAAACAATTTGGTGCGCTTCCAATGATTTTGGGTTCCTTTATTGTCACAATCCTGTCAGCCCTTATCGCAACTCCTTTTGCCATTGGAGCAGCTGTCTTTATGACCGAAGTCTCACCAAAAGGAGCCAAGATTTTGCAACCGGCTATTGAACTTTTAGTAGGGATTCCTTCAGTAGTTTACGGATTTATCGGTTTGCAGGTTGTAGTTCCATTTGTACGTACTGTCTTTGGTGGAACAGGTTTCGGTATTTTATCAGGGATTTTCGTTCTCTTTGTTATGATCTTGCCGACTGTAACCTTCATGACAACAGATAGCCTACGTGCGGTTCCTCGTCACTACCGTGAAGCTAGTTTAGCCATGGGAGCTACTCGTTGGCAGACTATCTGGCGTGTAACCTTGAAGGCGGCACGTTCAGGCATTTTTACGGCAGTAGTCTTTGGTATGGCGCGTGCTTTCGGTGAAGCACTAGCTATTCAGATGGTGGTCGGAAACTCAGCCGTTGTCCCAACTTCATTGACAACACCTGCTGCGACTTTGACCTCTGTTTTGACCATGGGTATCGGAAATACTGTTATGGGAACTGTTGATAATAATGTTCTTTGGTCACTAGCCTTAGTATTGCTTTTGATGAGCTTGGCCTTTAACAGTGTGATTAAATTGATTACGAAAGAAAGAGGAAAGAAAAACTATGCACGCTAAGAAATTAGATAAACTTGCAACAGCTGTCCTCTATACCATCGCAGGAATCATCGTTACCATCCTTGCTTCCTTGATTCTCTATATCTTGGTTCGAGGATTACCTCATGTTTCATGGTCCTTCTTGACTGGAAAATCATCTTCTTACCAAGCAGGTGGAGGTATTGGAATTCAGCTTTATAATTCCTTCTTCCTTTTGGTCATTACCTTGTTCATCTCTGTTCCTCTATCAATGGGAGCTGGAATTTACTTGGCTGAATATGCCAAAAAAGGTCGTGTTACCAACTTCGTTCGTACCTGTATTGAGATTTTGTCTTCACTGCCATCAGTCGTAGTCGGTCTCTTTGGTTACCTTATCTTTGTAGTTCAGTTTGAATATGGATTTTCAATTATTTCTGGTGCCTTGGCTTTGACTGTCTTTAACCTTCCACAGATGACGCGTAATGTTGAAGACAGTTTGAAACACGTTCACCACACGCAACGTGAGGCTGGTTTGGCGCTTGGGCTTTCTCGTTGGGAAACAGTTCTTCATGTCGTTATCCCCGAAGCCCTACCTGGTATTGTAACAGGTATTGTGCTTGCCTCAGGTCGTATTTTTGGTGAAGCTGCGGCCCTTATCTACACAGCAGGTCAATCTGCACCATCTCTTGACTGGTCTAACTGGAATGTTCTCAGCGTAACCAGTCCAATCTCAATCTTCCGTCAAGCAGAAACCTTGGCTGTTCACATCTGGAAAGTCAACAGTGAAGGAACTATTCCTGATGGAACACTTGTTTCAGCAGGTTCTGCTGCGGTGCTCCTAATCTTTATCTTAATCTTTAACTTTGGAGCACGTAAACTCGGAAGCTATCTACATAAGAAATTAACCGCTGCCTAAAGGAGAAGCCATGTCGAAATATAATTGGGATGAAAGGCATATCATTACTTTTCCAGAAGAAAAAGTGGCCCTCTCTACGAAGGATTTACATGTTTACTATGGTAAGAATGAATCCATCAAGGGCGTGGATATGCAATTCGAAAAAAATAAAATTACTGCCTTGATTGGACCATCAGGTTCTGGGAAATCAACCTACCTACGCAGTCTCAACCGTATGAATGATACTATTGATATTGCTAAGGTTACAGGACAAATTCTCTATCAGGGAATCGACGTTAACCGTCCTGAAATCAATGTTTATGAAATGCGTAAACACATCGGAATGGTTTTCCAACGTCCAAATCCATTTGCTAAATCAATCTACCGCAACATCACCTTTGCACATGAACGTGCAGGAGTTAAGGATAAGAAAGTTCTTGATGAAATTGTAGAAACCTCACTTCGCCAGGCCGCCCTCTGGGATCAGGTCAAAGACGACCTTCACAAGTCAGCCTTGACGCTTTCAGGTGGTCAGCAGCAACGTCTCTGTATCGCGCGTGCTATTTCTGTAAAACCAGACATTCTCTTGATGGATGAGCCTGCGTCAGCCTTGGATCCAATTGCGACAGCCCAGCTTGAGGAAACTATGTTAGAGTTGAAGAAGGACTTTACCATTATTATCGTGACCCACAGTATGCAACAGGCTGCGCGTGCGAGTGATTACACTGGATTTTTCTACTTAGGTGATTTAATTGAGTACGATAAAACGTCAAATATTTTCCAAAATGCGAAGCTACAGTCAACCAATGACTATGTAACAGGACACTTTGGTTAGAAAGGAAGCAGTATGACAGAACCAATTTTACAGGTTTCAGACCTGTCTGTTTATTACAACAAAAAAAAGGCTTTGAATAGTGTTTCCTTATCATTCCAACCCAAGGAAATTACTGCCCTTATCGGTCCCTCTGGATCTGGAAAATCAACACTTCTAAAGGCTATTAACCGAATGGGTGACCTTAATCCTGAAGTGACGACAACTGGATCAGTGGTTTATAACGGTCACAATATCTATAGTCCTCGTACGGATACAGTTGAATTACGTAAAGAAATTGGTATGGTCTTCCAACAACCCAATCCTTTTCCTATGTCTATCTACGAAAATGTTGTTTATGGACTAAGAATTAATGGAGAAAAGGACAAGCAGGTTTTAGATGAAGCTGTGGAGAAGGCTTTACAGCGTGCTTCAATCTGGGATGAGGTCAAGGACCGTTTGCATGACTCTGCCATTGGTCTTTCAGGTGGGCAGCAGCAACGTGTCTGTGTCGCCCGTGTATTGGCGACTAGTCCAAAGATTATCCTCTTGGATGAGCCGACCTCAGCCTTAGACCCTATCTCGGCTGGAAAAATCGAAGAAACCCTATATAGTCTTAAGGATAAGTACACCATGCTGTTGGTTACTCGTTCCATGCAGCAAGCATCTCGAATCTCTGATAAAACAGGCTTTTTCCTCAATGGAGATTTGATTGAATTTAACGATACCAAGGAAATGTTCCTCTATCCACAACATAAGGAAACAGAAGATTACATTTCAGGTAAATTTGGATAAGGAGAAAAAGATGTTACGATCTCAATTTGAAGAAGATTTAGAGAAATTGCACAACCAGTTCTATGCTATGGGACAAGAAGTGCTATCCCAAATCAATCGTACTGTACGTGCTTTTGTCACCCATGACCGTGACTTGGCTAAAGAAGTCATCGAGCAAGACGCAGAAGTCAATGAATATGAGTTGAAACTTGAAAAGAAATCATTTGAAATCATTGCCCTTCAACAGCCAGTTTCACAAGACTTGCGTACAGTCCTAACAGTTCTAAAGGCTGTTTCTGACTTGGAACGTATGGGAGACCATGCTGTATCCATCGCTGAGGCAACCATTCGTATGAAGGGTGAACAACGCATCCCCGCCGTCGAAGAAGAAATTAAGAAGATGGGGCGCGATGTCAAGAATTTTGTTGAAACGACTCTTGATCTCTACCTCAACGCTTCTGTTGAGAAGGCCTATGAAGTTGCTTCTATGGATGAAAAAATTAACCACTATTTTGAGGACATCCGTGATCTGGCAACTGAAGAAATCAGAAAGAATCCAGATGCTATTGTCACAGGTCGCGATTACTTCCAAGTGATTTCATACTTGGAGCGCATCGGTGACTATGCAAAAAATATCTGTGAATGGGTTGTTTACTTTGAAACAGGTAAGATTGTTGAATTGTAAGATTGATTAATTATGCAAAAAAAGGAGCTTGTTAGTAAGTAAAAGCTCCTTTTTTGAAAGAAAAATTGAAAATCTTTCATAAAAATTTAAAATATGCTTGACAAACGAATTTTGTAGAGTTATAATTATACAAAATTAACAGAGAGGTTGTTTGTTTATGAATTTTAAAAAATGGATATTTGTCTTATGTAGTTTTCTTGCAAGCTTCTTATTGGTAGCTTGCCAATCGTCTAGCTCAAGCTCGCAGTCTGCAGTGGAGGCCATCAAGCAAAAAGGAAAATTAGTGGTCGCAACTAGTCCCGACTATGCTCCCTTTGAGTTTCAAGCCCTTGTAGATGGTAAGAACCAAATCGTAGGTGCGGATATTGACATGGCTCAAGCAATCGCTGATGAACTTGGAGTGAAATTGGAAGTTTCCAGCATGAGTTTTGATAATGTCTTGACCAGTCTTCAAACAGGGAAAGCAGATTTGGCCATTGCGGGAATCAGTGCAACTGAAGAAAGAAAAGAAGTCTTTGATTTCTCAATTCCTTACTATGAAAACAAGATTAGCTTCCTAATCAGAAAGTCCGACCTTGAAAAATACAAGGATTTGGATTCTCTAGCAAGTGCTAATATTGCAGCTCAGAAAGGAACTGTTCCTGAATCTATGGTTAAAGAGCAACTTCCAAAGGCACAGTTGACTTCTTTGACAGACATGGGAGAAGCAGTCAACGAGCTTCAATCTAGTAAAGTAGATGCCGTTCATATGGATGAGCCAGTAGCACTAAGCTATGCTGCTAAGAACTCCGATTTGGCAGTGGCAACAGTAAGCTTGACTATGAAAGAAGGCGAAGCAAATGCTGTAGCTATCAAAAAAGATAACTCAGATTTGAAGGAAGTAGTTGATAAGGTCATCCAAAAACTGAAAGATGACGGAACTTACCAAACTTATCTTGAAAAAGCTGCTAAGCTAACAGAAGTAGAACAATAAAAAATAACAGAGGCTGGGACAAAAGTCCTAGCCTCTCAATTGTCTTTGGATTATCGAGCAAGACGCAGTGGTTGAGTGGGCTCTACTACGCTGATTTCATCAGCTTTTATAGTCTTACTCAACTGTGCGGAGGTGGGACGACGAAATCGAATTCTAACGAATTACCGATTTCTGTCCCACTCTCTGTTTTTAAATAGCTTAATGTTTTTTCAATATTTTCTAAGGGAATTTTTGCAAAGTGATAGGGACAAGACTCTATGTAGGATGATTCGAAAAAGTCGAGTCCTAGAGGACTATGTTTAAGACTAGCGATGCTAGGATATTCCCTGAGGTCAAGCAAAAGCCCATCATGAAGTGGATAGCTCGGTAGGGAAATGGGATAGCTTTGTAAGAGCTGTTGGATGTGCTTCTGACTTTTCTCCTGAAGTGCTAATCTTGCTAGTCTGTTTTTCTCAAAGAGTTGACTATTAATATAGAGTGATAGAGCCTTTTGCATGATAAGGTTGTTATCGTAGTCGAGAATGTTTTTATAGGTCACAAAAGCTTCCTTGATAGTGTTTGGAAGAAGAAGGGCAGTGATTCGAAGGGCAGGAAATAGACTCGTAGAAAAGGACTTGATATAGATGACCAAATCATGTTGGTCTAAATAATGAAAGGTTTGTCCCATTTTAGGATCCAAGTCCCCCAGATAGTCATCCTCAACGATATAAATCTGATATTTTGCAGCTAAGTCAAGGATAGCAAGTTTTTCCTCTTCAGAATAAGAATGCCCCAGAGGATAGTGGAAACGAGGAATGGTGTAGAAAAATTTAATTTTACCACTTTTAAAATGTTCCTCAAGTTCGTTTAGGTCAATGCCGTCTACTCGACGGTCAATGGTTTGATAGGGAAGATTTTGAGCTAGCAAAAGCTGATTCATCCGATGATAGGTCGGTTGTTCGACCAGTATTTCCTGAGCTTGACCTGGAAAATCAATCTGAGAAAGAATAAAAAGTGCTTGCTGGGTCCCAGATGTCATGACTAATTGGTCTGCTTTACTATAAATCGCTTGATCAAAGAGTAATGTCTGAACGGACTGACGTAATTCTTCTAAACCCTCTTGGTGTTCATAGTAGTTGTAGAGATAATTTTCTCGCCCAATCAAGCTCTCATTGACGCACAGACGAAAATCATCATAGGCGGCTGCGTGTTCATCGTTAACTGAGATAATTAAGTCTTCATGACTGGTTTGTTGCTCCAATACATAATAACCACTTTGAGGTTTGGAGTAGATATATTTCTCGTATCGGAGTTCCAAAAGTGCACGCTGCACAGTATCTTTACTGCAGTGGAAGTCTTGACTGAGTTTTCGGATAGAAGGTAGACGACTTCCCGTCGGAAATCGTCCAGACTCGATACCATTTTTTAGATAGTGAACGACTTGTTCATACTTGCTTTCTTGCTTCATCCCAGACCTCTCATGATTTTGTTACATTGTACCTTTTTTTTAGAAGTTTGGCAATGTTATACTCTTCGAAAATCTCTTCAAACCGCGTCAACGTCGCCTTGCCGTATATATGTTACTGACTTCGTCAGTTCTATCCACAACCTCAAAACAGTGTTTTGAGCTGCCTTCGTCAGTTCTATCCACAACCTCAAAACAGTGTTTTGAGCAACCTGCGGCTAGTTTCCTAGTTTGCTCTTTGATTTTCATTGAATATTAAAAGGCAGTCTAGCATTCAATTCTAATCAGAAATGTGATATACTTAGTAAGTAAAATTTTCAAAGAAGAGTGAGATGATGAAGGTGCAAGAACCAGTTAAATTATTCCAATACAATACTTTAGGAGCGCTGATGGCCGGACTTTATGGAGGAAGTCTAACCGTTGGTGAATTGCTCCAACATGGTGATTTAGGTTTAGGGACGCTGGACTCTATCGATGGCGAGCTTATTGTCTTAGATGGGAAAGCTTATCAGGCCAAGGGATCAGGTGAAAAACCAGAGATTGTTGAAGTTTCACCAGATGCTTTGATTCCCTATGCAGCAGTTGTACCCCACCAGGCAGAAGTTATTTTCCGCCAGCGTTTTGAAATGACTGATCAGGAACTTGAAAAACGTATTGAGTCCTATTATGATGGAGAAAATCTTTTCCGTTCGATTAAGATTCATGGTGATTTTAAACACATGCATGTTCGTATGATTCCAAAATCAACAACTGAAACGAAGTTTGCTGAGGTTGCGACGCATCAGCCTGAATATAGCTGCGACAATGTCTCAGGAACTATCGTTGGTTTTTGGACACCTGAAATTTTCCATGGAGTTAGTGTTGCTGGTTACCATCTACACTTTATCTCAGATGACCTAACCTTTGGTGGCCACGTTATGGACTTTGTCATCAAGGAAGGGATTGTAGAGGTGGGAGCTGTTGACCAGTTGGATCAACGTTTTCCTGTTCAGGATCGTCAATATCTATTTGCTAAGTTTAACGTTGACGAGATGAAAAAAGATATCGAACAGGCAGAATAATAGGAGTCAAATATGAAAATTCATGTAATAATAACGATGCTGGCCTTGTTTGCCGTCCTCATTGCAGCAGTTTGGTACGCAAGAAAGAAATACAAGATTAATTTTGCAGTTCTGGGACTTGGGGCAGTTGCATTTTTTGCTTCATCTCAAGTCTTAGAGAAAATCGTTCATCTCTTGGTTCTTCATCCACAAAAGGATGGGACAGTTCCACTCATGACGGAAAATCCCCTTCTCTATGTGATTTATGGGATCTGTATGGCTGCTTTGTTTGAAGAAACAGCTCGACTTATCTTTTTTAAATGGTTGAACAAAAAAAGAGAGATGGAAGATTCAGATGCCCTCGCCTATGGTCTTGGTCATGGTGGGCTAGAAATGATTTATATCGGAATTGCTGGTTTACTCAATCTCTTTATCCTATTTTCAGCAGTTGAATCGCAAAATCCAGCTATCATGCAACTCTTACCTGAGAGTACACTTGCAACCATTCATAATCTAGCAGCTTGGCAGATTTATCTTTTGGGAGTCGAAAGAATTCTTGCCTTGATTCTTCAAGTTGGATTGACCTTCTGGGTTTTCCAAGCTGTTCGCCAAAAAAAATGGATTTATCTACTAGCAGCTTACGGTCTGCATGCTTTATTTGATCTGGCACCGAGCCTTTCTCAAGTTGGCTGGATCTCAAATCCTCTAGTGGTAGAGGGAATCTTAGCAGTAGAAGTTTTGGCTTTCGTTTTCCTAACAAAATCAATCTTTTACAAGAAACAGTAATATCAAGGAGGCCTAGCCTCTTTTTGTATTGTCTCTGGTAAAAGGTGACATAATCATCGAAAAAAATCGCTAAAAATGGTATAATGGAATGAATTTCATAAAAGGATTAGAAAAATGACTGTATCAGATAAATTAAAAGAAACCTTAGAAGGAATCGATATTCGTTTCGACGAACCTTTAAAATCCTATACTTATACAAAAGTTGGAGGAAAGGCAGATTATTTAGTTTTTCCACGCAATCGCTATGAGATGGCTCGTGTGGTCAAGTTTGCCAATCAGGAAAACATTCCTTGGATGGTTCTTGGAAATGCAAGTAACATTATCGTCCGTGAAGGTGGAGTCCGTGGTTTTGTAATCATGTGTGACAAGCTCAATAATGTTTCGGTTGATGGTTATACCATTGAGGCAGAAGCTGGAGCTAACTTGATTGAGACTACTCGTATTGCCCTTCGTCATAGTTTGACTGGTTTTGAATTTGCTTGTGGTATTCCAGGAAGCGTCGGTGGTGCTGTCTTTATGAATGCTGGCGCTTATGGTGGTGAGATTGCTCATGTTCTCCAGTCTTGTCAAATCTTGACTAAGGAGGGTGAAATCGAAACCTTGTCTGCTAAAGACTTGACCTTTGGTTACCGTCATTCAGCTATTCAAGCATCAGGGGCAGTAGTCCTTTCTGCTAAGTTCGCCCTAGCTCCAGGTAATCACCAAGTCATCAAACAGGAGATGGACCGCTTGACTCATCTTCGTGAACTCAAGCAACCTTTAGAGTATCCTTCATGTGGATCAGTTTTTAAACGTCCAGTGGATCATTTTGCAGGGCAATTGATTGCAGAAGCAGGCTTGAAAGGTTATCGTATCGGTGGGGTTGAAGTTTCTGAAAAGCATGCAGGCTTTATGGTCAATATTGCTGATGGAACTGCTAAGGAATATGAGGAATTGATCGAGTCTGTTATTGAGAAAGTTAAAGAGCACTCGGGTGTTACCCTCGAGAGAGAAGTTCGAATCCTAGGAGAGCACGAATAAAATAAAAATAGCCTAGCTGCTGCTAACTAGAAATGTAAAGGGGGTGATAGCCTATCGGTAGCGAAGATATATGCAGGTGGTCTAACTCCCTGCAAGAGGTAGTAGCGGCCTGACAGAGCCCTGATCTGTTAATCTATGAAAAAGAAGGAATTTATACCAATTGAAAAAACCAATTATCGAATTCAGAAACGTTTCTAAAGTTTTTGAAGATAGCAACACCAAGGTTCTCAAGGATATTAACTTTGAGTTGGAAGAAGGGAAGTTCTATACACTTCTTGGTGCCTCAGGATCTGGTAAATCAACCATCCTCAATATCATTGCAGGTTTGCTGGATGCAACAACTGGTGATATCATGCTAGACGGTGTCCGTATCAATGACATCCCGACCAATAAACGTGATGTTCATACGGTCTTCCAGTCTTATGCCTTGTTCCCACATATGAATGTGTTTGAGAATGTTGCTTTTCCATTGCGATTGCGTAAGGTCGATAAAAAAGAAATCGAAAAACGTGTATTAGAAGTTCTCAAGATGGTTCAGCTAGAAGGATTTGAAAAACGTTCGATCCGTAAACTATCTGGAGGACAACGTCAGCGTGTAGCTATTGCGCGTGCTATCATTAACCAGCCTCGTGTGGTCTTGTTGGATGAACCTTTGTCAGCCCTTGACTTGAAGTTGCGAACAGACATGCAGTACGAACTGCGTGAACTGCAACAACGCTTGGGCATTACCTTTGTATTTGTTACTCACGATCAGGAAGAAGCCTTGGCCATGAGTGACTGGATCTTCGTTATGAATGATGGTGAAATCGTTCAGTCTGGAACACCAGTTGATATCTATGATGAGCCAATCAACCACTTTGTTGCAACCTTTATTGGTGAATCAAATATCTTGCCAGGAACCATGATTGAGGACTACTTGGTCGAGTTTAATGGCAAACGCTTTGAAGCGGTCGATGGTGGGATGAAACCAAATGAACCGGTTGAAGTCGTGATTCGTCCTGAGGATTTACAAATCACCCTTCCAGAAGAAGGCAAGCTTCAAGTTAAGGTCGATACTCAGCTCTTCCGTGGAGTTCACTATGAGATTATCGCCTATGATGAACTTGGCAATGAATGGATGATTCACTCGACTCGTAAGGCTATCGTCGGTGAGGAAATCGGTCTGGACTTTGAACCAGAAGACATCCACATCATGCGTCTTAACGAAACAGAAGAAGAGTTCGATGCTCGTATCGAGGAATATGTAGAAATCGAAGAGCAAGAAGCAGGTTTGATCAACGCTATCGAGGAGGAAAGAGATGAAGAAAACAACCTCTAAACTCTTTGTAGTGCCCTACATGCTTTGGATTGCCCTCTTTGTATTGGCACCCTTGGTCTTGATCTTCGGACAATCCTTTTTCAACATCGAAGGTCAGTTCAGTTTAGAAAACTATAAATCCTATTTTGCGTCGCAAAACTTAACCTATCTCAAAATGAGTTTTAATTCTGTTCTCTATGCAGGGTTCGTTACTCTGGTGACGCTCTTGATTAGCTATCCAACAGCCCTCTTTTTGACTCGTCTTAAACACCGTCAACTCTGGCTCATGCTAATCATCTTGCCAACCTGGATCAACCTTCTCCTTAAGGCCTATGCCTTTATCGGGATTTTTGGTCAAAATGGTTCTATCAACCAATTCCTAGAATTTATCGGAATTGGTTCTCAGCAGTTGCTATTTACAGATTTCTCATTTATCTTTGTCGCAAGCTACATCGAGCTTCCATTTATGATTTTGCCTATCTTCAACGTTCTGGATGATATGGATAATAATCTCATCAATGCTAGCTATGACTTGGGTGCAACCAAGTGGGAGACTTTCCGTCATGTCATCTTCCCTCTGTCTATGAACGGGGTGCGAAGCGGGGTTCAATCTGTCTTTATCCCAAGTTTGAGTCTCTTCATGTTGACGCGTTTGATTGGGGGGAACCGAGTGATTACTTTGGGGACTGCCATCGAGCAGAACTTCCTGACCAATGACAACTACGGTATGGGTTCAACTATCGGTGTTGTTCTTATCCTGACTATGTTTATCACTATGTGGGTGACTAAGGAAAGGAGAGAACGATGAAAAAAATTGCCAATCTCTACCTAGCCTTTGTCTTTATCGTTCTTTATTTGCCAATCTTTTACTTGATCGGCTATGCCTTTAATGCTGGCGATGATATGAATAGTTTTACAGGCTTTAGTTTGTCTCACTTTGAAACCATGTTTGGTGATGGAAGACTCATGCTGATTTTGGTTCAGACCTTTTTCTTGGCCTTCCTATCAGCCTTGATTGCGACTGTTATTGGGACTTTTGGGGCTATCTACATCTACCAATCACGCAAAAAATACCAAGAAGCCTTTTTATCGCTTAATAATATTTTGATGGTTGCGCCAGATGTTATGATTGGTGCCAGCTTCTTGATTCTCTTTACCCAACTCAAGTTTTCACTTGGTTTTCTGACAGTTTTGTCCAGTCACGTGGCCTTCTCGATTCCTATCGTAGTGCTCATGGTTTTGCCTCGATTGAAAGAGATGAATGGGGATATGATCCATGCGGCCTATGACCTCGGGGCTAGTCAGTTCCAAATGTTCAAGGAAATTATGCTTCCTTACTTAACGCCGTCTATCATAGCAGGTTACTTTATGGCTTTCACCTATTCATTAGATGACTTTGCTGTGACCTTCTTTGTAACGGGAAATGGTTTTTCAACCTTGTCAGTTGAGATCTACTCTCGAGCTCGTAAGGGAATTTCTCTAGAAATCAATGCTCTTTCAGCCTTGGTCTTTCTCTTTAGTATTATCCTAGTTGTCGGATATTACTTCATTTCACGTGAGAAGGAGGAGCAAGCATGAAACGACTCTATTCATTTTTAGCAGGAATTTTAGCGATTATACTAGTCTTGTGGGGAATTTCCTACCATTTGGACAGTAAAATCAATAGTCGTGATAGTCAAAAATTGGTCATCTATAACTGGGGAGATTATATCGACCCTGAACTTCTGGAGAAATTTACAGAAGAAACAGGAATCCAAGTTCAGTACGAGACCTTTGACTCTAACGAAGCCATGTATACAAAAATCAAGCAGGGTGGGACAACCTATGATATTGCCATCCCAAGTGAGTACATGATTAACAAGATGAAGGATGAAGACCTTCTAGTTCCACTGGATTATAGTAAGATTGAGGGCATTGAGAATATCGGTTCTGAATTTCTCAACCAGTCCTTTGACCCAAACAATGAGTACTCTATCCCATACTTCTGGGGGACCTTGGGAATCGTCTACAATGAGACTATGGTGGAAGAAGCGCCTGAACACTGGGACGACCTTTGGAAGCCAGAATACAAGGATTCGATCATGCTCTTTGATGGGGCGCGTGAAGTACTTGGTTTAGGTCTTAACTCATTAGGCTATAGCCTCAACTCTAAAGATCCACAGCAGTTGGAGGAAACAGTAGATAAGCTCTATAAACTAACACCGAATATCAAGGCTATTGTGGCGGATGAGATGAAGGGCTACATGATTCAGAATAATGCTGCCATCGGTGTGACCTTCTCAGGAGAAGCCAGCCAGATGCTGGAGAAAAATGAAAATCTCCGCTATGTCGTACCGACAGAGGCAAGTAATCTCTGGTTTGACAATATGGTCATTCCTAAGACTGTCAAGAACCAGGATGCCGCCTATGCCTTCATTAACTTTATGTTGAAACCTGACAATGCTCTTAAGAACGCAGAGTATGTCGGTTATTCAACACCAAATAATGTTGCTAAGGAAATGCTCCCTGAAGAGACAAAAGAGGACAAGTCCTTCTATCCAGATGCAGATACTATGAAACACCTAGAGGTCTATGAGAAATTTGACCATAAATGGACAGGAAAATATAGTGACCTCTTCCTACAATTTAAAATGTATCGGAAGTAGGAGATTATCTGCTATCGGAAATAATTTCAATCAGACAAAAATCATGACCACCCGTCAAACGGGTGGTTTGTACCAGGGCTATAAGCCCAGATAACTAG
>JAQDPW010000028.1:0-17034 GCA_027659245.1 Streptococcaceae bacterium AM104-57
CTTTAAAGCAGATTAAGGTCACTTTAAAAAAAGACGACTAGCTTTAAGGAACAAGAACCTGAGAAAGTCGCTGAGTTTCTTGATATTTTGAATAGCCTAAAAGATTTACCAGTCGTATATATTGACGAAACAGGAATCGACCGCTACCTCTATCGTCCTTATGCACGGGCTCCTAAGCTCCTATGATTTACAAGGAAAGTATGACGAGCGACTTCTTTGTGAAGTGGTTCAAAACAGAACTCCTGCCTGCTTTGAAGACACCTCATGTCATTGTCATGGACAATGCAAGTTTTCATCCCAAGAACATTTTGGATGAGCTTTGCGTCCAAGATAAACACTTTTTCTTACCTCTACCACCGTATTCACCAGATTTGAATCCCATCGAGCAAGCTTGGGCTATCTTGAAAAAGAAAGTGACAGATTTATTAAGGGAAGTCCCAAATATTTTTGAATGTTTGGAACGCTTTTTTAAAACTAAATGACTATATACCCTAAAAGCTATGAATAGACACAAATAGACTGAATTTTATAGTAGATTGAAATAAGATGTGAACAAAGCGATTGGAAAAGTCAAATTGATTTCTAAAAATGTTTTAGAATTTATAGCGTACTACTCTAGATTCAATCAACTATAAAAGGTTAAAACAACTCTTCTTCCAACTAATTAAAGCAAAAAGCCATTCCTCAAGGGAACAGCTTTCTCACTTATAATTAAAAGTTTCCCCTGCCAGCTTATCAGCTAGCTTTGGAAAGAGAGTATAAAACTTATGGGCTAGATTGAGCAAGATTGGGAGATTGAACTCGCGTTTGTTTTTACCTATGGTCTTAACAATCTTTTGCGCGACAGCATCTGGTTCCAATAGAAAACGGTCAACCGACTTGAGATAGGTCCCATCTGGATCTGCCTGGTCAAAAAATCCTGTACGGATAGGTCCTGGATTAACAGTTGTCACATAGACACCATAGGGCATGAGTTCAAGGCGCAAAGCATTTGAAAAACCAATGGTCGCAAACTTGGTCGCAGAGTATAGACTAGACTTAGCAGTCGCTATCAATCCTGCCATACTGACGATATTGATGATATGACCTTTTCGCATTTCCTTCATGCGAGAAGCAACCAAACGAGATAGATTCATGAGAGCAAAGGTATTAACCTCAAACATTTGATGAATATCTTGATTAGAAATCTTGTCAAAATCCTCAAAAATCCCATAACCAGCATTGTTAATTAAAACATCAATCTTGCCATAACGCTGGTAGAGTTCGGCCACTAGTTCTTCTAAGGCTTGAGCATCGGTAATATCAATCTCAATCAATTCTGCCTGAGGATGATTTCCGTATAGCTGGACTAGTTTTTCCTTATCTCTGCCGAGTAAGATGAGTTGGGCATCTGGCAAGAGTTTGACCATTTCTTGGGCTAGACCCCCGCTAGCACCTGTAATGAGAATAGTAGACATACTTTTCCTTTCTCAATCTTCTAGATTTCCACTTCTTCCAAGTCTTTGACCACATGGACGTTTTCAAAAATCGTTGCAGCATCTTTCTTAAGCTGGCTGATATCTTTTGAAAGGAAACGGGCGCTAATATGGTTAAGCAAGAGTCGCTTAGCTCCCGCTTCTACTGCAATTTGAGCAGCCTGCATATTGGTTGAGTGACCATGATTGCGGGCAATCTTCTCATCACCCTTGCCATAAGTGGACTCATGGACAAGGACATCCGCATTGATTCCAAGACGCACACTAGCATTGGTTTTTCGAGTGTCACCTAAGATAGTGATAATCTTACCTGAACGTGGCGCTGAGATATAGTCTGCTGCCTTAATCTCGGTGCCGTCTTCTAGGATGACATCCTGACCGTTTTTGATTTTTCCAAAGAGTGGTCCAAATGGTACACCGGCAGCCTTTAATTTTTCAGCATCCAGAGTGCCTTCTAGATCCTTTTGCATGACACGGTAGCCAACACAGAAAATAGTGTGATCCAACTCTTCCGCATAAACTGTAAATTTATCGGTTTCAAGAATTTTCCCTAGAGAAACTTGGTCGAACTCATGGAAATGAATCTTATAGGGCAGGCGTGAACCTGACACTCGTAGACTTGTCAAGACAAAAGATTTAATGCCTTGGGGACCATAGATTTCCAAATCTGTCTGCTCTTCATTTGCTTGAAAGGCACGACTAGAGAGAAAACCAGGCAATCCAAAGATATGATCTCCATGCAAGTGGGTGATAAAGATTTTGCTGACCTTGCGTGGTCGAATCGTGGTTTCCAGAATGCGATTTTGCGTTCCTTCTCCACAGTCAAAGAGCCAGACTTCGTTAATCTCGTCCAAAAGTTTCAGGGCGAGACTTGAAACGTTGCGGGCTTTAGAGGGCTGACCAGCCCCCGTTCCTAAAAATTGAATATCCATTTGCTACTTTCTAATTAATCAATATATAACATAGCGGTGCGGTTTTCTGAGCGGTAATAAAGCTTGCCAGAAAAAGCTCTAGCTTCTTGTAGTAAATCCTCTTGGCTATATCCCTTAAGTCGCTTTCTTCCATCTGCTAAGGTTTCCAAATCTGTCAAAGCTGTAAGATTTTCCACGCTAACAACTTCCTCTTCTCCGATTGCCTTCATGTAAATTTTCCCAGACTCCTCAAAAACTAGCTGATGGGGAAAAATTTGCGCTATCTCAAAGAGTAATTCATCCGTAATTGCTTCCTCGTTCTCTGAGAAAATGCGACCTAGTCCTTCTTTCTCGTAGCAAAATCCAAAGGATTTACCAGATAGATTGAGGCGAATAAAGGGCTTGCTTTCCAAAGCGAAACTTGGCTCAGCATTATAGAGGTTCAGTTCTTGGCTGACTTCTGCAAAATAATCGGTCGCAGCTTGAGGACTCTTTTTCTGGTAGAGCTCGGCAAAGTAGGCATTCACTACGCTGGGTGGAGGTGTAATGAGGGCTAGTTGCTCCTCTTCAGACCTACCAGCTAAAAGTTGGTCCAGATAGACCTTGTCTAGACTTGTATAGCCACCATACTTGAGTGCCAAAGTTTTGATATCAGTCATAAAATTCTTCTAATCTCCATTTGTTTCTCTCTGCAATGTAGCCTGTGATGACTTCACCATCATCTTGGTAGTCCCGTCCTTCAAGAATAGCGACACTCTCTAAATCATGAATCTTGTAAGATTTAGAAAAAGGCACGCGCAGGGTAAATACTTCAAAAATTTCCTTAATCTTATCTAGCAATAAAGCCTGCAACTGTTCGCGACTATCCTTAGATTTAGCAGAAATCAATGCATAAGGCGTTTGAGCAGGCGTAAAGTTCCCCACCAAATCTGCTTTATTATAAAGGGTTAAGCGAGGAATATCCTCCATGTCCAAATCTTTCATGATGGAGAGGACCGTTTTTTCATGTTCCTCATGGTAAGGATTGCTGGCATCGATGACATGGACCAGGAGATCTACATGCTTGCTTTCTTCCAAGGTCGACTTGAAACTTGACACCAATTCTGTCGGTAGGTCTTGGATAAATCCAACGGTATCTGTCAAGGTTACCTGTAGATTGCCCCCCAGATGGATGTTTTTAGTTGTCGCATCTAGAGTTGCAAAAAGTTCATCTGCTTCGTACTGGGTCTTGCTGGTCAAAGCATTCATAATAGTTGACTTCCCAGCATTGGTGTAACCAATCAAACCAATCTTAAAGGTACTTGACTCCAAACGTTTTTCTCGAACTGTCGCTCGGTTTTTCTCAACCACCTTGAGTTGACGTTCGATATCTGTAATCTGGTTGCGAACACTACGACGGTTAAGCTCCAGCTGACTTTCACCTGGACCACGGGAACCAATTCCCCCTGCCTGACGGCTGAGCATAATCCCCTGACCAACCAAACGAGGCAAGAGATACTTGAGTTGTGCAAGATGAACTTGTAGCTTACCTTCATGGCTTCGAGCTCTCATAGCAAAGATATCTAAAATCAACTGCATACGGTCAATGACCTTGACACCGAGAACTTCCTCTAGGTTAATATTTTGCCGTGGTGTCAGACGGTTATTGACGATGACAGTCGTGATTTCTTCTGCGTCCACCATTTGAGCAATTTCTTCCAACTTACCAGAACCAACAAATGTCTTAGAATCGTATTTTTCACGCTTCTGTCTGTAGCTATCAACTACAACAGCTCCAGCTGTCTTAGCCAGACTAGCCAGCTCTTCCATGGAGAGGTCAAAATTATCCATGCCCTGGAGTTCAACACCAATGAGCAGGACTCGCTCCTCTTTTTTCTCCGTTTCAATCATTTAAAAACTCCTCAATCTGGCTTAAAATACGGTCTTTTACACCAGATTCTCCTATCTGATAAAAGGTCACCTGCATGCGATTACGGAACCAGGTCAACTGGCGCTTGGCAAATCGGCGAGTCGCCTGCTTGAGACTATCGCTAGCCTCCTTCAAACTCTGCTCTCCTCGAAAATAGGGAAAGAGTTCCTTGTAGCCAATCCCTTTAGCAGCCTGCACATCTGGATAATGGTCAAACAACCACTTGGCTTCGTCTAGAAGTCCAGCTTCAAACATCAGGTCCACTCTGTGATTGATACGCTCATAAAGCTGACTACGCTCATCATCCAAGCAAATAATCAGCGGATCATATAAACTTTCTTGATTTTCCAAGTCTCGACCAAAATGAGCAATTTCCAAGGCACGCATAGCACGACGACGATTAAATTGGGGAATTTCAAGACCTGCTTTCTCTACGAGATGAACTAACTCCTCATCTGAAACAGGTTCTAAGCTAGCTCGGTAGGCTAAAATATCCTCGTGTGGTGTCTCTCCACCTAGATGATATCCCTCTAGTAGACTCTGAATATAAAGGCCTGTTCCACCAGCGATAATAGCAAGTTTACCACGATTTTGAATATCCTCAATGGCCATCTTGGCTTCAGAAACAAAATCAAAAGCCGAGTAAGACTCGGTTACATCTCTCACATCAATCAAATGATGAGGGACAGTTGCCTGCTCCTCCGGACTAGCCTTGGCTGTTCCAATATCCAGTCCTCGGTATACTTGTTGGCTATCCCCACTGACTACTTCACCATTGAATCGCTGAGCAACTTCAATGGCTAGGGCAGTCTTTCCAACTGCAGTCGGTCCAACAATCACAATTATTTTTGTTTTCATCTTTTTTCCTTGAAAAATTCCCATTTTTTCGTTACTATTATTATATCACAAAAAGGTTAGTCAGAAAAATGCGACCTCTTGAGGTAGCTGGCTGATTTATAAGTTAAAGGAGGAATACTCATGGCTAAAGGATTCGCTAAAGGTCTTGTGACAGGTATTGCAGGAACTGTCGCTGCAGTTGCAGGTGCAGTATACGCAGTTAAAAAGAAAGTGATCGAACCAGAAGAACAAAAAGCAGCTTTCATCGAAGAAAACCGTAAGAAAGCAGCGCGTCGTCGCGTATCACGTTAAAAAACAAAAGAAGTTGGGATTTTTCTCAACTTCTTTTTTTCTATTCTTTTATACTCAATTATACTCAATGAAAATCAAAGAGCAAACTAGGAATCTAGCATGGTTTGAAGAGATTTTCGGAGAGTATTAAATGGCCAAGTCAAACTTCAACTGGGGCTTGACTGGATCATAATCAACCAGCTCAAAATCCTCTGCTTTAATATCAAAGAAATTAGTCTTGTCTGGTACATTCAAGACCAAACGTGGTTGGCAATTTGAAGGCTCACGACGAAGCAATTCCTGAGCTTGTTCAAACTGATTGTCATAGATATGGAGGTTGTTGATAAAGTAGAAGAACTTTCCAACTTTCCAACCAAAGTGTTTAGCAATCATCATTTGAAGAGCTACATACTGCATGGCATTGATGTGATGAGCTACAAGCATATCGTTAGAACGCTGGGTCAAGGTTGCATCCAGATAAATTTCCCCATCTACTCGACGGACATCAAACATAGTCTGAAAGGCACAAGGAAGAAGGCCATCTGTCTCCTCAAAAGCCTGATAATCCCAAAGTGAGATGATATTGCGACGGTTCCAAGGATTGGCTTCTAACTGTTTGAGAATCTTGTTAATGATGTCATGCTTCTTAACAACAGCCCCATAACGTTCCCCAATAGTCCCTGTATCTCCAACTTCCCAGTCATTCCAGTAGTGAACATTGTACTTGTCATTGAGAACTTCCAAACTATTGGTCTGGTCTTGGTAGATCCAAAGTACTTCCTTGATGGCTGATTTGATTGCGATTGGGCGCAAAGTCGTGATGGGAAATTCCCCCTTTGACAAATCATACTCTGCAAAGGCTCCTGTGATGTACTTGGAGTTAGCCACTGTTCCATCCTTATACTTGGGACGTGCTTGTTCTGAAAAGACTCCTTCATTGAGAATTCGCTCAATATTTTCTTTAAAAATCTTATCTGCTTTTGTCATTTACTCTCTCCTCAATTATTGTCTTAACTAGTATAGCATAAAAAAGAATTTTCTACCTGCTCAGAAAATCAATAGCCTTTTTATATTTCTTCAATCTTTCCCTATCCTTTTCAGTAATAGAAGACAATCTCGAAAGATCTGAATTATGTTTTAGATCAGCTAATTTTACTACTCTTGCAAGAGGATTTTTCTTCACAGTTTCCAGATATGTTTGATAATCTTGCTCCTTTTTCTTTGTCAAAACCTGAACAGCAGTAACTACTGTTTCTGGTAAACCAGCTTGTAATAGTTCTTCAGCTGAAACAGGACTATCCTCTATAACATCATGTAGCAGAGCCACTGCTTTTTCTTCTTCAGTATCAACTTGGCTTGCTACATAGATTGGATGTTCTATATAATCTACTCCTGCCTTATCCAGTTGCCCTTCATGAGCTTGCCTAGCAATAGACAAGGCTAAATCAACCATGGATTGTTCTGCAGTATTCATCCAAAACTCCTCCTATCATTATCGAGTTATTACTTTAGTCTAACAACTTCAACTTAAAAAGAGCTTGATCAATAACCAAGCTCTTGATTCATGTGCTTTATTGCAATACAAGTGATGCTGCTCCGATAACTCCAGCGTCATTTCCTAGAGTTGCAAGAGCTAGCTTAGTTGTTGTGCGCACTTGTGGGAAGGTATTTTCATCATAAACCTTTTGCACGCCTTGAAGGAGGAATTCTCCCGCAGCTGATACGCCACCACCGATAACGATTGTTGATGGGTTTAGGATTGAACCGATGTTGGCACATGCAATACCCAAGTAACGTGAGAAGTTACGGTAAACGATCAAGGCAAGGTCGTCTCCTTCTTTTGCCAAATCAAAGACAGTTTTAGCTGTCACTTCTTCTCCATTATCAATCAAGCGTTTCAACTCTGCATCGCCTTCGTATTCATCTGCGTAACGACGAGTCAAGTTGACAATACCTGTCGCTGAAGCTACTGTCTCAAGACAGCCTTTTTTACCACAAGTACATGCGATTGGTTGATCAAAGTCAACTGTGATGTGTCCAAGTTCACCAGCAGCACCTGCAACACCGTGAAGCAATTTACCTTCTGCCACGATACCGCCACCAACACCTGTACCAAGTGTCATAAAGACAACATCTGGTTGGTTGTCACCAGCACCCATCCAACGCTCACCAAGAGCTGCCACGTTGGCGTCATTGTCGATAAAGAATGGAATACCTAAGGCTTTTTCAATCTTTTCTTTAATTGGTTGAAGAGTTTTCCAGTTGAGGTTGTAGGCACCGATAACAGTCCCTTTTTCACGGTCAACCACACCAGGTGACCCCATACCAATTCCACGGAAATCTTCAGCTTCCAATCCAAGCAAGCCCAAGCGGTGTTGAATGGAAGCAATCATATCATCCACGATATGGCTTCCCTCATCCAAAATGTTTGTCTTAATAGACCATTTTTCTTGGATTTCTCCTTCTTGCGTTAAAATAGCGAACTTGATAGAAGTTCCACCAAGGTCAATCCCAATAATCTTTTGACTCATCTTTGTCTCCTTTATGATTTATCACTTTCATTATTATTTTATCAAACTTATTTCAGCAATTCAAGAAAACTTCTGATTATTTCTGCAAACTCTTTTGGTTTTGCCCTATTTAGGACATGAGGTCCGTCAGGGATGATCTCAAACTGAGAATCCGGCATCAGTTCTTGGATAGCTTTCATTGAACTGAGATTAGGCTTATCCTGACTACCACAGATCAACAAGCTTGGATAGGGACAATTCTTTGCAATCTCTCTTAAATCAAGTGTTTTTAATTCTTCGGAAACTCCAACCATAAGAGCTTTATCTGCTCCCTGTTTCTCAAATATCCTTTTGGGAAGCAATTTAAATATCAGCAACTGAATGTAAAAGAGGATATTGCCCGCCAGTTTCAATGGACAGCCTGACAAAACCAAGGCCTGAAGATTTGGTATATCATAACTTGAAAGCTCCAATGCAAGGGCAGCCCCTAAGGACAAACCGATTAGGACAAAAGGTTCTGTCTCCTTTGCTAAGTACTGATAAATGCGCTCCTTAGCTTCTTGGTAGGTAGCAACTCCGGAAGGAAATAAGTCTAGGGCTTCAGATGGATAATCTGCAAGCAACTCTTGCACTTCTTTCCAACTCTCCGCTGACTGACCTAGGCCGTGTAAAAATATTAGTTTCATTTAGTTCTCCTTCAAGGATAACTCATACAAGCCCCTAACCGCATTGCAGGCATAAATAACTTCTGCTTCTTTCAAATCTGATAAAGTCAAGACCTTCTCTTCTACCTGCCCATTTTCAAGCAAATGTTGACGATAAATCCCTGGTAAAAGACCTAGTTGACTTGGCGGTGTATAGAGTTTACCATCCATTTTCAAAACCAGATTGCCAATAGAGGTTTCAAGCAATTTTCCATCAGCAGTGTGATAGATGATTTCCTGCTCTCCCACTGTCAAATGTGGTCGGTGTGTCGTCTTAAAGTAGGTAAAGGCCTGCTGCAAATCAGCTTCTTGCAGACAAAGTTTAGCCTGACAGAAGCTAGAACTAAGTGGTGTCAATACTTGTCGATCAATTTCTATTTCTCCAGACTTGCTGAGACTGATTCGCAAACGGTAGTCTTGATGGAGGTCACAAGCTCGACACTCCTTCTCTATTCGATTTATTAAGCTTTCTTTGTCAAATGGAAAGGCAAAGTAACGACTAGCCTTTTGTAGTCTTTCTAGATGTTGATTTTCAAAGAGAAAGATTTTCTGGCTGATTTTTCCTGTCGTAATCAGTTGAAAACAAGGCTGTTTTCGGTAAAGAACAGCTGCCTTTTGCTGGACTTCACGGTATTCCGATTCCCAAGTACTATCCCAAGTGATACCTCCACCGACTCCATAGATGGCTTGCCCACCATGCAGTTGAATGGTTCGAATAGCCACATTGAAAATCCGTCGTCCATTGGGAAGTAAGAGTCCAACAGTTCCACAGTAAACTCCTCTAGCTTGTGGCTCCAGGTCCTTGATGATTTCCATAGTCGCAATTTTCGGAGCTCCTGTGATGGAGCCACATGGAAAGAGCGAACGGAAGATCTCAACTAGGTCAACATCAGTTCTCAACTGACTCTTGATGGTAGAAGTCATTTGCCAAACTGTAGAATACTGTTCTACTTGACACAGACGCTCCACATGCTCACTACCAACCTCAGAAATACGGTTCATGTCATTACGCAAGAGGTCCACTATCATCATATTTTCTGAACGATTTTTGGGATCCTGCTCCAACCAAGCCGCTTCCTTCAAGTCTTCAACGTCAGTCAGACCACGTTTAGTCGTCCCCTTCATAGGACGAGTCGTCAACTCACGACCATTTTGCTCAAAAAAGAGTTCAGGACTCATGGAAATCACTGCCATATCATCATGCTCTACGTAAGCATTATATCCCGCTTCCTGCTCGACAACCATACGATTGTAGATAGCAAAAGGATTGGCAGACAACTCCTGCTTGAGTTGAACCGTATAATTGACCTGATAAGTATCGCCCTGTCGCAAATGATGGTGAATCTGGGCAATAGCCTTTTCATAGTCCTCAGCAGATGTTACTTCCTGCCAATTTGATGGCAAATCTACCTCCTCATAAGTCAGAGGAATACTGGATGTTTCAACTTTGTCATGAACAGTAAAGTAAAGCAAATACTCCCCCAGTAAGGGAGCCTTGTGGACCGCTAATTTTTCCTCAAAAGCAGGCGCAGCCTCATAACTGATATAACCTACCACATAATAGCCTTGCTCTTGGTAGCTTTCCACTTGTGCCAGCAGGTCTGCCACTTCTGCTAAATCTCTGGTTTTTAACTCTTTAATAGGCTGGGTAAAGGTGTATCTCTCGCCCAAAAACCTGAAATCAATCACTGTTTTTCTATGCATATCCTAAGTATACCATAAAAGCCAGACCCCAAACAGGAAATCTGGCTTTTTAACTAAAATGGTTGAGAAAACTCACTCAACATAATCCAACAAATAGCCATAGCCCTTTTCTTCCATCTGATCCTTAGGAATAAAACGGATAGAGAGGCTATTGATACAATAGCGTAGCCCTCCCTTGTCCTGAGGTCCATCTGTAAAGACATGTCCTAGGTGAGAATCCCCTGTTCTACTTCTGACTTCTGTTCTGACCATATTATAAGACTTGTCTTCCTTGTAGGTTGCAACATCTGGGCTGATAGGCTGGGTAAAGCTAGGCCAACCACAACCCGATTCAAATTTATCTTTCGAAGAAAAGAGGGGTTCTCCAGTTGCCACATCCACATAAATTCCTACTTCAAATTTATCCCAGTAACGATTTGAAAAGGCTCGTTCTGTTTGACTGTTTTGAGTCACGGCATACTCCTCTGGAGACAATAGTTTTTTTAATTCATCGTCGCTCGGTTTTGGATATTTACTTGCATCAATGACAGGATAGGCTGCTTGATTGACATTGATATGGCAATATCCATTAGGATTTTTCTGGAGATAGTCTTGGTGGTAATCTTCAGCCACGATAAAATTGCTTAAGGCTTCCTTTTCAACCGCTAGAGGCTGGTCATACTTTTGAGCAACTTGATCAAAGACTTGATTGATGACTTCTAAATCTTTCTCATCTGTATAGTAGACTCCTGTTCTGTACTGAGTCCCCACATCATTTCCCTGCTTATTTTTACTAGTTGGATTGATAATGCGGAAATAATGGAGCAAGATTTCTTTTAAAGAAATTTGATTGGCATCGTAGGTCACATGAACAGTCTCAGCATGCCCTGTTTGGCCGATCAATTCATACTGGGTTGTTTCTCCTCTCCCATTCGCATAGCCAGAAACAGCATCTGTCACACCTGCTACTCTTGAAAAATACTCTTCGACTCCCCAGAAACAACCTCCAGCTAGATAGATATCATGTAAGTCAGCATCTTTACTTGGCTCAGTTTTTTTCTTGGCCTTTTGTCCTTGACTAACTGCTGCCTTCTCGATTTGAGTGGTATCTGTGTAACTTGCGCTCCTTTTTTCCAAAAGAAATAAAAGTCCGATAATAATGCAAATGATGATTCCTATGAATACAATTATTTTTAATTTATCATTCATGATGAGCCTCTAATCTATGTTTTTTAGCATCTGTAAAATAGTATCCTTGTCCATAAAGCCTGGCTGGGTCTTAACTAGTTTACCTTCTTTATCAATAAAAGCCTGAGTCGGATAAGAACGAACTCCGTAACTCGCTAAAAGTTGTCCCGAAGGGTCTAGAAGGACAGGGAGATTTTTATAGTCCAAGCCCTGATACCATTTTTTGAAGGCTTCTTCTGCTTGTTCCCCTTTTTGACCAGGAGAAACCACTGTCAAGATGACATAGTCATCACTTGCTTCTTTTGCCAGTTCATCGGTATCAGGGAGGCTGGCTAGACAAATAGAGCACCAAGATGCCCAAAATTTGAGATAGACCTTTTTGCCTTTATAATCTGATAGGCGATAGGTTTTACCATCAACTCCCATAAGCTCAAAGTCTGGAACTGCTTCTCCTTGTTTTGCCATTTGAGAGCTAACTTTCGCTTGTTTGTCTGCATTTTGCTTGTCAGTTTCGCTTGTTGTCTGATTTTTACAAGCTGATAGACAGACCAGACTAGCGCAGACCAATACAGTTGCTTGCCATTTTTTCATTTTCATCACCTTTCTCGCTCATCATATGAATATATATATTGTATTATAGCTCTATTATATACCTATCACCCTAAAAATACTTGAAATCTGTTTGGAAAATCATTAAGCTTCTTGATTACAAAAACTCCCACCTGCTAAGCAGATGAGAGTTTGGGATTATTTAAAGATAGAAGTTTTAAAGCTATCTGTTTGTTGAAGGAGTTTCTTGAAGAGTTTTTCTTTAAGTGATACGGTATTATCAAATTTGACAGATCCGTTACTTAGAGTAGCCTTATCTTTATCAACTGCTTCAGCAAATGCACGTTTCAAGTCTTCATAGCTATTGTATGTTTTACCACCGATTTCAATAGATTGAATTCCATTTTTGGCACTTGTTACAACTTCATTGAAGTATGCTTTCTTCCAATCTTCAAGATTGTTGAATTTTCCTTCAGAAATCTTGTTGATGATGAAGTCATCACCTAGAGTATCTTTACCAGCTTTTTTAGACTCAGCTTTAAGCATGTTAGAAGCATAGTTCAGGAAGCCTTTTTCGTAGCCATAGTAACCCCAGATTCTGAAAGTATTGTGTTTGAAGGACATCGCTCCAGGAGCACCTTCACTTGTATTACCACCATAGATACCAGTCATCATTGGAACATTCACATAAGCAGAATCAAAGTCAGTAGGATTATAAACTCTGTTACCTGGACCGCGGTTAGTCATGAAGTTGTTCGTAATTAAGTCATCTACTGTGCGTAAAGGAATAGCTTTTTCCTCATCACTTAAAGGTCGAACCTTGTCGAATTGGTTCTTGGTGTTATTTCCTCGGTATTGCTTATCAACCTTCTTGAACCAAGCATTGTTTAAATCTTGATTTGTTTTATCGAGGACAGCCTCTCCTTCAAGATAATCCAGAAGCATAAGAGTGTCGTTGTAGCCCTTCATGTAACGATCAATTTCGTCACGTGACTTCAGATCATTTGGATTGGTGTTATACCATTGATTTCCATCATTTGGACGTTCATAAGCCATGTTAAGACCTAGGGCTTTGTATTCACCATTTGGATTTGATACTGATGGAGTTTGCAACATACCTTGTGCAAATGCTTCCAAATCAGTACCTTCACGGTGTCTTGAGCCACCTAGGTAAACCATTCGGTCATTTACGTGAGTTGTTTCATGAGTAAAGGCAGATACCCCAAAATCACTAATCATATCCGTCACCATAAAGAAGACAGAATCATCCTTATATGGATTCGCATAAACGCGAGCCACAGCTCCCATACGCCAATCAGTCGCATGGTAACGGTCTGTAGGTCCATACAATTCACGGATAGGCGCCACATCTTTACCACTGTTTGTATGGCCATAACGGTCAGTACTAATGCCTTTATAATTCTGGTTGTCCAGTACTGGTGTTGGTACCATGTTATTACTCTTCAAGAGTCTGTTGCGAACTTTATCGATTGATAGACGTGACCAGAAGTCTAGATAATTTTGTTGACCTTTTGCAACCTTATCAATTTCAGCTTTGAAGGCATTACGTTCTGCTTCAGTATACTTACCATATTTCTCAAATGAACTATAAGCCATTGTATTGTAAGTTGAAATCAAGAACATATGTGCATCTTTCAAGTTCAAGAGTGGCAAGATCATCTTACCGTGCATATCATTGTTTAAACCTTCGTAGGCTCTATGTTTCTTATCTGCAAACTCAGGAGTGGTTGTTGCTGGTTCAACGATATAGACATTGTCTTTGGTTGCTTTAATGAACCAATCATTTAGATCTTTGTCTTCTGTGAATAGACGCATATTATAGTCTAAGAAACTATTTAACTCGCTGATACCGATAACTCCACCGATAGCTTCGCGATAAGCTTCTAAAGTTCTATCACCTTTAATGTTACTTTCTTTAGAACCAATCTGAATCAAGAAGTCTAACACACTTACATTTTTACCATAGAAGTCTGGTTTGAACAACATGAGTTGCTTGATATTGAAATTATCAAACTTAACTCCGTAGTAACGATTGAGGTAAGACAAACCAAGAAGAACCGCTGCCTTGTTGTCATCAATCTTCTTGATCAAGGCACGTTTAGCAGCCTCATCTGTGTTTAATTGATGATCTTCATTTTCAAGCAACTGTTTCACAAATTTAGCCAGATTATCCTTGACTTCTTTGAAGGTTTCTTCGAGGTAAAGGTTCTTAATGGCATTGACTTTGTTTGGACCAGTTCTACCAAGTTTTTGATAAATTGGATCTGATTGTAGCTCAACTGGGCTTAATTTTTCAACGATAGCATTGATAAGATCGCTACGGTCTTTGTCAACGATATTAGGCGTGTAAACAACTTCTCCAAGTTCAGCAATGCTGTACTCTTTCACTTGTTTGACCTTAGATTCTTTCAGTGAAACAGTAAAGATGTCTTTGGTCTTATCAGCATAATGCACCAAAATGTGGTCAGCATCAGCCAATTCTGTTACAAAGGCATTGCCTTTCATAGCAGTAACTGATAGGACTTCCTTGGTCATAAGATGACTATCAGCAGCAAGTTTGTTTCCTTGGTTTACGATCCATTCTTTATTATAGAAAGGTTGTAATTTTTCGATATTGCGGTAGGCAAGTTCACGAGAGGCATCGTAGCCATTGATTGTTTTGTATTGATCGGCTTTGTTGACAATGTTATTGAGTTTGTCTTCAACAGGTTTGGTGCTTTCAAATTTATCAGCAGTGATTCCCATTGCTTCAATTTTCTTGTCAGCTTCTTCTTGTGAGATGCTAGGAATCTTGCGAGAATTCTTATAAGATTTATTACCCTCACTTACTCCCTCAACACTGAAGTTACGTTTTGTTCTTGAATAGGTGAAGTAATCATCAGCATCAATATCCGAGTGACCGAAGACCATCTCACCTGTTTTGACTTTCATCATAGTGATGTTGTCTTCAATAGCACCCAAGGCCCAGTTAGTACCCAGCAAGCCACCAGATTGAACAGCTTCTTTCAGCTCGATCGAACCTTTAGCAACTGAATTTCTGAGAACACCTTCTCTACCCAGTGTATGGTTATCTCCACCATTTTGAGAAGAATAAACTAATCCTGCAGCTTTTGCCTTGTTACCAGTAATTTCAGCATCAACGTAAGCTTTTTCTACGATACCTTTCCAGTTTTCACCTAGAACACCAGCTAAGTACCAACCTTTGTTTCCAGCAGCGTGAATTTTACCGATAAAGGCAACATTACTTACCTTACCACTACCATCAATTTTATTGATAATACCAGCTACATCGTTGCCCCCGATAACATTACCTGTTACTTTAACATTTTCGACAGTCGCATTATTTTTGATAACATTTGCGATTGGTGCTACTCGATCAAATCCTGGCATGTCAATGTTGACATTTTCAAGCAAGAGATTCTTGACAGTACCACCTTCAATGTTACCAAACAATGGTCTCGTAATGTTATAGATGGCAAATTTATTACCTTCTGTACTTTCCAATGTTCCCTTGAAGGCATTGGTTACATAAGACTTACCAGTGGGGGTCACGTTACTTGCATTCATACTGCTACCAAGCTTAAAGGTACCAGTAGGATTGTCCTGCATAGCTTTTACAAGGTCATTGAAATCGTAATAAACATCACCTTCATGGGCTTTTGGTTTAGCAAAGTAATGGACATATTCCTCTGTAAACTGATTATCTGCGTTACGTTGGACTAGGTCTGGTGCTTTAGCAGTGACTTTGAACAATGCTTTCCCATCAACTGTGACTTCTTCAATTTTATCAACAGCAAGTTTTGTCACCTTGTTATCATGAGTTGTCACTTTCAAGTAATAAGGTTTAACATCTGATGGTTTTGCTGACAATAGACTATTATCAGTCTCTACACCTTGGTCATCAACACTGATAAGGCTGGTTTCCTTGATATTTTTGACTTCGACTTTTTTGAGGTCGAGTCTTAGTGGTTCTTCCGTAAGAACAACTTCTTCGTTCCCATTTCCTCGGTCGTAAACCATCTTGGTCGCAATCTTGTAGTCCTTGTAGTATTTCAAGTCTGTAAGACTAGCAGTCAGGTCTCCCTCAGACATGTTGACTGTTTGAAGGCTAGTATCACCATCTTTCAAGACAACTTCAAGAGATTTAATGGTTACACCTGTTGATTTAACCAATTGGTAACGAACCTTGGCACTACGCTCTAATTCTTCTTTGTCTATATGAGTGAGGGTCAACGTTGGCTCAGTCAAGATTTGATCACCTTTTTTGATGATACGATCTTGAACTGCTTCAACAACTTTCTCTGAAATCATTGGAGCATATGCAGTTTTCACACCCTTAAGAGTCTTATAAACTTTGGTAATCTTTTTCTTACCGTTTTGACCAGCTCGAGCTTCAACTTCTGTTCCCTTCGGAAGAGTGCTGTCTACTTCTGTTTTTGTCTCGAAAGGAATTTCTTCAAATGAAACTTCTTCAACTTGACCTTCAATAGCCTTTGTACCGCGACTAATTTTTTCGTTTACTGGCGCCGTAACAATTTCTGTACTCGTGCTGATTGGGTCCCCAACTTTTTGGCCATTGACTGTCTTATAGACACGATGAATCAGCTGACTTCCTGCTTGACCGTTTTGAATCACTGTTTCTTCATCAGTGTAGCGAGTATCGTCAGTTACATACTCTCTTGTATATGGAACTTCTACAGTTTCAGTTTCTGTGACAGTTGCTTCAGCTACTTCATACGCTCGCAACTCTGGCTGAACTAGGGATTCACCTTCGTGACCTTCTTCTTGAGTTCCTTTTGCTTCATGATACTCTGGAAGTTCTGATTGTGTTAGTGCTTGACCTTCCTTACCTGCCTCTTGGGTTCCTTTAGACTCTATGGTAGCTTCTGACAATTCTGGCTGTGTTAGTGCTTGACCTTCTTTGTCTGCCTCTTGAGTTCCTTTAGACTCTATGGT
>JAQDPW010000028.1:17044-23141 GCA_027659245.1 Streptococcaceae bacterium AM104-57
GACCAGGTTCTTGAGTCCCCTTTGTTGAAACTGGTTCTTTATATTCAGGAAGTTCTGGCTGTACTAAAGCTTGGCCTTGCTGCTCGCCTTCTTTCACTTCTTGAACACCTTTTGCTTCATGATATTCTGGATTTTCTGGTTGGGTTAAGGCTTGACCTTCTTTGCCTTCCTCTTGTGTACCTTTTTCTGTAATCACTAATTCAGGCAACTCATTAACAGGAGATAACATCATATGTTCAGGATCTTGTGACCCTTTTGTCGAAATAACTCCTGTATATTCTTCCTCAGGTTGCGTTAAGGCTTGGCCTACCTTACCTTCTTCTTGCGTTCCTTTAGCACTAATCTCACCTGTGTAGGCTGGCAATTCTGGCTGAACTAAAGACTCACCTTCGTGACCCTCTTCTTGAGTTCCTTTAGTACTAATCTCACCTGTGTAGGCTGGCAATTCTGGTTGAACCAGAGATTCACCTTCATGGCCTGCTTCTTGCGTTCCCTTAGCAGTAGCAATTTGTTCTGGTTGTTCTTGGAAATCTGATGCTTTAAAGTAACCTACGTATTCGTATCCTTCGATCTGAATGACACCTTTGGCTAAGTCCTCTTGACTACTTGCAGCAATCGTTTGGTTATAGGACACTAAGATTTTATTCTCAAATGCTTGAGCTGACTGAGGGATAAAGTAACTACCACCTAGAGCTCCAATAAAGAGAATA
Source organism: Streptococcaceae bacterium AM104-57 (assembly GCA_027659245.1). Taxonomy (GTDB): domain Bacteria; phylum Bacillota; class Bacilli; order Lactobacillales; family Streptococcaceae; genus Streptococcus. The sequence goes on from JAQDPW010000028.1 coordinate 17,755, forward strand.
CCCAACATTTTATTGCGGTGTTTTTTAGACATCACAACGACAACCATAGACGCTGTTGCAAAACCGAGAGTTGCCAATGCCAACTCCTTGCTTCCAGTGTTAGGCAATTGTTGAGAATTCATTTCTTTCTTTCTGTAAACAAGATAGACAACATCATCTTGCTTTAAATCAGAAGGAAGTTCGCGATGGATCAAAGCTTTTTCTGCTTCTGTCAATTCTTGCTCAGCCAAATAACGGTAATGAACTTGGCTAGGTGTCGCTACTTCGTTAGCTGCAACAGTTTCAACTAAAAAGTTATTTGCCCCCAAAAGAAATGTCCCGATAACCACAGAACCTACACCAACTGAGAACTTCCGAATAGAGTATTTAATGACTCTATCAAACTGCATTTTTCTGTTTTTCATTTTAAATCTTTCTAATGTGATCTATTGGATATTGAGCACGCGCCCCTCCAATGAGTTTTGGTCGACTAGCAAGTGCTGTCACATGAGCCAGACCAATCTCTCTTAAGACTGGTCGAATGGGTACCTGAACATGTTTGATATGCATACCGATAGCTGTATCACCAATGTCTAGACCAGCATCTGCCCTGATAAATTCGACCTCCACAGGATCCTTCATATAGCGAAAGGCGGCCAATTGACCCGAACCTCCTGCATGCAAGGTCGGGAGTACACTTACAATCTCCAACTGATATTTTATAGCTACTTCTCGTTCAACAACTAGAGCGCGATTGACATGTTCACAACCTTGAACAGCCAGGTGAATTCCCTTAGCCGTCAACAGCTCCAACATTGTCTTGACGATTAGCTCACCAATCTCCTGACTCGAATCTTTGCCAATGTGTCCTCCCAGCACTTCACTCGAAGACAAACCTAAGACAAATAGTGCACCTTCCTGTATAGAAGCCTTGTCTAAAACATCTTCAAGTATCTGCTGTGTTTCTGTTTGAATCCGTCTTTGGTCCATTTTTCACCTCGCTTTTTTTCATTCTATCATATCGTTTTTCATCAATTTTAGCAAGATTGGAAGACATAGGAATACCATTTGCTAGGATTCAAAAACTATATGAGGGCTCTTTTCAAAAACTGATTCTAATCTCTTTCACTTCCCAAGACAACATAAAATGCCATCTTGAAAACAAAAAAAATATAATAGTTTAGTAAAACAGTTGATTTAACAACATTTACACCTAAAAGATTTGTCAGTTGATTCGATTCTAAACTACCGAAAAGCAACTTCTATCATTCTACCCCATTTCTTCCATTAAAGCTACTACTTTGCCTTATTTTTTGGACTTTTTTTCTACCTTGTATTAATCTTTAATTATATCAGAAAACTTTCATGAAATGATACATAACCTTTAATTTCACTCTCAAATTATACTATGGCAGATTTTTAAATACAAACTGAATCCAATTTTTCAAAAGTCTAAAATTTACAACAAAAACAGAGAAGATCTCCTTCCCTGTCTTTTTCTCTATTAAACTTTTTGGAGTCCTTGAACCGCATCATGATTGATGAGCACTTGACCATATTCTTGTAGAACCGAACGGCTGATGTCGCTATCATCCGCAAATTCTCGCATACGAGCCAGTAACCAAGCTGGATAAAGATTTGGTCGATCCTCTACATCCACTAAGACTGTCAAATAGTATTGATCATTCATCTTATAAAGCTCTGAAGTCTCCATTTGATAAATAACTGTTTTGGCAAAAGAAACCAAACTAGTTAAGTCGTCAAAGCGTAGGATGTAGTAGATATAAGGCTCTCTTTTCCCTTCTTCTTCGAGGGCTTCATCAAGCGCTGCTTCCTCTTCCTTTTCAACCTGTTCTAAAGATTGAATGGCTTCAATATCGTCTTTAGTTTTTTCTGCCATGGTTTTCTCCAAGGTTTTCAAAAACTCATCTGGAGACATTTTAGCTAACTCATCCATATCAGGAAGGTCTGCCAAATCCTCAAAATCCAAATTTTGGTCAATCTTTGACTTAGTTACAAAGACATCAACCTTGTCAGGCTTTGGAGTAACTCGGAAGCTGAGCATACCTGTATCCAAGAAGCTATCTGGCATCTCTAGCTCATCTAAGATTGCATAGAAAAATTCTTCTGTTTTCTCTTGTGGAACGAGAAAGTCTGCGATTTCCATTCCTCGATCCATCAAATCCTCTAAAGACATGGTGATCTTTAATGTCGTATCACTGATTTGTTTCATTTTCATAGTTCGTAACCTCATACTTTCAGTTCTATCTATTATACAAGATTTCACAGATTTTATCAAAAGAATGGCGTTGGAATGTGATATAATACTAGTATCTATTTTAGAATGTAAGAAAGAAAGTTTCATGAAAAATATAAAAGTTAATGCTTTGGCTAGCTTGCTGGTCAATATCTTAAATATCGTTTTTCCTTTGATTACTAATCCCTATCTAACGCGGATTCTTAGTAAATCCAATTACGGTTACTTCAACACTGCCAACACCTGGGCAAGCTTCGTCATTCCACTCGCTGCCTTTGGGATTTATAATTATGGGATTCGAGCTATCAGTAAGGTTAAGGATGATAAGAATAAGATCAATTATGTCTTTTCTAAGTTGTTCTATATATCAGTAATTACTTCAATTCTGACAACTGCAATTTACTTCCTCTTTATTCATTTTGATACTAGTATTGTCAATCTGAAAATCCTTTACTATATCCTTGGAATTCAAGCCCTCTTCCAATTTCTGAATATCGAGTGGATGAATGAAGCCTACGAGAACTATTCTTTTATCCTTTATAAAACACTGGTTATCCGAATTGGAATGTTGGTTGCTATCTTTGCCTTCGTCAAGACACCTGATGATATCGTCCCTTATGCCACAATCATGAGTGCGACAACCATTATCAACTATCTACTTAGCTTCCTATGGATTAAACGAGAGGTTTCCTTTGTTAAGATTGAGTTCATCGAACTTCTCAAGTCATCTAAACCACTCTTAACCATGCTCCTTCTAGCAAATGCTAATATGCTCTATACCTTGCTAGACCGTATGTTCATCACTAAAGGACCTGATGAGAATTTTATCTCCTACTACACCATCGCCTCCAGTATCGTTATGCTGATCGCTAGTGTCCTCAGTGGAGCTATCAACGTCAGCATCCCACGACTGGGTTATTATCTAGGAAAAAAAGATTTTACTTCTTATAAAAATTTGGTCAATCAGGGCGCATCCCTCTTTTACTTCCTCATGATCCCAACCAGCATTGGCATCATGGTTTTGGGAACCTATGCTACAGTTATTTACTCTTCTGAGAAATATCTTGAAGCAGGAATTGTAACAAGCGTCTTTGCCTTTCGTACCATTATCTGGGCCATCGAATTAATCCTTGCTAAACAAATTATCTTTATCAATGACCATGAAAATCACTTGACTGCTTTCTACTTTATCGGAGGTGGTGCAAATATTCTATTTAACTCCTTGCTGTTTTTCAATAATATCTTCACTCCTGAATACTACATTGGAACAACCGTTCTAGCTGAAGCAATTGTGGTTCTGCTAGAGATTCACTTTATTAAGAAGTACAAACTATTGGATTTGAAAGAGATTTTTACAACCTTAACTCGCTACACAATCGTGTCACTCGGTTTCATCCCAATTTATTTTGTTTTTAAAACCCTCTTCCAAGTTCATAGCTATGAAGTTACGATGAATATGATCTGCATGGTTCTTTCTACAATCGCAGCTTGTGGCATCTATTACGCTATCACCCTCTTTATTATCAAAGATAAAACACTTCATTATTCACTTGACTTAGTTCGTGCTAAGATTAAAAGAGGATAGATCTCCCTCTCAAAAATGTTCAAATTAAACAAAAAGAAGACTCACAAGGTCTTCTTTTTCTATGCATCCAACATCATTACAGGGAATTGAACAAACTAGAAAGTCTAGGCTCTACTTGAGCTAATCAAAGCGATACCGACCTAGCTTTAAAAAATTAGAAAGAGCATCACTTACAAATCTACTGTTAGTACCTTCCCAGCTCTCACGACTTGCTCACCTGCAATGTAGACGTCATCAACATCACTGGATTTGACAGCATAAACTAAGTGAGACAGCATGTTTTCTTGCGGTTGGAGATGGATTTTGCCTTGGGGCTGAATAACGAGAAAGTCAGCCTGCTTGCCGATTTCCAAACTACCAATCACATCTTCCATTCCCAACACCTTAGCTCCTTCAATGGTCAGGGCCTTAAGGGCAGTTTCGATTGGAAATTGGCTGGCATCACCACTCTTCATTTTCTGTAAGAGTGCTGCAGTCCGCCCTTCCTCAAACATATCGAGATTATTGTTAGAAGCAACTGAGTCTGTCGCAATACCAACCGGTACTCCTGCTTTTTGAAGTTGGACGACTGGGGCAATCCCTGAGGCTAGCTTGAGATTGCTGATAGGATTGTGGGCGATAGCGACTCTCGAATCTGCCAAGCGGGTAATTTCTGCTTCATTTAACTCAACACCATGGGCAAAGATAGATTTATGATCTAAATATCCGAGCTCATCTAGAAAGGCTAATGGGCGTTTGCCATAGCGTTTCAGGATAATGCCTGACTCTTCCTGTGTTTCTGCAACATGGATATGAAGGGGAATGTTTTCTTCTTTTGCTAGTTCTAGGCTAGTCTCAAGCAATTCTCGACTACAACTATAGGGCGAATGGGGAGCTACCATAACCTTGAACTTGGAATCCTGATAGCCTTTGATTGTCTCGATGACAGATCGAGTTCTGGCTATGGTTTCATCCGTCGTCTCGGTTTCTGAAGAAAAGAGGGTCGGAGAGAAATAGCAACGCATCTTGGATGCCTTGACCGCTTCATAAATCTTCTCTATCTCCACACCATTGGGATTATACATATCATTGAAAGTTGTCGTTCCTGACTGGAGCATCTCTGTTAGCGCCTCTTTGACAGCCTTTGTGGTCATCTCTGGTGTGAACTCTGCTTCTGCTGGCCAGATATAGTCCTCTAGCCATTCGTGGAGATTACTATCGTCACGAATGCCTCTCAAGCCTGTCATGGCAGAGTGAGTATGGCAGTTAATCAAGCCAGGCATAATCCAGGCACCCTGATAGTCTATGATTTGATCTGCTTGTTTAAGAATCTCTTGATTTTCCTGACCGACATAGACGATTTGGGATTCTTTGACAGCCAAAATCCCATCCAAATAGACGTGGAAATCTTGGTCACAAGTCACGATATTTACATGCTGAAAGACTTTCATCAATAGGCTCCTTTTCTAAATTAGCTTTCATACCAGATAATTTTTCTAGCTATTGTAACAAAAAAGTCACCCGAAGGGAGTCCACTGAAAAAGTCATCAAATTGATGGCTTTTTTGTTATACTAGAGATGAGGTGA
>JAQDPW010000029.1:0-21202 GCA_027659245.1 Streptococcaceae bacterium AM104-57
TGAATTTGATTGCGGGCATTATTAACCGTGAACTAGGATTTTAGTTTCGCAGGAAGTCTCTTATATTTTCCTTAGAAAAAACTAAAAGTAATTTCTGACTCAATGAAAACGAAAGAGCAAACTAGAAAGCTAGTCACAACTTTCTCAAAGCACTGCTTTTGGATTGCCTGTTAAGACTAAAGTGATGTTGAAATTTATACATTCAGTAAATCAAATGAACATAAGCACTTTTCTAAATCCCTTACCTGAGAATCCCATACAAAAAGAGCGTTTCCGCTCTTTTACTTAGTATTTAGGAGAAGGTGTTTGTTCCTGTTGAAACGTTTTTTGGTAATTTACTTTAATTGCCATCGTCATGTGAGAGTCCTCGTTTCTTTTTGATGACCCTAGTATAGGCAATAACCCTAAAAGCAAACTTAAGATTTTCTTAGAGAAAACTAAAAGCAAGTTCTGAAACTCAATGAAAATTAAAAAGCCCGTAGGAAACTAGCCACAAGCTGCTAACATCACTGCTTGGAGATTCCCAGATAAGACCAAGGCCTAGTTTGAAGTGATGTTGAAGTTTATACATTCAGTAAATCAAATGAACATAAGCATTTTTCTAAATCCCTTACCTTAGAATCTCCATACAAAAAGAGCGTTACCGCTCTTTACTTAGTATTTAGGTGAAGGTGCTTGTTCCTTTTGAAATGTTTTTTGATAATTTACTTTAATAGTCATGTGAGAGTCCTCGTTTCTTTTTGATGACTCTAGTATAGATAATAACCCTAAAAGCAAACTTAAGATTTTCTTAGAGAAAGCTTAATCTAAATGTTCTTTCTTCTCTAGATTTAGAGCAATCATATGCCACTCTGGATCCTCCTGCCAGTTAGACAGTGAACTGATATAACTAGCTACCTTACGTGCTTCCTCAAGTATTGGGAAGTCCTCGATAATATCAGCCACTTGAAACTCTGGTAGACCTGACTGTCTGGTTCCAAAAATCTCACCCGAACCACGCATTTTCAAATCTTCTTCTGCAAGGACAAATCCATTAGTCGTTTCCGTCATGATGCGCATGCGATCCTTTCCAGAGTCAGTTTTGGGATTGGCCACAAGAACCGCATAGGACTGCTTGTCTCCACGACCGACACGACCTCTGAGCTGATGAAGTTGACTAAGACCAAAACGATCAGCATCCATGATAATCATGACTGTCGCATTGGGCACATTGACCCCGACCTCGATAACCGTTGTCGAAACCAGAATATCTGTTTTTCTCTCTTTGAAATCCTGCATAATCTGGTCTTTTTCATCACTCTTCATCTTACCGTGTAAGAGAGCAACTTTTGCTTTTTCTGAAAAATGAGCCGTCAATTCTTCCGATAAAGTAATAGCATTTTTAAGATCCAGGGCTTCAGATTCTTCAATCAAGGGCGAAATGACATAGGCTTGGGAACCTTTCTGAATCTCTCCTTCCAACCAAGTCAAGACCTGCGGTAATTGCTCATGCTTAATCCAGCGTGTTACGATTGGTTTGCGCCCAGCAGGCATCTGGTCAATAATAGAAACATCCATATCACCAAAGGCAGTGATGGCCAAGGTCCGTGGTATGGGAGTTGCCGTCATCATGAGGACATCTGGATTTTCTCCTTTTTCACGTAGGATGCGTCTTTGTCCCACACCAAAGCGGTGTTGCTCATCGATGATAATCAAGCCTAGTCGGGCATAGTCCACGCCGTCTTGTATAAGAGCATGGGTACCGATGATCACATCGGCTTCACCCTTGGCAATCTTTTCCAAAACTTGGCGCTTTTCTCCAACTTTTAAAGAACCTGTCAAAAGAGCTAGTCTTAAATCTGGAAAGAGACTCTCTAAACTTTCAAAATGCTGCTCTGCAAGGATCTCTGTCGGAACCATTAGAGCTGCCTGATAACTAGCCGTTACAGCCGCGTACATCGCTAGACCCGCAACCACTGTCTTCCCACTACCAACATCCCCTTGTAAGAGTCGATTCATGTGTTGGTCCGACTTCATATCTGTCAGGATTTCTTGCAGGCTTTTTTCTTGGGCTTTGGTTAAGGCAAAAGGCAATTTCTCTTTAACGGCAGTTAGTTTTTCTTCCGACCAGTTCAAGACCAGACCACTTCCTTGGACCATGTTTTCAGATTTGAGGCTTTGCAATTGCATTTGAAAATAGAAAAGTTCCTCAAACTTGATGCGCCGAAGGGCTTGTTTGTATTCTGCCAAATCCTTAGGAAAGTGCATAGCACGAACAGCTTGGCACCGTGACATGAGCTTATATTTGTCTAGCAAGGTTTGGGGGAGATTTTCCTCAATCAAAAGATCCAATCCTTGATCAAAGGCAGTTTTAATCACCTTAACCAGGGCTGTTTGAGTCACTCCTTGAGCTAAGCGATAGACAGGTTGAAGTTCATCATCCACTTGGGCCAAGACCTTCATCCCTGTCAGACTAGCCTTGGCACGATCCCACTTACCAAATACAGCAAGAGTCGCACCCAGTTCAATCTTATCTGCTAGGTAAGGTTGATTAAAGAAATTGACCGCAAAAACAACCTCTCCCTGCTTGATGCTAAAGCGCAGGCGATTACGCTTAAATCCATAATACTGAACACTAGCTGGCGTTACCACCTGGCCAGATAGGACAGCCTTCTCACCGTCTTCTAGCTCTAGCACCTGCTTGGTCTTAAAATCTTCATAACGGAAAGGAAAGTAGAGCAAGAGATCTTGCAGGTTTTCGATTCCTAGTTTGGCATATTTTTCTGCTGATTTGGGTCCCACACCAGGCAAGACATGCAAGGGTTGGTGTAAATTCATGCTACTCTCCTTTCCTTCTGTTTTTTAATAATATTCTCTCGGAATGCGGTCGCTGAGGAGACAAACTACTTCATAATTGATGGTTCCTCGATAAACCGCTACATCTGTTGCAGTAATCTCCTTGTCCCCGTTTGAGCCAATCAAGGTTACCTTGGTACCCAATGGATAAAGCTTAGGCAAACGAATGGTGATTTGGTCCATGGATACCCGCCCTACGATGGGGCACAATTGTCCATCCACCAGAACTGAGGAATTCTGCATATCTCGCGTCCAACCATCTGCATAACCTATCGGTACCGTTGCAATGACTTGCTCACCGTCTGCTTGATAAGTTGCTCCGTAACCCATACAAGCCCCAGCTGGGACTGTTTTAACATGAACAATAGCTGACTCCAAAGTTAAGGCTGGTTTTAGTTCATAAGGCAATTTCAAAACTTGTCCACTTGGATTGAGGCCATACATGGAATCTCCCATGCGAACAGCACTGAAAATCGTTTCCGCATGCCATAGAGTCGTTGCGGAGTTACTAGCATGAACCAATTCTGGTACTTCTTGCAAGCCAGCAAGTATTTCCTTGAAACACTCTAACTGTTCCTTAAAATAGCTATCCGACTCTTCATCAGCAGTTGCAAAGTGTGTAAAGATTCCCTCAACATTTGCTCCATGCTCCTTGAGTAAAGTTTGAGCTTCTTCAGCCTCGCTTGCACTTCTAAAACCAATTCGTCCCATGCCTGAGTCAATTTTAAGGTGAACAGTTAAACCTGATAAGTCTGACTCTGTGGCTATGAGTTTCTGGATCCATTCCAACCCAGCCACTGTCAAGGTAATATCAAAGTCCTTGGCCAATGAAAAAGATTCAACCTCAGAAACTCCCAAAATGAGAATTTTCTTAGTAATGCCTGCTTGACGAAGCTCGATGGCTTCATCGATATTAGAAACGCAAAAACCATCAACGTCATTCTGGATAGCCGTAGCAACAGCAACCGCTCCGTGCCCATAGGCATTGGCTTTTACAACTGCCCATTTGAGGGTATCTTGGGGAATGTGCGCTCCCATTTGTTGGATATTGTAGCGAATTGCTTCTAGATGAATAAGGGCCTTGGTTGGTCTATGTGGACTAGTTTTCATAATCTTCCTCCAAAATAACACTAGCTGTCACAAACTGATCTGTATGGCTGATAGACAGCCAAATCTTTCCTGAAAATGGTGCCTGACTAAAATAAGGCGCCCCGCGTTCATTGTTCAAAATTTCCAAGTCCTGAAAACCTAGCTTTCCAATACCCGTTCCCATAGCCTTTGAAAAAGCTTCTTTAGCTGACCAACGACCAGCCAAATACTCAATCTGTCTACGACCTTTGAGACTAGCAAAGCGTTTCAATTCCTTGTCTGTCAAAACACGCTGCGCAAAGCCTTCTCTTTTTTTAACTGCATTTTGTATAGAAGCTAATTCTTCAATATCGATTCCGTGTCCAACTATCATTTTCGTCAAAAAGAGTTGAGGTTCCCCCAACTCCATCCTTTTCACTTATTTTGTTAAGGTAGTATAGATTTCTTCTACCAAGGCTACTGTGTTTTCCCATCCTAGACATGGGTCTGTAATAGAACAACCAAAGATTTCTGGTTGATTTTGGCGACCATCTGCCAAGTAAGATTCAATCATGAAACCTCGAACTGTCTTCTTGATCTTTTCATTCCAGTCACGGTTGAGCAGAGCCTGGCGTACGATGCGGATTTGCTCTAGATATTGCTTACCTGAATTGTCATGATTGGTATCAATGACAATAAAGGGATTTTCCAAGCCCATTTTCTCATAACCTTCGATTGAGTTTAACAGAGTTTCATAGTAGAAGTTTGGTTCATTCTTCCCATATTCATTCATAGCTCCACGAAGGATAACGTGGGCCAAGGGATTACCTGAAGTCTCAACTTCTTGTCCATGGTAAAGAAATGTTTGCTTGTTTTGTGCAGCATAGATGGCATTAAACATAACAGACAGATTTCCAGAGGTTGGATTTTTCATCCCCACTGGTGCATCAATCCCTGAAGCTACAAAACGATGTTCCTGATCTTCTACTGAACGCGCACCCACTGCATGGTAGCTCACCAAGTCATCAACCAAGACTAGATTGGATGGATAAAGCATTTCATCCGCTGTGGTTAATTCAGTTTCTGTAATAACACGATAATGAAGCTGACGAACAGCCTGCAAACCATTAATCAAACTTGGTGCTTTAGAAGTATCTGGCTGATGAACCAAACCCTTGTAGCCATCTCCATTGGTACGTGGCTTAGCTGTGTAAACACGCATGACCATGAAAATCTTATCCGCAACTTTCTTCTGCAAGTCTGCTAAACGACGAGCATACTCAAGAACTGCTTCTTCATTGTCAGACGAACAAGGTCCAATGACCAACAAGATTCGGTCATCCTTTCCTGAAAGGATATCTGCCAGTTCTTGGTCTCGGCTTTCCTTATGTTGCAAGGCTTCTGCAGACAGCTGTGTTTCCGCCTTAATCGCTTCAATATCTATTTCTTGACCTTTTTCAATAAATGCCATATTATTCTCCTAGTCTTTGGTAGATTTCGCGAACAAGAGCTTCAGTATTTTCCCATCCTAGACATGGATCGGTGATAGATTTTCCAAAGACCTCTTGTTCATTTTGACGACCGTCTTCTAGATAAGACTCAATCATGAAGCCACGAACATATTTTTTAATCTTTTCATTCCAGTCGCGGTTAATCAAGGTCTGACGTACGATACGAATCTGATCCATGTACTGCTTACCTGAGTTGTCATGGTTGGTATCAATGATAATAAATGGATTTTCAAGGCCCATTTTTTCATACTGGGCAATGGTATCCATCAAATTATCATAGTAGTAGTTAGGAATATTTTTCCCGTATTCATTGAGGGCACCACGGAGAATGGCATGCGATAGAGGATTTCCAGTCGTTTCAACTTCTTTCCCTAGGAAAAGGAAACTTTGTTTGTTTTGAGCCGCATAAATGCCATTGAACATAACATTGAGATTCCCTGATGTTGGATTTTTAAATCCTGTTGGGAAATCTGCTCCACTGGCTACAAAACGGTGTTGCTGGTCTTCAACTGAACGAGCTCCTACTGCCATATAAGAAATCAAATCATCTACTAAAGGAAGGTTTTCTGGGTACAACATTTCATCCGCTGTCGTCATTCCTGTTTCAGAAATAACACGGTAATGCAGGTGACGAACCGCCTTGATCCCATTGATGAGACTAGGTGCTTCTTTGGCATTTGGTTGGTGAATCAAGCCCTTATAACCATCACCATTAGTACGTGGTTTAGCAGTGTAGACACGCATGACCATAAAGACGCGGTCTTTTACTTCTTCTTGCAGTTTTGCCAAACGCTTGGCATACTCAAGAACTGCTTCTTCATTGTCAGACGAACACGGACCAATCACTAACAAAATGCGTTGATCTTCACCACGAATAATCGCTTCAAGTTCTTGATCGCGTTGTTGTTTATTGGCAAGTGCTTGTCCTTCTAATTTAGACAAACTACGAACTTCTTCAATATTAATTTTAGGGCTTTTGGCTGTAAATACCATGATTCATCCTCCTTATAAAGCAAACGGACGCCAAGCGAAAATTCACTTTTCACTAGGCATCCGCCTGAAAATTAGTCATTCTTAATGTCGTTTACCATGACAGTTTTTAAATTTCTTACCAGAACCACATGGGCACAAGTCGTTACGCTTAACTTGGCTAAGATCCAAATCTGCAGGAAGCTCAGTCTGTTGTGCAGCAATATTACGAGTAGCTGTCGTACTGATATGACGCTCTGCTTGTGGACGCTCTTGTTCATGAATTTGTGCTTTCATCATCAAACGAGTCACATCAAACTCAATGGAACCAATCATATCATTAAACATACGGAAACCTTCTGCTTGATACTCAACGACTGGGTTATTCTGAGCATAACCACGGAGACCAACAGCATTACGCAACTGATCAAGAGCATCGATATGGTCTGTCCACTTGTTATCTACAACACGTAGAATCAAGACTTTTTGGAATTCTTTAACAGCTTCCTCATCACGAAGCTTAGCAACTTGGCTATCGTAGACTTTCAAGGCACGTTGGTAAAGTTCATCTTTGATTGCTTGGTCTGACAAACCTTCTAGGTCTGAAAGTGAAATTGAATCTTCTGGAAGCAAGTTGTATCTTGCAAAATTCAAGATAGCTTCTAGTTTTTCATCTTGTTTAGCACGCGCATGATTATCAACGACACGATTAATAGTGCGTTTAATCATGGCATGAATCTCAGGAGCAAGGTCACGATCAGCAGTGATAACATCGTAGCGTTGTGCGTAGATGATCTCACGTTGTTCACGCATAACGTCATCATATTGGAGGACTTGTTTACGAGTATCGTAGTTGTTTCCCTCAACACGTTTTTGAGCTGCTTCTACTTGACGGGTCAACATACGAGATTCGATGGCTTCGTCAGACATATTGAGGCGTTCAAAGACACCCTTCAAGCGTTCTGAACCAAAGCGTTTCATCAAATCATCTTCAAGAGAAAGGTAAAATTGAGATTCACCTGGATCCCCTTGACGACCTGAACGTCCGCGAAGCTGGTTATCAATACGACGGCTTTCATGACGTTCTGTACCGATGACACAAAGTCCACCAAGTTCACGAACACCTTCACCAAGTTTGATGTCGGTACCACGACCGGCCATGTTAGTCGCGATTGTAACTGCACCACGCTGACCAGCGTTCATGATAATTTGAGCTTCTTTGTAGTGGTTCTTGGCATTCAAGACTTCGTGAGGAACGCCTGCAGCTACCAATTTTTTAGAAATGTAGTCACTGGTTTCAACTGCAACCGTACCAACCAAGACAGGTTGACCTTTTTGGTAGCGAGCCTTAACATCTTCAACAACCGCTTTAAACTTAGCTTCGATACTTGCATAGAGTAGGTCTGAGTGGTCGATACGTTGAACCGGACGGTTTGTTGGGATAGGAATAACACGAATATTGTAGATTTCGCGGAATTCTTCTTCCTCAGTCTTACCTGTACCTGTCATACCAGACAATTTCTTGTACATACGGAAGAGGTTTTGGTAGGTGATAGAAGCTGAAGTCTTAGTTTCGTCCTGGATTGGCACACCTTCTTTAGCTTCAATCGCTTGGTGCAAACCATCCGAATAACGACGCCCTTCCATGGTACGACCAGTAAATTGGTCGACAATCAAGATTTCTTGCTCTTCGCTGACCACATAGTCAATATCGAGAAGCATGATGTAGTTGGCACGAAGGGCATTATCGATAAAGTGAGTCAGAGCAACATTTTCAATATCGTAGAGGTTGCTTAGATTGAAATAGCTTTCGGCCTTGTCAATCCCTGAATCTGACAGACCAATAGTCTTAGACTGGATGTCAATGATATAGTCATCCTTATCCAAAGACTTCACAAAATGGTCAGCCATATGGTAGAGTTGACTAGTTTCAACTGCATTGGCTCCTGAAACGATCAAAGGAGTACGAGCTTCGTCAATCAAGATAGAGTCTACCTCATCGACCAAGGCATAGTTAAGCGGACGTTGAACCATATTCTCCGCACGGACAACCATGTTATCACGGAGGTAGTCGAAACCAATCTCTGAGTTGGTTGAGTAAGTGATATCACACTCATAGGCTTCTTTTTTCTCCATTGGAGATTTGGCCGCCAAGTTGATCCCTACTGACAAGCCAAGCCATGAGTACAATTCACCCATCTCAGTCGCATCACGTTCAGAAAGGTATTCATTGACCGTAACTACGTGAACCCCTTTACCTGAAAGGGCGTTAAGGTATACTGGCATAGTCGCTGTCAAGGTTTTCCCCTCACCAGTACGCATCTCAGGAACGTCACCATGGTGAAGAACGATTCCCCCCATAACCTGAACCTTATATGGGAAGAGGCCTAGGACACGTTTGGCACCCTCACGGACAACCGCAAATGCCTCATACAAGAGTTGGTCAAGTGTCTCACCATTTTGATAGCGTTGTTTGAATTCTTCTGTTTTTGCTTGCAATTGCTCGTCTGTTAACGCAGCCATTTCATCTTCATATTTTAGGACTTTGTCCGCCATCTTTTCCAGACGACGAATCTCTCCTTTATCATTTTCGATGATTGTTTTTAGTAAATTTACCATTTTTTTCCTTACTTTAAATTCTGAATATTTTAGAATGTTCTTTTTATTGTAGCATATTTGCCCATTTTTTTCAAGAAATATTCCGTTTTCCCTTAGAACGAAAAAAGGGCTAACCAAGGTGATTAGTTCCCTTAAAATTCCTATTTCGAGGCTAGTGTTCTTTCAGGTACAAGCTTGCCTATTTCTTTCAAGAAAGACTAAATTTTTTCTTTTCCAATCGCAGCTTATTCATAAATTTTAGACAAGCATAGATTTTCCAGTCATTGACTAAGAATAAAAGGACTAAAAGTAGCCAGATCATCCATCTAGCAAGATCCCTTGGTTCTTGTAAAATAAAGTTAAATAAGACTAGCGAAAAAAGAGTGAAAACTAGACTAAACAAGGCTGCTAGAGGCATATAAAACCAATAAAAATAGTAAAAGACAGAAAAGTACTTACTTCCTGGCTGTACCTTCCCTTGCCAACGAAAAAAGTAAAAGTAGGGTGCCAAAATCAAGAATTTTAATAGTTTTTCCATCTCCTTACCTCTCCAACGCGTTCCTTATTTTATTATAGCAAAAAATCTGGAAATATCCTTCCAGATTCTGCTTTTTTACTTCCGTTTTCTCGCGATTAGGTGAATCGGTGTTCCTTCAAAGACAAAGGCCTTGCGAATTTGATTTTCCAAGAAACGTAGGTAAGAGAAGTGCATGAGTTCTTCTTCGTTGACAAAGATGACAAAAGTTGGTGGTTTGGTTGCCACTTGAGTCGCATAGAAAATCTTGAGGCGTTTCCCTTTGTCGGTCGGTGTTGGATTGATGGCGATAGCATCCATAATCACATCATTCAAGACAGCTGATGGAATACGGGTATTTTGACTCTCGCTGATTTGCTTAATCATCTCAGGCAACTTGTGGAGACGTTGCTTGGTCAAAGCTGAAACAAAGATAATCGGTGCGTAAGGCAGGTATTGGAACTGTTCGCGGATATCTTCCTCCCAGTTTTTCATAGTGTGGTTGTCTTTTTCAAGCGTATCCCACTTGTTGACCACGATAATCATTCCTTTACCAGCTTCATGGGCAAATCCTGCGATACGCTTGTCGTATTCACGAATACCTTCCTCGGCATTGAGCACCATCAAGACTACATCTGAACGATCAATAGCTCGCATAGCACGCATAACCGAGTATTTCTCAGTATTTTCATAGACTTTACCTGACTTACGCATACCAGCCGTATCAATCATGGTAAACTCTTGGCCGTCAGCATCTGTAAAATGGGTATCAATAGCATCACGAGTAGTACCAGCGACAGGGCTGGCAATGACGCGGTCTTCACCCAAGATAGCATTGATCAAGCTAGATTTTCCAACATTTGGACGTCCAATCAAGCTGAATTTAATAACATCTGGATTTTCTTCTTCAACTTCATGCGGGAGGTTTTCCACAATAGCATCCAGCACATCCCCTGTCCCAATACCGTGAACAGATGAGATTGGTAGAGGTTCGCCCAATCCAAGAGCATAGAAATCATAGATATCATTTCGCATCTCTGGATTGTCAACCTTGTTAACGGCTAGGATGACTGGTTTATGAGTTTTATAAAGTTTACGGGCAACGTATTCGTCCGCATCTGTAATTCCTTCTTTACCAGACACGACAAAGACGATAACATCTGCTTCTTCCATGGCAATTTCTGCTTGGTGCTTGATTTGTTCCATGAAAGGCGCATCGACATCATCGATCCCCCCAGTATCAATCATACTGAAAGAACGGTTAAGCCACTCACCTGTGGCATAGATACGATCTCGCGTTACACCTTCAACATCTTCTACGATTGAGATGCGTTCTCCCGCGATACGGTTAAATAGGGTTGATTTCCCAACATTGGGACGTCCCACAATGGCAACAGTTGGTAAGGCCATGTTTTCTCACTTTCTACAATAACTTCTTCTGCTCAAGATTTTCTCGAGTCGAGCTTGGTTCTGGATTGCCGAATTGCTCTGCTAAACGTTGACTCCAAGTTGTAGTCGCACGCGCACCTGCATATTCAGTCTGTACACGGTCATAGGCTTCAATAGCCTCAGTCGACTG
Organism: Streptococcaceae bacterium AM104-57; assembly: GCA_027659245.1. Lineage (GTDB taxonomy): Bacteria > Bacillota > Bacilli > Lactobacillales > Streptococcaceae > Streptococcus. The sequence goes on from JAQDPW010000029.1 coordinate 11,075, forward strand.
TTCTTGGTATTCTTCCTCAAAGACAACATGTTCTAGGGGCAGTCTTGGTTTTACAGCATGCTTTTGATTTGGCACACCGAGTGCAATCCCAAAGACTGGATAGGTATAGTCAGGAAGCTTAAACAATTCTGCTAATTCAACAGATTTGTAACGCACCAAACCGATGATTACTCCACCATAGCCAAGGCTTTCTGCCGCAAGCAAGGTGTTCTGTCCAGCCAAGGCTGCGTCTACAGAAGTAATGAGGAGTCCTTCCACCCCTTGAGGTTGGAAAGTATCGGTATGGAGATGTGCGCCTTTTTCTGCACGGTTTAAATCTCCTACAAAGAGGAGGAAGGCGGCAGACTGACGAATCGCTTCCTGAGGAACCAGCTCAAAAAGAGCATCTTTCTTTTCTTGACTTCTGACTAGAATGACCGAGTAGGATTGGAAATTTTTCCAAGAAGAAGCCATTTGGGCAGCTGATAAAATCTCATTCAAGTCCTCTTGAGGAATCGCTTCTTCTTTAAATCTGCGAACCGAGGTATGAGATTTCATTAATGTGATTGTTTCACTCATCGGCGATTTTCTCCTTCAAGTCTTGTTTCCTCTGCTAAATAACGAATGCGTTCCATGACGCGTCTAGCTTCCCATGTTTCATCGTTTCCGTTCTTGCCTTTAGCAAAATGTTTTTCCAAATCTTCAAAATTGAAATTTGAGGTAAAGAAGGTTGGCAAATCTTCCTGCATACGATATTGGAGAATGACCTGCAAGATCTCGTCACGTACCCAAGCTGTTGATTGCTCGGCACCAATATCATCCAAAATCAAGACTTCAGCAAGCTTAATCTCATCCACCAAGGTCTTGACATTGCCATCACCGATGGCATTTTTGACATCGATGACAAAGCTCGGATAGTGGAGGAGCGTCGATGAAACACCACGTTTTTCTGACAAATCATGAGCTAGGGCAGCCACCATGAAACTTTTACCCACACCAAAGTCTCCATATAAGTAGAGACCTTTCAAATTATTGGGGTAAGCGTTAACAAATTTTATCATTCTATTTAGAACAGTTAAACGCCGAACATCATCACGATAAACATCTAAAAAACTGACATTTTTCAAGCTAGATGGAAAATTAATTAAGTTGAGACGTTTCTTGATGGCAGCTTCTTTTTCTGCTGCGATTAGCTCCGGAGTTTCTTCATAAGAAACGTCCGCATAGCCATGGTTCATGACTAGAATGGGCTTGTAGCCACGCGCGATATAGTCTGTATCTCCTCGGAGGAACTTATCTCTCTCAGTGATGTATTGGTTAAACTTGGAAATACTACGGTTCAACTCCTCCTGACTGAGGGATTCTTTCTGGATAAAGGCCGCAACATCAGGGTCTTTCACTATTTGCCGGACTAAATCCTGATACTGAAATCGGCTTGGTTGACGTTTGAGTACATCTCCGACACTTTCCATCTAATCACCTCCGTTATCTAATTTTGCTAATAATTCTAGGGTTTGGCGTTCCATTTCTTCTAATTCCTCAGCGGATGACGTATTTTTATATTCAGGATTGCTCCATTTAGGCACATTGGTTTTTGCTGGGGCAGTCTGATTCTGATTCTGCTTTTGCGTTTTTGCTTTTTGGCCACGTTCACGAATACGGAGAACTGCCTCCTCTGCACTACGGATATTTTGATAGGCGTAGTCATTAGCCACCTTCATGGCGTATTTTTCATTGATATTGGCCGAATCGACCTTATTAAAGGTCAGGAGCAAGATAACATTGATTACTTCATCCAGCAAGCCCAAGGCCGCCATCTGCTGGAGCAGGTCCCGTTCAGTCTGGGTAATACTTCCCTTGCGGGTCTGCTTGATTTCAGCAAGGAACTGCAAGGCTGTCTTTCTCTTAGCCTCTCGGATAATGGTTGCCTCCTTGGGACTAAAGTCAGAAGTCACAGGCTTTTGCGCTATCTTTTCACGGATGCGTTTGACAGAAATCACTTGCGACACTGCTGTCGCTTTGGCTACTTGATAAGTTTCAAACCAAGTCCACCTCTGCTCGTCTGCTATTGCAAACAAGGCCAAAACATCCGAAGTCTCATCTTGAAAACGAAGACCATCACGAGCCATGAGCTGACGAAAATGCTCCAAATCAAAATCATCTGACGCAGACTGACTGCTAGAGGTTTCTTGACTTGCAGACTCGTCGGATAACTGAGGAAAGATTTGACTCAAGGCCACCGAGATCGGTTCCCCTTCAACACTTTCCTGTCTCATGGCTGCAACCGCACTATCCCCAATCATTTTTTCTAACAAGGTCCGATAAACTGTATGTTGTAAAAATTCTTGAGTCGATAGGGGAGGATGAAGTAACAGGCTATAGGTCTCCCCCTGCTGATAGAGAGTCACCAATTTCATGGCTGTTAGAGTTTTAAAAGCCTTTAATAGAGTATCCATCCCAAAATTCAGATGGTTGAGCATGGCTGCAAAGAGGTGCTCCTTTTGACCACCATCCCAAAAAGTCACAGCATAAAGATAGAGGCTCAGCGCCTCCTGACCGATAATCGGGAGGTAGCACTGCACCATTGATGAGGTATCTTGCGACACCCGATTATTCTTTACAAAAGAAAAACGGTCATTTGGCTTCATTTATTTTTCCTTTTTCTTTTTAGAGGATTGTGTAATCTGCTGGAGTAGGCTTTCAAGCTCACTCACATCCTTAAAGCTACGGTAAACACTGGCAAAACGGACATAAGTAATCTCATCTAGCTCTGCCAACTCTTCCATAACCAAGGAACCAATATCCTCACTCTGAATTTCATTTTCATTGCGACTACGGAGTTTTTGTTCGATGCGATTGACCACCATGCCAATCTCATCACTAGACACTGGACGTTTCTGGGCTGAACGAATAATCCCGTTAAAGATTTTATCTCTTGAAAATTGTTCCCGTGTACCATCTTTTTTGACTACAACTAGTGTTCTCTCTTCAACACGTTCATAGGTTGTAAAACGATGCTGACACTCTTCACACTCACGTCTTCTTCTGATTGTATTTCCTTCTTCAGCCTGACGACTATCGATCACACTTGATTTTGTAGCGCCACATTTTGGACAACGCATGCCTTTCCCTCCTTGTCGTTTTCTTCTCATTATACCATTTTTTAAGAGATTCCCAAAATAATTCTCCTTTTGGCTTGACAAGTTTTTTGTTTTGTTGTATTATTGAATTAACACAAAGGTAATTAGAAAGGAGATCGTGATGTCTTGGACATTTGATAACAATAAACCCATTTATTTGCAGATTATGGAGAAAATCAAATTGCAGATTATTTCCCATAAACTCGAGCCCAATCAACAGCTTCCAACCGTTAGAGAATTAGCCAGCGAGGCAGGGGTCAATCCCAACACCATCCAGCGTGCCCTATCGGACTTGGAGAGAGAAGGTTTCGTTTATACCAAGCGGACGTCAGGACGCTTTGTCACAGAGGATTTGGACTTGATCCTCCAATCCCGTAAGCAACTGTCAGAAGAACAGCTGCAACAGTTTGTAACAGGCATGGTAGAATTTGGCTATGAAAAAGAAGAACTACCGACTGTTTTGAGAGATTATATTGAAGGAGTTTAAACTATGACTTTGTTAGCATTAGAAAATGTGTCAAAATCCTATGGAGCAAGCCCTGCTCTTACAAATGTTTCCCTTGAAATTCCAGCTGGAAAAATCGTTGGTCTCCTTGGCCCAAACGGTTCTGGAAAGACAACCTTGATTAAACTAATCAACGGCTTGCTACAGCCAGAGGAAGGGCGTATCCTTATCAATGGCATGGAACCAAGCCCAGCAACTAAAGCGATTGTTTCTTATCTCCCTGATACGACCTACCTCAACGAGCAGATGAAGGTCAAGGAAGCTCTCACTTATTTCAAGACCTTCTACCAAGATTTTAATCTGGAACGTGCTCAAGGTCTTCTTCGTGACCTTGGCATCGATGAAAATAGCCGTTTCAAGAAACTCTCAAAAGGGAACAAAGAAAAGGTTCAGTTGATCCTTGTCATGAGTCGTGATGCTCGTCTATACGTGCTTGACGAACCAATCGGAGGTGTCGACCCCGCAGCTCGTGACTATATCTTGAACACCATCATCAACAACTACTCTCCAACTTCGACTGTCTTGATTTCAACTCACTTGATTTCAGACATCGAACCAATCTTGGATGAGATTGTCTTCCTCAAGGATGGAAAAGTCGTCCGTCAAGGAAATGTGGATGATATTCGCTATGAGTCTGGAGAGTCTATCGACCAACTCTTCCGCCACGAATTCAAAGCCTAGATAAAGGAGATTATTATGTTTTGGAATTTAGTTCGTTATGAATTTAAAAATGTTAACAAATGGTATTTAGCCCTCTATGGTGCTGTGCTCTTCCTTTCCGTTCCCATAGGAATGCAAGCACACTACTATAATTATGAATCTTTCACAAACAGCCAACCTGTTCTATTTATCTTTCTGGCCTTCGTCTTTGGTGGCTTGATAATTACACTTGGGATTTCAACCTTGATTTTGATTATCCGTCGCTTCAAGGGTAGTGTCTACGATCGACAAGGCTATCTCACTCTGACCTTGCCAGTTTCCGAACACCAGATTATCCTAGCCAAACTCTTGGGGGCCTTCATTTGGTCTCTCATCAGTTCAGCAGTCTTGGTTCTGAGCATTTATATCATTATTGTGATAATGGATCCTAATTCTGTTAATTTGCTTGCTTTTAAAGACTTGTTCCAACAGTACCTAGACAGTATCAGCTTATCTCTGATTTCATTCATCCTTAGCACTGTAGCAAGCATCCTTTGCATCTACTTGGCAATCTCTATCGGACAACTCTTTAATGAATACCGCACAGCTCTTGCCGTTTTAGCCTATATTGTCATTCATGTTGTCCTTGGTTTCAGTGATCTCTTCTTAAATTTTGGTAGCCATTACAATATGATGCTCACTTATGAAATCTTCAAAGACCTAATCCTCATCGCAGTTTTCTATCTCGGAACCTACTACATCTTGAGAAACAAGGTTAATCTTCAGTAATCATTCAGAGGCTAGTCAAAAACTTAATTTTATAGTGGAGTGAACTTAGAGTAGTACGCCATGGATTCTAAAACATTTATCAGAAATTGTTTTGACTTTCCTAACCTCTTTGTTCATATCTTATTTCAATTAACTATAGTAGAAAATGAAATAGATCTGTCTATGATAAAACGCATATTATCGGCTCTATAATATTTGTAGTGGGTAAATCCCCTATGGATGTTATGGAGCCTATTTTGTTGTAGAAAAAAAGTCCCATAAGATCTATAATGAAAAGCGACCAAACCATCATTAGAAAGAATCATATGGAACAATTACATTTTATCACAAAATTACTAGACATTAAAGACCCTAATATCCAATTTGTAGATGTTGTTAATAGGGATACTCACAAAGAAATCATCGCTAAACTGGACTACGACTCCCCATCTTGCCCTGAGTGTGGAAGTCAAATGAAGAAATACGACTTTCAAAAACCGTCTAAGATTCCTTACCTTGAAACAACTGGTATGTCTACTAGAATTCTCCTTAGAAAACGCCGTTTCAAGTGCTATCAGTGCTCGAAAATGATGGTCGCCGAAACATCTCTCGTCAAGAAAAATCACCAAATTCCCCGTATCACCAACCAAAAGATTGCTCAAAAGCTGATTGAAAAGACTTCTATGACTGATATCGCTCACCAGCTGGGTATTTCAACTTCAACTGCCATACGTAAGCTCAATGACTTTCACTTTAAGCATGACTTTAGCCGACTTCCTGAGATTATGTCCTGGGATGTTGAAACAGTCAGGGGAGTGACTGTTTCAATCGGGAGATGAAGATGAGTTTCATTGCTCAAGACTTTGAAAACCTCAATATCATAACTGTTCTTGAGGGTAGCGCACAAGCTGTCATCCAAGATCACTTTCTTAAATATGATAGAACCGTCCGATGTCGCGTCAAAATCATTACTATGGATATGTTTAGTCCTTACTACGACTTGGCTAAACAGCTTCGCTTTCGAATTTCTAGGCTCAGGCTAAAACAGTCCACTGGACTGTTTTACTCCAACATCTTAGCCGTGTGCGTGTCCAAATCATGAATCAATTTGAGCGAAAATCTCATGAATACAAGGCTATCAAGCGCTACTGGAAACTCATCCAGCAAGATAGTCGTAAACTGAGTGATAAACGATTTTATCGCCCTACTTTTCGTATGCACTTGACTAATAAAGAAATTCTAGACAAGCTTTTGAACTATTCAGAAGACTTGAAACACCACTATGATCTCTATCAGCTCTTGCTTTTTCACTTTCAGAATAAGGAACCTGACAAATTCTTCGGACTCATTGAGAACAATCTAAAGCAGATTCATCCTCTCTCAAGGACAAAGAGAAAATCATCAACGCCCTTCAATTACCATATTCCAATGCTAAATTGGAAGCTACTAATAATCTCATCAAACTTATTAAACGCAATGCCTTTGGATTTCGGAACTTTGAAAACTTCAAAAAACGGATTTTTATCGCTCTGAATATCAAAAAAGAAAGGACGAATTTTGTCCTTTCTCGAGCTTAGCTTTTTTCAATCATTTACAGTTGATAGATAGCCAAAACTTTCAGTTTTTAGTCTTCTTTTTTCTTGCGAGAAAGAAGTCCAAATCCGCCAAGGGCTCCAAGAAGTCCAAGTGTTGCTAGGCCTGCATGGGCTTCTGTACCTGTATTAGGCAATTCCTTCGCTTCTGCTTTCTTAGCTGCTGTAACTACCTCTCCTTGTGCTTTTGAAGCAGATTGAGGAGCTTCTGGAGCTAAAACGGTGTATCCTGTAATTTTACCTGTTTCATTCACAACCGGAATTGGTTGTTTCCCTTGTGCCACTAAGCTATCGTATTCAGCTTGAAGACGTTCTTTTTCTTGTGCCTCAAGGACGTTTTGATAAGCTTTTGAAGTCGTATCATAAACAGCTTGCGCCGCTACTTGTTTAACTTGTAAATCTTTTAGTTTTAGCAATTCTGCCTCTAAACTATCCAGAGCATCTAACAAGTTTGCTTTTGCGATTGCTTCCTTAGCTTGTGCTTCTTTCAGTAATTGTGGTGCATTTTTTAGATTAGCTAAGGTTACTTGAGCTTCACCTAAAATAGCTTTTGCTTTATCCACATTAGCTTTCGCAGTCACTACATTTTCTTGAGCCATTAGCAAGTCGGCTTGCAGGCTAGCTAAACGAGCTTTAGATTGGGTAAGCACATCTTGTTTAGCTGTTAAATCTGCTTGTTTGGAAGCAAGAACTTCTTTAGCAGCTACTAAATTAGCTTGCTTAACGGTAATATCAGCACTTAAATCATCCACTGCCTGTTGAGCTTTAACAAGATTTTCTTGTGCTTGGATCAATGTGGCTTTAGCAGACGACAAGTTTGCTTGAGCAGTCGGAGTTTGAACAGCCACTGATTGTGCTTGGGTCAAGTTTGCACTAACTGATGACAATTGTGATACTGCATTATCGTAGGCTGTTTGAGCAGTCATTTTAGCTTCTTGAGCTACTTTATTATTAGCTTGTGCTTGGGCTAATTCTGATTGGGCAGTTGCTAGCACTGCTTTAGCAGAAGTTAAGGCTGCTTGTTTCGCTTTAATATCAGCATTTAAAGCATCTACTGCTTGAGTTGCTTTTGTTAAACGTTCTTGTGCTTTAGTTAAAGCTGTCTCTGCTAAAGTAAGATTAGCTTGAGCAGTCGGAGTTTGAACAGCCACTGATTGAGCTTCATCTAAAACTTGTTGAGCCTTAGTGTTAATAGCAACTGCGTTATTGTAATTATTTTGAGCAGCGCTTAAAGCTGATTGCACACTGTTATTAGTTGCTGTTTTAGCTTCTAAATCAGCTTTAGCTGTGTTATATGTTGCAATGATATTGTCGCTTGAGTTTGGATTAAGAAGTGGTGTTTTATCAAACTGTGACAAATCTGAATAATCTGTATTGAAAATATTCAGACTAAGACTTAAAGTTCCATCTTTTAAGCGAGATAAACCTACACCAATATAATTCTCTCCAGTGGTAGCGTTACGTGTTCCTACAACACTTGATGCATGAAACCACTCATCTGGCGCGAAAATCCAACGTCTAATAGCATCATAAACATAATACTTAGCATCATCCATTGTTTCTTTCCCCAATTCAGTTGGATTCGCCCAACTAGAAGTATTAAAATAATTACCTGCCCAATCTTCATCAACCCATCCATATTTAGCATCTAAATCAGACGTATCATGATTAAACGTCCACATCTTCATATCTGTTGTCGCATAATAGTTTGCGTGCTTTTGGGCTTCGATAGCTGATTCTGCTGTTACTGCAACTGGTGTTGTACCAACTAGTTTACGGGCTTGATTAATTAAATCAGCCGCAAAAAGAGAAAGCTCTTTAGCTTGTTCAGCAGTTACATGATTAATATCAAACGATTGTTTTTTGTCATTTTCATTATGAATAAATTTATTCTTAGAATCTTCTGATTTAGCTAAGCTAGCTAAAGTATTAAGCGCTACATCACGTTGCTCTGTTGTTAACGAAGAATCATAGGCATCTTTAAGAGCTTTTGCATATTCGTCAGACATTGTAATTGTATTAATCGCTTTATAGCCGTTTTCAGCTGTTTTGTATGCGAATTGAGCATCCGTTAAAGCTTGTGCTGTCTGTTGGGCTTTAGCTGTTTTAGCATCTAAATCTGATTTTGCTGTAGAAACGTTTTTGCTTGCCGCATCAATGTCTTTTTGAGCTTTGTCAATCGCTTGTTGACGGTTAGCATCCGCCTCTTGCGCTTTTTGCAACGCTGTTTTAGCTTCTGACAAATGAGCTTGTTTACTGGCTTCATCATTTTTTGCAGCTTCAGCTTCGTCCAAGATAGCTTTTTGACCTGTGCCATCTAAGATGGCTTGTTTATCATTGACATCTTTTTGCGCTGTAGCAACATCGGCTTGTTTGGCGTCTTCAATAGCTTGTGTTTGATGAGCTTGAGCTGTCTTAGCATCTAAATCTGCTTTTGTTGACGTAACAGTTTGATTGGCTGCATCAACCGCTTGTTGAGCGTTGTCAATCGCTTGCTGACGATTAGCATCTGCTGTTTGAGCTTTTGTTAAATCAGACTCTGATTGGGAAACGTGATCTTGTGCAGTGTTAACTGCTGCTTGAGCATTATCACGATTAGCAATAACTTCGGCTTGACCTGTACCATCCAAAATAGCTTGTTTATCATTGACATCTTTTTGAGCAGCATCTACAGCAGCTTGTGATGTCGTCACTTGATCTTGTGCCTGACTAACCGTTTGAGTTTGGTTGGCAACTGCTGTTTCTGCCGTTGCTTGATTGCTTTCAGCTTGTGCCTGTAAGTCTTCAGCTTGTGACACTTGGTTTTGAGCCGCTGTGACATCAGCTGTTGCTTCAGAAATAGCTTCTGGCGTTGCTTGGTCAACCAGTGCTCGGGCTTCGTCTGTCGCTTGACTAGCTTCATCATAAGTCACTTGAGCACTATCTGCCTCTTTTGCTTGGGCTTGAACCGTTGCTTCTTGATGGCTTACAGCTTCATTAGCCGTATCAAGACTTGTTTTGGCTTCTGTGACATCAGCTTGAGTGACAGCCGCCTTGTCTTGGTTTACTTGTGTTTCAGGTTGGCTGGGTGTAGTCACACCGTCGGCATGGACGTTTGTCGCTACACCCAAACCAGCCATTAGAGTTGTCGCAGCTGCGACGGTTTTTGTTTTTGTCATAACATCTTTAATACCTGTTGATTTCATCAGTATAATCTCCTTAAAAATTTGTGTTGTTACTAGTAGTATACCTCCCCCCGAATGCTTTTGTCAAGCGGTTTTCGGGACTTTTTGAGGGGCTTTTTGACTCATTTTTTAGGTCGTTTTTTGGTGGGTTAAACCACTTGATATAGTTGCTTAGTTTTAAATAAGCACGTTATAATAAAGCTATGGCATATAGTACAGATTTTAAATAAGGAGCATTAGATTACATCAAAGAGGGACACAGCCATGTCGAGGCAGCTAAAGTTTTTGATGTTGGCGTCAGAACTCTCTTCACGTGGGAAAAGAAATTACGTGAACAAGGA
>JAQDPW010000029.1:21212-23117 GCA_027659245.1 Streptococcaceae bacterium AM104-57
CCACTTTAAAAAAAGACGACTAGCTTTAAGGAACAAGATCCTGAGAAAGTCGCTGAGTTTCTTGATATTTTGAATAACCTAAAAGATTTACCAGTCGTATATATTGACGAAACAGGAATCGACCGCTACATCTATCGTCCTTATGCACGGGCTCCTAGAGGGAAGAAAGTCTATGAAAAGATTAGTGGACGGCGTTTTGAGCGGACTTCAATTGTTGCAGGACAAGTAGACGGAGAGTTTATGGCTCCTATGATTTATAAGGAAAGTATGACGAGTGACTTCTTTGTGGAGTGGTTCAAAACGTAACTCCTGCCTGCTTTGAAGACACCTCATGTCATTGTCATGGACAATGCTAGTTTTCACATTTTGGATGAGCTTTGCGTCCAAGATAAACACTTTTTCTTACCTCTACCACCGTATTCACCAGATTTGAATCCCATCGAGCAAGCTTGGGCTATCTTGAAAAAGAAAGTGACGGATTTATTGAGGAAAGTTCCAAATGTTTTTGAATGTTTAGAGCGCTTTTTTAAAACTAAATGACTATATATAGTAAAATGAACTAAAAACAGTACACAATGTGGTATAATCTTCTCATGGCATATTCAATAGATTTTCGTAAAAAAGTTCTCGGCTATTGTGAGCGAACAGGTAGTATAACAGAAGCATCACACGTTTTCCAAATCTCACGTAATACCATTTATGGCTGGTTAAAACTAAAAGAGAAAACAGGGGACCTAAACCATCAAGTAAAAGGAACAAAACTAAGAAAAGTTGATAGAGATAGACTTAAAAACTATCTTATTGACAATCCAGACGCTTATTTGACTGAAATAGCTGCTGAATTTGACTGTCATCCAATTACTATCCACTATGCTCTCAAAGCTGTGGGCTACACTCGAAAAAAAAGAACCACACCTACTATGAACAAGACCCAGAAAAAGTAGCCTTATTTCTTAAAAATTTTAATAGTTTAAAGCACCTAGCACCTGTTTATATTGATGAAACAGGATTCAATACTTATTTTTATCGAGAGTATGGTCGCTCTTTAAAAGGTCAGTTAATAAGAGGTAAAGTATATGGAAGAAGGTATCAGAGGATTTCTTTGGTTGCAGGGCTAACAAATGGTGAGTTAATCGCTCCAATGACTTACGAAGAAACAATGACGAGCGACTTTTTTGAAGCTTGGTTTCAGAAGTTTCTCTTACCAACCTTAAACATACCATCAGTTATTATTATGGATAATGCAAGATTCCATAGAATGGGTAAGCTAGAGCTCTTATGTGAAGAATTTGGGCATAAACTTTTACCACTTCCTCCCTACTCACCTGAGTACAATCCTATTCAGAAAACATATGGGCTCATATCAAAAAGCACCTCAAAAAGGTATTACCGAGTTGTAATACTTTTTTCGAGGCTCTTTTGTCTTGTTCTTGTTTCAATTGACTATAACACCTTGTTTCAAAAAATACCAGATGAGGTGTTTTTTTAGCATGCCCTTTTATGGATCAATAAGTGGTAAAAATAAGACAGTAACCTCAGAATAGCTACTGTCTTATCTCTTTTTTTACTTAAAGCCCTTGATATACTTGACAAATGGTAGAAAAAGAGCCTTTAAAGTCAAAAAAAGAGCTTTTAAGCTCTTCAACTACGGAGAATAAGGGATTCGAACCCTTGCGCCAGTTACCCGACCTAACGATTTAGCAAACCGTCCTCTTCAGCCTCTTGAGTAATTCTCCTATTAATGGGCACGAGTGGACTCGAACCACCGACCTCACGCTTATCAGGCGTGCGCTCTAACCACCTGAGCTACGCGCCCAAGTTAAATAACTTGGTAAATGAACAAAATGTTCAAAGCGGGTGACGAGAATCGAACTCGCGACAACAGCTTGGAAGGCTGTAGTTTTA
>JAQDPW010000003.1 GCA_027659245.1 Streptococcaceae bacterium AM104-57
GACTGGTAAATCTTTTAGGTTATCCAAAATATCAAGAAATTCAGCGACTTTCTCTGGATCTTGTTCCTTAAAGCTAGTCGTCTTTTTTTAAAGTGATATTGATCTGCTTTAAAGCTGCCCATACTGAAGGAACAGCACAATCAAAATGTGCCGCAATTTCCCGTAAAAAAGCATCTGGATGAACCTCTACAAAGGCCTTCAACTCCTCCAAAGGAATCTTTCGGCTTTTGGCGACTCGCTTTTTCCGCTCTAAGTGTCCTTGTTCACGTCTTTCTTTTCCCATGTGAAGAGAGTTCTGACGCCAACATCAAAAACTTTGGCCGCTTCGACATGGCTGTGTCCCTCTTTGATGTAATCTAATCCTCCTTGTTTAAAATCTGTACTATATGCCATAGCTTTATTATAGCGCTTAGAATCTAGAATAGTACGCTACGGATTCTAAAACATTTTTAGAAATTAATTTGACTTTCCTAACCTCTTTGTTCATATCTTATTTCAATCCACTATATAGCCTGCTTATTTAAAACTAAGTAACTCTAATAAATTAAAAACTAATTACATGTATATCGATAAGGAGGTCAAGTCTTTATGCTGAGAAGATTTGTTTCCAAGAAACACCTCGTACTTTACTTCTTTTCTATTGGCATTACTTGGTTGGAAGCGATTATCACGCCAGCCCTTGTTCAGAATATTGTTGCCAGTTTTACCAATCAAGAACTAGGCCTTCTTTGGAAAGTTTTGATTTTAGGAATCCTTGGTAATCTCATTCTCTTATTAGGTTTAGCTGGGAAACGCTATTACTACGCCCGTTTGATTACCGATTTCAAATATGGAATCAAGAGTGCTATTTTCAAGCAATTTTTAAACAGTTATGAGATTGATGAAAAGGATATTTTGTCCGACCTAGAAAACGACGTCAAGCAACTAGAAGAAAGCTATATCGAACCAACCGTCATCATCATTTCTTCTCTGGGATTTACCACTGTGTCCATTCTCTATGCCCTATGGACCAATTTTTACCTAGGCTTGATTTTCATCCTCTTCTACTCCTTTCCTGTACTCTGCAGTGCTATCGGATCCAAGCGTTTGGATTCACTTTCTGAAAAGCGGTCCACTGTTAACCAGAGCTACTTAGCAAGCTTGACAAATTTTATTGGCGGTAGCCAACAAATTCGCCATTATCAGGGGCAAGATTTCTTTTTTACTCGCTACCAAAAACAATTACAAACCAGTCTAGATGCCGAAATCAATTATGAAAAACAACGAACATTAAACAGTCTCTTTATCAATAGCATCGATGCCTTTTGTTCCGTCACACCAATCGTCATCGGTGGATTTATGACCTACCATAATTATTTAGATGCGGCGAGTTTTGTGGCCATCTATCTGGTTTCCCATAATATCGGCTATCAATTCCAAGAGTTGGCTTATTTTACTAACACCCGAAAAGCGACTCACACTCTCCTCAACAAATACCAAAAACTTTTGGGCCAGTCTAACTTCATCTCGCCTAGAAGCATAGAAAATATTTTCCCTATCCAACTTGACACCATCTCCCTTGAAAAAGAGGGGAATAGCCTCCTGTCTCCGATTTCCATGCACATCAAGCAAGGAGAAAAAATTGCCATTATCGGGGAAAGTGGCTCTGGTAAGACAACCCTACTCAATATCATTCATGGAGAAGAGACACCAACAAGTGGACAGATTAGCTTTGCAGGTCAAAACCTGTCTCGTCAGGAAATCACGGGCTTTAGTTCCTATATCCTCCAAGATAGCCATTACTTTGACACGCTATCTCTGGAAGACAATATCCTTCTGGGACTGGATAAAAATCCAGAGACTTTAAATCATATCCTCAAAAAAACAGGATTAGAACATTTGAAAAATCGACCCCTCAGCAATGACTGTCTGTCTGGTAGAGAGAAACAACGCCTAGAAATCGCTCGCGCCCTCTACCACGATAGCCAACTCATCTTAGCAGATGAAATTAAGGCCAATCTTGACTTGGAAAATAGCAGAAAGATTAGTGACTTGCTCTTCTCCCTACCTCAAACAGTTATTGAAGTCATTCACCACTACACAGAAGAAGACTTAAAACACTATGACCAAGTCATTCACTTAAGCAAAGAAAAGTAATAGTCTATAACATACGATTTTAAAAAGCAAGGAACCCCGAATTCCTTGCTTTTTATACTCAATGAAAATCAAAGAGCAAACTAGGAAACTAGCCACAGGCTGTACTTGAGTACGGCAAGGCGACGTTGACGCGGTTTGAAGAGATTTTCGAAGAGTATTAACTCAATATCAAACTAGCTACGATGGGGCTGACAAAGACATAGAGAATACCAGTGACACCGATAGCCAAACCACCCATGGCTCCTGCTACAGAGCCATATCGGAAGGCTGTTCCCGTTCCAACTGCGTGTCCTGTTCCACCCAGGGCTAGTCCAGCAGCTACTGGATCGTCTATTTTTAGCCATTTTAGAAGTGTTGGTCCGATAACACTGGTCAAAATCCCCGTCGCTACGACAACTACTAGGGTCACAGTAGTCAAGCCCTGAAATTTTTCTGTAATCCCTACTGCCATAGCAGTCGTTACTGACTTAGGAAAGAGGGAAATAGCTAGGAAAAAGTCCATGCCAAAAATCTTAGCTACAAGGGCTGTAAAAGAGGTATTGACGATAACTGCTAAGAAACTACCCAGCAAAATACTTCTAACATGATGCTTCATCAGATGGAAACTTTTATAAAGGGGAATCCCTAGGGCTACTGTCGATGGAACAATCAAATTATTAAGATAGACTCCGCCTTGGTAGTAATCTTGGTAGGAAATGCCAGTCACTTTCAAAAAGATAATAATAAAAATAGCTGATAATAGTAAGGGAGTTGTTAAGGGATGAGGATAGCGTCTGAAAATCATCATTCCCCCAAGATAAGCTAAGATTGATAAAGCAATCCCAAATAGGGGATTAGATACAAATTCGCTCATTTAGCACCTCTTTCTTCGTAGTCACCTTCATAGCGTTTTTTGATAAATTGAACCACAAGCGCAATCAAGATGATATTAATCACTGCTGCAAAAAAGACAATCAAGACAATAGGTAGGAGATAGGGAGCAATCACATCAAACTTTTCCATAATTCCAACCGCAGGAGGTAGAAAGAGGATGGTCATGTTGGCTAGGAGAAAATTTCCAACCATGTTGACATGGCGAATGCGCAGCCACTTGAACTGCAAGGCTAGAAACAGAATAATCAAGCCGATGATACTTCCAGGGATGGGCAAATGAAAAAAACTGGAGATTCCTTCACCGATTAAAGAAATCACAAAGAGAATCATTAACTGAACATATAACTTCATTGTAAACTCCACAAATAGACTTTCTGCATACCAGTTTACTCTTTTTTCAGAAAATTTCAAGGAAATATATAAGAAACATCCTTCTTGCTATTCAAGCCAAAAAGGTGTATACTAATTGCGTGCGCAAGCATCATAGATGCACTAGTATGATTACACTATTATAGAGGGAAAGGAGATGGACATGACTTACTTAGAAAAATGGTTTAACTTCAACCGTAGGCAAGTAGAGCTAGAAGCTATTTTAGAAGAGACCATCGCTGAGCAGAGTGAACAAACCTTGACACTCAAGGAATTTTACCTCTTGCACTTTCTAAATCAGGCTGAAGGCAAATCCCTACGACAAATCGACTTGCCAGATAAACTTCATCTGAGCCCGAGCGCTGTTTCTCGGATGGTGGCTCGCCTGGAAACCAAAAACTGCGGTTTACTTAGTCGGAGATGCTGCGACCAGGACAAGCGAGCTAGTTTTATCTGCCTGACGAGAGAAGGACAGACTACCTTGGCTTATTTACAAACAGCTGTTGAAGAAAGCTTAGCAAGAAAATCAAACTGGTTAGCCTAACATATTTTTAAAAAACTTGCGTGCGCAATCATTTTTCTTGACATTCCTTTTTTCAAGGAGTAAAATGAAATCATGATTTAGCAAAGGAGAATCCTATGATTGAAATCACCTATCTTGATGCCAGCAAACAAGAGAGAACCATGACTTTCGAGTCTTACGAAGACTTTGAACGTTCTCAACAAGCTTGCCTTATCGGTGTCGCAGACTATTACCCAGTTCAAAAATTAACCTATAATGGTCATGATTTGGACTACCATGGGACTTATGGAGATGTCTTCTTCTATCTCATGAAACAAGATTTAAGCCAATATAACTAAAAGGAGAAATACTATGGCAAAAGCAATTACAGATGCAACATTTGAACAAGAAACAAAAGACGGATTAGTCTTGGTAGACTTCTGGACAACTTGGTGTGGTCCATGTCGTATGCAAGGTCCAATCTTGGATAAATTGTCTGAAGAACTTTCAGAAGATGTCTTGAAGATTGTTAAAATGGACGTTGATGAAAATCCAAACACAGCTCGTTCATTCGGTATCATGTCTATCCCTACTCTTCTTTTCAAAAAAGATGGACAAGTGGTGAAACAAGTTGCTGGTGTTCATACAGCAGAACAAATCAAAGCTATCGTTGCTGAATTGAGCTAATCATACTAGAGACCAAGTGCATTCATTTGGTCTCTTTTTTCTTGCCCTTTGCCATTTTTCAAAAAATATGCTAGACTGTAACTAGAATATCACGATGTTTGGGACATGCCATCGCTAAAAAAAACCTCTACTTGGTATTTTTTAGCTCCCTCTAGGGAGCTTTTTGCGTGCTCTGAACATTTCCCATTTTGGAAGGAGTACTATGAAACGTCAATCAGCCTTGGTCGTCTTTAGTGGCGGTCAAGATTCAACAACCTGCCTTTTCTGGGCCAAGCAACACTATGAAAGGGTCGAAGCCGTTACCTTTGCCTACGGTCAACGCCACCATTTAGAAATTCAAGTGGCCAAAGAAATCGCTGAGGAACAAGGAATTCGTCATCATATCCTAGATATGTCTCTGCTAGGACAAATTACTGAAAATGCCTTGACTTCAGATTTAGAAATTAAGCAAAAAGAAGGAGAGCTTCCTAATACCTTCGTCGATGGTCGCAATCATCTCTTTCTGTCCTTTGCTGCAGTCCTTGCCAAGCAACGAGGCATTAAAGATATCGTAACAGGTGTTTGCGAGACAGACTTCTCAGGCTACCCCGATTGTCGAGATGTCTTTGTCAAATCTCTCAATGTTACTCTCAACCTTGCTATGGATTACGACTTTGTGATCCAAACGCCTCTCATGTGGCTAGACAAGGCTGAAACTTGGGAATTATCTGACCAACTCGGTGCCTTTGACTACGTTCGTGAGAAGACCTTGACCTGCTACAATGGGATTATCGGTACTGGTTGTGGAGATTGTCCTGCCTGCCATCTACGCCAACATGGTTTAGAGGTTTATCTCTCTCAGAAAGGAGAGGCCTGATGTTTTTTGCCCCCAAAAAAATCAAACAAGAAACTGGGGAATCTCTTGTCTACAATCCTCACAGAACCTTAGTCTCAAAAGAATTTACCTTCGATGCTGCCCACCACCTCTTTCACTATGAAGGAAAATGCAAATCCCTACACGGTCACACCTATCATCTGCAAATCGCTGTCAGTGGATTTTTAGATGATAGAGGTATGACCTACGATTTCGGAGACATCAAAGCTATCTACAAGGACTACTTAGAGCCCCACCTAGATCATCGCTATCTCAATGAAACCCTGCCCTACATGAATACGACTGCTGAAAATATGGTTTACTGGATTTTCCAAACCATGAGCCAAGAGTTGCCAGACGAGCGCGGTCTCCGTTTGGAATATGTTCGCCTCTATGAAACTCCGACTGCCTTTGCAGAGTTTAGACGGGAGTGGTTAGATGACTAAGGAACGTGTCCTCAAACTACCAGTTCTAGAAATTTTTGGGCCTACCTTTCAAGGTGAAGGTCGTGCTATCGGCCAGAAAACCATGTTTGTCCGCACTGCTGGTTGCGACTACCACTGCGACTGGTGCGATTCCGCCTTTACTTGGGACGGTTCTGAAAAACCAACTCGTATGACAGCTGATGAAGTAATCGCTGAGTTAGATAAACTAGGAAGCTACGACTATGTAACCCTATCTGGGGGAAATCCTGCTATCCTAGCAGCCAACATGGCTGAGCTAGTAACCAAACTCAAGAAACGTGGTGTCACTCTTGCCGTTGAAACCCAGGGATCTCGCTGGCAAAATTGGTTAAAAGATATCGACCAAGTCACTCTGAGTCCTAAGCCTCCTTCCTCCAAGATGGAAGTCAACTTTGAGACCTTGGACTTTATCGTTTCCCAACTAGATCCAGACAAAGTCACCTTTAAAATCCCTGTCTTTGATGATGCAGATTTGGCCTTTGCCAGAGGCATACAAGAGCGCTATAAACCAGATGTTCTTTTCTTATCTGCAGGAAATCCTGAGCCCAAGGCTACAGGCAATATTGTCCAAGACCAACTGGACCGCCTCAAAGAACTCTGGGAACGCGTCGCTGCCGACGATAGCTGGGGCAATGTCCGCGTCCTTCCTCAACTCCATACCCTCCTCTACGACAACCAACGTGGTGTTTAAGATTAGAAAGAAAAAATCATGTCACAACAAGAAGAAATGAAAAACCTCAGCCTCCTCGGCAACAAAGAAACCAACTACATTTTCGAATATCAACCCGAAGTCCTCGAATCCTTCGACAATCGTCATGTAGAAAATGACTATTTCATCAAATTCAACTGCCCTGAATTTACCTCACTGTGCCCAATCACTGCTCAGCCAGACTTTGCGACCATTTATATTTCCTACATCCCTGATAAGCTCTGTGTTGAGTCAAAATCTCTCAAACTCTACCTTTTTAGCTACCGAAACCACGGAGATTTCCACGAAAACTGTATCAACACCATCGGGAAAGACTTGGTCAACTTGCTAGACCCTCGCTATTTAGAGGTCTGGGGAAATTTTACACCTCGCGGTGGCATCTCAATTGACCCCTACTACAACTACGGTAAGCCAGGAACTAAGTATGAAGGCTTGGCAGAACAACGCCTCTTCCAACATGACCTCTATCCAGAGAAAATTGACAACCGTTAAACTCATACTCAATGAAAATCAAAGAACAAACTAGGAAGCTAGCCACAGGCTGCTCAAAGCACTGCTTTGAAGTTGTAGATAAGACTGACGAAGTCAGCTCAAAACATGGTTTTGAGGTTGTAGATGAAACTGACGAAGTCAGTAACCATACATACGACAAGGTGAAGCTGATGTGGTTTGAAGAAATTTTTGAAGAGTATAATACGAAAAAGCCCTGTTCCTCAAGATGAGGAGCAAGGCTTTTTAAGTTTCAATTATTCTTCTGTTCCAAGGAAGTTTTTAGCAACAAGGGCTGCAAGAACGCCACCAACGATTGGTGCAAGGATGAAAATCCAAACTTGTTGAAGAGCTGCGCCACCTACCAAAACAGCAGGAGCCAAGCTACGAGCTGGGTTTACTGAAAGTCCAGTGATGTTCAAGCCAGCTAGAATCAAAGCTGTCAATGACAAACCGATCACCAAACCAGCGATTGCGCCATTGCCCTTGCTTGCTGATGTTACAGTCATGATAGTTAGGACAAACAAGAAGGTTGCGATGACTTCAAACAAGAATCCACCAAAGACAGTGACACCGTTTGCCAAGGCATTTTCACCAAGACTAGCAGTTGACATGCCTGAGTTAGACAAGAGGAAGAATACTGCAGCTGACGCAAGGAAAGCTCCAACTACTTGTCCAAGGATGTAGTTTACAAGCTCTGAAGATGACAAACGTTTGTTTACAAACATAGCGATCGAAACAGCTGGGTTCAAGTGAGCACCTGAAACAGTTCCGATTGAGTAAGCTGCAACTACAATTGCCAAACCAAAGGCAAAAGCAATTCCAAGGTGTCCAAGGCCATCAAGACCATTTCCAAAAACAACGGCTCCTGTTCCGATGAACACAAGCATAAATGTACCGATTAATTCAGCAACAAATTTTTTCATGATAAGTCTCCTTTTTTCAAGCTATGTATTAGTCTATCAAAAGAAGAAAAGGGTTTCAAGAAATGTGCTTGGAAATTTTGTGTAAGTTTTCACATTTAATAGTCGAAATCTAATATTGAAAAGATTGAATTGCTTTTTTCAAGTCATCTTGTAAACTATTTCTCTGGTCGAGTTGAACATAGACTTCTAATAGACAAGATCTGAAGTTGGAAAATTTATAAAAATCTTCCCTTTCTTCTATCGGAAAGTCAACAGTTTTTATCCAAGAAGCTACTTTCTCTTGCTCCAACTTCCCTTGTAAAATAGGTTCATAGATCACTCTTGCTAAACGCCAATCCTCATCATCTGTAAAGCGAATCGAAATTCTTTTAAACAGTTGACCAAGGATCTCAAACACCTCATAAATTCGACTTGCAGAAAAGTCTGGATGACAAACGACTTCAGTCAAGAGATCCGCTCCATGCGCAAAAGCATGTACCCAACCATACTGGCTTGAAAAACCAGTCGTATCCTCTTCTTTTTCAAGGTAGTGCAAGCCTTGATCGAGTATCATATTTCTGATATCACTTTTAAGCACTTGATAATAAAGAGAGTGTTGGTTGCCATCGGCAGATAAGAGATTGGCATAAATAAGGGCCCTAAAAGAACGGTCAAGCGTTGAAGTTCCTAGCTTATCGAGTTCTTTATCTAGTCCACCATCAGAAACAATCATAGCAGATATAAATTGAAATTGCTCCTTTGTAAATAACTCTTCTTGGATCCCTCTAGCCAAACTGGTGAAAACCAATTCATCACGAATTTCTGGAGAAGGATCTCCCAAATGATCAAGTAGCCACTGGATTTCTTCCTGGTTATAACTTGGTTTTTCTTCTGCTATTTTTCTAAGTAACTCTTGATACATGCTCAATACCTCTACATTTTTAGCAACTTGATATAATCTAGACCCCATTTCTCGACAGCATCTAAAACAACTCTGAATTCCTGCCCCATTTCAGTTAAGCTGTACTCAACTCGTGGTGGAACTTCGGCATAGACCTTTCGTTGAACAATCTTATCCTTTTCTAATTGACGGAGATGACGTGTCAAAATAGTTTGAGTAATTCCAGGCAATAATCTCTGCAATTCTTTAAATCGTTTGGTACCCGTACTCAACTGATAAATGATTACCAGTGCCCATTTCCCCGTTAAAACCCTCTGCGTTGTCGCAAATGGACAAATACCATACTCACTCACTTTATTTGTCATAAAATATCTTCTTTCTATTTTTTTAAAAAAATTTATCTTCTAGTATCAACAATAGTACTACTTTTGATACTAGCTATCGAAAAAGTGTCTACTTGTTTATTTGTTTGTAACTGTTACAATTATATCATAAAAAAGAAATGGAGAATAGATATGTCAACAAACTTAGAAATTTTCAATGCTTATAACCAAGCTTTAATTGCTGGTGACTTTCCTGGTGTCTTTGAAACGATGGCAGACGATATTATCTGGCATCAACCTGGTACTCATAGTATATCTGGTACAGTTGTTGGTAAGGACAAGCTAGGAACTCACCTAGCTACATTTGCTGAGAAAACTAATGGAACCTTTAAGGTGATAACAAATTGGGTCTCTGATAATAAGGATTTAATCGCAGCTAATGTTACTTTTCTTGGAACACGAGCTGATGGTACTGAACTCAATATGAACGGGATTGACCTCTTCCGTATTGAAGACGGAAAAATCAAAGAAGTTTGGCTCTTCTCTTCAGATCAAGCTGAAGAAGATAGCTTTTGGGGATAATTTAAGAGGCCGGGACAAAAAATTTTGATTTTAGGAATTCTTTATTATAAATTTTTAAAATCGATAGATTAGAAAAAAAGCGAACAAGACAGAATTCTGAGTTTCAGATAACTCGTTTTGTTCGCTTTTTATATTTAAGGTTAGACTTTTGTCCCAGACTCTTTTAATTTACTCTCCCAACTGGGCGCTATAGGAGATAATCTGGTCAACTGTGTCTGACAAGAACTGGATGGTATCACGGAGTGGTTTTTCTGTTGAAATATCCGCACCGATAATCATGGCTGACTCAAGTGGTGTCTTACTACCACCTGATTTGAGAAGATTGAGCCAGTCTTCAGCTCCAGTTTCTGAATGTTTCAGATGAAGGTAACCTGCAGTCGAGATAACAAGACCAGCAGAGTAAGTATAACTATACAAGCCCATGTAATAGTGAGCTTGGCGCATCCAAGTCAAGGCCGCATCATCGTCAATTTCAATAGCATCTCCCCAGAAGTCAGTCAAGACTTCCTTCATAATACTGTTGAGTTTGCTTGCCCCAAAGGTTTCTCCTTCTTCAATCAGTGTATAAACCTTACGTTGGAAGGCTGCTTCCAAGAGGTGGGTGATAAAGTTATGGAAGTAGGTATCTGTCAAGCGGTGAGCAAGAGCGAATCGTTTCTGACGTGGATCATCAGACTGGTGCTCCAAGTAATCACTGAGGAGCAATTCATTGAAGGTTGACGGCGCTTCGACGTAGTAGGTAGACATATGAGCGTTGAAGTAGCTTTGGTGATTATCTGAAAAGATGAATTGACCAGAGTGACCAATTTCATGAATCAAGGTATAGACATCGCTCAAACGGCCTGTCCAGCTCATGAGGACATATGGATGCACGCGATATGGGTCCGCTGCATAGCCACCAGAATCCTTGCCACTGTTAGCAGCAAAGTCCACCCAGCGCTCTTTTTGATAGCGAGCAACTTCCTGACAATATTCTTGCCCCAAAGGTTCTACCGACTTCATGACCAAATCGTAGGCATCATCAATGCTAACCTCTGGATTCAACGCACTATCCAAATCCAATTTCCAATCAGCAAAGGTCATTTTCTCAAGACCATTCACCTTAGCCACATGCTTGAGATATCTCTGAGCAACTGGCGCAAAGTCCTTCATGATGAGGTCAATCTGGCGATCAAACATGGAACGATCTACTTCTTGCTCAGCTAAAAGATAGTCAAATACTGAGTCATAACCTTTCATATCTGCCAACAATTTCTCAGACTTTACCTGAGCAAGATAGGCTGCCGCAGCTGTATTTTGGTGCTTACGTAGTCCATCTGAGAAGGAACGGAAAGATTTTTCACGAACCTCAGCGTCCTCGTGGTTTTGGTAGAAATTTTCATAGGTCACAAAGCTATTTTTGTAGGTTTTTCCATGGGCTGCAAAGTCAGCCATTTCAAAGTCCCCAGCTCGCATTTTAGTATAGATGTCTTGTGGACTGTAGAAAACTTCGCCAAGATTAGTCAAGGCCTTCTCCACATCAGCCCCTAGATAGTGGGCTTTTTTGATTTTGGCCTGACGAATGGCTGCAGTCAAATGTGGCAAGTCACCCAAACGGTCCAAGACTTCTTCATCTGCTGCCACCAAGGCATCGTCAAAGAAGGTTAAGGCGACACTGGCATCTGTCTCGAAGTCCATCCCAGCTTGGGCGATATTGGCAAAATCCTCGTTACTATAGTCCGTCGTCTGAGGCATAAAGGCGTAGTTTCCAATATGACTCATCTGAATGTAGATTTGTTCCAATTCTGCAAAGGCCTTTTCAAAATCTTCAAAAGTGTGAAGATTACCCTTGTAATTTCGACTAAATTGATTGATGTCTTCACGCGCCTTTTCAATCGCACGTAAGAAGTCCTCACGGTCTTGATATAAGGCTGTCAGGTCCCAAAGTTCCTTTTCAGGAAATTCTGAACGGTGTTTTTGTTCCATGTTTTTCCTCTTATTTCTCTAATTCAACCAAAACGCTAATGGCTGACAAGGCGTAAAGTGGTGCTGTTTCTGCTCGTAAGATCCGAGGACCGAGTCCTGCAAGGACCGCTCCTTTAGCTTCAAAACTTTCAATTTCTGCAGGTGAGAGACCACCTTCTGGACCAAAGATAAAGAGCAATTTGGCTCCTTTTTCTAGTCCAGCAACTGCTTGTATAAGTGCTGCTGCCTCTCCTTCTTTAGCCGACTCTTCATAGGCCACCACGATGCGGTCAAACTGGTCGAGTTGGGCCAGAAAATCTACTTTTTTCTCAAAAAGGGTAATGCTTGGGACATGATTCCGCTTGCTTTGTTCTGCCGCGCCAAGGGCAATTTTTTCTAGTTTCTCGACCTTTTTGCCCAATTTCTTGCCATCCCACTTGGCGACTGACCAGTCTGCAGGGAAGGCCCAGATTTGACTAGCTCCGAGCTCTGTCACTTTTTGAGTGATGAACTCCAGCTTGTCCCCCTTGGGAAAACCTGATGCGATGGTCACTTGGACTGGTAGTTCTACATTGTCAGCTAATTCCTCAACCAGCTCCAATTGACGCGCCTCTACATTTACCACGCGCGCCAAGCGCTTGATACCATCATCAAAGACTAGAGTAACTTCGTCATCCTCCTTTAAGCGCATAACCTGAAACATGTGCTTGCTGGTTTCCTTGTCCTCGATGGTAATAGGAGAGATTGCACTGCCTTTAACAAAATACTGCTGCATGCTAGCCTCCAATCACACCAGAGATATCCTTGGTCTTCTTGAAGACACAGGCATTCCACTCTCCTTGAACCATGTGAGTTTCAAGGAAAAATCCAGCTGACTCAGCTGACTCACGCACCATGTCCCACTTGTCCTTGATTATACCACTCATGATGAGGTAGCCTTCGTCCTTGACCAAGCGATAGGCATCGTCTGTCAGATGAATGAGGATATCCGCCAAGATATTAGCCACGATGACATCTGCCTCAATTTCCACACCCTTAAGTAAATCGCCTGGAGCCACATGGATATTTTCCATGCCAGGGTTGAGCTCAATATTTTCCTGAGCAACACGAACTGCTACATCATCTAGGTCATAGGCGAAAATTTCCTTAGCACCCAGAAGCGAGCTGGCAATAGAGAGAACCCCTGAACCAGTCCCCACATCTAGCACCGTTTCGCCACCACGAAGAACCTGTTCCAAGGCAAAAAGGCTCATCTTGGTAGTTGGGTGGGTTCCTGTTCCAAAGGCCATACCAGGATCTAGCTTGATAATCTTTTCTCCAGCAGTCGCCTCGTAGTCTGTCCATGACGGTACGATGGTTAGGTCATGGGTGATGCGTGCCGGTTCATAATACTTCTTCCAGTTGTCCGCCCAGTCTTCCTCAGCTAAGGCAGTCGTACCAATCTTGACTTCTCCTAAGTCCATAAAGTCCGTCAATTCTGCTAAGCGAGCCTGCAAGTCCGCTTCAACCGTTGCCACATCAATCGTTTCAGGATAGTAGGCTGTCACCACGATTTCTTCCTGTTGCTCCACCTCAGGGAAAATTTCACCGAAACGGTCCACATTTTCAACATAGTCCATGCTATCTTCAATTGCTACCCCTTGGGCACCTAACTCAATCAAGAGATTGGAAACCAACTCCTCTCCCTCACGCTTGACTGTAACTTTTAACTCTTGCCATGTTTCCATCATTAAGATACCAAGCCCGTAAAAACACAAAGTCAAAATAGGAAACTCTCTGAAGACGTTTGTGTCTAAGAGAAGTTTATCTTTTTGGCACAGTGTTTAGGGCGGGTTCAGTTTAGAAATTTAACCGAACCATCCTTTCTATTTCTCTATCAATTTTTTCATGTAGACCATATCCATACCTTCTTTTTCAGGCTCGATATGGGTTTGATGGTAGCCATTCTTCTCATAAAAAGCAACCATTCCCGCATCCTGTAATACCGTACACAAATCCCATTGTCTAACGGTTGGAAATTCCTCTTCTAGCAAGCACAATCCCTCTGAGCCATACCCTTTTCCTTGATACTGGGGCAAAATCGCTGCCGTTCCCAACCAAGCTTTCGTTAACTCGGCATTGGTCTGAACTCGTAAAAATCCGATGTTTTCTTCATCTTCTTTTACAAAGTAGTAATAGCTATTGGGCCGCTCGACTAGTTTCCACTTGATTCGTTCGCGGTCCTCGAGATAAGGATCATATTCATCATGGTATTTTTCATAAACAGCCTTAAAGCTGGCTCTCTGAATTGCAATAATCGTTTCTAAATCCTCTGCTCCCGCTCGAACAAGTGTTATCATAAACTTTCCTCCAAATAATCCCTCAATCTCCCCTGAAGCTGAGGCACAGCTTGTTTAGACTTCAAAAATTCCTCAATAGACATCAGTTTATAAGCCTGTCCTTCATCTCCAAAGGTAATATTGTCAAATTGTTCTTGTCTTAGCTGACCAACCATAAAAACCGATTGCTTGTCTTTAAAGATTACGCTAGGATAAATTTTGCCCCAAAGCAAACAATCTTCATTTAAATGAATTCCCAGTTCTTCATAAACTTCACGCGCTACGCATTCAAAGGGACTTTCATCCCCTTCACGGCCACCACCTGGCAATTCCCACATGTTGGGACAAGGGATATCGTCCTTGTCATCACGTAAGATAGTCAAGACCTTATCCCCACAAATCAAGGCAATCTTAGAGCCTGTGAAGTCAGAAATTTCTATTTCCATATTAGACTCCTTCGGCTAATTCCTTTTCCAGCTCGGCTAACCAGTTTTCATAATATCTTTTCTCATCTCGCAACATGCGACTAGCATTCATTTTCTGTCTAGCAACTATCATAGCCTTACGAGTTCGAGCCTCATCTTTCTTTACCTTAAATTGATACCAAGCTTGAATGACCTGCATATCTGCTGTTTTTAGAGATAAAAAGGATTTGACCCCTCGAATACTTGCATATTCTTCCGCTTTCTTATTATCTCCTTCTAGCAAGGTTACTTGAAGAAGGTATAACTGAGAAATTGTTCTAATCATTGAGTTATCTGTATTTTCAAGTAAAGTTTGCAAGTGCTTTTTAGCTGACTCAAGCTTACCCTCCATGATAAAAACTAATCCCTGTAGTGCTGATACACTACCAACAAAGCTCCCTTTTGCATCCTCAGGAACTGGTTGAACAAAATCTTTCAAATCATATTCTTGAGGAGCCAGCAAAGTTTGAGCAGAATGCCTCAACATCACATAAGCATAAGTCACATTCTCAGGATGCCGCATCATTTCTACTATTTTCGCTCCATCGGTGATCCCGACTGGCAAAGCATTGTTTAGGAAGAAAGACAAATTCAAAAAAATCCAAGTGCCTGCAAAATACCAGCTTCTTGTCAAAAATCCAAACAATATCGCCAATAACATCAAGCCGAGATGAACCAGCAAACCTCCTGATAGCATCAGGATGATTCTTTGATCGCTTTCATCTTCTTTCAGTCCAATATACTGAGCACCAACATTTTTCAGAACGGCTGTTCGACTAAGATGAAACCTACCTGACTTTTTGGTCAAAAGAAAATGTCCTAATCCAAAAGCCACCAGCCGATAGCCTGTCAAGTAGCCACAAAAAGCATGACCCAACTCATGAAGAATAAAGATTACATACATGCTTAAAAGAGCGAAGGCATAACCAAAAGTAAAGGCTAAAACTGCAGAATATCCCAACTCTGCAAATGCGATGGTTCCACAAGCAAAAGCTAGCATAATAAAGGCAAAAGCTAGCACATAAACCAAATAAATCCCAATTTTCTTCATAAAATCTCCAACCAACTCCTAATACCTCGGATAAGGGTAAAATTCTCCTTCTTCCAATCCAACTTTTCCTTCTTCAAAGACTTCTTGGTTCCATTCCATGACAAATTCTTCTGCTTCTGAGTCTTCCAAAAAGTCCATCAGGGCATCTAGTCCAACCTCGGCAGTATCTTTAAGGAATAGCGCAAAATAAGCTAAGAACTCACGAGAAAAACCTTTCTTCGGTAGGTAAGGGATGACCGTGAGATAGTCTTCCTCATTAACTGTTGACTTGGCAGGGTTGTAAAAAAGTACCGCTTCTTCAAAAAGGATATCATCTGACGACACCTCTCCGTCTTCATCTAACATCTCCACCCCTGCAGCATTTTGTGCCTCTAATAGAAAACTCACTTCAACCGCATGATTACGCTTGTCCCAACTAATCTCATAATCAAAAGGAAAGTTCTTGTCCAATTCTTCTTGTAAAACATCTAAAAATCCATATGTTGCCATTTTGTCCTCTTTCTATACGACCCTTAAATCGCCCCGAATACTCGGAAATATGCTAAAATAGATACTACCATATTACCACATTAGTATCAGAAAATCCATGTTAGAAAGGACTGCTATGCCAGACAATCTCGCGCTTCGTATGCGCCCCAAAACCATCGACCAGGTCATCGGTCAGGAGCATCTGGTTGGCCCAGGTAAGATTATCCGCCGCATGGTGGAGGCAAATCGTCTATCATCCATGATTCTCTATGGACCTCCAGGAATTGGTAAGACCAGTATTGCCTCAGCCATCGCTGGAACGACCAAGTATGCTTTTCGGACCTTCAATGCCACTGTTGATAGTAAAAAACGTCTCCAAGAAATCGCTGAAGAAGCTAAATTCTCAGGTGGCCTTGTGCTGTTACTAGACGAGATTCATCGTCTTGACAAGACTAAACAAGACTTCCTCTTGCCTCTCTTGGAAAGCGGACTGGTCATCATGATTGGGGCGACGACTGAAAATCCTTTCTTTTCTGTCACTCCAGCCATCCGCAGTCGCGTTCAGATTTTTGAACTGGAACCTCTGTCTAACCAAGATGTTAAAGGAGCCATTCAAATAGCCCTGACTGACCCTGAACGAGGCTTTGATTTCCCTGTTGAGTTAGATAATGATGCCCTTGATTTTATCGCAACATCTACCAACGGAGACCTCCGCTCTGCCTTCAATTCGCTTGATTTGGCAGTTCTCTCCACTCCAGAAAATGATGACGGTATCCGTCATATCACGCTTGACATCATGGAAAATAGTCTTCAGAGAAGCTACATCACTATGGACAAGGATGGAGACGGACACTATGATGTTCTATCTGCTCTTCAAAAGTCTATTCGCGGTTCAGATGTCGATGCCAGTCTCCACTATGCTGCTCGCTTGATCGAAGCGGGTGACCTTCCTAGCCTAGCTCGTCGTTTGACTGTGATTGCTTATGAAGATATTGGCTTAGCCAATCCAGAAGCTCAGATTCATACCGTAACTGCTTTGGATGCTGCCCAAAGAATCGGTTTCCCCGAAGCTCGTATTCTCATTGCCAATGTCGTCATTGATTTGGCACTCTCGCCCAAGTCAAACACAGCCTATGTAGCTATGGATAAGGCTCTGGCTGACCTTAAAACGTCTGGTCACTTACCAATCCCAAGACACCTGAGAGATGGTCACTACAGCGGTAGCAAGGAACTGGGCAATGCGCAAAACTACCTCTATCCACATAGTTATCCCAGCCACTGGGTTAAGCAAGATTATTTGCCAGAAAAAATTCGCGACCATAGCTATTTCTTACCAGAAGATACTGGAAAATACGAACGAGCCCTAGCACAACGCAAGGAAACCATTGATAAATTACGAAATTTGTGAAATCCTTTCCAAATAATTGCATTTACCCCTTGATTTTTTTTGAAAAAGTGGTATTATATAAACATAGAAACGCTGTGGTGTACGACCTCACACTTAAGTGTTGACCGACTATTTTTTGTATTATTAGGGAAACAAAAGTCTTCTAACAGCATGTAGGCCGTCTCACACGGAAACAGCTTCAGTTAGAGCGAGTTGCCCACCTGCTTAATTGCGCGGGTTCAATACAAACCGTGAAGTTTCGGCACCAATACAGCTTTTTTGTTTGCCTCCTTAGCTCAGTTGGTAGAGCAGTAGACTCTTAATCTATGGGTCGCAGGTTCGAGCCCTGCAGGGGGCATAATATATAGTTTAGAAACGTTGTTAAATCAACGTTTCTTTTTGATTTGGTCAACTTTTGGTCAATAATTCTATTTTTTAACTAAACTCATTAAAACTGCACGAACTTTATTATTTTCAATATCTGCCTTTTCCTTTATAAGATGTCCATAAGTTTCAGTTATCTGTTTAATATCTCGATGACCCATTAACTTTGAAACAGCCCAAATATCAACACCCATTGCTAACATCGTTGAACAATACGTGTGTCTCAGACCTGTACTTGTCATGTTTCCAGGATGAATTTTTAAGGTTTTTAAAATTTGTTTTAAATGCTTATTAACTCCTGCATTTGTTACAACATCATAATTCAAATCAATAAAAATCATATTTTCATTATTTGTAATCATCCCATTTTCAATGAATACAGATTGTTCTTTTTTAATTTTTTTAAAAATTGTTAATGTATCTTCATCAATTGGAACTGTACGAACTGAATCTTCTGTTTTAGGATTTGTCCAACGTTTTTTTATAGTATCATATCTCCTATAAGTTTTGATTTCTGAACTTTCCCACAACACACAATCCCATGTAAGTCCTGCAACTTCTCCTGCACGCAATCCTGTTTTTAGTTGAATCAATAGCAAATACGGAACAATTGAAATAGTTAAATCAAGATTATTTTCTAAATATGTCACTAATTTTTGATAGTCATCAAAACTATGAATATATTTTTCATCTCTTCGTTTTTTGGGGAGACGTCCTGAAAGAATAGCTCCCTCAGTAAAATCTTCAATATTAAGCTTATCTCGTTTAGCAAACACAATCACATTTCTAATTTCCGAATTCAATCTTCTAACATTGTCTCTGCTATTGGTTTCAGCATACTTGTTAAGAAAAGCTTGGTATTCACTTGCTTTTATTTTAACTGCTGGTTTATCATTAAAATATGCTTGAATGAATTTACCACGCAATAAATGTTTGTTTAAAGTAGACTCTGCTTTTCCAATAGGTTTGACTGTTAATTCTAACCACTTCTCCCATAGTGCATAGAGTGTAATATTTTTATCAATTATTGCACCATCAATCAATTTTAATTCAAGAGGGAGTGCTTCAATTTCTGCTTCTCTTTTTGTCTTAAATCCTGAATTTGAAGCAACCACCTTTTTATTTTTATCAAATATTCTATAATCCCATAAATTCTTTTTCCCACGTTTTCTAAATGAAACTGCCACGATTACCTCTTTTCTAAAGACGATAACCAAGATATTATCTTGATTATCCTATCATAATCTGAAGATTTCTGCAAAATTTTCTTCAAAAAATTGTTTCGTTTTGCTAGCTAAAAAGTAGTACCGTCCACCCTGACTCTCTGGATATTTCACAAATCCTTCTTTATTTCTCTCAACATCAATTCTTGAACGAATATCCTGCTTGTAGAGAACATTCTCTAACAGCCAAGGTCTAGAGACTGAAACCATCTCTAAAACCTCTGATAAGCTCATATATTGCCCTTCTGAAGCTTTCTTCTTTAAGTTAAGATATTCATCTTTTTCAACTATTATATGAGTTTCTGGAAGTTGTACTTCTAAATTATCTATTTTAATTAAAATTTTGTTGATCATATATTTTTTCTCCTTTCTATCTTGCCACATTTTCAATTATGTTATAACTGTTCTAACAATTTTTCTATATCAGGAAAATAAGTATAAGCTACTCCTCTAATGAAATCAAAAGAATAACATTCCTTAATCGATACAAAAAGACTAGCATAATTTCTTTTCGGTAATTTTTTATTGGCGTGACATCCTTCATAATAATAAATAACTTTGATAAACTTCCCATATCTACTAACTTCAGCAGTCATAGTTTCAATACCATAACCAGTATCACGACTAG
This sequence comes from Streptococcaceae bacterium AM104-57, assembly GCA_027659245.1. Classification (GTDB taxonomy): domain Bacteria; phylum Bacillota; class Bacilli; order Lactobacillales; family Streptococcaceae; genus Streptococcus. The sequence continues at coordinate 19,661 of JAQDPW010000003.1, forward strand.
CTGTAAATTCCATGTACTTTTGATTATATCCCAATCTTTGAGCTAATCTCTCAGCATACATTTTTAATAAACTTACTTGATCCATTTTCTACTCCTTAACATAAAAAAAGGCAGATTTTACTCTGCCTTAATTATTTACCACTTTTACAGAAACACCTTTCACTGTAAAAGCCTTTCTGCGACTTAAATCTAATCGAATTAACTTGAAACAAAAATCTAATTCTTTTCCAAAAGGATATACTCTAAACACTAAATGAGACATTTCATCTACATCAGAAAATCCCTTTTTCAAAGGAGATTCAAAACCACTCAATGGTTCTCTATAATAAAAAACCCCAGTAAATCTCTCAAAATTCAAAAAACTTAATTCCACGATTTCTTGATAAGCCTCTTTTACTGCACGTTTATTAATCATAACCATTCGCTGGTTTGCATCACTTTCACCTGCATCGACATATAAATTGATTTCAGGAGGAAAAGGATCAGTCGCCTTCTTAATACCAAGATATTCCTTATTCAGGATATTTTTAAATAAATATCGCTGAAACAATTTTGTCTGAAACCACTTCATAAACTGATAAATACCAATGCTAAAAAGAGCCATTAAAATCCATAGTGAAAATTCATTCTCTTGAAATGGAAAATCCACTGCGATTGAAAAAATCAAGCCTAACACAATGCTTTCAAAAAATGAATAAATGAATCTATCAACACCAAAACGCAACTTTAAAAAAGGAACAGATAAGATAAAAATAATCATTAAAAATCCTAAATAATTTGGACTAATCTCAAGTATTGCTGATATTTTTTTAATCAGAAAAGCACACGCTATCATTTCAAACACTAAAGATTGCCACTTGAACAACTGACCAACCAGCCAATTTACTCCACAAATAGCAGATAGTTTATAGCCCAATTTATCAGACTCTTTCAAAATTCTAAAAAACTCTTTCATATTATCTCCCAATCTCTGAGCTAACCTTACAACATATATTTTCAACAAACTTACTTGATCCATTTTCTACTCCTTAACATAAAAAAGGCAGATTTTACTCTGCCTTGCCATACTAAAATACTTAATTTTGATTTTTTCAACTAAAACTCTATTCTTTTCTTACTTTCACCAGTACCACTATTACCGTATAAATAGCATAACCAACATTCGTTAAAACTCCAAAAACATCAAACAACATACCATAATATATCGACCATAAAATTAAATTGATAACTAATCCATATTTAATAATATAGATATTCTTGGTTCGAGTTAATAAAATTGAATAACCCACTGAAGCAAAAATAGGTAAATAACCCACTAAACCCTGCTTATTCAAATAAACCCCTAAGATTATCTGAGCAAACACAATTAAAAATGCAAATAGTCCATTAAACTTGTCATAAGCCTTCAAAAAACTTCTAAACATACCCAATACTTGAACAATAGAACCACCGTATCCTCCAAGCAAAAAATTCTTTAGTGCATTTAATAATGCTTGAAATGTGCCTAATATAAACAATTTCTTCGTAGATTTAGTTGTTATTGAATATAAAAATAAAAAAGTTGATAAAAAAGATATAACTTGAGCTACACACCATATCATTCGAATACAAAACCTACAATTCTATAGCCTATACATAGTCGCCCATCTTCGTTTTTAAAATGTGATACCACCTCACAAAAATTAACATTCTCTACAAAATTACTTCCAATTGGATACTCCTCTAACAGACGCTCATCAGAAATATTTAACACTTTTTCATGATAAGTTCCAATATCAATTAAATCACCAGGAACCCAATCAATTAACGCATCGCCATATGTCACAATTCATCCCCCTAATTCAATTTACGTCGACCCAAAACTGTCGCAATCAGTCCAATCAAGCCCCAAATAGTCGCAAAAATTGTACTTGCTGTTCCAGTATTCGGAAGAACCTTCAACTGTCCTTCTTTATCCTTCACAGCGATTGTTCCGTCTTTCTGCTTCACAGCACCTACTTCATAAGGCTCTTTTTCAGCATAATCACCTTCGCTTGTTTCAACAACTACCTTTCCTTGATTCGTAGATACAATTTTATGACCAGTATTCGTTTCAATCGGTTTCTCTTGAATTTCTTCCTTTGTTACATTCAATGGTTTAGGATCATCAGATTCCTTCACACCTACATTTTCTTCTGCCTTTTTCTTATCTTCTTGAATTTGTGGTGATTCTGTTTTTTCTGAGTCAGAAGATGGTTTATCTTCTTTTGGTTTTTCTGTTGGAGTTGTTGGCTCTACAGCTACACCTATGTTATCAATATCTTTCCCAATATCATCAGATGGCTTATCTTCTTTTGGTTTTTCCTCTTCCGTAGGAGTTACGACAATACCACCTGTTTTATCATCGATAGGCTTTTCACTTTCACCACCAATCACAACAGTTGATGTTTTATCTTCCTCTGGTTTTTCCTCCGTCGGTTTTGCTTCAGTTGGTGGAGTTGCTACAATACTTGTCGCATCATTCGTGACACTGCTATCACCACCAAGTGAAAGTGTATCTGCAAAAGTTGTTGTTGCCGAACTCAAGATAGCTACAGACAACAATGTTACAAATTTCTTATTCATATTTTTTCCTCTTTTCTTTATTTTCCAATCACATAATAAAAGTTTCTTGCTTCTTCAGCACCAAATACACGATAATTCGTAATACCTGTTCCTTGCCCACTTTGAACAAAGTTACATTCTGAAATCAGGATTGATCCATCATCCTTCACATCTTCTACGAAGGCTACGTGACCATAAGTAGGGTGACCTCCAGCTTGCTTTCCCTGAAAGCTAACAGCAGAGTGCTTCGTAGGAGTGTTAGACACTTCATACCCTGATTTATGCGCCCAATCTTGACCATTGCCCATATATGGATCAAACTGAATTCCAAATTCTTTAGCACGGTTAAAAACATACCAGGTACACTCACCATAAGGATAAGATTGAGTGATATAACCTTCCTTGGTTATTTCCTTATCAATAGAGTAGCCACTAGGTATATCCATCGCAACTGCTCCAGGAGCAATATCTAAGCTACCAGCTATAGCATTGCCACTAGACGAGCCATCCGATTCAATCGTACCCTTAAAGACTTCATACCACTTCTTGCTATCCTTCTCCAGCTTTTCTAGCTTGGTTTGTCCATCTGATAGGGAAACACCCTCATAATGCTCAGACCAATACTTTGCACTTTCAAAAGGAACAGTCGCTTTTTGCATATAGTCTTTTACTCTCTTTTTGTCATGCTTGAGCTCATAAGACATCAATTCAAGCTGAACTGTACTATCCAAAGTACGAGAGCTTGCATTCGCCCATCGATCTCCATTAATCGTATTTCCGTCCCAGCCCGACCATTGAAAATAGCCAGCAACTCCACCTGAAGGATTGATCAGAGTTGGGTCAAAGTCACTTTCTCTTTCAGCAACAGCGAGAGAACCACTAGAACCCTCTAAAGTGAACTGCTCTTTTGAAAGCTGCCAGTTTAAAATCTTAATAACATCTTCAGCACGTTCAACAGAGATATTGGCTTTTTGAGCTACTTCTTGCGCCGTTAAACGTGTTCTCTTTCCAGTTGTGCTTCCTGATGAGCCACCTGCAGAACTTGTAATCACTCCACCAAGAAGAAGCATCAAAAACAAAAAAGAAAGCAACGGTAGAAACAGAGTTACCAGGGCAAAGGCTCGTCTTTTCTTCTTCATCTACGTAGCTAACCTTTCTTGTAAACCAAGTCTACCTTTTTTCCTTTGTAGTTTGCGTATCCTTTCTTTGCGTTCCAATCGTTTCAAGGATGGCAAATCAGCCGTTTCTTTCCATACTCCATTTTCAAATTTTCTTGCCTTTGGTGTATAGCCTTTAATTTCCTGCTTTCTATACATGCTTTTACGAACTCTATTTTGTAAAGTCGCGTAATTTTCTTTATTTACACTTCGCTTATCTTTATCCTTTTCTCCATAGTTCTTAAAATACTCAACTCTCATCTTAGCTCGGTCAAGTATTTCTCGTCTATGAGCTTTTCTCAATTCAACTTTTTTAGCACGTTTTATCTTACGAGCCATATAGTCATCGTTTTGAGGGATTTCCATTTTGGCTAGATTGCTTCTTTTCTCCAAGCGATTTTTATTCCAGTTTTTCAACGGTTTTGTCTTGTCACCGACCCATCTTTGGGCATTATTTTTACTGATTCTTGCTAAAGATTTTACTCGGTTAGGAACTTTATCCCCAACCTTTGTCCCAAGTGTTTTTACTCTTTGTTGCAAATTCATCCGATTGCCTAGATGACCTAGTAGTTGTCTTCTTGTCAAACTAGGAAAGTAATTTCCCCTTCCGTTCATAAAGGATAGCAGGTTGTGTCTATTCTTAAATAGCCACCAAATCACAATACATTTCAAAAACGTTGCTACAAGACCAGGTCCTCCACCAAAATCTTCTATGAAACTTGACATATTTCCATAAATAATCGGAACAATAACGCTTGCCAGACTAATAGCAGACGAAATCAACAAGAAGGAGATGCCTTTTTTAGAAATGCCACCAAAATAATGACTAAATTGTGGGAACAGGCTCAAAATTAAAGCAAATGGTAAAATCAATAACAATACAGCATAAGAAAGCAATATCACTACTCGACCTAGCCCCATTGAAAGATACACAACACCGACCACAACTACATCAAAAATTGAGGTAAAAGCATAAGTGAACTTATCAGACCATTCATCAACCAAATTTTGACCTTTGACATCTTCTGTTTCGTTTTTATCATTCTTTTTGGTCAATGCTTTGATTTCTTTATCTGATAACTTAAAATTTCCTTTACCTTCCTGATAGTTCGTTAGTTCCTGAAAATCCTCCTCCGAAAGATAATAATTTCCCTCACTATCTTTTTTGGAGTTCATATTCTTGTATGCAGGGATAATCGTTGAGTTAAAATAGCTTTCAGCCATCGAAGTATCTACAGTCCCCACCTTTTTCACAATCTCCGTCTGAAATTCTCTTGTAATTTCATCCGTGACATTATATAGATGAATAGGAAGATAGCGCTCAGGACTGCCATTGATTGAAATTTTGGTAAAAAAGCCACCAACAACCGCAAAGACCAAGCCTAGTTTCAAAGCTGTTTTGAAAACTTGTCCGCCTTTGACCCATACAGACAGAATATATACAGCCATAAAAACACCTGCGATATATTTTGTCGTTGCACCAAACAAAACTGAGAAAACAGCACTTGCCATTTCTACAACCTTATTCAAGAAAGGCGATACATCCGTCATTTTTTCAACTGCAGATACTAGACTTACGATGATTCCAAACAAGAATTTAGAGAACCAGAAAATAGCTTGAACGACTTTATTTATCCAGTAATTCCCGACTTCGCCAAGACCAAAAAGACCCTTATCAAAATAGACATAGCTGGTCAAGCGTTTCATCTTTGTCTTGAAATTGGTATAACTTAATTTTGTATTGGCTTTTTCTTCCTCTTCCTTCTTTTTCTTTTCTTCTTCTTGCTTCCTTTGAGTTTCCTTAACACCATCAGCAACGCCTTGATTGGCATTTGCACCGACAACATCCGAACTTCTTCTTAAAGTATCATCAGTAATTTTTTCTAAAGGATCTTTATTTTCCGTAGATGAGCTAGACGAAACAATACTAGAACTTGCACCTGTATTACCACTATTTGGAAGCGATAATCCATCAATAGGACTAGATGAGCTTGTCGAAGAAGATTTATCCTTCACAAAAGCAGGAGTTTCAGATAGCGTACCATTCGGAAGCGAAACTGTTCCAATATCTGCTGATACAAGGAAAGGAAAGAGAATAGAGAGCAAAAAAACAAACAGAGCTAGTTTCTTCTTCATCTTCTCTCCTTTTCTAGCCTGTGGACTTCAGATTCGTTGTGACCGTCGCATACAATGGAGTTATCGGATCATATATCGTACCATCTACTGTAATTCTTTCTCTTCTACCAAACACGTCAGAAAAGATACATTGACCCATCGTCTGATTTTCAACCCATGCCCTGGACAAATCATCTTCTTTGATTTTAAGATGTTCCAAAATCGAAGATGTTTCACTATCTTCTGAAAATGCAAAGACTGTACCGAAGCCAGTACCATCATCTTCAGTTGAAACATCTTTAACAGACTGAGTTACCAACACTAAGAAATTATTAAACGAACGACCTGTACGCTTGATTCTCGCCAACAGTTGACGACCACCAGGTGTCAACAAAATTTGCCAAGCCTCGTCCACATACAACAAGGTTTCTTGTGTTCTATCTCTTTCTCCAAAATCAGCACAGAAGAAGGTTAATCCGTACATGACCGCAAGACTTCGTAATTGAGTATCTGTCATATCCTCATACTTAGAAGTCTTGGGCATATCCAAACCAGCAATTTCAAAAATCGTAATTTTATTGTCCGACTGCAAAGACTTGTTAGAGCCATCAGAGAAGCACAATTTCAACAAGGTATTTTCGCCCATTTTTGATAAATAACGACCAATCCTTACTACATCTTTGTCTTTCTCCTCCTCAAAAGTCTTAAACAGATGTAACATTCCAACCGTTTCTCCATTTTGTTTCCTATCCCAGACCTTATCAATATTTTCCAACAAATAAGATTTCAATTTCTTAGAATCCTCTTTGTCTAAAACAGTCGAGATTAAAACTGAAGCAATTTCTGTCAACGTTGTCTTCTCATCAATATAAGCAAATGGATCTAGCACTCCAATATTTCTATCTTCCTTCATATCCAGTGTTACAAAGTGAATAGATTTGATATACTCCTGGACTTCTTCATGAATATTTTGTTCCTCATACTCCTTCAAAATCTTCATATACTGACTTCGCATTTCAGCTTTAGGGTCAATATAAACCGACTTGATTTTTAAGAAACTATTCAACGTAAACAACAATTTTGTTAGAAACGATTTTCCATTTCCAGTTGCTCCAGTAATGGCAACATGAGGATTATTGGTAATCTTATCCTTAATCCCCATTTTATTCGCCTGTAGCAAGTTTGAAAAAACTAAACGATTACTTGCTTGTAAGGCTGCCATAAAGTCACCTCCCCAGCTCGCAATTTCATTGTCTATTCGTGCAATGGGAAAGCCAACCTTGTTTCCTACCTCTTTCGTGACAAAAAACATATTCTGACAAAAACCTTCTAAAGAAGTATATTGTATATAACTTTCACGCTTTTTATCCAACAATTCTGTAAAGCGACCTTTGTAGAAAAGATACAATCTGTCGGCATAACCTCTTGCAAGAGAACCTCCTAAGTTAGCTATGAGCTTACTTAAAATATCATATCTTTCTTCAATTTCATCCTCATCATCACCAGTGACAACCAAGAAATGGAGAAATTCAACCATTTTTTCTTTGCTCTCAACCTTTTCTTGATAATCAACTAACATTTGATGAGCTTCTAACACTTCTAAACGTTGAATATCACCATCTTCCTCAATTTCAGCAACCACATTCCCCAAATTTTTACGTTTATTTCTTGCCTTCTTTTTAGAAGAAGAAACACCCTTATCTGCCGAGAATGCAACTTTATAGATACTTTCTACAGGAAAATCTAGCAACTGCAATTCTTCTTGTAGATGAATCGAAGATACATTTTGAGGATAGTCCACAATTGGGAAACAAGCAACCAAATTATCATCATCTTTATTCTCCAATCGCAACACTTTATGATTCTCAAAATAGACATTTGTATCATCGATATTATCGATACAATCCTTAATCGCATCTACTTCTGTTTCCTTGTCATAAAATTGACCTCGTAAGAATTGTAAACGTGCTAAAAACTCCAACTCCGTTTTTTCAACTTCACGAACTCTCAATTGATGTAAGGCACTTTTTAAAGCATTCTTTTTAAGTTGCCAATCCTCATACCAATTCAAGGGAGGTAATTCACCCAGTCCAATCAACTTCAAGGTTTCTTTTTTGTAGTAAGACAAACTGTCTTTCAAAGTCGAAACTAAGTCTGGACTGATATTATTTGACTTTAATGGAACAGAGATATAATGCTTATATTCAAACAAAAACTCAATCTCATCTTCAATCTTTTCTTGCAAGGTATCCATTATCAAGTTTGCTAAAGGCGCTGTTCCGCTATCTTGGTCAATATCTTGGCGCAAGAGTTCAAATCGCTCATACAAATCTATCGGAATAGGAATCGTATGCAATTCAAAATCACCATAAACCGATAGTTGACTAAAAGCTGAAAAAGCGATTTGCTTAAATCTCTCACGCCCCCTCTTGTCTATCGTAACCAAAACTTCACTAGGAACTTCAAAGACTGCAAAAACACCACCATTTTTACGTAATATCAAACTGTCTGAAAAGTCCCAGTAATTACTCGTAATTTCCACGATAAATCCTTTCTATTTTTACATATCGTTTACCTTTGTTTATATAATACTTTTTGCCGTATCTTCCATAATTCCAAAAATAAAAAATGTAATCACGAAGATAAATCACTATCGTTTTACCATCGATTTTATTATTAGTCAGAATTTTACCCAGTTGCCAGCCTAAGGCAGAGCTAGCAACCAAACACCAACCCCACTCAATAAAACCTACTGACATCAGTACAAAAAAGAAAATTGGAGTAAAAAATATAAAATATAATAAAGTCGACATTTCAATCGCAAAAGGTAAACTAAAATTATCCGATAACTCTTTTACAAATATAGGCTGATCAAAGCCACGCTTATACGAAAATAATTGTTTTTCTTCTTTTTCCATAGGCTTAATTGAAAACTTCTAAAAACTTATCAAATAAAAACTTAGGAGCTCTCAACACAGTTTCTGGACTTAACAAGAACCAAAGAATTAAAGAACCAGTCAAAATCGCCACAAAAATCCCCCAAGTCTTCCCTTCCCTCCAAGCTCGAATTGCTTTGCTAAATACAAACAATCCGATAACAGGAACACCTAACTTATCAACTAAATACTGAAAAAAACTCATTTATCTCATTCTCCTTGATTTTCTTTTGTTTTATCTTTCGCATAATCAAATGGAATCTGATGCTCCATTTTATCTACAAAATAACTATCTTTATCTTTCCTCAACTCGAAAGAAAAATTCTCACTATGGCTTGTACCCAAAATATCAAAGGTAACTTGCACATAAGCTAGTGTTTTATCACTACCTTTCACAAAATAGGTGTAATCAATGCTTTTAACAGTTGCTCCACCAATTGTTTTGATATTTTTTGAGATTAAGTCAAGATTCGATTGACTGCTTGTATAATTCTTGAAGAACAATTCGATAAAAGCAACCAAATCTTTTCTATCATTTTCACTTAGACCATCATTTGCCGTCAAAACCAATTGCTTTTCTTTGTCAACCTCCTGACTCTTAAAATCTGTAACAGGGGAGAACCAAGGCAAACCATCAACATAATAGCGACCGTCTTTTTCAACGTATGGAATTGAAAACTCGATTGATACACGTTGAACCTTGTTATCAACCTTTGTATCATAAGTCACTGCATAAACTGCAACACCATCCTTAGCCATTAGCAAGCGACCACTCACAATAGTCATATCTTGTTTTGACTGTCCTTGATTCTTAACACTAGGCGATGTTCCATAAAATTCACTCAAACGCTTTGCGTTTTCTTCACTATCTTTATCGCCTACCTTATAGGTAAAATAATAGCTTACATAGCTATCCAAAAATTGTTCTAACCGTCTATCAATTTCCTTATTATCTACTTTAGAAATCTGATTTTTTTCAAATTCCTTCACTTTAGATATATTCTTCATTGATAAAACTCCAGCAGAACCCACAAAAACCACAAAACCAATCAAGAAAGATCCAAAAATTAAATTTGCATTCTTTTGATTGATTTTCTTAGGAGTATATACCTTTTTATCAGAAACTTTCTTCAATCTTTCTTTATTATTTTCTTTTTTTCTAAATTTTCCTATCATTTCAAATAGATCACCTCAATTTTCTTCTTTACTTCTTATTTTCTACGTTCCTCAAAAATTAACCTTTCTATAAAATCCTTGGGGAGTATTCAAAACTTCTCCTTGCTCAACAAATCCTTGAAATGCTGTCACCCAATTTCCACATTTAAAAAAATAATTTATCAAAAGACCAATATCTAAATTCTTTGAAAGCTGAATCACAGTTGCTACTTCATCTTTAGAACAGAATTGATAATAGGTTGAAATAATCTTTTTGATAGGAACATATCGCTGTAACTGAAATCTCACAACATAATCATCACCATCATACAAATCAAGGACTGCTTTTTTCAGCAAGTAAACCTCGTCCAGCGACATGATCTTATCAACTTCCCAATCAGTAATACCACATACAAAGAAATTCCCTTTATCAATTCCCAATTCTTTCAATCTTGCAACAATCTGCTCTTTACTATGCTTCATAACATCTAACTCACAAAGATAATCGAAATTGCCTTCATTCAGAACTCTAATATTTGCTATCATCTTGATACAAAGTAACCCTTATCCACGAAGCTACCACCTTCTGAAAGACGGACATCACGACCATACTTTTCATAGTCTAAATAAAGAATCAATTGTTCTTTAGATAGTTCTACACCCAGTACATTAACAAGATATTCACCCAACTCTCTATCCGTATCAACTTCACGATATAAGATACAATCATCAAAAGCTACACTTACTAGGTATGATGGATCAGAACCAGCTGATTCGATAAATGATAGGACAATATCTTCATCTACATCTTCCACGTTTTCAGCAATACTATTCGCTAAATCTAAAGTTAAATCTTCACAATTCAAAGTAGGTAAACCTTCAATCGAATCAATCGTAACTTCAATATCTTCACCTTCATAGCCAAATCGTTCAGCTACTTCTTCACTAGAAATTGGAAGTAATACTCGTCTAGCAACTCCTTTATAAATAACTAAAGCCATTAAATCCATTTTTTTATTTTCTCCTTCCTCAATCAACCTTCTACCTGTCTATTTAACTGTTCCAAATCAGCAACAGTAAACAAACCATATCCAATAAATGAATCGCCCTCATAATCAACAATTTCAATTTGTTCATCATAAGAACCACTCAAACCAATCACAGACAACTTTCCAAAATATAAAGGCAAGCTAAACCAAGCCTGCCTTCCATTTTTTGGATTCTTAATCAATACTTTTGAAGCCATATTCACTACCAGCTATTCTTTATTGCAAAAAGTACCAACTATTACCTTCATGCCCTAGAAATACATAGGAATCTCCTAGACGACTAGCAATTTCCTCTTCATGTTCTTCTACATAAGCAGACAAACGATCTTCATTGACTAACTGCTCATATTCTCCATGATTCAAAATACCTGCAAAATCAATCAATGCTTCCTGCGTATCAACTTCTGTAAACGAATTGACATATACATTGTCAGGATTGTTACCATCAAACTGTCCAAACTCTACACCGTCAAAGTGTTCATCTAAGCGTTCAATAATCTTTGCAGGTTCATCAAGCAACTTTTTTCCAAAATTGTAATGCTCACACACATCAGAAAACTTATCATAGACGACTTTAATACTCATTTTTTCTCCTTCCAAATAAAAAAGGAAGCCAAACTTGACTTCCTTCATAATTTCAATTAAATTGAAGCTGAACGCTCAAAACTAGAACCAATCGCAAAGGCACGAGTTGTTACCTTATTCAATTCCTTATTCATTGCATAGTAACTAGAAAGGTCTTTCTTGATACACTCAATAACCTGATACGGTAGTTGCAATTCTTCTTCATTTTTAAGAAGCGAACTCAATTCACCAGCCATAGTCCACGCTTGCTTAAATTCTTGATCCTTTAGTTTTTTCGCAAGTTCATTCGACAATTCAATAATTTGTTTATCTTTTCCTTGTAAAGCCATTTTTTATACCTCTTTTCTTCTTTAGCTTTTTATATATTCATCTATAAAGCTGGAGAACGTTTCTTAACTTTCATCTATTCTCTCCCAAGTAAACAATCCAACGAAACTTCAAGTAAATCTGCTAAATTAATAAGATTTTCAAGGTCACAGTTAATAAACCATTGTTTGACTTTTTATATTGTGTTCACGATAACTACTAAAATAATTTTATTTTCTTATTGTAATTATCAAGTCTCTGTTTTGCGAGACTGAAAATATCTTGATCAAGCTCACAACCAACGTACTCAAAACCTAATTCTTGAAAAGCAATCAAGCTACTTGCTGAACCAACATGAGTATCGAGTATTTTATCGCCTTCTTTTGCATAGGTTTGCAATAACCAGAAATAAAGATTGACTGGTTTTTGGGTTGGATGAATTCTAACCTCATTCAATGACTTATTTCCTTGTTGAATGTGTCCTTCAGATATTGACTTTCCTTGCATCATACCATTCCACATATAGCGAAACAGTCGTATGCTATCATGAAAACTGCAGTATGCTATTTCACAATCTGAAAAACTTGACTGACCATTGACTTTGTCCCAAACGATACGGCCAGAACCAAAAGAATAATCAAAGTAGTTCACACCCCAAATGATTTGATTTTTTGAAACCCTAAATAACTCATCAAAATAATCCCTATTTGGAATTTGCCACTCTGAGGTTTCGCCATACAGTCTGCTTACACCTATTGGACTGACTTTTCGTCCGTAAAATTTTCTTTTTTCTGGCCCAGAAAAATATGGTGGATCTACAATAGCTAAATCAAAATAGTTATCAGGATATTTTTTCATAACGTCCATGCAATCTTCTTGAAGAAATAATTTCACAACACCACCTCATCTCCTATACCCACTTCTCTAAATGAAATCGTTCAATCAATTTTAAACACTCCATTTCCATCTCTTCTTTGCTCCTTCTTAACAATCCAAACCAAAGTAACTTTCTCTTAACATCAACTTGTCTTGCTAAATAGGATTCATACTCTGAAATCAATCGGTTCAATTTATCCAAATCACTTCGCTTCCTTGTCTGCTTATAGGTTTGAGATTGAAACTCTATATAGGCTTGATAATCTCTTGCTACTTTACTATCTGTTAGACCATCATAGAAGTTTCTTGCAGGAATCAAATATACAATCTTCTCAATTTGTCTATATTCAATCATTCTGCCCTTCCTAACTGACTTTGTAAAAATTCAAGTTGTTTTCTTTGTCTAGGAGTAATTTCTCCTGAACTCATTATTTTTTTCATATTCTCTTGCATGAACAAGCGATCAATTTCAGAAACATACACTAAAGAATTAGAAACTCTTTCTACCAACCATCTAATTGTTTTTTCAACTGAATATGGTTCAGGACTTACAGATAATCTAATCGGTTCATCAGTTCCAAAAAGTCGTTGCCACTTACTATCTAACTTTCTAAAACCATGTTCATCAGTTCCATCATAAATTTGAATCGCTCCTTGAAATATAGAACGTGTTAATTCAGCAACATCATAACCAGCTAAAATTTCTGAAACAAATGACCTTGCCTTACCTTGTGAAAATCGAACTTCATAACGATTCCATATTCCAAATAACCTTACACTATCTAATACACTTATTCCTTCTTTTTTCGCTATCTCATACCTCTTTTCATAAAAGTTAAAGTACATTTCCGACTGCCGACTACCAAGATAGATTGATAACCCTTGTCTATTTTCCGTTTCCAGTGGATTTTCAAAATCAAATCCACCACCACCCACAAATGAAAAACTTTTTAAATAGGGCGAAACAATGTCTTGTTTATAATACCTTGTTACTAGTGTTGATAAATCAAAATTCTCTTTCGTATCTTCTCTAGCCATTTCATCAACTGCAATATCTATTCTAGTAACACTAAAATTTTCTCCATATCGTTTTTGAAACCTTTTTATAAAGTCTATCCACGTTATATTTTTACTTTCAAGATACATTTCTAATTGTCTACAACCTTGACCACTTAACTGAATCGTAATTCTATTTCTATCTTCTCCATTTTCGCTATACGAAGAATTAAAACCAAAAAACCAAATATCGCCATAGCGATACAACAATTCATATTTCATAAATGAAGTTGTTTCAGGATTCAACATAATATCAAATCCAAAAAATTCTTTAGCTACATAATAGACATCATTCTCTCTGTGAAGCGTAAATCTGAAATAGTCTATCATATACCTTGTCAAGTCTGTATCACACTTTTTCAAACTAAAATGATTTTTTATTTCTAGGAAATCTTCTTTCTTCAAAGTCCTATAACCATTCTCATAAGCCTTTATAGTAGAAACAGGAATACCAGTCTTAATTGATAACTCTTTTCTAGTCATTTGTCGCTCTTGTCTAAAAATTTTTAACTCTTTTCCTTCCATTTCTCCTTCAAAACTCCATTTTTTTACCAAAAGGGACACAAAAAAACTCAAAAGGGACACAAGTGTAACCCTTGTCGCTGTAAGCGTGAAGTGCATTTTGTAACTTTTGTTACCCACCTATTAGAATAGGTGGGTTCATTAGCATAGTCTAGCACTCTAGTGAGCGCTAGTGAGCGCAGGCGCTCGTCGCTTCGCTTCCTCGCTTCTGCTACTAGCTACTAGAGTGCTAGACTATACCAATATCCATAAAATAGAGAAAAGGGGATCTCCCCCTATTCTCATAGTCCATATTCATCAAAAGGAAAATCTTCCAAAATTTCAGACCACTTCTGACTTCCACTTTCCTTTAATTCAAATAAATCAGTCAACAAAATAATTTGTGACCGATCCAATACAATAAGTCCATCTTCTTTTAAAATCGTTATTTTATTAAGATCTTCCAATTTTTTCAACAGATTCTGAACAGATGAAAAACTTACACCGATTTTATTAGAAAGCTCACTTGCTTTCATCAAAGGAACATCATCTCCTTCTTTTTCTTCTTGTTTGCTGGAAAGCAATTCTTGAACCAGTTCAGGACTAGTTTTCTTTATTTTTACCATTCCTTTATCAAGTTCTTCTTTAACTTGCATTTCTTCCTGCAATGCTTGTTTTTCTTCTTCTGAAAGTACAGCACTAGGATTTTCTAAAGGATTGAAGGGATTTTCCCTTCTTTCAATCTTGTCATATTCATCAAAGAAAGAGAAGCCTTTTGAAAGCAATGGAGAATAAAACTCCCTTGCCACTTCTCCGTATACACTAGCATATCCACGACCATAAACACGCTTACCTGCAAGATATTTCACATACTTAAATTCCTTATTTCTATTGACTTCTCCAAAAGCCAAGTCATATCCTACTTCATCTAAACGACCAACAGAAATTCGGAAATTGATATTCGCTTGTAGTTTCGAGCCTAAATCTTCTCTTGAAGGCTTCTGCATTGCAATAGTCGCAAAACACCCAGCCTGCCTTCCTAAAAGCAAGAATTGACCCATAGCATTGTCTAAACGCTGTCTTGTCTGAAAATCAAGCATAGCGCACAAGGCATTATATTCATCACAAACTAAAAAATAAGGTTCAAGTCCATATTCAAAAAACTTCTTCAAATCCTTGTCGCCATTTTCTTCACGCATTTTACGCATATAGGCATAGCGAGCGAACATAATTTGAACTGCTCTTTCAATCATAGAAACAATATCTTCAACCTCATAAGAAATACGACCTTCAAAGGCTTTCTGCTCCGACATAGTAACAAAGTCAGCTTGTTTTGGATCACATATATCCACTACTCCAACTTTAGCCATTGCACGAATCAGAGTTCTTAAAAGAACTGTCTTACCTCCACCAGTACCACCACACACAAGTAAGTGTGGATCATCAACAGGATTCCAATAAAGATTCTTCATGAGTTGAATACCTTTACTAGAATATTCAACATCACTAATCTTAATACGATTCTGAAACGCAGAATAAGCCATTTTATAAGTTTTAAATTTTATATCGTCCTGAACTTCCATAAAGTCCATAAAAAAGGTTGTTTCTAAATCTGAACCAATCTTCTTAAACTTATCTTGAAACTTATTCCCAGCCATTTTAAAAGCAATTTCCAAATCATACCGATTCTGCTTCATATAAACTGATGGAAAAACAACTTTATCCCTTGTTCCTGAATCCGTTTTAATCTTTTTAGTGTAAGAATATCCATTTTCTTTCAAAAAGAAAGCTAGTTTAGCAAGCCTTTCTAACTTTTGAAAAAAGAAAAAACGTTCTTGTGAAAACCAAGTCAAATAAAGACTAATCAAACTAAATACTATAACCATCAAACTGACAATCACTATCGAAGGAACATCAACATTTTTTAGTTTTTCTAAATTTTGATAAATATAAAATCCTAATATTGGACTAAACAACAAAAAGAAAAAAGAAAAGATAAAGTATCTTAGATTTTCCATATAAGGCTTAATCTTAATCCCTCTATACGCAGGAAGTAAACTCATATCTTTTCTCCTTTAGAACTTATCCTTTATGTTCTTGTTCTTGTTTTTGTTCATGTTTCTGTTCTTGTTTAGGTTGACTTCCACCAACTTTTTTAAGTTTATCAACCACAAAAACGAAACGGTGCTTGTTCGGTTCTACTTGATTACGATCTGCCTTACGCATACCATGATATGCAACCAGCAAAGTAGCAAAATCAATAGCTTCTTGATAACCAAGATTCAAAGCATTGATTTCTTCTTCTGATTGTTCAGTCACTTTCAAGAAAACAGTATCTTCTTGTCCTTCTGAATATACAAGAACTTCAACACCATCATAATCACCTTCACCAGTTTCAAGGTCAACATTTACAAATTGCGCACCTTCATTCTTAATAAATTTACAAGTACCCAAAATTTCCTTCGGATTCAACAAAAGATCATTCAAAATACGATATTTCTTTGAAAAAATTTCTACACGTTGTCCAAGTTCAAGTCCATTTTTAGCCATTATTTGTAACCCCCTACACGTTTAAGTCCTTTAGCCAATACATTCGTTGAAGCAGAGAAATTTGTACCTTCAACATAATCTTCCAAGAAAGTTGGTTCAATAGCTTCAACTTCCTCATTTACTTGATATGTCGCCATATCTTTTGGAGTAATGATTGAGAACATACCATGTTTCGCATTCATCACAATATGACGAGTTCCATCAAAAGGTTTACCTTCAATAATAGAAGGTGCTTTTTCAGAACGTACATGATTTGCCTTCCCAATAGCTGCAGGATTGAATTTAAATTTTTCGATTTTCATTTTTTTTCCTTTTCTATTTACATTTTTTTCTTTTTTTTCAAAAAACAAAAGGACAATAATTCCTGTTTTATTATCGTCCTATAGACAACATTATTAATCTTTCTTACGCTTCACACCTACTAAACCTAGCATAGACAAAATGCCAGTACCAACAAATCCAAGCATACTAGAAGCCGTACCAGTATTCGGCAATGATGGTTTCTTAGGCTCTTGTGGCTTTTCAGGCTCAGGTGTATGAGTTGTCACTTTCGCTTCCATTTCTTGTCCATTGACAATGTTTACGAAGATGTTATCTACTTGACCACTTGCAATCCGCTCAACTTCGATATAGAAGTCAGCATCAAATGTTCCTTGCACTCCAAGAGAGTTTAAAAACTCTTTGTCAATAGTGTAAGCCCACTTACCTTCTTTCTCATTCCATGTTACTTTAACAATCTTCTTGATAAAGTCAGAGTTTGTACTTTGGTCAAACTCAAATTGGAAGGTATACGCAGAACCTTTAGCAATCTTGTCTCCTGCCTTAATCACTTTACCATTCTTCAGAATAACATCGTATGGCAACGTTAGATCTTTTTCTGCTGTGTACTCTGTACCACGAATAACACCAGACCAGTTACCTGTGTATCTGTCATGCTTAAAATCAAGCATATCAATACCGTCATATTGATAAAGAGTATCATGTTTAGCAGGAACAGTTACACCATCAAGGAAGTAACGTAAATAATCACCAATTTGAATTTCTTCACCATCACGAATCTTCTTGTCATCCTTTTGATCCACAGCATGTTTTTCAGGTTTCACATCAGGAACTTTAACTGTAACAAGGTTTGATTTATAGCCATTACCAAAGTCAATTTGACTAAAATCGTTCTCCACAATCTCGCCTTTTTCTACAAGCAAACGTGCAGGAAGATCAATCGTAATATTTTTAGCTTGTTTCACATAGTTTTTATAGAATGAAGCCGAATCTTTAGCTACCCAAAGATAAAATTCACCTTTAGGATTCAACCCAGTTTCTTTCAAAATACTTTGAATTTCTTTTGTACGTTCCTTTTCAGAAAGGACATGATACATATTAAACAAAGCCTTAACATCTTTATCAGTAGAATCATTCATAGTGATTTTGCTATCATCTACCGTATAAGCACCATCTTGCACATCATCTAACATTCCCCAGATCTTACCATAAGTTTTAGAATCAGTAGTAAATGTTGAATATGGTTTGTAGTCAGTTGTTAAAGTGAATTTCACATTTTTATCAAATGTGTTTGCACCATTGATGTTGTTTCCGTAGTTATCTTTAATAGCCTTCACAGGTTTTGGAGTTGAAGGTTGAACACGCAAACGTGAATAATTCACTTTTACAGTAGGAACTAAAGGTATTTCAGGAATTTTTTTCTTCTCTGGTGGAGTTGGAGCAGGTGGAATTGGGAGTGTTGTACGAGGTACAAACTCTTTTGGTTTCTCCAATGTTGGCATAGGGATTTCTTTAGTATCCTTTTGTTTAAGATCAGGTTTAACAGGAGGCTTAATTAAAATACTCATTGGCACAGTTGCGCTTGCTTTACCAAACAAACCAACAGCCCACCCATTTTGATAAAAAATATCCTTATCTGCAAGGTTTTTCCCACCATTTTGTCTGATAACTTCAGCACGGTGTGATTCAATCGCTTTCTCACTTCTCACACCTGCACCATTTTGATAAGCAAAATTAAAGCTAGAACCATATCCAACAGAAAGAAGTGAACCAAGTGGAATATCTGATTCATCACCTACATTTAATAACTCTTTACCCTTGAAATATTCCTTGCCAGCACGAGTAATTTTCTTAACTTCCGAGTCAACAGGATTAAGAACAACCCCTTCTGTACCGTCTTGATAAATGAATCTTAACTCCTGTCCGTAATCAATATCATTAAATACTGAAGCAATCGCTGTCACAACAGATTTATTTGTCTTTTCATAGAATAAATCAATTTTAGTATCAAATTCAACTAAATTCCCAAAAATAAAGTTAATAGAGCCACTTCCATTATCTTTAAGAATATAAACTCTAGTATCACTTAACGATTTTCCATCTTTTACAAACTCAGGTTCAGCACTATTGAACGTAAACTTAGCAGAAATTTTCTTACCATCTTTACTTTCAGCAATATTATGGATCGTAAATGAATCGCCTGCTTTTGGATTTACAATTTGAGCAAAAACACCATTATCCTTCGCTAACAATCCTGAACGACTTCCACTAATAGTTGTATCAGAATGTAAACCAATATAATCTTTAACAGCAGTCAAACCGTCAACCCCTTCAAATGAAGCAGTTAAATTACTGTAATAGCCAAGACTACCACGCTTAGTATTATCATAATCGCCATAAACCGTGATATGAGGTTTTTCAGCTTTTACACCCTTCTTAGCAAGTTCTTCTTTCTGTTTATTATAAATTGAAAGTTTCTTTTGATAATCAGCTAACTGAGTGTCATACTTATCAAGAGCATTTTTATTGGTAGCTTCAATCTGCTTATTCGTATTTTCTTGATCCAACTTAGCTTGCTTATAATCATCCAACTTCTTAGCGTTATCACGTTCAATTCGTGCATTTTCAGCTTCAGTTTCTTTTTTCTTCTTATCATTATCAGCAAGAATAGCTTTGTTTTCTGCATTAATACGTTTAACTTCTGCTTCATGATCTTTTACAGCTTTTTCATAAGCATCTTGTTTATCCTTGTTTTCTTTTTCGATTTCTTCACGTTCTTTAGTAGTTTTATCTACCTTAGAAGAATAATCAGCAGTCACTGTTTTGACATCTTCTTCCTGTTTAGCATAATCAGCTTCAATTTCTTTCTGCTTACCTGCTACTGTATCAGTAGTTGCCACCCCTTTATCTTGTGTAACACCAACCTCAACTTTCACACCAGCTTCTTTCGCTTCTGCAATAGCTTTATCAAGTTTTTCATGAACAATCGGTACTTCCAATACTGTTTTATTTTCAGTAGCATTTACTGATACTTCATCAGCAGATGCAGTCGAAGAAAATACCATTCCCAACATCGCAAGCGCAAGGATAACACCACATGCACCACCAGCCTTCATTTTACGAATTGAACCATAAGCCTTAAATTCTTGTGTCTTTGACATTTTTTTCTCCTTTTAATTTAATTTTTTTATATTTTATCAATCTCAATCATTATAATCCTAAGAAGGCGAGCGAGATCTTTTAAAAATCATTTCAATCATTTCTTTTTCCTTTCCAAACAAAAAAGCCAGTTTTTACTAAACTGACTTTTTTATCTATATCAAACCCATTTTCCTGAATTGTCAACACGGTATTTGCCTTGAACAATTTCATTACGAGCATAAGAGCCATCTGATTTCAAATAATACCACGCCTTATAGTTTGAATCATAAATCCATTCATTTACAGCCATAGCACCACTAGACTTCAGATAATATGATCCTTGCCAAGTATTTCTTGCCATATAGCCACCTGACTTAAAGTAATACCATGAACCATCTACTTTATACCATTGACTATTTACATACGTTCCACCTTGTTTCAAATAAAACCATGAACCATAATTAGAATCATAAATCCATTCTTTATCTGCCATCTTACCATCTGATTTCAAGTAATATGATCCTTGCCATGCACTTCGTAAATAAACACCATTAGATTTCAAATAATACCATGACTTATAGTTTGAATCGTAAATCCATTCACTTTCTGCCATAGCCCCATTAGACTTCAGATAATATGATCCTTGCCAGGTATTTCTTGCCATATAGCCACCTGACTTAAAGTAGTACCATGAACCATCTACTTTATACCATTGACTGGTTACATAAGCTCCACCTTCCTTCAAATAGAACCATGAGCCATAGTATGAATCATAAACCCACTCTTTTTCTGCCATCTTACCGTCAGACTTCAGATAATATGAATCTTGAAACTGATTAGAAACAGGCTTACCATTCAAATAATAATACCACGAACCATTTTCCTTAACCCATCCATTCTTACTTGAAGAAGGTTTACTTTGATTTTGAGAAGGTTTGCTAGGTTTATTCGTATCTTGTTTTTGAGAAGGTTTATTCGGTTTATTCTTATCTTGATTTTGTGATGGCTTAGATGGCTTAGCAGGACTTGTATTTTGTTTTTCCTTATCCTTCTTAGCTTTTTCTTGTTTCTCCTTTTCTTCCTGAGCCTTCAGAGAATCAATTTCCTTGGAGATTTTGTTATAGTCGTTATAAGCGCTCTGTAACTTCTCATACTTACTTTTTTCATCTTGTAATTCTTTTGATTTCTTAGCTAAACTTGCTTGTCGATTGCTTTCTGTTGTGTTTGACGGACTAGAAGTATTGAAAACACTCTTTGTTGCTTTAGAAAGTTCAGCATCACTAACCGTAATATAACTAATCCCAAGTCCATCTTTTAAATAGTGAAATGATAGTCCAAGATACTCATTTTTATTAGTTGTCCCATAATTCACACCAGCTACGGATTGAGCATGAAGGAACTCTGTCCCATTATACAAAAAGTTCAAGATAGAATTATAAATCCATTGTTTCATCTCAGCTTTAGTCATTTCACTTGAAACTCCACTTAAAGAAAAGTGATTTTCATAATACTGACTTCCATATTTACTTACTTCATCTTCCTTGCTTGAAGTAGGCAAGCCATATTCTCTAGCTACATCATTGATACCTTTTACATAATGCCAATCAAAAACGCTTCTATTTGCTTCGCGAACTTTTTTTGAAAGTTTATCAGCAAAATCAATAGATGAACTAGCTAGAGTAAGCTGTGGCATGCCCATTTGACTACGAACTTGATTAAGCATATCCAAGGCAAAGTAATTCAGTTCAACTTCAACTTCTTTAGGAAGATTATTTACATCATAAACTTCAACTTGATCTGAAGCACTAGAAACAAAATTCCCTTCTTGTGAACACAGCTTGCTACTTTCTGACTTCAAAATTTGTTCTGCTCGATCTCTTTCAGCATCACTTTTATCATAATTGAAATAATCTCTAAGAGCCTTTGCATACTCAGCACTGACTTTGATTGTATTCTTTTCTGAATAAGGTACATTTAACTGAGTTACTTGCTGTTCTAATTCCTTTATCTTGTTTTCACTTTCCTTCAAAGAATACCAGCGACCACTAGATTCAAAACCACTAGACCCATTTGCCTTATAAAGACTATCTTTCTGCTTCTCTAGTTGAGCGATTCTTGCTTCTCTTGCAGAATCAGCATGAACTACATTATTGCTAAAAGCAAGTAATGTTACCGTTGAAAGTAATGCTATCGAACCCTTGATTTTCATTTTATTCTCCTTTAGAATTTTTTAATAAACTATACTAAATATACATCTTTTTTCCGATTTTATCAATTAAAATTCTTTAATCACCCCTGTTTCTAAAAAACAATTATATGTACGATCAATCTTCTGATCAATCTTCTGATAATATCTATTCGTTAGTTGCCCCATTGCATACAACCTTCTATATAAATCTTCACAACATTTTTTTGATGAAGCATAAACATCAGCGCCCCTTTTCACATGAGCATATATTTTCAAATTCCAACAAAATCTACTGTATATTCGCAAATATTCCCTACGAATCCATTCTTCGGAATAAGTCTTTACATCATCTTCTCCCTTCCACTCAATAAATACGATTTTACTCACCTCTCCTCTAATTCTTATCAATCTTATCTGCCAAATCCAATAAATACTGTTTTACCTCAGATTTTAAAACATACTTAGTCTTATCATCTTTAATAAAACGAATCATTTCTTCATGGCTTTTTCCTTCTGTCAACATGGTTACCAAACCGTGAGAAAACTGATGATGACAACCCAGATTATCTAAATCTTTAGTCGAAACAGCATCATCACGATCAACACTAAAATTTTCTTCAATATTGATAAAATCGTCAATCTTACAGTTATAAAGGTAACCCAATTTATACAACTTCTCAAGACCAGGTTCACGTTCACCAGTTTCATAACGCATATACGCTTTCGGTTGAATCCCTAAATACTTCGCTAAGTCCTCTTTCGACTTATTATGCATTTCTCGATACAATCGAAGAGCCATTGATACATTCAACATAAATCCTTTTCCTTTCTACTTCCATGTGAAAATCGCAAAGAAAACCACAAACAATACAAATACAAGCAGAATTATCAAATGACTAAACATCCAATAAATCAAAAACATAAATAAAATAAGTACAGACAATAGTATTCCAACTCTTGATAGGTAAATCCAAATATCCATCTTTCCTCTTTTCCATTCTCTACTCATATTGTTAGTTTACATAAAAGAATACCTCTCTATTCTCTTGTGAAAACTAACAATACTTTCAATTCTTATCAGGACAAAACCTGTTTTATAAAAATCTAGTTATTGTTAATTTTTGCAAAAATAAAAAGGCTTATTTTCAAAGCCTTTTTACGTTTTTTAATAGAATATAGCGTTATAAAATGTATGCTCTTATCTTCGCATACTTTCAGCTTCTCAGCCTACTACCTTCGCCAAGGTCACAAATTTAAGGATAACTCAATATCCTCTCTTTCTTACCCAAAGGCATTAGCAAGATTTTACTCTCACACACCGACCATACGACATAGACCTCACTATCTCACTCTAGCTACCTTCTACGAAGTATCATTGACTGCACCACAGCCATCAGTTCCCTTTTCTTATCTACTAAGGTGAAAGGACGAAAAACCCAACGTGAACTTATTACAGAATAATAGATACAACTTATGGAATCTAGCTGAATGCTTAATAAACTATCACAAAAGACTAGATTCCAAAAAACAAAACAGAACTAGAACAAAAATTACACTGGTTTGTCTTTAAAGATTCTGGAGCTAAACTCCATGAGTTATACCTATTATCAAACACAACTTGACATTTTCCCAAAATTCACATATAATTAAATTGCTACATTTAATCGTGTTAGTCAATGATTCGTTGTTGTCTGACACGTTTTTTATTAAATTTTCAAAGAACTTTTTTCTTTAACAACTTTTGTTGTTAAATATATAATACTACTTTTGTTGTTAGAAGTCAATAGTTTTTTTAAAATTTTTTTATTTTTTTTCGGAGATAAAATATGCTTGAAATCAGACTAAAAGAACTTCGTAATAAAGCTAATATAACTCAAAAGGAACTTGCAGAATCTATAAACACAAGTCAACAAAATATCGCTTTTTATGAAAAAGGAGAACGAAAACCAAAACATGATATGGTTGAAAAACTAGCAAACTTCTTCAATGTTTCAACAGAGTACCTTCTAGGTAAAACTGACATTCCTGAACCTGAATCAGATATTGACCTTGATTCTGCTATTGATAATTCAGTCGCTTATGATGGTACACCAATCACAGATAACGATAGAGAAATCATCAAAGACTTCCTAAAAGACTATTTTGCAAACAAAAAATAAGTATGAACCTAAATAAAGTTATAAAAGAGATAGAACAATTAAATTGTAAAGTGATCACTCTTAAAAACTTAAACTCTAAAGGAAGATATATTCTTGTAAATAACCAACACTTTATTTTTCTTCGTTCCGACACAAGCGATATTGAAAAAATAAATGTACTTCTTCATGAAAAACACCATTTAATCAATGATGATTGCAACAATTCACTTTCTCAAATTGATACTTTTAAAAGTCACATTGAAAACAACAGTGAAAAAGGACGAATCCTTGATTTTATGAGTTTAGTGAATAGTGAATATCCAATAGATGAACACTTCAACTATCAAGACTACCTTAAAAATGCTGAAATTCCAGCCAGCTATGAAAACTACGTTAAAGAAATAGCTACAAATTTTTATAATGAAAACAAAAAAAATAACATTATCTAATGATAGTGTTATTTTTCTATTTCCGAACAAATTTTAAATACCTGGTTGCACATTTTGACCCCAAAAGCGAATTAAATATCCAGGAATATCTGATTTTCCTTCGCTTTTTATTCTAAAATAACAGTGCCCCAAAGTTCATCATTACAAGACACAAACAACTCATTATCCGTACTAGATAGAGAGAAAAATCCGCCTTTTCCCTTTTTACACAACATGAATTTAACAAAATAGACTTCTAAATCCCCTTCATATTCTTTGTTAATCGTCAGAACTTCATCAAAATCCATCTTATCTAACTGATTAGGATACTCTTTCAAAAAGTCCTTCACAAAATAATTAAACTTTGAAACCATGTTTTTTGGAAGTCTATCATGATAACTTATTTCCTTAATTTCCATATTCTATCTCCTAATCAACATTTGATAAAAAATCTTTCAAACGAACTATATCTCTATCAGTCAAACTCCCTATAATTTGAATTTTGATTTTCTTCCTATCTAATTCATATGCTTGAACAGTATCAATCCAAGAAGGTTTTTCTAAACCTGCTCTAAACCAATCAATAATTTCAAAATACTTTGACTTAATTCTATCCGATTTATTTTCATATTTTGTAGTCAAGCGATAAGTTTTAATAACTTCATCATTAAACTCAATTACCATCGCAGGACGCGACTTTGAACCTGTTCCATCAGCATACTCAATTCTTGCAATCAATATTGAATATTCTTCTATTTTTTCCATTCTTTCTCCTAATATAATCATTATTCATCGAAGAATTTATCAATATCTTCTTGTTTACTAAAGTCAAGTTTAACCAGTTTCGACTTTTCTTTCACTAATCTTTGAATATCTTTTTTTGCCTGTTCCACTTCTTCTTTTGTATACTCTCTTTCATACAAACCAATCTTAAAAGGAATACTTTTAGTCAAAACACTTTGCTTCAAAAACAACTTTACAGCAGTTGTCATATCTAATCCCAATTCACTAAAAACTTCAGTAGCATCTTTTTTTAATTTATCATCTACTCTTACAGCAATTTGTGACATAGTAATTCTCCTTAATTTATTCTGTATGTCTATTGTATCACTTTCAGAAAGACAATTCAAATTTTTCTATCTATAAATACAAAATAAAATAGACCAGTTTCCTGATCTACTTTATTCTATATTCATTGACTTTAATTTTCTTTTTGATCATAGTTTGGTCAACCACTGGTCAATTTCCTTAAATTCAATACTAACTAGCGTGTGATAATATCTTGATTCAATCGCTTTTTACTTATTTATTTTAACTTATTTTAACGCTAATTTACATGCAGGGGGCATCTAAATCAACAGGAAAAAGCCTTAATTTCAAGGCTTTTTTTGCTTGTCAAAAAAATCTCTTCCATACTTTTCACCACTTAAAAAGCGAGCCATCAGTATGACTCACTTCTTCTTTTCACTCTTAATTACGGTAAAAATGACTATCTTTGTCGCTTGGTGATTGGCCGATTGCCAAGACGTCTTGGCTACCGTCTGTACCTGTTAATTCATTTTGGACTCCAGCTGGAATAAAGATCAGGCGTGCTCCTTCTCCGCCTCCAACAAGATGAATTCCTGTCAGATAGTAACCATCCTTCTCCTCTACTTGATCCATCTCATATTTAAAAGTTCCCTTTGAGCTTTGAATCATCACAATGCCGTCAGCTGTAATCGTAGCTGTTGTTCCTGCATAGTTTTCCCACGTTCCAAGGAATTTAGAATAATCTTTTTGATTTTCCGTCTTTGTCTCAGTTTGAGTAGCTGTAGCGCTTGAAGAATTTGTATCAGACTTCTGTTCCTCTTTTTGGCTAGCTTCTGTTTTACTTGATGACTCCTTAGTTACTTTAGAAGAAGCCTCTTTACTTGAAGATGCTGTAGTTTTTTCAGCATTTCCTCCACAAGCAGCTAATGTTAAGACCGCCAGCAAAGCAAGAGCTGAAAGACTAGTGTAACGCAATGTTTTGTTTTTCATAAAAATCTCCTTTTGAAATGATGACCCAGTTTAGTCTGAATCTAAAATGGCTAGTCCGAAATTACATATATTTTTGACGGCTAACCTGTAGTTTTCAGTGTATCATTTATTTCCATATAACTCAATAGCTATTTGACATCAAAAAAGGCTAATCCAATCAGGAATTAGCTCTTCTATTTTTAGTAGATAAACATGGCATCGCCAAAGCTAAAGAAACGGTACTTTTGGTCGATAGCATGTTGGTAGGCTTCTAAGACCAATTCACGGCCTGCAAAGGCAGATACTAGCATGACCAAGGTAGACTTCGGCAAGTGGAAATTAGTAGAAAAAGCATCCACAACCTTCCAGTCATAGCCTGGTTTGATAAAGATATTGGTCCAACCAGAGTCTGCTTGGATTTGCCCATCAAACTTGCTTCCGATAGTCTCTAGCGTACGGATAGAGGTTGTCCCCACAGCAATGACACGACCACCATTTTCCTTGACCTGTCGCAAGGTTGCTGCAGCTTCCTCAGACAATTGATAAAACTCTGAGTGCATCTCATGTTCATCCAAATTATCTACTGAAACAGGTCTAAAGGTCCCAAGCCCAACGTGCAAGGTCAAGTAAACTAGGTGAACTCCTTTTTGCTGGATTTCTTCCAGTAATTCCTTGGTAAAATGCAGGCCTGCAGTCGGGGCAGCAGCTGAGCCACTCTCCTTAGCATAGACTGTCTGGTAACGTTCACGGTCATCCAACTTTTCATGGATATAAGGAGGCAAGGGCATTTCACCAAGACTTTCAAGTACTTCTAGGAAAATTCCTTCATACTCAAAACGGACAATACGGCCACCATGGGTTAATTCCTCGGTCACAACTGCACTTAGTCGACCATCACCAAAGACGATTCGAGCTCCAACCTTGAGGCGTTTGGCAGGTTTTGCCAAGACTTCCCATTCGTCTCCCGCTGTATTTTTCAAGAGTAAGAGTTCAACGTGACCCCCTGTTTCTTCCTTTTGACCATGAAGTCGAGCTGGGAGTACGCGGGTATCATTCATCACCAGGGCATCACCTGGCTCTAGCATGTCAATAATAGAGTGAAAATGGCGATCTTGAAATTCTCCAGTCTGGCGATTGACCATCAAGAGTTTCGAGGCATCCCGCTTTTCCAGAGGCGTCTGTGCAATCAATTCCTCTGGCAAGTGAAAATCAAAATCATTTGTATTCATTGTAGTCATATTTCCTTTTCTTTTCTAATGTACTTATGATTAGCTATCAAAACGAACTTCTTCAAGTAAATACTCGATGAAGCGTTCACCCATCTTAGATAAGCTCGTTTTCTCATGCTGGATATAAACCAGTTCAATAGGATCATCAATATCTAGAGGAATGGAAACAATATTGTCCCCATTAAGATTACTATTGAGGATACCTGTCGCGATGGTATAGCCGTCCAAACCAATCAAGAGATTAAACAAGGTCGCACGGTCACTAACCACGATGGATTTCTTGTGGTGTTCTTGTGACAAAATCTCTTCTGAGAAATAGAAGGAATTATGGGTTCCTTGGTCATAGCTCAAGTAAGGGAAGTCTTCTAGGTCTGCCAACTGCACCTTATCTTTTTTGGCAAGTGGGTTAGACTTGCTGACAAAGATATGGGGCTGCGCTGTAAAGAGAGGATGGGCCACTAGATGATTGTCATCCAACATCTTCGAAAGAACATCTCGGTTATAGCTATTTAAAAAGAGGACCCCTACTTCACTACGGAAGTTCTTGACATCATCGATAATCTCCCAAGTTCTGGTTTCACGCAAAAAAAGCTCATACTTTTCCATATCGCTCTTCTTGAGCAAGGAAACAAAGGCATTCACCACGAAGGCATAGTGCTGCGAAGACACACTAAAAAGCTCGCGATGAGCGATTGGGTTCTTATAGCGTTCTTCTAGAAGTTGCGTTTGCTCGACAACCTGACGGGCATAGGATAGAAACTCCATCCCATCACGTGTGAGGGTGATTCCTTTAGGATTTCGGATGAAAATCTCAATTCCCATCTCATTTTCTAGATCACGAACTGCATTTGATAGACTCGGTTGTGTAATGAAAAGTTGCTTGGCAGCCTCATTCATCGAACCAGTCTCTACGATTTTGATAATATAGTGTAATTGTTGAATTCTCATGCTTTTATTGTACCATACTTGAGGCAATATAAAAAGAACCAGTCACTGAAAGGTCTGTAGCTAAGCTTAGATGAGTGCTTTCAAATGACTTTATATAGCGACCTAAAAAGAGAGAGTGAGACAGAAATCGGTAATTCGTTAGAATTCGATTTCGTCGTCCCACCTCCGCACAGTTGAGTAGGGCTGTAAAAGCTGATGAAATCAGCGTAGTAGAGCCCACTCAACCACTGCGTCTTGATCGGCAATCCAAAGACAATTGAGAGGCTAGGACTTTTGTCCCAGCCTCTCTCTTATTCTTTAAAGTTAATCTGCCTTCCATAGCGAAACTTAGCTTCCTCTTTCCCAGAAAATGGCCAGCAAAATCATAGCCCCGAGAACTGATGGGATAATGGCTGTACCGCTTAGACTTGGTCCCCAAGAACCAAAGATTAATTGTCCTAAAAAGGCACCAATCCAGCCGAGAAACATTTTCCCGAAGCAGCCCATTCGTTCTCCACGATTGGTGATAGCTCCTGCTAGTAGTCCGATTAAAAGCCCGACAAACATACTTCCAATCATAGTTTCTCCTTAAATTGCCCAATCTCCATTGCGGAAGAGTGGTACGCGTGTTCCATCCTCACGGATACCATCGATATCCATTTGGCTCGAACCAATCATAAAGTCAACGTGAACATCAGAACGGTTAAGTCCTGCAGCTTCAAGCTCTTCTTCAGTCATCTCAGCTCCACCAACAACGCTAGTTGCGTAAGCTGCACCAATAGCCAAGTGGTTTGAAGCATTTTCATCGAAAAGAGTGTTAAAGAAGGTAATACCTGACTGAGAAATTGGACTTGGATCTGGTACCAAGGCACACTCACCCAAGGCACGTGCACCAGCGTTCTTAAAGACGAGGTCCTTCATTACTTGATCACCTTTTTCAGCAGTGATATCAACGATTTGACCATTTTCAAAGGTCACCTTGATGCCTTCGATGATATTTCCATTGTAGCTAAGAGGTTTTGTAGAAGTGACATAACCATCTGCACGACGGAAATCAGGGGCTGTAAAGACTTCTTCTGTTGGCATATTTGGCAAGAAACCTTCGCCTTGAGCATTGATAGCTCCGGCAGATTCCCACACGTGGTTCTTCGGCAAGCCAAGTGTCAAGTCTGTTCCAGGAGCAGTGTAGTGAAGAGCTGAGAATTGCTCTTTATTCAGCATTTCCGCCTTGCTCTTGAGGATAGCAGCATGTTTTTCCCAAGCCTTAACTGGATCTTCTTCGTAGATACGGCAAGTCTTAAAGATTTGGTCCCAAAGGAGATCGACTGCTTCTTCGTCGCTTGCAGCATTTGGAAAGACTTTCTTAGCCCACTCTAATCCAGCAGCGGCTGCTACAGTCCAGCTAACCTTGTTAGATTGAGTTGCGATACGCATTGGCTTCATAGCCATTCCCATCGCTTTAGCAGAAGCTGAGAGTTTTTCAGCATCCACTCCGTTCAAGGCACCTGGATCAGAAGAACGAACACCGAGACGACTTGCTTTATTTTCAAGAAGGTAGTTCATCTCAGCAATCTTGTATTCTGGTACATTGTCCAAACGCTCCATCGGCGCGTGAAGGAATTTCTCACGGTTTACAAAGTCATCTGCCCATTGAACGATGACTTCGTGCGCTCCAAGTGCATAGGCTTCTTTAACGATTAAGTGAGCCAACTCACGTTGCTCCACATCAATCGAGAGAGTCAAGGTATGACCAGATTGCACGTTCACTCCGTTTGCAACCAAAAGCTTAGCGTATTTTTCTAGATTTTCTTTAAAATTTGGTAAAACCATTCTGTTTTCTCTTTTCTATTTTTATTTTTCTTTCAAAGCAGAAAATAATCCTGCCAAAGCAATAGCACCTGACAAGAGTGCTGTCGATAGAAGGATTGTCTGATCAGCAAGTTCCAATTGATACTCAAACACCTTCTCAGCTGGCTTGTCTTCCGCAAAAATTCTTAGTTTCATGAGAACCCCCTTAAAATTCATTAAAATAAATCACTATGACTTCCTGTCCTCAGCAAGTTTAAAATCAATTCCGACTTGTCTATTTTATAGACCAAAAGCCAATCTGATTGGATATGACACTCACGAACCCCTTTAAAATGTTTGGAGGTCGTCAATTGATGATCGCGGTATCTAGCAGGAAGTTCTTTTTCTTGAACTAAAAAATTCAATACTTCTTCTAATAATTCTGCCTTCAACCCACGCTTCATAGCCAACTTAAAATCTTTTTTAAACTGTTTATGGTAACGAATCTTAAGCACGCAAGTCCTCCATCAAGTCTGAGACTGATTCAAAAGACTGACTCATATTACGATTTTGGTCTAAATCCGTTAGTACTTGGAGCAATTTCCGATTCTCATCAAGCCTAACATCAAAAGGCAAACCCTGATATTGAATTGCCTGACGAAGGAAAATATTGATAGCTGTTGTCATATCCATTCCTAAATGATTAAAAACCTGTTGGGCCTGCTCCTTAACCTCACTATCCAAACGAATACTCATACTCGTCTTTGGCATATTCTCACCCTCTTTCTATAGACTATTTTAACAAAAAAGAAAGCTAATGTAAACTCATTGGATATACAATGGATAGCTATAAGCTAAAATATAGTAAAGAAATAAAATTAATGTCCCAAATATGGGAGATCTCAGTCTGAGTTTTAGTTTTAGAATATAATGTTGCTATCATAGATTAAGAGGTGAAAAATATGAACCAGATTACGAAACAATATAAATTACTATATTTCTTGCTTATTTTATTAAGTCTGACAAGTGCTCTTTTAATGACACTCTTCTCTCTGCAATTAGGAAGAATACTTGATGGTATATCTAATTCAAATAGTGGATTACTCTTTCATATCACTATTTGTGTAAGTTCGATTTTACTGTGGTTCTTGATTTCTTCTTCCTATTCCTATCTTAAAAACCAATATGTAAAAAAAGTTATTTTAGATCTAAAAAGGCGTCTCTTATTACATTATTTATCGCGTGAATTTAACCAAATTGACAACCGTAACCATTCAGATTTCTTAAATAATATCACCAAAAACAGTGACCTTATTCAAGAAAATTTATTGATTCCTAGAATCTCTCTAATCGCAAATTTAGGGAGCCTTATCATGAGTGTGGTTGCTATTATTTATATAGAATGGCGATTAGCATTAGTCTTTCTTTTATTGTCGAGTATAACGATTTTTCTATCTCAAATTCCTGGAAAGTTAATGACTAAAGCAACTAATAATTATTCCCTACAAAATAGTCACTATTTATCAAAAATGACAAACTTTATTGATGGTTTTGAACAAATTAAGTTATTAAATGTTCAAAGCTGGATTCAAGAAAAAATTCAGGGAATCAGTTTAGAATTTGAAGAGTCCAGAAAAACTTATCAATTTTTAAAAGACATAGCTTCAACTACTGGAACCTTACTAAGTTTTTGCTCTCAACTATCCTGTATGGTTGCTGGTATCTTTTTTGTAAGAAATAACTTACTGACTATTGGATTACTCGTAGCAAGTATTCAATTATTAAACGGTGTCTTTGCTCCTTTACAATCTATTCTTTACAATAAAAATTTAATCAACAGTTGTAAGTCCATTATTGATAATATCCAAGAAAATCTATATGAGACGAATCATGAAATTTTTCATAAAACAACTACAATTAATTATGATCATATTTCGACCATTTCTATTAGCCAATTATATTATGAAATTGAAAATAGAATATTATTTGATCATTTTTCCTATGAATTTAAAAAAGGCAAGCGCTATGCGATTATCGGTGCTTCAGGAACTGGGAAAACAACTTTAGTAAAATTAATACTAAATTATTATCCAAAAAATCTTTATGATGGAGAAATAAAAATCAACAGAAAACAGAATATTGATATTCCCTCAGAGGAGTTATATAAAGATATTGCGTTTGTGCAAAAAAATGACTTTCTGATTGAAGGCAATATTCTAGAGAATATCAAATTGGCTAGAAACCTTCATTTAACTGAAAAATTAAGAAAAGCCTTAGGCTTTAATGAAGAATTTCTTAATAAGAGTCTATCTCAATCAAATCAAACTATTTCAGAAGGGGAAAAACAACGAATTGATTTAGCTAGGTTTTTAGGCAAAACATATTCTGTATATATATTTGACGAACCTACAAGCAACCTTGATCCAATAAAAGCCAAAGCAATGATGGACTACATTCTATCCATTAGAGATGCAATTGTTATTGTCATTACTCATGATCAAAGTCCAAAAATATTGGAAGAGTTTGATCACGTTATTACCTTATAGATAAATGGCCTAGTCTACTAAATGAATGATGTGTTTCTCAAAGTATTGTTTGTAATTTTTGTAGATTGTTTTATTGAAGAGTTCGAAAATTTTTAAAGCTTCTTCGATTTTTAAAAGTGATTTTTGATTATGATAGAATTTCAGTTCCAAATATCCATCTAAATATAGCAAAATAGTTTGTTCAAAAAAATCTGTGGAATCCGCTAATATATTCTTCGTAGCCTGTTTTAAAAATAAAGATTCCTCATATAAGTCGTTCTCAATCATTATAATCAAAGAATTGAGAAGTAGTTGAATGAGAGATTGTCTATTTCTAGGTATAGGACTATACAACTTCCCTTTTTTGAGCGCCTCTTTGGCATATCTAAATAATAAATCTGGAGATAGAACACGACAGCAATTTCCAAGGATAAGCGTTTCGTAATAACCCCAGTTTTCAACGGAAAATAAATAGTTTGTAAGATAAGAGGCGTCTTGACGACTCAATTGATGATTCTTATCTATTCCCGAAACAATACTTTCGATGAAAATAGCATTTAATTTATGGTAATGAGAATTTGTCTCATGAAAAAGTTCTATTTCTTTCTCTACCATATCTAGTAATGCTTGAGCATCTTCATTATATGCGGCCTGTTTAACAGAAGCTATTAAGGTATTAAAATCCGAAGGCTGATAATGATTACAGATAAGCAGAAATTCTTCTAGTGTTACTCCTATTCTTTCAAGAAGATACAATAACTTAAAGAC
This sequence comes from Streptococcaceae bacterium AM104-57, assembly GCA_027659245.1. Taxonomy (GTDB): domain Bacteria; phylum Bacillota; class Bacilli; order Lactobacillales; family Streptococcaceae; genus Streptococcus. Next base: position 53,939 of record JAQDPW010000003.1, read on the forward strand.
AGAAATCTCTGTTTCTCCTAATTCAAATCTAGATATTTGAGATTTTGAAATTTCAGCACCTGCTAATGAAGAAATAGAAATCCCCTTTTCTTCTCTTATTTTCCTATAAGTTTCACCTAAAATCATACTTATCTCCATTCCATATCGAAAAGTTATTAAGGTATAGCAAACACTACTTCCATTAAGCTTACTCTTGTTTGAGAGTATCATTATTAGTAATTTATAGCAATCATTTTTGATAATTTCAATATATAGCTTCCTAAAGTTTTAGTCTTTGGATAAAAACTTACTTATATTCTATCATATCTAAAAACCAGTAGAAATGAAAATCATAAAAAATCATCTCTACTGGTTTTACTGTTAAGTCTTAATTAGATGAAACTTAGTCGGCTTATTTGAACAAGTTGACTTTAAATTAAAACAAATCATCAAACAAGCTCAACTGATTATCCTCTGGCATATTGCCGAGAATTCCCATTTCGTCCATCTTTTCAACCAAGGTTGAGGAAAGTCCACCACGCTTGCGTAGTTCTGTTTTAGAGAGGAACTCTCCTTCTTGACGCGCACGTACCAATTGCTTGGCAACGTTCTCTCCCAATCCATCCATAGCGACAAAGGGTGGGATGAGGGTATCCCCATCGATGAGGAATTCAGTCGCATCACTACGATATAGATCTAGCTTGCCAAATTTGAAACCACGTTCCCACATCTCATTGACGATTTCAAGTGTGGTGTAAAGGTCAATTTCTACGTTGGAAGCCTCATTGTTCTTGCGCTTTTCAGCAATTTCTTGCATCTTACGCTTGATGGCATCCAAGCCTGCACCCATGGTCTTGATGTCAAAGGCCTTGGCACGGATGGAGAAGTAAGCACAGTAATAATAAATCGGATGGTGAACCTTGAAGTAGGCCACACGCAGGGCCATCATAACGTAGGCTGCCGCATGGGCTTTAGGGAACATGTACTTGATTTTTCCACAAGATTCGATATACCATTCAGGCACATTGTTGGCCTTCATGGCTTCGATATAACCATTGCGCTCTTCTTCTGATATTTTGAGCCACAATCCCTTACGCACGCGCTCCATGATGGTAAAGGCCATCTTTGGATCTAGACCTGCGTGCATGAGGTAAACCATGATGTCATCCCGACATCCGATAACAGTTGATAGGTCCGCAATTCCTGATTTAATCAAGTCTTGGGCATTTCCCAACCATACGTCGGTACCGTGAGACAGCCCAGAAAGCTGGAGCAACTCGGCAAAGGTGGTCGGATGGGTTTCATCAACCATTCCTCGAACAAAGTTGGTTCCAAACTCTGGAATACCAAGCATACCAGTTGAAGTCCCGATTTGTTCAGGCGTCACTCCCAGAATATCGGTTCCCGAAAAGAGAGCCATGACATCAGGATCATCCATAGGGATATCATTTGGATCAATGCCTGACAAGTCCTGAAGTTTCCGAATCATGGTCGGATCATCGTGTCCCAGGACATCGAGCTTAAGGACGTTCTCATCGATATCGTGGAAGTTAAAGTGAGTCGTTTGCCATTCAGCAGTGACATCATCGGCAGGATACTGCACAGGCGTAAAATCATAGACATCCATGTAGTTAGGGATAACAACGATTCCCCCTGGGTGCTGGCCAGTCGTCCGTTTGACACCAGCAGCTCCTTGAGCAAGGCGCTCTACTTCAGCCTCACGGTAGAATTTGCCATAGTCACGCTCGTAACCCTTGACAAATCCATAGGCTGTTTTTGCAGCTACCGTACCTACCGTTCCAGCACGGAAAGCATATTCTTCCCCGAAGATATCTCGGACGTCCAAGTGGGCGCTCGGTTGGTCTTCACCTGAGAAGTTCAAATCGATATCAGGTACCTTATCCCCATCAAAACCAAGAAAGGTCTCGAAAGGAATGTCCTGTCCATTCTTGCTAAGCTTGTGGCCACAGTTTGGACAGTCTTTATCTGGCATATCAAAACCTGAACCGTAGGAACCATCCGTGATAAATTCACTATATTTACACTGCCCACAGACATAGTGAGGAGAAAGAGGATTAACCTCGGTGATCCCAATCATGGTCGCAACGAAACTGGATCCAACAGACCCACGGGAACCAACCAAGTAGCCTCGTTCGTTGGAGCGCTGCACTAGCATCTGTGAAGCCAGATAAATCACGGCAAATCCATTCCCCAAGATAGAGGTTAGTTCCTTTTCAATCCGTAAATCAACGATATCTGGGAGTGGATTTCCATAGATTTCAAAGGCTTTCTTATAGGTTAGCTCAGCAACTGTTTCTTCGGCTTGTTCAATGAAAGGTGTATACAAGTCGCCTTTAACGACCTCAACAGGCTCAAAGATTTCTGCCAAGGCATTGGTATTTTCAATGACAATCTTACGAGCCAAATCTTCTCCTAGAAAGGCAAATTCGTCCAACATTTCATTGGTCGTTCTAAAATGTGCCTTGGGTAGCGGAGCTGGTTGGGCAGCTTCTCCATGGCCGATCGTTCGGTTAATCATGGCACCCTGACCGAGACTTCGCACGATTATCTCCCGATAAATCTCATCCTCAGGTTCGAGATAGTGGACGTTTCCTGTCGCAAGAACTGGCTTACCGAGACGGTCTCCGACCTCAATCAAGCTCTTGATGATGGTTTGGAGTTCCTCCATGTCCTTGACCTGCTCTTTGGCAATCAGAGGTGCATAGATAGCAGGAGGCATCACCTCGATAAAGTCATAGTATTTAGCAACTTCGACTGCCGCATCCACTCCCTGTGATACGACTGCATCAAAGACTTCTCCTTCTGTACAAGCGGACCCCAAGATTAAACCTTCTCGATGGGCATCTAGCACCGTACGTGGAATCCGTGGAACTCCTTCAAAGTACTGGGTATTTGAGAGAGAAACCAGCTTAAAGATATTTTTCAAGCCCACTTGATTTTTCACATAGATGGTCGCATGCTTGACACGAGCTTTTTTATAAGAATCTGGACTGATTAAATCAAGGTTTAATCGCGCTAAGTCCGTCACACCGTGTTTTTCTGCTACTTCCTTGATAAAGATAAAGAGCAGACGGCCAGTTGCTTCCGCATCATAGTTGGCCATATGGTGGTGTTCTAGAGCTACACCAAAACGTTTGGTCAAGGGTCCAAGACCATGGCGTTTGTACTCAGGATAGAGATTTCTAGCGAACTCTAGCGTATCGATGACAGGCTGAGTGATTTTTGGAAGACCATGACGTTCATAATTGGCATTCATAAAGCCAACGTCAAAGCTTGCATTGTGGGCTACAAGAACGGTATCCTTACAAAATTCTTGGAATTCTTTTAAAACTTGAACCAAGGGTTTGGCATTTTTCACATGGTCATCCGTAATTCCAGTCAATTCGGTTGTAAAGGCTGATAAGGGGTGCCCTGGATTGATAAATTCATCAAATTCAGCAATGATATTGCCCTTATACATCTTGGAAGCCGCCACCTGAATCAAGTCATTATAGATAGCTGATAGACCTGTCGTTTCCACGTCAAAGACCACATAGGTTGCTTCAGACAAATCCATCTCCACTTCGTTATAGGCAATAGGTACACGGTCTTCAACGATATTGGCTTCCATCCCATAGATCAGCTGGATACCAGCTTTCTTAGCCGCTTTATAGCCATGAGGGAAGGATTGAACATTCCCATGGTCCGTGATTGCTACCGCCTTATGTCCCCATTTAGCAGCTTTCGCAACGAGTTCTTCGACTTCAGGAAGAGCATCCATGGTCGACATATTGGTATGGGCATGAAACTCAACACGACGCTCTCCCTCTGGCATCAAGTCTTTCCGTTCATAGTGGACGACTTCCTGGACATCTTGCACATTCATGGTCAAATCTCGTGTGAAATTATTGACCTCGACATTTCCACGAACACGGAGCCAAGAGTTTTTCTTGATCATGTCAAATTTTTGGGCTTCTTCTTCATTCTTGACCCATTTTTGCATAGAGAAACTAGAAGTATAGTCCGTCATCTTGAAGTTAATCAAGACACGACCCGTTCTAGTCACCTTATGCTCAACATCAAAGACAACTCCTTCAAAAACCAATCTATTTTCTTCAGTATTGACCTCAATCATAGGAGTAATCTCTGCCTTATCAAGTTTAGGCTTTGCAGCTGCCTTCTTGGCTTGAAAATCAAAGACAGGTTTGTCCTCAACTGGAGGAGGCGGTGCCATCTGTTCTAACTGTTCCATGGCTCGAAGTGTCTCGTCATTAGCAGCCTGAACAATCATTTGATTCTCTGTATGGAAGGCTTCTTGTTCTTCCCTTGTCAGCTCTTCATTTTTTTCTAAAATACAAGAAAGTTTAGGAAAACCAAAAAGTTCCAGCTGTTTACTAAGATTAGGGAGATGATTTTTTCTAAAATGCTCAGTATCTGCCGCCTCAGAGGCTTCGATAATCAACTGATCATTTTCAAAGCGAACCTGAAAATTCTGATAAATAGAACGAAAACCTTGACTGGCGCAAGGACCATCCGAAAAAGCCTCTCGATAGTAGACTTGTAAAAGTTCTCTAGAAAATTCCTGATTTCTCGTTTTTATCTCAAAACTAGCCTGATTTCCTGTTTTTGAGAACTCATCCTTCAAACCTCTTTTCAACTCTAGAAAAAGTTCAAAAGGTAAGATATTTTCAAAAACAAAACGAAACTCCCAAACTTTGCTTCGTTTATGAACAATAACTTGTTCTATTTCAGCCTGAGAGAAGGCCTCATGATTTCTCATTTCAGCGGGGATTCCCAACTGATTCATTAAAATTTCAAAAGTGGTTGACATCCATTTTCCTCACAATATACTCCTTCTATTTTACCATATTTGAGGCACTTTTACCTATTTCTACCAAACAGAAAAAGAAGCCACAAAGTGACTTCTTTAAAAGTGACGGTGAATTAGTCTTCACCTTTGTTTTTCTTAATGATTTCTTCTTGTACTGACTTAGGTACATCTTCGTAGTGGTCGAATACCATCATGAAAGTACCACGTCCTTGAGATGCAGAACGAAGAACAGTTGCGTAACCGAACATTTCAGCAAGTGGAACGTAAGCACGAACGATTTGGCTGTTACCGTGAGCTTCCATACCATCTACACGTCCACGACGAGCAGTTACGTGACCCATAACATCACCAAGGTTTTCTTCTGGAACAGTGATTGTTACAAGCATCATTGGTTCAAGGATAGCTGGTTGTGCAGTCTTAGCAGCTTCTTTAAGTGCAAGAGATGCAGCGATCTTGAAGGCAGTTTCAGATGAGTCGACATCGTGGTATGAACCATCGTAAAGCTTAGCTTTAACGTCAACCATTGGGTAACCTGCAAGAACACCGTTAGCCATAGATTCTACCAAACCTTTTTCAACCGCTGGGATAAATTCACGAGGAACCACACCACCGACGATTGCGTTTTCGAATTCGAATCCTTTTCCTTCTTCGTTTGGAGTAAATTCAATCCATACATCACCGAACTGACCTTTACCACCAGACTGACGTTTGAAGAATCCACGTGCTTGAGTAGAAGCGCGGAATGTTTCACGGTAAGATACTTGAGGAGCACCTACGTTCGCTTCAACTTTGAACTCACGACGCATACGGTCAACAAGGACGTCAAGGTGAAGCTCACCCATACCAGAGATAACTGTTTCACCAGTTTCAACGTTAGTTTCAACGCGGAATGTTGGATCTTCTTCAGCCAATTTTTGAAGGGCGATACCCATCTTGTCTTGGTCTGCTTTAGATTTAGGCTCAACCATCAATTGGATAACTGGTTCTGGTACGTTGATTGACTCAAGGATGATTTTAGCTTTTTCATCTGTCAATGAGTCACCAGTTGTAGTATCTTTCAAACCAACGGCAGCAGCGATATCACCTGAGTAAACAGTGTCGATTTCTTGACGGCTGTTAGCGTGCATTTGAAGGATACGTCCGATACGTTCACGTTTACCTTTAGAAGTATTCAATACGTAAGAACCTGATTGAAGAACACCTGAGTAAACACGGAAGAATGTCAAACGACCTACGAATGGGTCAGTCATGATCTTGAAGGCAAGAGCTGCAAATGGCTCTTCATCAGATGCTGGACGAGTTTCTTCTTCATCTGTATCTGGGTTGATACCTTTGATCGCTGGGATGTCAAGTGGGCTTGGAAGGTAGTCGATAACCGCATCAAGCATCAATTGAACACCTTTGTTCTTGAAGGCTGAACCACACAATACTGGGAAGAATTCAACGTTGATAGTCGCTTTACGGATACCAGCTTTCAATTCTTCGTTAGTGATTTCTTCACCTTCGAGGTATTTCATCATCAATTCTTCGTCAGTTTCAGCAACTGCTTCGATCAATTTTTCACGGTACTCTTGAGCTTGGTCAAGGTATTCAGCTGGAATATCTTCTTCAAGGATATCTGTACCAAGGTCATTAGTATAGATTTCAGCTTTCATCTTGATCAAGTCGATGATACCACGGAAGTCATCTTCAGCACCGATTGGCAATTGGATTGGGTGTGCATTTGCTTGAAGACGATCGTGAAGTGTGCTTACTGAGTAAAGGAAGTCAGCACCGATTTTGTCCATTTTGTTGGCAAATACGATACGAGGAACTCCGTACTCAGTTGCTTGGCGCCAAACTGTTTCAGTTTGAGGCTCAACACCTGATTGTGAGTCAAGAACTGTAACCGCACCGTCCAATACACGAAGAGAACGTTGTACTTCAATTGTGAAGTCCACGTGTCCTGGTGTGTCGATGATGTTTACGCGGTGGTTGTTCCATTGAGCTGTTGTCGCAGCAGATGTGATAGTAATACCACGTTCTTGCTCTTGCTCCATCCAGTCCATTTGTGACGCACCTTCGTGAGTTTCACCGATTTTATGGATTTTACCAGTGTAGTAAAGGATACGCTCAGTTGTAGTTGTTTTACCAGCATCGACGTGAGCCATGATACCGATATTACGAGTTTTTTCAAGTGAAAATTCGCGTGCCATGAGGTTTGTTTCTCCTATATTTTTTTATTTCTATTCTATTATAACACGATTTAATAAAAACGGATAGGCAGGACCTACCCGTTCTCAATGTTTATCTTGTTATTGTTGGTTTCAACTTGCGAGATGTTAAGTTGAATTGAACTCGGGCTATAGTTAATTAGCCGATTTGAACCCGAGCGAGGCCCGGTGCAAAAAAGATAAACTGCTTTGTGTTCACGGAACACTGCATCAGTTTCCTATTTTTGCCTTGGGCCTTTACCGCTCTTGGTATCATTTTATTACCAACGGAAGTGTGCGAAGGCACGGTTAGCTTCAGCCATACGGTGAGTGTCTTCACGTTTCTTAACTGCTGCACCAGTGTTGTTAGCAGCATCCAAGATTTCTTTTGCAAGACGGTCTTGCATTGTGTGTTCACCACGAAGGCGAGCGATTGTTACCAACCAACGAAGTCCAAGTGTTGTACGACGTTCTGGACGAACTTCAACTGGGACTTGGTAGTTAGAACCACCAACACGACGTGCACGTACTTCAAGTACAGGCATGATGTTTTCCATAGCTGTTTCAAATACTTCAAGTGCATCGTTACCAGTAACTTCTTTGATTTGTTCAAAAGCACCGTAAACGATTGAAGCAGCTGTACCACGTTTACCGTCAAGCATAACGCGGTTGATAAGACGAGTAACTAATTGTGAATTGTAAAGCGGATCTGGCAATACGTCACGTTTTGGAGCTCTATTTTTACGACTCATTTCTCTTTATCCCCTTTCCTTATGCTTTTTTCGGACGTTTAGTACCGTATTTAGAACGGCCTTGTTTACGATCGTTAACACCTGCAGTATCAAGTGCACCACGGACGATATGGTAACGTACCCCTGGAAGGTCTTTTACACGTCCACCGCGAAGAAGCACCACACTGTGCTCTTGCAAGTTGTGTCCGATACCTGGGATGTAGGCAGTAACTTCGATAAGGTTGCTCAAACGTACACGAGCAAATTTACGAAGGGCAGAGTTAGGTTTTTTAGGTGTCATAGTTCCAACACGAGTTGCAACACCACGTTTTTGTGGTGAAGAAACGTTTGTTTGAACTTTTTTATGACTGTTGTAACCAACGTTCAAAGCTGGTGATTTAGATTTTTCTACTTTTGATTTACGCGGTTTGCGAACCAATTGGTTAATTGTAGGCATCTACATTCTCCTGTGTTTTTTTATTTTTGGTGATGATACACTTGGTGACAGCTATCATCTGTGTGTACTTTTGCAACATTTGTCAGCACGTCCCTGTACACTCTTGAGAGACCAAAAGTAAAAAGTACCGTCTATTATTGTACCACGTTTTTTCTATTTTTGTCAATATATTTCTTCTTATTTTTTGACTTCTTGGATCATAAATCTATCTGAAAACGCTCACCCACCAGATAGGTTCTCCAATCGACCACATAGACAAAGCTTCTTGTAATTGTCTAAAAAATGGTGTTTAATAGATTTGTAAGCAAGAGATCTCTATTACAACTTTTACAAAGGAGAAAATATGAAAGTTAGACTTGACATTGATCAACAATACGCCGAAGAACAAATCATCATAGAAGCACCATCTTTGTCCCCTAGAGTTCAAAAAGTTCAAGACTTTGTTCAATCACTGGATCAAAACGAAACTCTTAAAGGAAAATTCCAAGACCAGGTCTACTTGATTCAGATTAGTAAGATTCAACGTATATATATTGAAAATCGCAAAGTCTTAGCTGAAACGGATAGCCAAACCTATGCGCTCGACATTCGTCTTTACCAAGCAAGTGAAATTCTACCTGCTTCCTTTATCCAAATTTCCCAATCGGAAATTGTCAACATCGATGCTATTAGTCATCTAAAACTAACCTCTAACGGCTTGATTGAAATCTATCTAAAAAATGACAGTTTCACCTACTCATCTCGCCGTTACCTCAAAGCTATTAAGGAGAAATTAGAACTATGAAAAAACAAGTATTCCACGATGCCACAACTGGTATCCTCATCGGCCTCATCCTATCTATTATCTTTTCTTTTATCTATTCACCAAGCAACTATGCACCACTTAGCCCCAACTCTTTGATCGGCCAATTCATGATCCAACAACAGGTACATGGCGCTCTAGTTTTGCTCTACTGTGCACTTATCTGGGCAGCTATCGGAGTCCTCTTTAGTTTTGGTAGCCGTCTCTTCGCCAAAGACTGGAGCCTTCTTCGTGCGACTGTCACTCACTTCTTCCTCATGCTATTAGGTTTTGTTCCTCTAGCAATTCTGGCAGGTTGGTTTCCACTTCGCTGGACTTTCATCCTTCAACTCATCCCAGAGTTTGCCATCGTCTACCTCATCATCTGGGCGATTCTCTATAAAAGAGAATCAAAGAAGGTTGCCCACATCAACCAATTATTGGCTCAAAAGAAATAATACAACAGAAACCCACTCACAGGACTGAGTGGGTTTTGATTTATAATTTTTGTTTCCATTCTAACAAGAGATTCATGGCCTGCATCGGTGTCATATTGTACACATCTACTTTAGCCAATTCTGCTAGGATAGGATTTTCTTCCGCTGAGTCAAATAGGGAAATTTGTTCAGAAACTGCATGTGTTTGTTTCATTGGAGCAGGACTTTCCTGACCTTGACTCTCTAATTGCGTTAATATTGCATCTGCCCTTACTAGCAAATCTGTCGGTAAACCTGCAATCTTAGCTACGTGAATACCGTATGATTTATCAGCTGGTCCTGCTTCGATCTTGTGAAGGAAGGTAACCTGACCATTTTGCTCCAGCGTAGCCACGTGGACATTAATCAGATGTTCCAGGCTAGATTCTAAGCTAGTCAATTCATGGTAGTGAGTTGCAAAGAGAGTCTTGGCTCCGATATGTTCATGGATATACTCGATAATCGCTTGGGCCAGGGCCATTCCATCATAGGTTGCCGTTCCGCGTCCCAACTCATCAAAGAGAATCAGGGATTTTTCAGTAGCATGTGCAATAGCATTATTAGCTTCCATCATCTCGACCATAAAGGTTGACTGACCTGACACCAAGTCATCTGCTGCCCCGATACGGGTAAAAATCGCATCAAAGATAGGCAAGTGAGCACGTTCTGCCGGGACATAAGATCCTATCTGGGCCATGACTGCTGTCATAGCTAGTTGACGCATATAGGTTGACTTCCCGCTCATATTAGGCCCTGTAATCAGTTGGATGCTAGTATCTTCATCCATTTGGATGCTGTTGGGAATATAGGTTTGGGCTCCCATGACCTTCTCAACAACTGCGTGACGTCCCTTTTGGATGTCAATTTGCGAGTCCTGACCAAACTCTGGACGAATCAGGCGTTGATTTTCTGCTACCACTGCCAAGCCTTGTAAGACATCGACAGTAGCGATTCCTTGGGCTAGGGCTTGCAGGCGTTGGATATACTTGCCAACCTCCTCACGGATCCGCATAAAAATTTCGTATTCAAGATTGGCTGATTTCTCACGCGCTTCTAACATTTCTCCTTCGATACGAGCCAACTCCTCTGTCCCAAAACGTTCAGAGTTTTTTAGCGTAGCCTTACGGAAAAAGTGGGCTGGTACGTTACCAAGCTGCGAATTGGTCACATGGAAATAGTAGCCGTCTTTTTTATTGTAGTCAATCTTGAGCGTACTGATGCCAGAATTTTCTCTCTCCTTAGCCTCAATCTCAGCTATCCAGCTGGTTCCTTCTCTCAGTACCCGACGATACTTGTCCAAGGTCTCGTCAAATCCAGTCCGGATAATACCACCCTCTGTAATCACATGAGGAGCCTCAGGAGAAATGGCTGCGCTAATGAGATTTTCCAACTCAGGAATAGCATCTAGTTGTTTAATTAGATAAGTTAGAGCTGGTTGCTCCATTCCTTCTAAAATGGCGCGAATTCTTGGAACACTTCCCAAGGTAGTCGCTAATTGCAAGAGGTCTTTAGGATTGCTTTTCCCAAAAGAAACACGACTAGCCAGGCGCTCAATATCGTAGACTCCCTTTAGGCTTTCTGTCAAATCACTACGTTCAAAGAAATAATCCAGAAAGACCTGTACAACCTCCTGACGTTCAAGGATACGATCCTTGTCAATCAAGGGACGGTGGATCCAAGAGCGCAAAAGACGCATTCCCATGGCAGTCTTAGTTTCATCTAGCAACCAGAAAAGACTGCCTTGTTTCTTACCTGAGCGAGCATTTTCTACTAGATCTAAACTAGCCTTGGTTGCATAATCCATCTGCAAGAAATCCTTAATTTCATAACGGATAACTGGTTTCAAATGGTTCAGTTCTCTCATCTGAGTCCGATGAATATACTGAAGTAGCTTACTGCTGGCAGCTTGTTCAATAGGCGCCAAGCGTGGATCCAGCAGATGTATGTCTTCAAATAATTCTTGCTCATAAGAAAGCACCAAATTCATTTGACGGCTGAGAATCTGTTCTTCCTCTTCCGTTAAAGCATAGCCGATGACAACTTCTCTTGCCTTAAGATTTCGGATTTCACCACAGACCAGGGTAAAATCCAATAAGCCTGTCACATAGAAATCACCCGTCACTAAGTCCATGTATGCCAAACCAAATTGCTGACCGTCACGGTCGATAGCCACCAAAAAGTTGTTTTGACTATCTGGTTTACTACTATCGACGACTGTACCAGGGGTAATCACCTGCACAACCTCTCGCTTAACAACCCCTACTGCCTGCTTAGGATCCTCCATCTGCTCAGCAATGGCAACCTTGTAGCCACGCTCAACGAGGACATCGATATACTGTTGGGCAGAGTGATAAGGAACTCCAGCCATGGGAATAGGATTGGCAGCATTCTTATTGCGACTGGTTAATGAAATTTCTAGTATCTGGGCAGCATTGACTGCATCTTCGTAAAATAACTCATAAAAATCACCCATACGAAAGAGCAGAAAAGCATCTGGATATTGTTTTTTTATATCCACATACTGTTGCATGCCAGGTGATAATTTTTCTGTCGTCATCCATTCTCTCCTTGTTAAAAATAGAGAGTGGGACAGAAATCGGTAATTCGTTAGAATTCGATTTCGTCGTCCCACCTCCGCACAGTTGAGTAGGGTTGTAAAAGCTGATGAAATCAGCGTAGTAGAGCCCACTCAACCACTGCGTCTTGCTCGACAATCCAAAGGCAATTGAGAGGCTAGGACTTTTGTCCCAGCCTCCTTATCTATCCTTCATCAAATCTAACAAACGATCTTCCATGAGTTTAGCAACATGCTGATCTCGGCAGATTACCAAGAGAGTATTGGCACCCGCAACTGTCCCTAAAATCCATTCATCCTTGTTGGCATCGACAACATTGGCTAAAACTGCGGCTTCACCCAATTTAGTGTGTAAAACTAAGGTAAACTCAGCTCTTGCTACACCTTCCAAATGATGGGATAAAAACTCAACCAGGTCAATCTTCTCTGTCTCATTTGCTAGCACGTAGTAGACCATATCATTTTTCTTAACCTTGGTCAAGCCAAGTTCACGAAGGTCACGCGACAAGGTCGTTTGTGTCACAAAAACATTGCGTGCTTCCAAACGATCTTGAATCTCCTTTTGAGTTCCTAACTTCTCCTCAGTGATCATCTGCTTGATCAACTGATGACGTTCTCTTTTTCTCATAACATCCTCTCGAGTGAATATTTATAACATTTTCATCTATTTAATAAGAACATTATACCAAAAAAACCGAATATTTCAAAAAAAATTTCGTCTTTCTTTAAAATTGTGATAAAATAGAAGAAAAGTCCAAAGGAGCCTATAATGAATACAAAACAATTGATCGCTAGTGAATTGGCTAGCGTCATTGATAGCCTGGATCAAGAGGCTATTTTCAATTTACTAGAACAACCAAAAAACTCTGACATGGGAGATATCGCCTTCCCAGCCTTCTCTCTAGCAAAAGTAGAGCGTAAAGCACCTCAAATGATTGCAGCAGATATTGCTGAAAAAATTAATAGCCAAGCCTTTGAAAAAGTTGTTGCGACTGGTCCTTACGTAAACTTTTTCCTTGATAAGTCTGCAATTTCTGGAGCGGTTATTAAAGAAATCATCGAGAAAGGTTCTGACTACGCACAACAAGATGAAGGCCAAGAGCAAAATATCACCATTGACCTTTCAAGTCCAAATATTGCAAAACCATTCTCTGTTGGTCACTTGCGTTCAACAGTTATCGGTGATGCCCTTTCAAACATCTTCAAAAAAATGGGCTACAACACTATCAAAATCAACCACCTTGGTGACTGGGGTAAACAATTCGGTCTTCTTATGGTAGCCTACAAAAAATGGGGTAGCAAAGAAGCTGTCGAAGCCAATCCGATTGACGAACTGTTGAAACTTTACGTGCGTATCAATGCTGAAATCGAAACTGATCAAGCACTTGATGACGAAGGACGTCTCTGGTTTAAAAAATTGGAAGATGGCGATCCAGAAGCTACTCAATTGTGGCAATGGTTCCGTGATGAAAGTTTAGTAGAATTCAACCGCATCTATAAACTCTTGGGTGTTGAATTTGATAGCCTAAACGGAGAAGCCTTCTACAATGATAAGATGGATGAAGCTGTCAAAATCCTTGAAGAAAAAGGTTTGCTTGAAGAATCTCGTGGTGCTAGTATCGTTAACCTTGACGATTTTGAATTGCCACCAGCTATGATCAAAAAATCTGATGGTGCTACTCTTTACATCACCCGTGATATCGCAACTGCTATCTACCGCGCTCGCACTTATAACTTTGTTAAGAACGTCTATGCTGTTGGTCAAGAGCAGTCTAACCACTTCAAACAACTAAAAGCTGTTTTGAAGAAAATGGGATTTGACTGGAGCGATGACATGATTCACGTTGACTTCGGTCTCGTTACTAAGAATCGTCAGAAACTTTCAACTCGTAAAGGAAACATCATCCTTCTTGAACCAACACTTCAAGAAGCTATCAGCCGTGCCAAGGCTCAAATCGAAGCGAAAAATCCTGACCTTGAAAACAAGGAGCAAGTTGCTCGAGCTGTTGGTGTTGGAGCTGTGAAGTTCTACGACCTTAAAACTGATCGTAGAAACGGTTATGACTTTGACCTTGAAGCAATGGTTTCCTTCGAAGGGGAAACAGGTCCTTATGTCCAATACGCATACGCTCGTATCCAATCTATCTTAAGAAAAGGTGGTTTCCAACCACTTGCTGATGGAGACTACAGCCTCAATGATCCAGAGAGCTGGGAAATCATCAAATTGCTTCAAGATTTCGCCCGTGTTATCAAGCGTGCATCTGATAACTATGACCCATCTCTGATCGCCAAATACGCAATTAACTTAGCGCAAGCCTTTAACAAATATTACGCTCATACTCGTATCTTGGATGAAAGTCCAGAACGCGACAGTCGTCTAGCTCTCAGCTATGCAACTGCAGTTGTCCTCAAAGAAGCCCTTCGTTTGTTGGGTGTAGAAGCACCAGAGAAGATGTAAATCGTTACAAGAGACTGGAACTAAAGTTCCTAGTCTCTTGACGGCAATCGCTATATGGCGAATTGCCTAAACGCTTCACTAATTCACCTAACCAAATAATATCGATTTGGTTAGGCTCATGTCGTAGGCTTTTAATCACTTTATTGTAAAGCAGTCTAAGTAACTAACGCCAAATCCTATTCGGACTTTGGCTAGGCGCCTCACTAGTCTTCAAGTTACTGTAACTAAAATTCCTAATTGTTGGACGCTAGCCGCTTTTATGCTGACTAGCTAACTGCTTCACTAGTCATAACCCCTAAATATAATCGATTTAGGGGCCCACGACGTCGTAAAAGAGGCGAATTGCCTAAACGCTTCACTAATTCACCTAACCAAATAATATCGATTTATTTGAATGCATGTCGTAATCGGTAAAATCACTGGATTGCAGAATAATCTAAGTAACCAAACCAAAATCCGTAGAGGATTTTGGTTTGGTGCTAGAGTCAAGGGCAGAACAACCACTTTTTTAGCTTAGCTATCGTCTGCCTGATTTTATATTGTCATTACTTGAAAAGCGAAAAATCTTTTTCGCTTTTCTCTTGTTATTAACTTCTTTATCACACAGGGAGAGACTTTATGAGCCAATATGCTTATATTTTAGTTGTCATTAGTCTTGTCGTTCTTTTTCTCATTAACAAATACGAAAAGGAAAAACTACAAGGCCTTCTACAAGAACAGCTTTTAAAAGATGAAGCTTTTCGAGCTACTATCAAGGAAAAAATTAAAACAACAGAAAACATCAACGATGTCATCGACTACATCAATAAAGGATATCGTTTGGGAATCATGATTTCAAAGGAAATTGTGGAAGACATCAGAAGATAAAAAAAGGATTCGAGATAGCATTTCTCGAGTCCTTTTCTATTTTTTCCGGAGAACTAAGATTCCCACCAGTATAACAATCCCTAGTGATGCCATGGTTCCATAAGTTGACAAACTTTCATCAAGAAACTTCGCGGATAACTGCATCAGAGTGATTGCTAAGAGTAGCAAGGCACTGCATAGCATAATATCCTTGAAGCTTGGTTTTCGTCTTATATACTTTAAAAATGATCTCTGTAATTTACTCATTTCGATTGTTCTCCAATGATAAAATCAGACCTATCACACTACCAGCTATAAATACCCACCAGCAAATCCTGATATCTTGTAAAGCTAAAAAGGAAAATAGAGACATTCCAAAAGGTAATGTTAAGGAAAAAATCATACTCAAGAAGTTATTACTTCTAGCTAATACGTCTGAACTCAGATTAGACAGTAACAGAGTATCTAATTTAGGCATCGATTTCGACATAAAATACATAACAAATGCTAAGCAAACAATGCCGACTAGAGGAGGAAAATCTAAAATATTGGCAATAGCAAGTAATACAAATAGGAGAGCATTAAGGGATAACAAATTTGAAAAAGATAATTTCCCAAAATAATCATTAGGAGTTAAACTTCCAATAATAGCTCCCCCTAAGCTGACACCTTCAATCAAAAAAAGAGCTTGGGCATAACTGAGATGATAGATATCATGGTCTAATAAGTAAAAATGATAAATACCTCCAATAGCACCTCCTAAAGTGTTCATAATTAGAATAACAAGTACAATTTTGAATAAGGATTTACTTTCCTTTTTTCTAAACACATAGTCCATATCTGCATAGATTGTTTTCATTTGTTGGACTAAATTAATTGGTTGAGTCTCCACAGTTATAGACAGATGTGTCAGTTCTTTTCTATTTTTTAACAAAATCAGAGAAGATAACAGAAAAAAACCTGAGTTCACAATTGCAACTAAAGAAAAATTTTGTTGACTTGTAGTGAGTATCCATACCCCCAAAGCTTGACCTCCTAGATTTGATAAATAAGATACAAATTGAGTAAAGGAGTAGGCTTCATAGAGTTTATCTTCTGAAATATTATACTGAATAATCGGCATACGTAATCCCGCTGTATAATCTGATAAGACATCTGAACAGATATTCATTAAACAAATAAAGGCAAAAGTAAAAAAATTAGAATCACGAATTACTATCGCAATCAAGAGAAATAAAATACTTTGCAAGCATCCAACCCAAATAATCATCCTTGCTTTGTTTTGAGTCTGATCAGCCTTAATTCCCACATAAAAAGTAAATAAGAATGGCAAAATCGTAATCATGTTTGCCACAAACACAGCTAGACTTTTAAATGGCAAACTAGCAGCATAGACGACAAACACCAAATTATAAATGTATGCTCCACTTGAACTTAAAAATCTTGATAAAGTGAGTATTCTAAATAGATGATGTTTTAAAAATAGCTTCATAACAGATTTCTCCTATATTTCAAAGAATTTTCTATTGAAGCCAGTATAATAAAAAAATCGGGAGCCCCCACTTTTTTGTAATATATTTTTCTTCAAAGTAGATAAAATATCTTCTAGAAACTATTAAATATGCAACATTAAGAATCGAATTTATTTTTTGTCAGCTAACACCATAAGAATATATTACAACTCCTTGCATGAAAATTGATTTAAAAAGTAGTTTTCATAGTATGTCGCACCATCTACGTATTCTAAATCCTTCAAAATCTCAATACCTCTCTTAATTCTTACACCCCCTTTATCCGATAATGTAAAAATAGTATCGTAATAACCTTTGGCAATCATATAAATAATTTTAAGATAGGCTTCTTGCTCTGGTAAATCTCGCTTTTCAATCTGAAAGATGAAATAATCTGCCTTTAACTTATCTTTTTCCTCTACTGCTTTAAATAGTCCATTAATTAAAATCGTATCAATACTAACTTTATTATCCGGTAAAGAACCTAATAAATCTGTTTTTTGTAGCATCTCCCTAGCATATTTAAAATAGAGCGGAAGAGGAAACAAGGTAGAAATGGTTGAAAATAGTTCTAATTCGTAATTTCCCCAAATATCAATAGTAAAAAAATAGTCATAAAGAAAGTCCAACTCTTCATCAGTTGCTGTTGCTTCTAAATCAAAAAATACAAGAACACTTTTGATACGAATCATTTGTAAAAGATAGCTTTTTTCAGCACTTGATGCATACTTTTTAGATATCTTTTCGTACAATGTTTGAAGAGAACCAAGGCCTTCTTTTTCATATGTGTTCCAAAGATTTTCTGTAAAAGTCAAAGTCTTTTTCTGAGCAAAACCACGTACCAAATACATAAATTCATTCAAATCAGAATGAATATGATCTAAAGCAGTAATTAATTTTACAGATGATAAATCAGCCTCCCCTCGTTCAAATTTGCTCAACATGGAATAAGTAAACTCTCCTCCCGTCGCCTCTTGTAAGGATATATTCCGACTCTTTCGTAACTCTTTAAAAATCTCTCCCATATTTTGCATATTGACTCTCACACTTCTTAACTATCTAACTCATACAAGTCCGCAATAATTCCTGCAACCTTCTTGATATCTCCCAGCATACCACGCATCTCAAAGTCAGCCAATACAGGGAAACCAAAGCGCTGGCTGTATTGTTTAGCCGTCAAACAGTATTGGTTGTTAAAATTACGATTGCCTGATCCTACGACACCAAAACACTTGCTGGCATTGTCTCCATAGGCGATAAAATCACCTACTGGAGTGGTCAAAATCTCCACATCTCCATTGTCAACACCATTGCCACCTTCTAGATAAGTCGGTAGGAAAGCCACATATGGGGTGGTCATTTCAAAGAAATTCTCCCCCTCCTTGACTAGGTCTTTAATATGAACTTTTTCTACATCAATGTTCTCATACTGTTCTAATAGGTAAGCCTTCAATCGTGTTACGAAACTCTCCGTATTTCCGCTCAGACTGATGTAGACCAAGGAAATTTTTTTCATTTTCTCCTCCTCTTTTGAATCATAAAAAATAACTACCAAGATTGTATCTTGATAGTTATCCTTTGTCAACTCTTAGGCAAGTTCTTCCTCTTCTTGAGCTTCTGTTAATTCTTTCTGCTGACGCCACATCTTATAGAAGACGATTGCTAGGAAAATAACATTGAGTACAACCCCAAAAATAGCAGAACCTTTGGCACCAAGCTCCGCTCCCATACGGATGTTAGGGTCTGTAAAAAGTGAAACCGCATCCTGAACGCCGATAAAGTTGTAGATAGAACCAACGATGGCAACGAAGACATAAGCAAGATAAGTGTAGTTAGCCAATTGGATGTTTTTACGAATAAGGAAAACCAAAGCCACAACAACTAGAATAACAGATAAGACAACCAAGAGAATGCTGAAGACAGAATGACCATGCTCCGATACCTTAATGGTGTAATCAACGAACTCCTTAGCATAAGTAGCATCTCCACCTAACTTTTCAATGTTGTTCACACTATCCGCAGTAGGTACTGGAGATATGATTCCAAATAGTGACATTGCTGAGAGTAAGGCTGATAAAATCAGTAATACCCATAGATAGATTGGTTTCTTTTTCATCAAAGTAACCTCCTCATAATTTTTTAATTATTATAGCATATTTTACGAAGGAGAACAACTGTTACAAGTTCGTTTCCACCTGTTTACGGTAGGCTTTAGGAGACTTCCCACACAGTTTTCGAAAAACCTTATAGAAATAACCTACATTACTGTATCCAACCGCATAGCAGATATCCTCGATACTATCATTGGTAGATAGCAAGAGCTGCTGAGCTGCCTTGATACGTTGCTTATTGAGAAGCTCTGCAAAGGTGGAATTGGTTTCCTTCTTAATCAACTGACCCAAATAAACGGGATTGATAAAGAGATCCTTGCTGATATCCTTGAGGGAAAGTTCTTTTTTGTAATCTCTACCAATGACTTCAAGCACGCTGACTACATTTTCATTCATGCGATATTGGCCGAAGAAGGATGTCAAGGTTTCCTTGGTATAAGCGACTAAATCCTCAAAAGTTGTAATGGCATGGATGTTTTTGACAATATCTGTCATATCGTCTGCTTTCAAATGTTCAAAAAGATGGAAGACATCCATGACAAACTGGGTAAAGAGCTGCTTTGTGATAGATACCCTCGGTGTGTTTTCTAAGACAATCTTCTCAAGCAAGGTCAATTCATCAATAATTTGCTGGAGATTTCCTTGAATAATCACCCGATAGATAGGTTCGTAGTAAGAAAAGAGACTTTCAGACTGATCTAAATTGACCGATCCATAAAAGAGAGTCTTTTCAACATCACGCTTCCACTTTTCAAAGTTGATTTGATAAGGAGCTTCAAAAGGCATGACCAACAAGCCCTCAAATTCCGCAATAATCTTTTTCGTAGTTAACATTTTATTCGTCTACCCTATCCCATTCAATTTTTCACTCTTGCTTCATTTTTATTTATATGCACAACATTAAAGAAGCTCAATCGCAGATACTTCATTATCTAAATCAACAAATTCAAACTTCTCAGGATATTGCAGATAATCAATGCATTTTTTTAAAACATGAAAAAACTCAAAGAAACAATGTTAAAATCATCAAAACATTTGATTTCTCTGAGATAAAATTTGCTGATTGTACTCGAAACCTAGATCGTTCTTATCTACGATACTGCTTCAAGAAACGGGTCATCTTTTCTTGAATTTGGGCTAATTCATCGACACCTGGCAGATAGACGATACGGAAGTGATCTGGCTCTTTCCAGTTAAATCCTCGTCCATGAACCAAAAGCACCTTCTCTTGCTTCAAGAAATCAAGAACAAACTGTTCATCATCATCGATACGGTACATATTGCGATCAATTTTAGGGAAGATATAAAGACCAGCTTTCGGTTTAACCGCTGACAAACCAGGAATATCTTGAATGGCATTATAAATGAAATTTCTTTGCTCGTAGATACGACCACCTGGTAAGAGTAATTCGTCCACCGACTGGTGACCACCGAGTGAAGTTTGAACAACCTGTTGAGCCAAGACGTTGGAACAAAGGCGCATGTTTGAAAGCATGTTGAGACCTTCAATATAGCCCTTTACATGATGTTTAGGTCCAGACAAGACCATCCAACCCACACGGAAACCAGCGATACGGTGAGATTTAGACAGACCATTCATGCTGACACAGAAAAGGTCTGGAGCCAAACTAGCTACTGGTGTGTGGACATTGCCATCCATAACCATACGGTCGTAGATTTCATCCGCAAAGATAATCAAGTCATTTTGACGAGCAATCTCGATAATATCTAACAAGAGTTCTTTGGGATAGAGGGCTCCCGTTGGATTATTTGGATTGATTAAAACGATAGCCTTAGTATTTGAACTAATCTTAGACTTAATGTCATCTAGGTCTGGATACCATTCAGCTTCTTCATCGCAGACGTAGTGAACGGCATTTCCTCCAGCCAAGCTAACTGCAGCTGTCCAGAGAGGATAGTCAGGCATAGGAACCAAGACTTCATCGCCATTGTCCAAGAGACCTTGCATGGACATGACAATCAACTCACTAACCCCATTTCCAAGGTAGATATCATCGATGCCTACATTAGGGAATTTTTTCAATTGGCAATATTGCATAATTGCTTTACGGGCTGAAAAGATACCTTTTGAGTCCGAATAACCTTCACTATCACGCGCATTCATAATCAAATCATGGATGACCTCATCTGGTGCTGTAAAGCCAAACTCAGCTGGGTTCCCTGTATTCAAACGGAGGATTTTTTCTCCATTTGCTCGCATACGCATGGCTTCCTCAAGAACTGGTCCACGAATATCATAAGCCACATGCTCTAATTTGATTGATTTGTTAAATTCTTTCATTTGAGTTCCTCAATTCATCAGGATACTTAATATTATACCACTTGATAGAAAAATCGTAAATTTCGCGATAGCATTCCACAAAAAAACCTTGCTTAACGCAAGGTAAACAGAGCAAGGTCGATTCCTTTCTATTCTCTGGAAAAGAAAGAGTAGATACACAGTTGCATATCAACTACGAATCGAAAACGAAGGCATCGTTATGGATGATAGTTGCATGAACGCACGAATTTCTTCCTGTGATCAGCAAAACGCAAAGAAAAAATAAGTCGACTCAACAAACAACATAGACGATGTCTGGGCTAATTCGAGTCTGTTTGTAAAGAATTTTACCATATCACTGACTTCTTTCCCTGCCCTGTCACTTAGTATTATACACTAAAACTTTTGCATTTTCAAACAAGTACATATAAAAAGAACTCTTTTTAAAGCGCCACCTAAACATTTAATTGAATATGATTCTACTTTGACAACAAAAAAGAGAGAACCTTGTGATTCTCTCTGAACTAAGTCCTACAATTACTATAGTCAAAAGTAGTCGAAACTTAGCTTATTTTGCAATCTCTGCCAACATTTTTTCGATATGTTGGATTGATTTTTCGCGACCAAGCAAGTAGATGGTTTCTGGTAGTTCTGGCCCATGCATCTCCCCTGAAACAGCGATACGGATTGGCATAAAGAGATTTTTCCCTTTGATACCTGTTTCTTTTTGAACTGCTTTGATTTGTGGGAAGATATTTTCTACAACAAACTCATCGTCTGACATAGCTTCAAGTTTTTCCTTAAAGGCCTCAAGTACAGTTGGAACAGTTTCACCAGCCATCACTTCTCGTTCAGCTTCTGTCAATTCTGGGAAGTCTGAGAAGAAAAGGTCTGTCAATGGAACGATTTCGTCAACTGACTTCATCTGTGGTTTGTAAAGCTCGACCAATTTCTCAACCTTGTCTGTCAAACGTCCTGCTTCTTCAAGGAATGGTTTTGCCATCTCAAAGATAGTTGCTAAGTCAGCTCTCTTGATGTAGTCATTACTCATCCAATCAAGTTTCTTCTGGTCGAAAGCTGCTGGAGACTTGCTGAGGCGGTTTTCATCAAAGAGCTTGATGAGTTCTTCACGTGAGAAGATTTCGTCTTCCCCACCAGGATTCCAACCAAGAAGGGCGATAAAGTTAAAGACCGCTTCTGGAAGATAACCCTTCTTACGGTAGTCTTCGATAAATTGAAGGGTATTGGTGTCCCGTTTAGACAACTTCTTACCTGTTTCAGAGTTGATGATCAAGGTCATGTGACCGAACTCTGGTGCATCCCATCCAAGTGCTTCATAAACCATAAGCTGTTTTGGCGTATTAGCAATGTGGTCGTCTCCACGAATAACGTGAGAGATTTGCATATCGTGGTCATCGATGACAACGGCAAAGTTGTAAGTTGGGTAGCCATCTTTCTTTTGGATAACCCAGTCACCACCAATATTGCCACCTTCAAATTCAATATCACCTTTGACCATGTCATGCCACTTGTAGATACCAGACTCATTCACTGCTAAACGCACAGTTGGGATGATGCCTGCCGCTTCACGTTCAGCCACATAAGCTGCTTTTTCTTCTTGGCTCATACCAAGGTATTCGTTAATGTAACGAGGTGTTTCACCGGCTGCTTCTTGGCGTTCGCGTTCAGCTGCCAACTCTTCTTCTGTAACGTAAGATTTGTAGGCTTTCCCTTCAGCCAAGAGTTGGTCAATGTATTTTTGATAAAGTTCCAAACGTTCAGACTGGCGGTAGTTTTCATGAGTCTCTGGACTTTCATCCCAGTCCATACCTAACCAACGAAGGTTTTCAAGCTGTGAACGTTCTCCATCTTCGACGTGGCGCTTACGGTCAGTATCTTCGATACGGATAATAAAAGTTCCACCATGATGACGTGCGTAAAGGTAGTTAAACAATGCTGTACGGGCATTTCCGATGTGTAGTAGTCCTGTTGGACTTGGTGCATAACGCACACGAATATCTTTTGACATAGTTTCTCCTGTAAAGTCTCTAGGCATCTGCCTTTTTGCTCTCTATATTATATCACAAGTCTTGCCAGAGTCCAATTTCTCTTTTCAAGAAAAAGCAAAAAGAGTGGTAAAACCACTCTTTTCAGCTCTATTATAGACGAGCGTTGAGTTCTTTGCTCAATTCTTCAAATCCTGGTTTTCCAAGAAGGGCAAACATGTTACGTTTGTAAGCTTCAACACCTGGTTGGTCAAATGGGTTGATGGCATTCAAGTAACCTGAAAGGGCGATTGCCAATTCGAAGAAGTAGATAGTGTATCCAAGAGTGAAGGCATCTTGCTCAGGAAGAGTTACGTACATGTTTGGTACGTCACCATCAGTATGGGCAAGAAGAACACCATCAGTCGCTTTTTTGTTTACGAAGTCAACGTCTTTTCCTTGGAGGTAGCCAAGTCCATCAAGGTCTTCTTCCAAAGTAGGGATGATCACATTCTTACGTGGTTTGTCAACACGGACAACTGTTTCAAACATGATACGAGTTCCTTCTTGGATAAATTGACCCAATGAGTGCAAGTCTGTTGAGAAGTTTGCTGAAGTTGGGTAGATACCTTTTTGGTCTTTTCCTTCTGACTCACCAGCCAATTGTTTCCACCATTCTGAGAAGTACTGAAGTGATGGCTCGTAGTTTACCAAGATTTCAGTTGCATAGCCTTTACGGTAAAGGATGTTACGCACTGCAGCATATTGGTAAGCTTCATTTTCAGCAATCTTATCAGAAGTGTAGTCTTTACGAGCTGCGTTAGCACCTTCCATAAGGGCTTTGATATCTGCACCTGATGCAGCGATTGGAAGCAATCCAACTGCTGTCAATACTGAGAAGCGTCCACCGATGTCATCTGGAACAACAAATGTTTCCCAACCGTTAGCATCTGCTTCAACCTTAACAGCACCTTTTTGGCGGTCAGTTGTTGCATAGATACGTTTGTTGGCTTCTTCTTGACCGTATTTCTTAACCAAAAGTTCTTTGAAGACACGGAAAGCGATAGCTGGTTCAGTTGTTGTACCTGATTTAGAAATCACGTTTACTGAGAAGTCTTTATCTGAAACATACTCTACCAAGTCAGCAAGGTAAGTTGATGAGATTGAGTTTCCAGCGTAAAGGATTTGTGGCGCTTTGCGTTCTTCTTTTGTTTGCAAGTTTGCAAAGTGGTGGTTCAAGAAGTCAATGGCAGCTTTCGCTCCAAGGTATGATCCACCAATACCGATCACAACCAAAACATCGCTGTCTGCTTTAATTTGCTCAGCAGCTTTCAAGATGCGGTCAAATTCTTCGCGGTCGTAATTTTCAGGAAGGTCCAACCAACCCAAGAAGTCGCTACCAGCACCTGTTCCTTTACGGATCAATTCGTCTGCTGCTGTAACTTGTGCTTGCATGTACTCCACTTCATGTGGTGCAACAAATTTGTCTAATACTTTTGAATAATCAAATTTAATATGTGACATAGTATTCCTCCAAAATTTCTTCTTTTCTATCATAACGCTTACTAACAATTTTTTCAAGTTTTTATACTAAAAATTTCCAATTTTTATCACAATTCAAACGTTTGCGTAAAAATACAATTCTATAAAGATTCGTAAACCATGAATAAAAAAACGACTAAATTTCTAGTCGTTACAATTCATTCAATAAATACTCAAATAATTCTAAGTTGCCATCTTCTTCATTGACCAAGAATTCTGGATGCCACTGGAGACCAATAATACGGTGCTCATCAATGGATTCAATTGCTTCAACAGTTTGATCACGTGGATCCACAGCCGTCACACGGAAATTAGGTGCCAAGTCTTTAATACTCTGACGATGCACTGAATTAACCTGACTTTCTTTACCAAATAATTTAGACACTACACTGCCATCCACTGTCTCAATAGAATGTGAAGTCCCAAAAGGTAGACCTTGCCAATGACCTTCAATATCCTGATTGAGTGTCCCACCAAAGGCAACGTTGACAAGCTGAACGCCACGGCAAATGGCTAAAATTGGTTTATTCTGACGCAAGGCTTCTTGTAAAAGAGCTAGCTCAAACTCGTCGCGAGTTAGGTTATAGTCGTCGCTATCAATTGTTTTTTCCTCACCATAAAACTGAGGATGAACATTTTGTCCCCCAGTCAAGATGAGCTTATCAATCATTTCTACATAGTCATGGACCACCGACTCATCACCAACCGGAATGACCAAAGGAAGTCCGCCAACCTGACGAATACTCTCAGCAAATTTACAAGAGACTGATGAATGAATATTTTTTCCTTCTGCGTCCACAGGACATAGGTTTGCCGCTACTCCAACAACTGTTCTTGCCATCACTGATTTCCTTTCCTTTCCTTTTCTATTGATAATCTTATCATCCTTCACTCCACCTGTCTAATATGTATTTTTTAAGTCCGTGATAAAATTTTTTTATCAGAAAAAGTTGCCCAATACCAGGACAACTTTTTTGCTTATACTCAATGAAAATCAAAGAGCAAACTAGGAAGCTAGCCACAGGTTGCTCAAAACACCGTTTTGAGGTTGTGGATAGAACTGACGAAGGCAGCTCAAAATACTATTTTGAGGTTGCAGATGGAAGCTGACGTGGTTTGAAGAGATTTTCGAAGAGTATTATTCAAAGACAAATTGATTATGGTACAGTTCGGAGTAAAAGCCTCCAAGCTTGAGTAATTCGTGATGATTTCCTTGTTCGATAACTTGACCATCCTTAAGAACGATAATCTGATCTGCATTGAGAATAGTTTTCAAGCGATGGGCAATCACAAAACTAGTTCTTCCTGCTACAATTGCCTCCATGGCATTTTGAATCTTGCTCTCTGTTACAGTATCCACGTTTGATGTTGCCTCATCCAAAATTAAGACCTGTGGATCTGTCATCAAGGTACGAGCAATGGAAATCAATTGTTTTTGACCGGTTGAGAAGACGCTCTGGTCATCATTAATCAAAGTATCATACTTATCTGGTAGACTTTCGATATATTCATGGATATGTGTAGCCTTAGCAGCTGCTTCGACCATTTCCTGACTAGCATCCGGTACACCAAAGCGAATATTGTCTCGGATGGTTCCGCTAAATAAAACTGAATCCTGCAAGACAATTCCCACCTTGCTTCGCAAACTGTCTAAATCAAACTCGCGAATATCTGTTCCATCAAAGCTGATACTACCTGCATCCACATCATAAAAACGATTGATTAAGTTCATGATGGTTGTTTTACCTGAACCTGTCGGACCAACTACCGCAATCATTTTCCCTTTTGGAGCTGAAATGCTAACATCTTTTAGAATCGGTTTCCCTAGCAGGTATGAAAAGTCTACCTTGCTAATCTCTACACCCTCTTTTAATTCATTAAAGACTGGAGCATCTTGAGGACGAATTTCTTCTTCTGCATCAAACATTTCTTGGATACGGTCCGCACCTGTAAAAGCCAGTTGCAAGCTTCCCCAGCTCGCTGCTAATTGGATAATGGGCTGGTAATACTGTTGCGAGAACTGAGTAAACATGACAATCAAGCCCAGAGCAGTTGCTGTCTCGATATTCTTATCATTCAGTAAGACAGCTGAACCGACAAAAATAACAATAGCTGTATTGACCAAGCTCATTCCGTTCATGACAGGAAAGAGAATTCCTGAAAACATTCTGCCCTTAAAAGTTGCTTTACGGACACGCTCATTTTGCTCAACAAAACCTGCAATCACATCTTCTTGAATGCCTTGAACAATAACGGCTTTTTGACCTGAAATACTCTCATCCATGTAGGCGTTGAGCTTCCCAACCTCTTTCTGTTGGAGATTGGTATATTTTCTTGCCAATTTCAAAATGACAATCAACATGATGACAGCTATCGGAGTGCTAGCAATCGTAATCAAAGCCAAGGTCAAATTCTTTGCGAACATGACAATCAGCAAGCCAATATAAAGGGCAATATTGGTCATGACAGACACTAAACTTTCGTTGAAAGCCTGGAGGATATTATCCAAGTCACTGGTGAAACGTGACAGAATATCACCATCTTGATGGCGGTCAAAGAAGGAAACAGTCAAGCGAGAAAGCTTGCCAAAAAGTCCCTTACGCATCTCATTTGTCGATTCCGCAATAATACGGCTCATCAAAACCATATAGATAAGACTCGACACCACGAGCACAATCAAAACATAGGCAAGATTGATTAGGAGTCCCAATAGACTTTGCCAAACCATATCAGGATTTCCATTTTGATAAGCTATAACCAAATTAGCCAGTTCTGTGACTGTTTGACCTGCAAATACTGGAAAGAGAGCTTGGGCTACCGTTGCAATGATAATCATAGCAATAACAACGACAAAGGATATCTTATAAACTCTAAAATAGTTCCAAAAGAATTCAAATGTCTTCATCCTACTCCTCCTTTCCTTTTTGCGTCTCGTAAATTTCACGATAGACTGGGTTTGATGCAACCAAGTCAGCGTGTTTGCCTTGACCAATCAAGCGACCTTGGTCAAGCACTAAAATTTTATCAGCATGCACAACAGAGCTAATCTTTTGCGCGATGATAACCGTAGTCGTTCCCTTCAAATCCTTGTTGAGAGCTTCTTGAACCAAACGTTCCGATTTGGCATCAAGGGCAGAAGTAGAATCATCAAATATCAAGATTTTAGGATTGCTGACAATCCCACGCGCAATGGACATTCTTTGTTTTTGTCCACCAGAAAAGTTGGTCCCACGTTCTTCAACCGGACTTTCAAAGGCTAAGTCCATACGACTAATAAATTCACTCGCCTGGGCGATACGAGCTGCGCGTTCCAGTTCTGAAACTGTCGCATCTCCCTTTCCTTGTCTGAGGTTATCTGCGATGGTTCCACTAAAGAGAATGGCTCTCTGTAAGACGATAGAAACTGTCTTACGAAGCGTCCCTTCACTAACTGTCCGAATGTCCTTTCCACCAATCTTGATCGAACCTTGCTGAGGATCAAATAATCGTGGAATCAACTGAGCCAAGGTTGATTTCCCTGCACCAGTTGCTCCGACAACCCCAATCATCTCACCAGCTGCGATATCGAAGGATACATCTTTTAGGATAGGTTCTTCATCATTTGGATAGGTAAAGGTAACATTTTCAAAACTGAGACTTCCTTCCAATTCTTCATCTTCCACATCCTTGAAGGTCATAGCCGGTTCTGTATCCAGTATTTCACGAATACGACGAAGGGAAATCATGGCACGAGTGACTGAATTCCCCAAAAATCCAACCATGACGATGGTAAAGATAATCTGACTCAGGTAGTTTACAAAGGAAGCAATGGAACCAACTACTGACGGATCTGACTCTGCCATACCTGCTACAAGCCAGATTGAAAGAAAGACAGCCCCGTATGAAATCATCATCATTACAGGTTGAACGATAGAAAAGGCGTAGCCGATATAAAGGTTTTCACCCAGCAATTCATCGGATACCTGCGTAAACTTAGCAAACTGATCTTTTTCTCGAACAAAAGACTTAACCACGCGCACACCACGTAAATTTTCTTTGGCAATGGCATTGATACGCTCCAATAAGGTCTGGAATTTTGCAAAGCGCGGTCCCATCATCCCCATCATAAGACCTGTCATGGCGACGATCAAAACGACCATAAGAACCAGCACCCACCACAACGAAGGCAAGGTGACAACAGCTAATATAAAGGAACCAATAAATAAAATCGGTAGTCGAAAGAGGATTTGAAAGGTCATCATGACTACGTTTTGAATCTGATTGATATCATTGGTCATACGCACAACGAGGTTCCCTGCATTAAACTTCTCAATATTGGCGTATGAAAAAGTCTGAATCTTACGAAAGGCATCTTCCCTTAGGTCAGAAGAAACTCCTTGCGCAATATAGGCTGCTAACACTACATTGATGCCACCTGCAATCAAACCAATCAAGGCAACAAGAATCAACCAAAATCCGATAGTATAAATAGCTTCATTATCACCCGTTAGCAGTGCCTCCAAAACTTCCTGCAAATAACGCGGTTGCAGGAGTGAACTCGTTACCATTAGACCTGTCATAATTAAGGAAGCTAGAGCCTGCCATTTATAGGCTTTTATCTTCTGAAACAGCATATTTCCCCCTTCTAAGATAGACAAAAGGGAACGACAACTCTGTCAGTCCCTTCTTATGCTTTCATGTTGATGCTATTCTAACAAAAAAGAATGCTATTGTCAAAGCACTCAGCTCTCAGAAGCTTGTGCAAGCACGACATTAGCATTCTATCTATCGTTTAAAAATTCTTCTAAATTTAGTGCTGAATTTTATTGTTCTGAACTATCTTGCTCGTCTAGCTTAACTCGTCCAATTTCACGGTAGCTACGATCTCCAACAATCTGGACTGAGAACTGACCATCTTCGTACTCTAGAATCGTCACACTTCCGTTATCAAGACCATGTGGATGCATGCCGTTAATGAGGTAAACAATAGTTCCAATTGTCATTCCATGACTGACAACGAGAGCATTTCCTCCCCCATTGGCTTCCATTTCCTTGGCAATGGCTTCAAAACCTTCCCAGATACGACCACTTAGTTTTTCCCATCCTTCAGCCCAGCCTGCTGTATCCACTTCTACCAAACCTTCAGCCAGCTCCGCATAGGACAAACGATGCACATGATCGACATTAAAGATACGTGGGATAATGCCCATAAAAAGGTCTCCATTATATGCACCATCAAAACTACCAAAGCACCATTCACGGATTCGCTTATCCATACGATAAGGAATTTGTCCTGTCAAACCTAATTCCTCAAGGATAATTCCCATAGTCTGGATGGTACGTCCTGAGTCACTCGAGTAAGCACGCTCAAACTTTAAGCCTGATTCACGCAAGCCAATTCCCAATTCGTGAATACCTCGCTCACCTTCAGCTGTTAAAGGAGTATCACTCCAGCCTTGAGCACGCCCAATCGTATTAAACATTGTTTTCCCATGACGCACTAGATACAATTTTACACTTGCCATTTTTGGTCCTCCATATGTATCTATTATAGCATGATTTCAGGTAAAAACCTCGTCCAAACTATTCTGTATCATTCCTAAAAGGGGCTAATTTGGAAGACATAGCCATCTCTTTTTTAACCTGTTCTTCTTTTTTCTCCTCATTTCCTTCTTTGGGCTTGTTTTCTATCTTCTTAGACTTTTGGTCAGTTTTTTTCTGAGATGGAAAGTGAAATTCAAATTGATTTTTTTCTGTAGAAATAGTCGTTGTGAAGTCCTTTTCGTCATTACGATAAGTTGACTTCCCTACATTAAATGACTGTTCTCCACTTTCAGAATGAGCTCTTTCATAGGTTCTCTTAGCCATCGCATAAGCCACCAGTTTCTCTTTATTTAAGACATAATCCTGATGATGAGCTACTTGCCGGTTCAGATAAAATTGCAACAGAAGACTAAAAATACCTGCCATTACAAGGGCATAAAGAAGAACGCCAGCTCTAACTTTTTTCTTTTTCAACACGATAGATAAACTCCCTCTCTAGTCCCTTTTCAAACTGAAAATTGAAATGAACATTTTGCCCTTTCTGGTAAATATGTGCTGATTTAAGGCCATAAACCATGGGTTGATAGCCACGTCCACTGGCATCTGTTTTCCGAAAATCATTTGACTTTGATTTAGCCATGGAAATGGGTTTGCCTTCCTGTTTGAGGTAAAGCCTATCATTCTCCACTTTTTCAAATTGGGCTCGATTCAACTCCGCTTCCAGCTGATCTACAAATAAGAGCCACTCCTTCTGCTCATTTTTCTGCTGATAGCGAACTTCTGAAACCAATAGTTGGCTCATAGCTTGAAAAATAAGTAGGCTCCCACTAATAACGATAAGGGCAACCAGGGATTCTAAAAGAGTAAAAGCTCTAGCTTTACTTTTCCTCAATCGCCAGTAATTTTTCAGTTCCATGATACACCTCCAAACCTCGCTCATTCGGGACAACATGAACCGTAAGGCCATTGACAGTTAACTGCTTTTGTCCAGTCTGCAAAGCCATACGAGCCACTCGCAAAACTTCTTCCTGTTTTAGAAGCTCTGCTTCTCTTTTTCTACTTTCTTGAATTTGTCCCAGCAAGAGGGTTGCAATACTGGCAAAAATGGCTAGTGAAATCACTGCTTCCAGTAAAATAACCGCCTTAATTTTTTGCTTCTTGAATACGTTTAATCTTTCCATTTCCTATATTTAGTCGATAGCGAACTACTTCTTTCCTTGTTTGAAATCTGATGCTAACCAGATATGAACTACCTCCAGCCTTATCAAATGTTATTGACTGATGTGACTGCAATTGAATTCCTTTAGGGATGGCTAATTTCTGATAGCCATTACTAATGCTCCTCTCTTCTAACATCAAGTTCAGCTTTTGTTGACTAGCCAGACTTCGTTTCTGTGTTTCTCGATAAAGTTCCTCAAACTCCATAAAGAAAATCTGCTCTTCCACAGCTGCAAAAGTTGATTGAACTGAACTTGACAAACCCAAGGCTAACATACTAGCTATTCCTAAGACTAATAAACTTTCCAACATGGTAAAAGCCCTAATCCGCAACTGTTTGACTTGTCCCTTGTTTTGCATGGTATTCCTTATAGGCTTTTGCTTGCTCAGCAGTGATGCGTCCATCTGCCTGAAGTTTACTTAGACTAGCATCCTCATTTTTATCTAGAGTATAGAGTTCAGCTTGGCTTTCTACCACCTTGACGACAGCTGCTTTACCCTTGTCATTCACTGCATCCTTTTGCTTAGTAAGATTTGGCACAAACAGTAAGAGTAGGACACTAATGATGAGCAACACAACCAACATTTCTACCAGTGTAAAAGCTTTTGCCTTGGCTTCTTTTAATTTCACTATCATCTTTTTCATCTAAAAATTTACCTCCATATTTTGATACATTGGCAGCAACATGGCTGCGTACAATAAAACGATTAGCAGGGCTACAAAAATAAATACCAGCGGTTGAACTAGATTCATGGTACGATTGACTCGGGTAAAAAATGCCTCCCAAGTTTTTTCCGCATAAATTTCCAATTCGCTTCCCAGTTTGGACTTGACCTCTCCGTATTCAATGATTAAACCCAACTCTCTTCTAAAGAAAGGATAATGTTGCACAACTTTCGAAAATTCATGCCCATTTTGCAAGGCTTGATCTAAATCTTGTCCTATTTCCCTAAAAAGAGGATTTCCTTGCTCCTGCATCATCTGGAAAATCTGTGATAACTCCAGACCTTGACCAATCATATTGCCCCATTCCCGAGCATAATAGGCAGTTAGATAATACTGAACAAACACACCTAGAAATGGAATTCTAGCCAAAAAAGAGAAAACTTGAATCTTCGCAGACTTCCTGTAGAAAATCAGACCAGTTAAAGATGCTAAACCCAGTGCTAGAACAAACCCAAGAAAAATCTGTGGCAGGTTACTAATCACTAAAGTAGCTATGTTGCTACTATCCAGTTGGGGCAAGAGATAATTCCGCAATCCCAACATAATAATCAGTAAGAAAGCTAACAAAATAATTGGATAGGTCGCAACTTCAATTAACTTCTTCTTCACCTTAGCTAGATTATCTAAATATTCTTCGATTTTCCCCAAGCTCAAATGGAGATTTCCATGAACTTCAGCCAGCGAAAGTTGCGTGACAATCGCACTCGAAAAACCTAAAGTCCCCATCATTTCCGAGAAGGATTTTCCCTGCGAGAGTCCTAGACGCATCTGAGTTACATATTCCTTTTCCAACAAGAGACTTCTATCTAGAAAGGAAATGATTTCTACTAAGTGAAAACCACTCGAAAATAAATTATTAAAGAGAGTGATGATTTTCTTCTGTTTACTGGTAGCTAATTTTCTCCGTTTCAGCTTGAAAGGCAGTGATATGTCCGTCTTTAAGAAGCTGATCAATTTGCTCATTCCACTTTTCTGCCTGGTGTTCTTGATAATTTTGGTTTGCAAAATCAATAATTCCTCCTCCCCCGATTAACCTCTGGTAGCATACGCCTTGTAAAACAACTGCTAGTTCATCTTAACTGACACCAAGTTCTAAGAGGCGCTCATAAACCCCACGAACACTCTTGGCATGGATTGTCGAGAATACCGTGGCACCTGTCAGGCTAGCTCGTACAACGGCACGGGCTGTTTCACTATCTCGAATTTCTCCAATGATTAAAAGATCTGGACGATGTCGTAGGGAAAGTTTTATCAAGTTCTCATAGCTAAGTCCGATAGCTTCATTGAGCTGTAATTGCAGCATTTCTTCTTGCTTAATTTCTACTGGATCTTCAATGGACATGACTTGTTGTCCCTTAAACAAGGACTTGGCTAATTCATGCATCAAAGTAGTTTTACCACTTCCTACGGGGCCTGCAAAAAGATAAAGCCCGCGTTGCCTAAAGCCCTTTTCCAGTTCCTTAAGGTCCTGAAACCAGAAGCGCAACTCTTGTTCTTCATCATGCAAAAGCCGGATAACTAAACTCTCATGACCACGATAATCTCCTACTGTCGATAAGCGTAGTGAAGAAACCTTGCCATCATGCTGATAATCACAGGACCCAAGCTGACTACGGCGTTTTTCTCCAACGTTCATCCCCGCAATAAACTTAAAATGACTAATGACAGCCCCCAACTTTTCAAAGTCATAGGTGTTAATCAAATGTCTCTCATCTCCAACTCGCATATGTAGCTCGTAAATCTTTTCTTTAGGAATAAAATAGATGTCCTGAGCTCCCTGTTTTTTGGCCAGTGTAATCAATTCTTGTGCAAGTGCTTGTACCATATCTTCCTCCTTACTATTATTATTCGAAGAAAATACAAAAAAAGAACAACTTCCTTAAAAAGTTGTTCCTTCGTTTTTGATACGGCAGGTTCGATGCACCTCAAGCCCTGTTTGTTTTTCATAGCCAGGTCTAAATTTTTCATCAGGGATGACTTGACCATCTTCCAACAAAGCCAAGGAATGATATTGCTGCAGAAATTCATCACATTCTTCACACCAGCGTTTATCTTCTGGATCCCAAAAAATAGTCATCAAGTCTCCTCTACTTTTGTAAAGGGGAATCTCCTTTTCTAACTCAAACCAACAAGACTTATAATATTTCAAGGCGTCATAATAGTTATCAAATTTTTTGCTCGCAATGACGTCGTCTTCCCAGCCTTCTATAAACCACCACGGTTCAAAATCTCCGTACATTTTTATAACTCGATACATAGTTTAACTTCCTTTGTACCGTATATTATAGCGAAATTTTGAGAACAATGAAAGAATTTTGCTCATTTTCACGAATTATATAACATTTTCAAAAAATCCAGCTATTCAAAAACGAATAACTGGATTTAAAAACAAGATTAACCTTCTGAAATATCGTTTTCAATGATTACTTTAATCGCATGATGATCGGCGGCCTTACTAAATACTTCATAGGCCTTTTCTATTTCACTAAGGTTGAAATAATGAGTTACCAATTTTTCTGGTTCAATTTTATGACTTTCTAAGGCTTTCAAAAGCTGAGGAGTTGTATTGGTAGATACCAAGCCAGTTGTTACATTGATGTTGCGAATCCAAAGTTTGTCTAAATCGAATTCAACTGGTTTACCATGCACACCTCGACCATCTGTCAAATCATAAATTTCTTGAATTGCCTTTTCAGGATCTGAAGAATTAATCTTATGAGTAGCACCGAAAGAAACTGCAGTATCCAAACGGTTATCGTCTAGGTCCACCATAATCAATTTAGCTGGTGAATAGAATTGTGCCGTCAACAGAGCTGCCAATCCAACTGGCCCTGAACCAACGATAGATACACTACAATCAGGCTCTACTTTCCCTTTTAAGACACCAATTTCATAGCCAGTTGGCAAGATATCAGATAACATAACCAAAGCTTCATCAGACAAGTCAGCTGGAGTATGATAAAGAGTATTATCAGCATGAGGCACACGAAGATATTCTGCTTGCATACCGTCGATCAAATGTCCAAAAATCTATCCACCTTCGTCTTCACAGTGAGCATAGATTCCTTTTTTACAATAGTAACACTTGCCACATGCACAAACGTAAGAAATCAAAACCTTATCACCCTTTTTGAAGTTTGAAACGCCTGTTCCAACTTCCTCTACAATCCCGATTCCTTCATAGCCAAGGATAGTTCCACTCTTACAAGCAGGAACGTACCCTTTAATAATATGAAGGTCAGTACCACAAATAGTAGTCTTAACGATACGCACAATAGCATCTGTTGGCTTGCGAATAACTGGTTTGTCAACATCAACAAATGAGGCAAGGCCTGGTTTAACGTAAGTATAAGCTTTCATAAGCAATCCTCCGCTTTTTTATTTGTATTGTTTATATCATAATTGCAAGCCTTTTTATAAATAAAATCAAGTAATATGTGAAGAAATTAACAAATTTATTAAAAAAAGTAGAAACTAAAGTCGTTTCTACTTTTTAGATTATGCTTGATAGCGTTTTTCTCCATCTAGATAAGTTGCTACTAATTCCAAATTTTTATCTAGCACGATAAAGTCTGCATCGTAGCCTTCACGAATTTGTCCACAGACGTCATCGATATGAACTGATTTAGCTGGATTCAGACTAGCCATCATGACAGCTTCATGAGAATTTGCAATTCCCCATTCAACTACATTTTTGAGACCATCTTTTAGTTTGAGAATGGAACCTGCCAAGTTACCTGTAGATTTAAGGCGAGCAGTCCCATTTGCAACTACAACTGGAAATTCACCTAACATATAATCACCATCTTGCAAACCACCTGCTGTCATACAGTCAGTGATAAGGGCAATATTTTCAGTTCCTTTTTGTTTAAGAAGAATTTCGCAAGCCTTAGGATCCACGTGATGACCATCACAAATCAATTCTGCATAAGTGTGTGGTAACTCATACATAGCACCAACCATACCAAGTTCGCGGTGTGTTAAGCCACGCATTCCATTATAGGCGTGAACCCATACACTAGCTCCGGCATCAACAGCTTTTTTTGCTTCATCAAAGGTAGCATTAGAGTGACCAAGAGCAACAGTTACACCTTCACCAGTAATTGTACGTACAAAATCCTCAACACTATCACGTTCAGGTGCAAGAGCAATTTTATTAAGAAGACCATTAGCAGCCTTTTGCCAGGCGCGGAATTCATCCATACGTGGATCTTTCATATAGGCAGGATTTTGAGCCCCCTTAAATTCTTCGGTGAAGTAAGGTCCTTCAAAATAAATACCACGAATCTTAGCACCAGATGCTTCTTGATAGCGTGCACCAATGTTCTCAGTAACCGCTAGCAACTGTTCAAATGATGAAGTAAGAGTAGTTGGAAGAAAACTAGTAACACCAGTACTAAGAAGGCCTTCACTCATAGTATGAAGCGTACCTTCAATATTGTTATCCATAACATCGACACCACCGAAACCGTGAATGTGAGTATCAACTAGACCCGGTGCAATGCTGTAACCAGAGTAGTCTAAAATTTCAGCATCCTCAGAAATCTCTTCAACGTGCTTACCAAACTTGCCATCAATAAGTTCCAAATAACCTCCACGACGAATACCATGTGGATAGAAAAATTGATCAGCTTTAATATACTTAGGCATAATGAAAACCTCCTTAAGAAATAATCTACTATTTATTATGTCAATTACATTATAAACCTTTCAAAACAATTTGTAAATGGTATAGACCTTTTTTAGTGAAATTTTAATAAAATACTCAACAAAAAGACAAGGTTTGAAAACCTTGTCTTTAATACTATACCGGCGGCCGGGGTCGAACCGGCACGTCCTTGCGGACACTGGATTTTGAGTCCAGCGCGTCTGCCAATTCCGCCACGCCGGCAAAGTATAACTGGGGTAGCTGGATTCGAACCAACGCATGAGGGAGTCAAAGTCCCTTGCCTTACCGCTTGGCTATACCCCAAAAATATAAATAGGCGAGTGAGGGGAATCGAACCCCCGAATGTCAGAGCCACAATCTGATGTGTTAACCACTTCACCACACCCGCCATAATTTAACAAACACGGGCAGTAGGAATTGAACCCACACTGAAGGTTTTGGAGACCTTAGTTCTACCTTTAAACTATGCCCGTTACTATGGAAGGGGAGGGATTCGAACCCCCGAACCCGAAGGAGCGGATTTACAGTCCGCCGCGTTTAGCCTCTTCGCTACCCTTCCTTAATAATATAAATGGCGCGAGACGGAATCGAACCGCCGACACATGGAGCTTCAATCCATTGCTCTACCAA
>JAQDPW010000030.1 GCA_027659245.1 Streptococcaceae bacterium AM104-57
TTTTCAAAAAGAGAAAAAGAGCTCCAAAAAGCTGTTATATCAGCATTTAGGGGCTCTTTGATTTCGAAAAACTGTCAAAGATGGGATTATATCAATTTATCAAAAATTGTCAATTACTTTTTTTGGTTTTTAGCCATTAGTTCTCTCAATTTTTTAGTTTTTAGGCGAGAGATAGGACAACGATGATCTTCATAAAATACAACTTCCATTTTTTTACGATCAATTTCTCTCACATTACCGATATTGACTAAAAATGACTTGTGAGCTAGATAAAAACGTTGGGTTTCCTTATCCTTTTCTTGAATATCTGTCATTGTTCCATAAAATTCTTTTGCAAAATTCTTACCTACAATTCGTAATTTATGAGAAGTTCCAGTTGTCTCAATGTAGAGAATATCATGATAAGGAATACAAAGATCATTTCCTTTATAACTATAATCAAAATAATCAACGACTGATTGGTTTTCAAGTAAAGTAGTTTTAGTGTAAAGCACACAGTCAGCAACTCGACTTTTAAATGTTGAATCACTTGTTTCTTTATCAATGAAATCTAATGCTGAAACTTTGTATTTATAAGTCAAGGTAGCAAATTCAGATCGACTTGTAATGAAAACAATAATGGCATAAGGATTGCGGTGACGAATAAATTGAGCAACCTCAAATCCCTTTCTCTCAATCCCATTGATATCAATATCTAGAAAATAAAGCTGATTGACTTCATCATGCTCTACATATTCCATAAATTCTCTTACTTTTCCTGTTGTTTTATAGGAGATAGGAATATTTGTTTCCTTAGAAATTTTATTCAGAGTTGTTTCCAACCTTACTTGGTGTTCTATAATATCTTCTAAAATTAATACTTTCATATCAGTTCCCTCTTAAATCTAATCACTTGTTTAAATACATCATTATCAATTTCTGTTTCTAAAATAACATTGTCATATTTTCCTAAAATTTCTTTAACATTATTGAGTCCAAGTCCTCTATGTCTTCCTTTGGTTGAAAATCCTAATTCAAATAGATCTTCGGATTTTACCTTTCTTTTTTTACAAGAGTTTTGGATAACAACTAGGGTTTCAAGATCCAATTTGATGATAGCTACCTCTAGTTGTTTTTGATAGCTTTCAACTGCCCCTTCAACAGCATTATTGAGCAGAACGCTCATCACACGCACCAAGTCTAATAATTCCATGGACAAAGGAGTAATTATATCTTTTACCTCTAGTGTGTACTCTACATCATTAGTTTTCGCATTGACAATAGATTGAGCAATCAAACTACGAAGTGCTGAATCCTCAATATTGTTCAAATCGAAATAGGTATACTTGTCTGAACGTAATTTTTGATTCGCCTTTACAAGAACTTCACTGTAAACTCTGTCAATTTCTTGTAAATCTTTACTTTCGATCGCCATTCTTAAGCTGACAAGCATGCCTGTATAATCATGGCGAAAACCACGAATTTCATTATATAAGGCAACAATCTCATCCGTGTAAGTTTGTAAGTGTTTTTGCTCAAACTTCTTTTGTTCCAATTCGATTTCTTTTTCTATCTGAACTTTGTGAGAATTCATGGAAAAGAAGGTCAAAAGTAGGCCAACAAAAACAATGGATGACAAAATACTTCCAAAACCATTTAAGTGACGAATCGTACTCACAATATCTGAAGTGAAAGAGACAACGTGTAGAAAAATAAATGCAAAGAGCACTTTCTTCAGAAAAGGATATAGATAGTCTTTATCAAAATATTTAAATTCGAGATGGAAATAAGATACAACAACTTTAATAACCAAATAAGTTAAGATCAGGATAAATAGAGAAAAATAATTGTTATACTTTAATGCAAACTCATCTCCTGTAATAGATGATAAGGTTACTGATAAAAAGTTATTAGTACTATTATATAAAAGAGAAAATAATAGACTGATAAAAATTCCCTTAGATTTCTCATACTTCTTAAATCCAACAAAGTAACCAAATAGGAGGAAAGGAAATAAAAATTTAGACAAACTAAAACTATCTAATTTCAAGAAATAGAGAATTATTTCCAATACTAATGGTATTAGAAATATATAAAGACTAAAAAAATATTGGTCTTTTCTAGTTGCTTTACAAACCCATTCATGAATTTTACTAATAATAAAAACATAAACAATAGCAATTACTAATCCGAATAAATTCATTATTTCCCACCTTTATTTTTACTTACTTTCTTTTTGGAAAAAGAAAATTATTTATTGTATATGGAGGTCTCCATTCCCCACCTCTGACTTCCTGCAGTTCTTTTTCGTTCAATTGTTGGAAATCTTTCATTTGAGCAAAATCTGTATTCTTTTTCATAATATAAACTCCTATAATGTTTTTCTTGTAAATTAACTTACAAAAATATTATATAAAATCTACGATTCCTATGAAGAATTATCTCTCAAATGCTCAAATTTTCTTCTGAAATGTCAAATTTTTACAAAAAAAGCTGGGATTTTTCCCCAGCTTACGATTTAACACTGATCCCAGCAGGATTCGAACCTGCGACCGTTCGCTTAGAAGGCGAATGCTCTATCCAGCTGAGCTATGAGACCTTACCTATCTATCTTATCAAAAAAAGTTAGCTTAGTCAATCATCTATTTGTGATAGGGTGATCCTTGTTGAATCGAAAATGCTCTATAGATTTGTTCTACTAAGACTAGTCTCATCAGTTGATGAGGAAGCGTTAATCTCCCAAAACTAACAGAGAGATTGGCTCTCTTTTTCACCTCTGGAGAGAGTCCTAAACTCCCACCAATGATAAAAGTGATTGTAGAAAATCCATTAATGGAGGCTCTTTCAAGCTGCTTGCTGAATTCTTCAGAAGAAAAAGTTGTTCCTTCAATAGCTAAAACAACTACAAAATCACGATCTCCTACTTTAGAAAGAATGCGGCTCCCTTCCAACTCCAAAATCTTTTGATTTTCAGATTCGCTGGCCCGATCTGGTGTTTTTTCATCAGCCAACTCAATCATTTCTAAATTAGCAAAGCGTGAAATCCTTTTGGAATATTCAGCTATGCCATCTTTGAGATATTTTTCTTTCAGTTTTCCAACTGTTACCACTTTAATTTTCATTCTTCTATTCTAACATATTCACACTCAATTTCACATCTTATTCACAGATAAGATTTTGAAAAACTTCAATAAATTCACAGGTTTTTGAAAGTTATCCACAAGTTGTGAAAAACTTTCTTTCTTTAAGCTTGGATTAAGCTAGCTATTTTATACTTTCATTGATTAAAAAAACATGGAGGCTTCTATGAAAAACTTACAAACTAGTTCCAAAAAATGGGGACAACTTTTATTAGTCATTCTCATTAGCTTTTTTAGTGGTGTTTTAGGTAGTTTTACGACATTGCAACTAAGTCAAAAACAAAACACTAGTCCAACAAATACCACCACTGTCAGCAAAACAGCTGTAAAAAATGAAAACTCAACTACACAGGCAGTCAATAAAGTTAAAGATGCTGTGGTATCTGTCATTACTTACTCTGCAAACTCCCAAAACAGTTTATTTGGATCTGCAGAAACTGATACAGATACAAATACTGAGCAAGTATCGAGTGAAGGTTCTGGAGTTATTTATAAAAAAGAAGGTAACTTTGCTTACCTCGTAACCAATACTCACGTTATCAGTGGAGCTAAAAAAGTAGATATTCGTTTAGCTGACGGAACCAAAGTTCCAGGTGAAATTGTTGGTTCTGATACTTATTCTGACATTGCAGTTGTAAAAATTGCTGCAGATAAGGTGACTACCGTAGCTGAATTTGGAGATTCTGATCAACTAACAGTTGGAGAGACCGCCATTGCAATCGGAAGCCCTCTAGGTTCTGAGTACGCCAATACCGTTACACAGGGTATCGTGTCAAGTTTGAATAGAAATGTTTCTTTAAAATCTGAAGATGGACAAGCTATCTCTACAAAGGCTATCCAAACAGATACAGCCATCAACCCTGGAAACTCTGGCGGTCCCCTTATCAATATTCAGGGACAAGTAATCGGAATTACATCTAGTAAAATAGCCACAAACGGTGGAACTTCTGTGGAAGGACTTGGATTTGCGATTCCTTCAAACGATGCCATCAATATCATCAATCAATTAGAAAAGAATGGAAAAGTCACTCGACCAGCCTTGGGCATTCAAATGGTCAACCTTTCAAATCTTAGTAGCAGTGATTTACAAAGATTGAATGTACCATCAAGTGTCACTGCAGGAGTAGTTGTTCGTTCTGTTATAACTAGTATGCCTGCCAATGGACATCTACAACAATATGACGTCATTACAAAAGTAGATGATAAAGCTATTTCTTCAACTACTGAATTACAAAGTGCTCTATATAGTCATTCTATCGGAGATAGCATGACCATTACATACTACCGTAATGGTAAGGAAGAAACAACTACCATTAAATTAGATAAGAGTACTAGTGATTTGGAACAATAGTTTACAGATATGTAAAGTTGCTTTACAGAATATCTAAGTTATGATAATGTAGAATTATGGAAGAATTTAAAATTGTTCAAATAAAGGATATTCAAAAAAATCCCTATCAACCTCGTAAAGAATTTTCAGAAGAAAAAATACAAGAGCTGGCCCATTCTATTAAGGAAAACGGCTTGATTCAGCCTATTATCGTTAGAAAATCTCCAGTACTTGGATATGAAATTCTAGCTGGAGAAAGACGATATCGCGCTTCAATAGCTGCAGGACTTTCAGAAGTTCCAGTCATTGTTAAGCAACTTTCTGATCAAGATATGATGCTTCATTCCATCATTGAAAATC
This sequence comes from Streptococcaceae bacterium AM104-57, assembly GCA_027659245.1. Classification (GTDB taxonomy): domain Bacteria; phylum Bacillota; class Bacilli; order Lactobacillales; family Streptococcaceae; genus Streptococcus. The sequence continues at coordinate 4,810 of JAQDPW010000030.1, forward strand.
TCCAACGCGAAAATTTAAATCCTATCGAAGAAGCTAAAGCATACCAGTCCTTAATTGATAAAGGTTTTACCCACACAGAAATTGCTGAAAAAATGGGGAAATCTCGACCTTATATTACAAACCTAGTTCGATTGTTAGGGCTACCTAAACACATCCTGACAGAAGTTGAAAGTGGGAAGCTTTCCCAGGCTCATGCTAGACTCCTCATTCAATTATCAAGCGACAGACAAGATACACTCTTGCATCGCATTCAAACAGAAAATCTTTCAGTTAGACAAGTTGAACAAATACTACAAAAAAATAAGAAGAGCAGCAAAAAAGAAAAAAATCACTTTGTCAAAGAGGAAGAGCAAAAATTGAAAAAAATACTCGGATTAGATGTTCAGATTAGCCTTCAGAAAAAAGATAGCGGTAAAATCTCAATTTCCTTCCATAACCAAGAAGAATACCAACAATTTATTAACAGCCTGAAATAAGGCTGTTATTTTATTATTCTTAACGAACATAGTTATCCACTGCATTTTAGTTTTTAAAAGCCTTCTATTTCAGATTTCTCCTTAGTTATCCACATCTTGTGGATAAAAGTTAAAAACATTGTTAATTGTTTTCCACAAGTTGTGGAAAAATAATCTTATCTATGGTAAAATGATTCTATCAATAAACCTTTTAAATTCTATAGTAAAGGAGGAGAAAATCATTGAAGGAAAAACAATTTTGGAATCGTCTTTTAGAACTTGCACATGATAAACTAACTCAGTCAGTTTATGATTTCTATATTTTAGACGCGAAACTTGTTAAAGTTGAAGATGCCACTGCAACGATTTTCTTACCCCGAGATGAAATGCAGATATTCTGGGAAAGAAATATCAATGGGATGCTTTTAGCGGCAGGTTTTGAAATCTATGATACTGAAATAAAGGCGCATTATATCTTTACGAAAGTTGAAGAAGCTGCTTCTCAAGTGGCTATAGAACCTGATTCTATTAGCGATTATCAGACAAGTCCGTCCACCATTCCATATTCTGAAACTGGACTCAAGGAAAAGTATACTTTCGATAATTTTGTTCAAGGAAATGGTAATGTTTGGGCTAAGTCCGCAGCTTTAGCAGTTTCTGAAGATCCTGGACTAACTTATAATCCTCTATTTATCTATGGAGGGCCTGGTCTTGGAAAAACTCACCTGCTAAATGCCCTTGGTAATGAAATTCTAAAAAAGAGCCCGAATGCGCGTGTTAAATACATACCTGCTGAAAGCTTCATTAATGAATTCCTAGAGCATTTAAGACTCAATGATATGGAAAAATTCAAAAAAACTTATCGTAGTTTAGATCTCCTACTCATTGATGATATTCAATCTCTTAGTGGAAAGAAAGTTCAGACTCAGGAAGAGTTTTTCAATACATTTAATGCCCTTCACAATAATAATAAGCAGATTGTTTTAACGAGTGACCGTAGACCTGAACATTTAGAGAATCTACCTGAACGTCTGGTCACGCGCTTCTCGTGGGGATTAACAACAGATATCACACCACCTGATTTTGAAACACGTATTGCGATTTTACAAAGTAAGACTGAACATCTCAATTATCATTTTCAGAATGATACACTCGAATATTTGGCTGGACAATTTGACTCGAATGTTAGAGAGCTAGAGGGTGCACTCAACGATATCAGCTTGATGGCCAAAGTCAAAAAGATTAACAACATCACAGTTGACATCGCTGCTGAGGCTATTCGTGCTCGCAAACAAGACGTTAGCAAAATGATTGTTATTCCAATTGATAAAATACAAACAGAAGTTGGAAACTTCTATGGTGTTAGTGTCAAGGAAATGAAAGGAACTAGACGTGTTCAAAATATCGTTTTAGCCCGTCAAGTTGCCATGTACCTAGCCAGAGAAATGACAGATAATAGCCTTCCTAAAATTGGAAAAGAGTTTGGTGGCAAAGACCACACAACAGTCATTCATGCCCATGGAAAAATCAAATCCATGCTTGAAACAGATGATAATTTACGTTTAGAAATCGAAGCAATCAAAAAGAAAATTAAATAACTTGTGGATAACTTTAGATAAAATTCTTTATTTATCCACACTTTTTAAACAAGGCTCTTTCCTTGAGTTTTCTTGATTAGCATCTGTTTTCCACATATTTCACACGCTCTATTATTACTATTATCCTTCTAATAATAAAAAGAATAAAGGAGAATCCATGATTCATTTTTCAATTAATAAAAATTTATTTTTACAAGCTTTAAATACAACCAAAAGAGCTATTAGCTCAAAAAATGCTATTCCTATTTTATCAACTGTGAAAATTGATGTTACCAATGAAGGAATTACCTTGATTGGATCAAATGGTCAAATCTCAATCGAAAATTTCATTTCGCAAAAAAATGAAAATGCAGGTCTCTTGATTAATTCTTTAGGTTCAGTTCTACTGGAAGCCTCTTTCTTTATCAATGTTGTTTCAAGTCTTCCAGATGTGACACTTGATTTTAAAGAGATTGAACAAAAGCAGATTGTCTTAACAAGTGGTAAATCTGAAATTACCCTAAAAGGAAAGGATAGCGAGCAGTATCCACGTATCCAAGAAATTTCTGCAAGCAATCCTTTAGTTCTTGAAACAAAACTTCTTAAAAAGATTATCAATGAAACAGCTTTTGCAGCTAGTACCCAAGAAAGCCGTCCTATTTTGACGGGTGTACATTTTGTCTTGAGCAATCATAAAGAATTGAAAACAGTTGCAACAGACTCTCACCGTCTCAGTCAGAAAAAGTTGACTCTTGAAAAAAATAGCGATGATTTTGATGTTGTCATCCCAAGTCGTTCGCTACGCGAATTTTCAGCTGTTTTTACGGATGATATCGAAACAGTAGAGATTTTCTTCGCCAATAATCAAATTCTCTTTAGAAGTGAAAATATTAGCTTCTACACACGTCTCTTAGAAGGAAATTATCCAGATACCGATCGATTGATTCCAACAGATTTCAATACAACAGTGACTTTTGACGTTTCTAAACTACGCCAGTCTATGGAACGTGCTCGCCTCTTATCAAGTGCGACACAAAATGGTACTGTTAAATTAGAAATCAAAGAAGGAGTTGTAAGTGCCCATGTTCATTCTCCAGAGGTAGGGAAAGTAAACGAAGAAATTGATACTGAAAATGTAAGTGGTGCTGATTTGACAATTAGTTTCAACCCAACTTATTTAATTGAAGCACTAAAAGCTTTGAATAGTGAAAAAGTTACAATCAGCTTTATTTCAGCAGTTCGTCCATTTACTCTGGTTCCAGCAGACACTGATGAAGATTTCATGCAGCTCATCACACCAGTTCGTACAAATTAATGGAAAGAGGTTGAGCCTAGCTCACCTCTTTTATGATATAATCGAAAAAGAAAAAGGAGACTAACGATGTATCAAGTTGGAAATTTTGTTGAAATGAAAAAACCACACGCTTGTACGATAAAGTCAACAGGCAAAAAAGCAAATCGCTGGGAAATTACCCGTGTTGGTGCAGATATTAAGATAAGATGCAGTAATTGTGAACATGTAGTTATGATGAGTCGCTATGATTTTGAAAGAAAAATGAGTAAAATTATTGACTAAGCCCCCTTAGTTAGAGGGTTAGCAAGTTTTCCCTTTTTGTGTTATAATATTAGGGATTGAAATGTGAACGGAGAATGAGAAACTATGGCTTTAACAGCAGGTATCGTGGGTTTGCCAAACGTAGGTAAATCAACCCTATTTAATGCAATTACAAAAGCAGGAGCAGAGGCTGCAAACTATCCATTTGCAACTATTGATCCAAACGTTGGAATGGTAGAAGTTCCAGATGAACGCCTACAAAAATTGACTGAAATGATCACTCCTAAAAAGACAGTTCCAACAACCTTTGAATTTACAGATATTGCAGGGATTGTAAAAGGTGCATCAAAAGGAGAAGGACTAGGGAATAAATTCTTGGCCAATATCCGTGAAGTTGATGCGATTGTTCATGTGGTTCGTGCCTTTGATGATGAAAATGTCATGCGTGAGCAAGGTCGTGAAGATGCCTTTGTGGATCCGCTAGCAGATATCGATACCATTAATCTAGAGTTGATTCTTGCTGACTTAGAATCAGTTAATAAACGTTATGCGCGTGTGGAAAAAATGGCACGTACTCAAAAAGATAAGGAATCAGTTGCAGAATTTAACGTTCTTCAAAAGATTAAACCTGTTCTTGAAGATGGAAAATCAGCTCGTACCATTGAATTTACAGATGAAGAGCAAAAAGTAGTTAAAGGACTCTTCCTCTTGACAACAAAACCTGTTCTTTATGTAGCTAACGTTGATGAGGATGTGGTTGGAGACCCAGAATCTATCGATTATGTGAAGCAAATTCGTGAATTCGCAGCAACAGAAAATGCAGAGGTAGTAGTCATTTCAGCGCGTGCTGAAGAAGAAATTTCTGAGTTAGACGATGAAGATAAAAAAGAATTTCTTGAAGCCATTGGATTGACAGAATCAGGTGTAGATAAGTTGACTCGAGCCGCTTATCATCTACTAGGACTTGGAACTTACTTCACAGCTGGTGAAAAAGAAGTTCGTGCTTGGACCTTTAAACGTGGTATGAAAGCTCCTCAAGCTGCTGGTATCATCCACTCTGACTTTGAAAAAGGATTTATTCGTGCAGTGACCATGTCTTATGACGATTTGGTAAAATACGGCTCTGAAAAGGCTGTAAAAGAAGCTGGACGCTTGCGTGAAGAAGGAAAAGAATATGTCGTGCAAGATGGCGATATTATGGAATTCCGCTTTAACGTATAATCAGTATTTAAAATAATGTCAATTAGGTTGGAAAAAAATTCCAACCCTTTTGGCTTTTGAAAGGAAATTTAAATGACAAAATTACTTGTAGGATTGGGAAATCCAGGGGATAAATATTTTGAAACTAAACATAATGTTGGCTTTATGTTGATTGATCAAATAGCAAAAAAACAGAATGTCACCTTTACACATGATAAGATATTCCAAGCTGAGTTAGCCTCATTTTTTCTTAACGGTGAAAAAATTTATCTGGTGAAACCGACGACTTTTATGAATGAAAGTGGAAAAGCTGTTCATGCATTGTTAACCTACTATGGTTTAGATATTGAAGATTTACTGATTATTTACGATGATCTTGACATGGAAGTCGGAAAAATTCGTCTTCGTACTAAAGGATCAGCTGGTGGTCATAATGGAATTAAGTCTATTATTCAACATATCGGTACACAGGTTTTCAATCGTGTAAAGATTGGTATTGGGAGACCTAAAAAAGGAATGTCAGTAGTTCATCATGTTTTGAGTAAGTTTGATCAAGAAGATTATATTGGTATTTTACAGTCAATTGACAAGGTTGACGATGCTGTAAATTATTATTTACAAGAAAAAAACTTTGAAAAGACGATGCAGAAATATAATGGGTAAGGAAATGGCATTAATCGATTTCTTTTTAGAGAATAAACAAATTTTATCTTGGCATGAGAACCTACCACAGAAACAAAGACAATTATTGCTAGGTCTTTCTGGCTCAGCAAAATCTTTAGCGATTGCTAGTAGTCTGAAGAGTCAGGATAAGGTTTTAGTGATGACTTTCACATATGGAGAAGCTGAGCGTCTGGTTAATGATTTAATCTCCATAATAGGCTCAAATCTTGTTTATCCATTTCTAGTAGATGATTCACCAATGGTCGAATTTTTGGCATCATCTCAGGAAAAGATTTTTTCTAGGGTTGAAGCTTTGCGTTTTCTAAGAGATAAGTCTCAAAAAGGGATTTTAGTTTGTAATGTCGCAGCTAGTCGGGTATTCTTACCAAATCCTCAAGTTTTTGATGATAGTATCTTAGAACTTCAAGTGGGCCAAGAATGCGAACAAAGAGAATTAAAAAATCACTTGATTTCCCTTGGTTATAAGAAGGTTACACAAGTTCAAAGTCAGGGAGAATTTAGCCTTCGTGGAGATATCCTGGATATCTTTGAAACTTCTCAACTATCTCCTTACCGGATAGAATTTTTTGGTGATGAAATTGATGGTATAAGAGAATTTGATACTGAAACTCAGCTTTCTAAAGACAGTCAGTCTAAAGTACTGATATATCCAGCAAGTGATATTTTACTAACTTTTGAAGATTATCAGCGTGGCCAGAAATTTTTAGAACATGAGATTGATAAGGCACTTTCTCCAACTTTAAAGTCTTACTTAGAAGAAGTTTTTAGTTGCACTAAAGAGCAAGTTCTTCATGCAGATATTCGCAAGTTTTTGTCTGTATTTTATAAAAAACAATGGACATTGATAGACTATTTGAATCAAGTGCCCATTATATTTGATGATTTTCAAAAAATCATGAATCAGTACGATGCTTTTGATAAGGAAACTGCTAGTTACTTTACAGAAGATTTACACAATAGTAAAACGGTGTCAATTTTACAATATTTTGCTGATGTAGAAAGTCAATTTAAAAAATATTTACCAGCTAGTTTCTTTTCAAATTTCCAAAAAGGGCTTGGAAATCTAAAATTTGATCATCTGTATCAATTCAATCAATATCCAATGCAAGAATTCTTCAATCAGTTTTCTTTTCTGAAAGAAGAAATTGAACGTTATAAAAAATTGAAGTATACGATTGTTCTTCAATCAAGCAGCCAAACAGAACTAAAAAAACTTTCAAGGATTCTTGATGAATATAGCATTAAAGTTGACAATAGTAATCAAAGTGAAATCTGTAAAGGAACTGTCAATCTTGTTGAAGGAAACCTTCGTCATGGATTTCATTTTGTAGATGAGAATCTTGTATTTATCACTGAATATGAAATTTTTAAAAAGAAGATTAAACGCAAGTATCGCAGACAAAATATTAGCAATGCTGAACGATTAAAGGATTATAGTGAACTCCAAAAAGGAGACTATGTTGTTCATCAAATTCATGGTATTGGTCAATATTTAGGGATTGAAACGATTGAAGTTAAAGGAATTCATCGAGACTACGTTAGTGTCCTATATCAAAATGGAGACCGTATTTCTATCCCTGTGGAACAGATACAGATTCTTTCTAAGTATGTCTCTAGTGATGGTAAGGCTCCAAAGTTAAACAAACTTAACGATGGACGTTTTAAAAAAGCCAAGCAAAAAGTAAAGAGTCAAGTTGAAGATATTGCAGATGACTTGATTAAGTTATATGCCGAGAGAAGTCAACTTAAAGGTTTTGCATTTTCAAAAGATGATGAAGATCAGGTTGCTTTTGATGAGGCTTTCCCCTATGTTGAAACTGAAGATCAACTTCGAAGTATAGATGAAATCAAAAAAGATATGCAAGCTCCTCAACCGATGGACCGACTTTTAGTTGGAGATGTTGGTTTTGGTAAGACTGAGGTGGCCATGCGAGCTGCATTTAAGGCTGTCAATGATCATAAACAGGTTGTTGTTTTAGTACCAACTACCGTTCTTGCTCAGCAACATTACAGTAATTTTAAGGAAAGATTTGAACAATTTGCTGTCAACGTAGATGTTTTGAGTCGTTTCAGAAGTAAAAAAGAGCAGACTGAGACACTTGAAAAGTTGAAAAAAGGTCAAGTAGATATTTTGATAGGAACTCATAGAGTCTTGTCTAAAGATGTTGAGTTTGCTGATTTGGGGTTGATGATTATTGATGAAGAGCAACGTTTTGGTGTTAAGCATAAGGAAGCTTTGAAGGAATTAAAAAAGAAGGTTGATGTCTTAACCTTGACAGCTACACCAATTCCTCGAACTCTTCATATGTCTATGCTGGGTATCCGAGATTTATCAGTCATAGAGACTCCTCCAACAAATCGATATCCTGTTCAAACCTATGTTCTTGAACAGAATGATCGTGTCATTCGTGATGCTGTATTGAGAGAAATGGATCGTGGTGGTCAGGTTTACTATCTTTACAATAAAGTTGACACGATTGAAAAGAAGGTTTCAGAGTTACAAGAGTTGATTCCAGAAGCTTCAATTGGTTTTGTTCATGGACAAATGAGTGAAATTCGTTTGGAGAATACGCTACTTGACTTTATAGAAGGACAGTATGATATTCTTGTCACCACTACAATTATTGAAACAGGTGTGGACATTCCAAATGCAAATACTTTATTTATTGAAAATGCGGATCATATGGGTCTGTCTACCTTGTATCAATTAAGAGGTCGGGTTGGTCGTAGTAACCGAATCGCTTATGCTTATCTTATGTATCGTCCAGATAAAACCTTGACAGAAGTTTCTGAGAAGAGATTAGAGGCCATCAAAGGTTTCACTGAATTAGGTTCTGGTTTCAAAATTGCCATGCGAGATTTATCCATTCGTGGAGCTGGGAATCTTTTAGGAAGCTCGCAGTCTGGTTTTATTGATTCTGTAGGTTTTGAATTGTATTCTCAGTTGTTGGAAGAAGCGATAGCTAAGAAAAATGGAACTGACAAGAAACGTGAAAAAGGAAATGCTGAATTACTTCTGCAAATTGATGCCTATCTCCCAGATGAGTATATTTCAGATGAACGGCATAAAATTGAGATTTACAAGAGAATTCGTCAGATTGACAATCGTGTCAACTATGAAGAATTACAAGATGAGTTGATCGATCGTTTTGGAGAATATCCAGATGTGGTTGCTTACCTTTTAGAAATTGGATTAGCTAAAGCATATCTTGATAAAGTATTTGTCAATCGTGTAGAAAGAAAGAATAATAAGCTTGTCATTCAGTTTGAAAAAATATCGCAACAACTATTTTTAACTCAAGATTATTTCCAGGCTCTTTCTCAGACAAGTTTGAAGGCAAATATTTCAGAAAATCAAGGTTTAATCGAAGTTGTTTTTGATATTCGTAATAAAAAAGATTATGAGATTTTAGAAGGTCTTTTAACTTTTGGAGAATCATTAGCAAACATAAAAGAATCAAAAGAGTCACATTAGGAGTTATCTTTTTTCTTCTATAAAAGATAGAAAAATGGTACAATAATAATTTGAGGTAATGAAGATGAGATTAGATAAATATTTAAAAGTATCAAGAATTATTAAGCGCCGTACAGTGGCTAAGGAAGTTGCAGATAAGGGACGTATCAAGGTAAATGGTATTCTTGCTAAGAGCTCTACAGATTTAAAAATCAATGACCAAGTCGAAATTCGTTTTGGAAATAAGTTGTTGCTTGTAAAAGTATTAGAGATGAAAGATAGCACTAAAAAAGAAGATGCCGCAGGTATGTATGAAATTATCAGCGAAACAAGGGTAGAAGGCGATGTATAAAAAAATAGTCCAAATGAATAATTCTTTTATTCAAAATGAACACCAACGTCGTAAATACTTGATGGAAGAACGACAAAGACGAAATCGTTTTATGGGCTGGGTTTTGATTTTGATTATGTTGTTGTTCATCCTACCAACCTATAATTTGACTCAAAGTTATCAGCAACTACTCGAACGTCGCCAACAGTTATTTGACTTGAAAAAGCAGTATCAAGAATTGAGCGATGAAAAAGATAAAGAATCAAATCTTGCAACAAAACTAAAGGACGAAACTTACGCAGCTAAATATTTGCGTGCTAAATATTATTATTCAAAATCATGGGAGGAAGTATACACCATTCCGGACTTGCTTCCTAGGTAATAGAATATGGAAAATTTATTAGATATTGTTGAACAATTTTTAAGTCAATCAGATGGAAAATTAGAAGAGTTAGCTCAAAAAAATCATTTGTTACGACTTCAGGAAGAAGAGGAAAAGAAGAATGCGTAAATTTTTAGTGATATTACTACTTCCTATTTTCTTTAAAAGTGTCCAAGTAGTAAGCACTGAGAATCCAGTTATTATTCCAAATCAAGAAGTTTATTCCTTAACTCATGCTCCGTATCATTTTTATTATCAAGATACTATAGAATCTCCAAAATTTTATGGTGAAACGTCCATTTATGCTTCAGATGATTTGATAAAAGAGTCAGGGAAAGTCAATGCAGAGACAACATTATCCGTGATAGAATGGCGGTTAAATGAACAAGGTCAGCCTGTCTTTAAATTATCTAATAATCAGTTTGTTGCTGCAGACAAAAGACTTCTATATGATGCATCAAAAATAAATTCTCTATCCCAAAAAGTATGGTTAGAACCTGGATTTTTCATTTACAATAGTCCCTATGATCAAACAGAAAAAACAGCTACTTTAGCTCCTTATCAAGAGGTTGAAGTGGATATGTCAGTGTTTGCTGAGGGACGGGAATTTTTACATATTAAACAAATTGGTTGGGTTTCGACGGATTATATTTCCGATGATGATAATCGTATCCAGAAAGTACAAGAGTTACTGTCTGAAAATTATCAAAATGAACAGTTTTCTATTTATGTTAAACAATTGAGCACAGGTAAGGAAGCTGGGATTAATGAAAATGAGAAAATGTATGCTGCAAGTGTCATGAAGCTGCCCTATCTTTACTATGTTCAGGAAAAAATCAATCAAGGTGATTATCAACTTGACACGAAACTGAAGTATGTTTCCGAAGTGAATGATTTCCCTGGTTCTTATAAACCGGAAGGAAGCGGAAGTCTCCCTAAAACAGCGGACAATAAAGAATACACCATCAAAGATTTGATATCAAAAACTGCAAAAGAATCTGACAATGTAGCTCATAATATTCTTGCTTATTATATTACGAATAAATCAGATGAAGCCTTTAAAAAGGAGATGGCTAGAATTTCAGGCGAAGAGTGGGATGTAACAGATAAGTTGGCATCAGCTAAAATGGCAGGTCAAGTTATGGAGGATATTTATAATCAGAATGCTTTTGTTTTAGAATCTCTATCACAAACGTCCTTTGACAATCAGAGGATTGCGAAAGATATTTCTGCTAAGGTAGCCCATAAAATTGGGGATGCAGATGAATTTAAACACGATGTAGGAATAGTCTATACAGATTCTCCTTTCATTATTTCAATCTTTACCAAAAATTCTGATTATGATACCATTTCTAAAATTGCTAATGATGTCTATGAGGTCCTAAAATGAGAGACCGAGATTTTTTAAATCATTTTCTAGAAAAAGGTTATTTTAAAGATCATTCAAAAGTAGTTGTAGCCTTATCTGGTGGACTTGATTCGATGTTTCTGTTTCGCCTTTTATCAACTTATAAAAAGGAACTTGGTATTGAGATTTTTTTAGTCCATGTCAATCATAAACAACGACCAGAGTCAGACAATGAAGAACATGAATTAAGAAAACTAGCTGAACAAGTTGGAGTTCCGATTTATGTAGCTAACTTCTCTGGAGCTTTTACAGAAGCGAGCGCTCGTCAATTTCGCTATGAATTTTTTAGAGATGTTATGAGAGAAACATCCTCTACTGCTCTTGTAACGGCTCATCATGCAGACGATCAGGTTGAAACGATTTTTATGAGATTGATCAGGGGCGCTAGGTTGCATCATCTATCGGCTATTAAAGAGAAGCAAAAATTTGATAGGGGAGAATTAATTCGTCCCTTGCTCTCCTTTTATAAGAAGGAATTTCCTGAAATTGAACATTTTGAGGATGGAACAAATCAGGAAAATCACTATTTTCGCAACCGTGTTCGCAATCTCTATTTACCGCAGCTTGAAACAGAGAATCTTCAAGTTAGAAAAGCTTTGCTAGAATTTGGAAAAGAGGTATCTGACTATCAGACAGCTATCGGTGAATTATCCCAAACAGTAGATGTGGAAGATTTAACTCAATTCTTATCTTTTTCAGAGGAAACACAACGAGTTTTATTGCAACACTATATTGGTCGATTTGCAAACTTAAATGTAACAAGAGAACAATTTAAACAGATCCACCATATATTGAAAACCAAGAGTCAGTATCGCCATCGTTTAAAAAATGGTTATGAGCTTGTAAAGGAATACGATCACTTTCAAATTTGTAAAATCAGACCAAAGTCTGATGAAAAAAACAATGAGTGTGTGTTAGACTATCTAAACCAAGTTCACTATGAAGGATATCTATTTTCATTTGGACTTCCTTTAGAAGGAGATAGAGTTCAAAAAATATATGTTTCACGGGAAACATCCTTAATTTTACGGCACCGTCATTCAGGTGACTATCTGATAAAAAATGGACATCGAAAAAAACTAAGGCGACTTTTTATTGATTTAAAAATTCCTGCAGAAAAACGAAAAAATGCGATTATTGTTGAGCAATTCGGAAAGATTTGTTCAATTTTAGGAATTGAACTCAGTGATTTGAGTAAAAAAATGAAAAATGATATAATGAACACTGTACTTTATATAGAAAAAATAGATAGGTAAAATCATGTTAGAACAAGATATCAAGAAAATTTTGATTTCACAAGATGAAATTACAGAAGCAGCTAAGAAATTAGGTGCTCAGTTGACAAAGGATTACGAAGGAAAGAATCCAATCCTAGTTGGAATTTTAAAAGGATCTATTCCTTTTATGGCTGAATTAATCAAATATATTGATACACATCTTGAAATGGACTTTATGATGGTCTCTAGTTATCATGGTGGGACTGTAAGTAGTGGTGTCATTAATATCAAACAAGACGTAACTCAAGATATTAAAGGTCGACATGTTGTCTTTGTAGAAGATATTATCGATACTGGTCAAACTTTGAAGAGCTTGAGAGATATGTTTACTGCAAGAGAAGCAGCCTCTGTTAAGATTGTTACTATGTTGGATAAACCAGAGGGACGTACTGTCGAAATTGAAGCAGATTATACATGCTTTACAATACCAAACGAGTTTGTTGTAGGCTATGGTCTAGACTATAATGAAAATTACCGTAACCTTCCTTATGTAGGCGTATTGAAAGAGGAAGTTTACTCAAAATAGAAGGGTAAGTTGTTGAATGCAAAAACAAAATAATGGTTTCATAAAAAATCCATTTCTTTATTTGTTGATGATTTTCTTGCTAGTGACAGGATTCCAGTACTTTTTTGCTGGCAGATCCGCTGGTCATAGTCAACAAATTAAGTACTCAGAATTGGTTCAGGAAATCACTAACGACAATGTAAAAGAAATGACCTACCAACCAAGTGGTAGTGTTATTGAAGTGTATGGTGTCTACAAAATTGCTAAGACAGAGAAACAGGAAACGGGAATTCAATTTTTTACACCCTCTGCTACAAAAGTAGAGAAATTTACAAGTATTGTCCTCCCATCAGATACAACTGTAGCGGATTTGCAAAAGTTAGCAAGTGAACACCAAACACAGATTGAAGTGAAACACGAAAGCTCAAGTGGTATGTGGATTAACATCCTGGTTTCAGTAGTACCATTTGCTATCTTATTCTTCTTCCTCTTCTCTATGATGGGAAATATGGGCGGAAATAGTGGACGTAATCCAATGAGCTTTGGACGTAGTAAAGCTAAAGCTGCTAATAAAGAAGATATCAAAGTTCGCTTCTCAGATGTCGCAGGCGCAGAGGAAGAAAAACAAGAACTTGTTGAAGTTGTTGAATTCTTAAAAGATCCAAAACGCTTTACAAAATTAGGTGCCCGTATTCCAGCTGGTGTGCTCTTGGAGGGCCCTCCAGGTACTGGTAAAACATTACTTGCCAAAGCAGTCGCAGGAGAAGCTGGTGTACCATTCTTTAGTATTTCAGGTTCTGACTTTGTAGAAATGTTCGTCGGTGTCGGTGCGAGCCGTGTACGTTCTCTCTTTGAGGACGCAAAAAAAGCAGCACCAGCTATTATCTTCATTGATGAAATTGATGCCGTTGGTCGCCAACGTGGTGTTGGTTTAGGTGGAGGTAATGATGAACGAGAACAAACCTTAAACCAACTCTTGATTGAAATGGATGGTTTTGAAGGAAATGAAGGAATTATTGTCATTGCAGCAACAAACCGTTCAGATGTTCTTGATCCGGCTCTACTTCGTCCAGGCCGTTTTGATAGAAAAGTATTGGTTGGTCGTCCAGATGTTAAGGGACGCGAAGCAATTCTAAAAGTTCATGCTAGAAATAAACCTTTAGCTGAAGATGTAGATTTGAAATTGGTGGCACAACAAACTCCTGGTTTTGTTGGTGCAGATTTGGAAAATGTATTGAACGAAGCAGCTTTGGTTGCAGCTCGTCGTAATAAGTCAGTGATTGATGCTTCAGATATTGATGAAGCTGAAGATCGTGTTATCGCTGGCCCTTCTAAGAAGGATAAAACTGTTTCTCAAAAAGAACGTGAAATGGTTGCTTACCATGAGGCAGGACACACCATTGTCGGTCTAGTATTGTCAAATGCCCGTGTTGTTCATAAGGTAACAATCGTTCCTCGTGGTCGTGCAGGTGGTTACATGATTGCTCTTCCAAAAGAAGATCAAATGTTACTATCTAAAGAAGATATGAAAGAACAATTAGCAGGTTTGATGGGTGGACGTGTTGCTGAAGAGATTATCTTCAATGTCCAAACAACAGGTGCATCCAACGACTTTGAACAAGCTACACAGATGGCCCGTGCAATGGTTACGGAGTATGGTATGAGTGAAAAACTTGGACCGGTTCAGTATGAAGGTAATCATGCTATGTTTGGTGCACAAAGCTCTCAAAAATCAATTTCAGAACGTACTGCTTATGAAATTGATGAAGAAGTTCGTGCATTATTGAATGAAGCACGAAACAAAGCTGCTGAAATTATCCAGTCAAATCGTGAAACTCACAAGCTGATTGCAGAAGCATTATTGAAATACGAAACATTGGATAGTACACAAATTAAATCTCTATACGAAACAGGAAAGATGCCTGAAACAGTAGAAGAAGAATCACATGCACTATCTTATGATGAAGTAAAATCAAAAATGAGTGAAGAAAAGTAAATATAATAAATACACAGAGAAAACTAATGTTTTCTCTGTTCAGATTGAAGACAAAGTCCTTAGAACTCAAGTTTCTAAGGGCTTTTCTTTGTGTAAAGTCGTATAATCGTATAATAGAGGTAAGAAGAGTTGTGAGGTAATCCCTATGTTTCACAAAGAAAACCCTGATTATAATCGTAAGCAATAGTTCTCAGTAGAACGCTTCAAAGGTCGCAAGTCTCTTCTCAGGGAGTTAGAGCTAGTCTTCAAAGACTGGTGAAAAAAAGTTTCAAAAAGGTGTTGACAAGTAAGAAAAAGTCGGTATAATAGTAAGAGCTGAAAATAACAAC
>JAQDPW010000031.1 GCA_027659245.1 Streptococcaceae bacterium AM104-57
GCTTCTTTAGGAATGGAAGGTAGCTTACTTTTCCGTCTTTCTTTGAATTTAACGGCTCTAGCAAGATCAATCGGAGCTATAGATAGGTACCCTTTTCGGATGTGCCGATAGACGGTTGAGGAGCTGACATCAAGGTTGTGAGTTTCATTTTTGACTTGAGTTTGACGTTGTTTATAAGAACGCATGCGACGTGTCAGTAAACGTAACTGCATCACTTCAGGGGCAGGGATATAGGAAGGTTCAATCAGCCCACAACGACCGAGTTGAGCAATCCATTCAGCGTCCTTCACGTCTGTCTTACGGCCAGGTACATTCTTGATATGTTGAGGATTGGCAAGTACTAAAACGAGATCAGAATCTGAAAAGATATTAAAGAGAGGGAGCCAATATTGCCCAGTACTTTCAAAAAAGACATGTGTGACGTGATTTTCTACCATCCAAGCTAAGGCATTGTGAAGAGCTACAGTAGTTGTCCCAAATTTCTTCTGAATTTTCTTTGGCTTATTGGTATCTAGTGGACCATCTAGAATACAACAAACGATAGACTTTTGGTGGACATCAATTCCACAACACGTTTCAATCATGACTTCCATTATAAAAACCTCCTGTTAATTATTGAACAATTGAACAAGAGGCTAATTGTAAGATATTTTCATGCTCAAGGCATATTCGAGTTTTCTCATAACTCTTGTTCATCCAGTTTTTTATACAGGCTAGGAAAAGCCCTATTAAGCACCACGGATTTGTATTGTTCAGCTTCATTATAGGCTAAACTTCTTTTTCTGTCATGAGTTAGCAGGCTTAGCCTGCTTAGAGTTTTTTATAGGATTGGCTATTAGTAAGAAATATGGTATAATATAGGGTAAGACCTTCTTAATAAATAGTGAAAGAGTATAAAATGAAAAAAATTGTCATTAACGGTGGGAGACCATTGAAAGGCGAAATTACGATTAGTGGCGCTAAAAATAGTGTCGTTGCCTTGATTCCTGCCATTATTTTATCAGATGATGTTGTGTTTTTGGATTGTGTTCCAGACATCTCTGATGTAGCTAGTCTTATTGAGATTATGGAAATCATGGGAGCTAGTGTCAAGCGTTATGACGATGTTCTTGAGATTGATCCTCGTGGTGTTCAAAATAAACCAATGCCTTATGGTAAAATTAATAGCTTGCGTGCGTCTTATTATTTCTATGGTAGTCTTTTAGGACGTTTTGGTGAAGCAACTGTAGGTTTGCCTGGAGGGTGTGACCTAGGACCACGTCCGATTGATTTGCACTTAAAAGCATTTGAAGCTATGGGAGCTAAGACAACCTACGAGGGAGATAATATGAATCTCTCAACTCAAGGATCAAGTCTACATGGTGCGCATATCTATATGGATACTGTTAGTGTTGGTGCAACAATCAATACGATGCTAGCAGCAGTAAAAGCTAAAGGTCGAACAGTTATTGAAAATGCTGCTCGCGAACCTGAAATCATTGATGTGGCTACATTATTAAACAATATGGGAGCTCATATTCGTGGCGCAGGTACTGATATGATTACTATCGATGGCGTAGATAGCCTTCATGGAACACGCCACCAAGTCATCCCTGACCGTATCGAAGCAGGTACATATATTTCAATGGCGGCTGCAGTAGGTCATGGGATTCGAATTAATAATGTACTTTATGAGCATTTAGAAGGATTTATTGCTAAACTTGAAGAAATGGGTGTTCACATGACTGTTTCTGAAGACAGTATTTTCGTCGAAGAGCAAACAAATCTAAAGGCTGTTAATATCAAGACAGCTCCTTATCCAGGTTTTGCAACAGATCTTCAACAGCCTATTACTCCCTTGCTATTAAAAGCAGAAGGTCGTGGCAAATTGATTGATACAATCTATGAAAAACGTGTCAACCATGTTTTTGAATTAGCCAAAATGAATGCAGATATTTCAACAACAAACGACCACATCCTTTATAAGGGTGGAAATCCTTTGCAGGGTGCAAAAGTTAAGGCAACAGACCTACGTGCTGGAGCTGCCTTGGTTATTGCTGGCTTGATGGCTGAAGGAAAAACAGAGATTACAAATGTTGAATTCATCCTTCGAGGCTACTCGAATATTATCGAAAAATTGCGTAATCTTGGAGCAGATATTGAGCTAATCGAAGATTAGCAATTTGGGGATTGCAATGAATATCTGGACTAAATTAGCAAAATTTTCTTTCTATGAGACGGAACGTTTATATTTCCGTCCCTTCTTTTTTACGGATGTAGATGATTTTCATCAACTTGCATCAGATCCGGAGAATCTACAATTTATCTTTCCAGCTCAAGCCAGTCTTGAAGAAAGTCAATATACCCTTGCCAACTATTTTATGAAGTCACCTTTGGGAATCTGGGCGATCTGCGATAAGAAGGATGAGAAGATGATTGGTTCCATCAAGTTTGAGAAACTTGATGAAATTAAGAAAGAAGCAGAAATTGGCTATTTTTTAAAGAAAAACTATTGGTCTCAGGGTTATATGACTGAAGCAGTTACCAAATTACGAGATTTATCCATGAACGAGTTTGCATTGAAGCAACTTTCGATTGTGACACATCTAGAAAATGTTGCTAGTCAGAAAGTAGCAGAAAAATCATATTTTGTTCTTTATCGTCGTTTTAAAGGTAGCGATCGTTATACCCGAAAGATGCGGGATTATCTAGAATTCCGTTATACAAAAGGAAATCTAAATGAGTAAACACCAAGAAATATTAGCCTACTTGGAAGAATTACCAGTTGGGAAGCGTGTCAGTGTTCGTAGTATTTCAAATCGGATGGGAGTAAGTGATGGTACGGCATATCGGGCTATCAAAGAAGCTGAAAATAGGGGACTTGTTGAAACACGTCCTCGAAGTGGAACAGTTCGGGTAAAGTCTAAAAAAGTAGCAATTGAAAAATTAACCTTTGCAGAGATTGCAGAAGTCACAGGCTCGGAAGTTTTAGCTGGTCAAGCTGGATTGGATAGAGAATTTAGTAAATTCTCTATTGGAGCGATGACTGAAAAGAATATTCTTTCTTATCTTCATGATGGCGGCTTACTTATCGTAGGAGATCGAACACGTATTCAGTTATTAGCACTTGAAAATGAAAATGCTGTCTTGGTAACAGGTGGATTTGAAGTTCATGAAGATGTTTTGAACCATGCTAATAAAAAAAATATTCCAGTATTACGCAGTAAGCATGATACATTTACAATTGCGACTATGATCAACAGAGCTTTGTCCAACGTTCAGATCAAGACAGATATTTTGACGGTTGAAAAAATCTATCGTACCAGTCATGAATATGGTTTTCTACAGGAAACGGATACTGTCAAAGATTATTTAGACTTGGTTCGTAAGAATAGAACGAGCCGTTTCCCTGTCATCAATCAACATCAGGTTGTTGTTGGTGTAGTTACTATGCGTGATGCTGGAGATAAATCACCTGGTACAACGATAGATAAGGTCATGACAAGGACAGTCTATATGACTGGTTTAGCGACGAATATCGCTAACGTTAGCCAGAGAATGATTGCTGAAGACTTTGAAATGGTACCTGTTGTGAGAAGCAATCAAACCTTACTTGGTGTCATTACTAGACGGGATGTCATGGAAAAGATGAGTCGCTCTCAAGTTTCAGCTTTACCAACATTTTCAGAACAGGTTGGTCAGAAGTTATCTTACCACCATGACGAAGTTGTCATTACGGTTGAACCATTTATGTTGGAAAAAAATGGAGTCCTTGCAAATGGAGTTCTTTCAGAAATATTGACCCATATGACGCAAGATCTGGTTGTGAATAGCGGACGTAACCTCATCATTGAACAAATGTTGATTTATTTCTTACAGGCTGTTCAGATTGATGATATCTTGCGCATTCAGGCTAGAATTATTCATCATACGAGAAGATCAGCCATTATTGACTATGACATTTATATCAATCATCAAATCGTATCAAAAGCAAATGTTACTGTAAAAATTAATTAAAACTAGGAGAAAACATGATTACATTAAAATCAGCTAGAGAAATCGAAGCAATGGATAAAGCTGGCGATTTTCTTGCCAGTATTCACATCGGTTTGCGTGACATCATCAAACCAGGTGTAGATATGTGGGAAGTAGAAGAATATGTGCGTCGTCGTTGTAAAGAGGAAAATTTCCTTCCACTACAAATCGGTGTTGATGGGGCAATGATGGATTATCCTTATGCCACTTGCTGTTCACTCAATGACGAAGTGGCGCATGCTTTTCCACGCCACTATATTTTGAAGGAAGGCGATTTGCTGAAGGTTGATATGGTCCTTGGTGGGCCAATCGCTAAGTCTGACCTCAATGTTTCTAAACTCAACTTTAACAACGTTGAGCAGATGAAAAAATATACTCAAAACTTTACGGGCGGCTTGGCAGATTCTTGTTGGGCTTACGCTGTTGGAAAACCGTCAGAAGAAGTTAAAAACTTGATGGACGTGACCAAGGAAGCTATGTACATTGGTATTGAAAAAGCTGTTGTAGGAAATCGTATTGGAGATATTGGAGCTGCTATTCAGGAATATGCTGAAAGTCGTGGTTACGGAGTTGTTCGTGATCTTGTAGGACACGGTGTTGGTCCAACTATGCATGAAGAACCAATGGTGCCTAACTATGGTATCGCAGGTCGCGGTCTCCGCCTTCGTGAAGGTATGGTTTTGACAATCGAACCTATGATCAATACAGGTGATTGGGAAATCGATACAGATATGAAAACAGGTTGGGCACATAAAACAATCGATGGCGGACTATCATGTCAGTACGAGCATCAGTTTGTTATTACTAAAGATGGGCCTGTAATCTTGACAAGTCAAGGTGAAGAGGGAACTTATTAGGCTCTTTGTCAACTGTAGTGGGTTGAAGAAAAGCCTATTGTATCAAGCTTTCTAGCTTGGTCGATAGGCTTTTTTTGTAGTTTTGAGGCATTTTTGGGGCAGGAGAGAACAGTCTCTTCTATGCCAGTCATGAATTCCAAGCTTTACCTATTGATAAGATTGGTGAAGCTGAGAAAGCCATCACAAGTTAGGATTGAAAGATAAAATTCAATTGGCACTAAATGGATAGCAAACAAGGATGGTGAGCAGAGTTTCTGTGCCCCTTATAGAATTTCTTGACAAAAGTTATGAAAGGGAATAGAATCTTGTCAAAGAAGTAAGGAGGAAATGAATATGATTATTTCAACTACGGGAATTGAAGGAAAGAAAATCCTAGCCTACAAAGGAATTGTCTTTGGTGAAGTGGTTGCTGGCGTTAATATGCTCAAAGATATGGCTGCTGGCTTCCGTAATGTTTTTGGTGGCCGTGCTAGTAGTTATGAAGGTGAATTGACTCAAGCTAGGGAAGAAGCTCTAGCGGAAATGATGGAGCGTGCAAGTGAACGTGGAGCTAATGCTATTATAGGCGTAAAAATGGACTATGAAACTTTAGGTGCTGAAAATGGTATGCTGATGGTTACTTGTAGTGGTACAGCAGTGGTGGTTGACTTTTAATTTGAGGAGCAAAAAAAGAACAGTCGGAACTGTTCTTTTTTTGTAATTATTTGAGACCGTATTTTTTGTTGAAACGATCCACGCGTCCATCTGCTTGAGTGAACTTTTGACGTCCAGTGTAGAATGGGTGTGAGTCTGATGAAATTTCCACACGGATCAATGGGTAAGTTTCGCCTTCGAACTCAACAGTTTCGTTAGAGCGTTTTGTTGAACCGCTAAGGAATTGGTAACCAGTAGTTGTGTCCATGAAGACAACTGGGCGATATTCTGGATGGATATCTTTTTTCATTTTGCAATATTTCCTTTCTGCCATGGTCTCTTTGCGAGCCATAGATTGTTACCATACTAGTCTAACAGATTATGCTAAGTTTGGCAAGCTTTTTATCTATTTTTTCAGTAAGTTTTTTAATTTTTGGTAGATGAGCTCATTCTCTTCTAAACTATAGGAGTTAGCACCACTTGCAAGGGGATGACCACCGCCATCATGTTCTTTTGCAACACCATTGATTGGGACAAATTTACTGCGAAGGCGAACGCGATAGTGGCCATCTGCTTGTTCCACAAATATTCCCCAAAGATTAACTGTATCGATACGGCCTGGAGCTCCAACAATGGCTGCTGTTTCAGAATCTGTTACTTGATATGTTTTTAGAATTTCTTGAGTAAGTAAGACACGTGCGACACCATTTTCATCAACTTCTAGGTGATCATAGACATAACCTTGAAGTTTAGCAATTTTAAAGCTCATAGTGTCCATTTTACGTGTTAATTCTGCATAGTCAAAATTATGTTCGCGTAGATGGCTTGCGATACGAAGAGTACGACTAGAAGTAGAAGGATATAAGAAACGACCAGTATCACCAATAATACCCGCACACAATAGTTTAGCAGCATAATCCGAAAGCTCAAGCTTTGTTTCTTCTGCAAAGAGGGCAATCATCTCACTAGCGCTACTAGAGTTAGTATCTACCCAGACTAAGTCCCCATAAACTTCGTCGTTTGGATGGTGGTCAATCTTGATAACAGTTTCAGCTTGTTGGTAACGCTTGTCATCAATGCGAGCCGTATTGGCTGTATCACAGATAATTGCAAGAGCACCGTGGTAGTCACTATCTGAAACTTGATCCATTTTTGCAAGCCATGTTAGAGTTGGTTCATCATAACCAACTACCTTGATATTTTTCTCAGGGAAATGATGTTCCAAGAGTGCCTTCAGTCCGACCTGACTTCCCAAGGCATCAGGGTCTGGTTTCATATGACGGTGAACGATAATGGTATCGTATTCTTTAATTTTTTCTAAAATTTGGTGGCAAATCTCCATAAATAACCTCAATTCTTTCTCATTTCATTGTAGCACAAGAGTTTTTATTTTTAAAATGAAAAAGATGTGATATAATGGAGAAAGATAAATTGAGGAGGACGATATGGCATTAGCAAAAATTGTATTCGCCAGTATGACCGGTAATACCGAAGAAATCGCAGATATTGTAGCAGATAAATTACGTGACTTGGGATTGGATGTCGATGTGGACGAGTGTACAACTGTTGACGCTTCAGACTTCCTAGAAGCAGATATCGCAATTGTAGCAACCTACACTTATGGTGATGGAGAATTGCCTGATGAGATGATGGACTTCTATGAAGACCTAGCAGATCTTAACTTGAATGGCAAGATTTACGGTGTGGTAGGATCAGGCGATACTTTCTACGACGAGTTTTGTAAAGCTGTTGATGACTTTGATCATGTATTTGCTTCTACAGGAGCTGAAAAGGGATCAGAGTGCGTCAAAGTGGATCTCTCTGCAGAAGAAGAAGATATCGAACGCTTGGAACAATTTGCAGAAGAGTTAGCTGCTAAAGTAGGGTAAAGATCTGACTGTGCTGACTAAACAAGGTTGGTGCAGTCTTTTTCATTTCTTAGCAGTTTCTTTTTTGCGCCACTTTGAAGAAGACTTTTGTATAAAACCATGAAATAAAAAAGGAGACGAGATGGATTTGGAAGTTATTCGTCAACAGATAGATCAAGTTGACCAAGAATTAGTTGGACTTTTAGAAAAACGTATGACCTTAGTAGATCAGGTGGTGACCTTTAAAAAAACTTCAGGAAAGCCAGTCTTTGATAGTAAAAGAGAGGGAATAATATTTGAGAAAGTAAGAAATCGGGTAGAGGATAAGCAGTATCAGGAGCCGATAGTTGCGACTTTTTCAGATATTCTCAAGCGGTCTAGAGACTACCAGGAGCAGAAACTCTTATGAAAAAAGAACAATTTTACCCACTAGGAATCTTTCTAGCTGCCATGCTGGGAGGACTTGTCCGCTATCTGATTTCTACATGGTTGCCAGCCAGTCCAGGCTTCCCTTGGGGAACTCTTTTTGCTAACTATCTAGGAATTTTCTGTTTAGTCTATCTTGTCAAAGGTTATTTGGTTTATAAGGGGAGCAGTAAGGGTCTGATTTTAGCACTTGGTACTGGCTTTTGTGGCGGTCTGACCACTTTTTCTAGTCTCATGTTAGATGTCGTAAAATTGCTGGATACAGGTTCTTATCCAAGTCTGGTAATCTATCTAGTTCTGAGCATTGGTGGAGGGCTTTTATTGGCTTATTGTTTAGGGAGGAAGAAATGGTAATCATTTATCTAGCACTTGCTTGTGGCGTTGGAGCGCTTGTTCGTTATTTCCTGTCTAGTCTCAATCAAGAGAGAGTCTTACCACTAGGAACACTTCTAGCAAATCTTTTAGGTTGTTTTTTAATTGGTTTATTTTACAATCATGTGGAGTCTAAAGAAGTCTATCTTATCCTTGCCACAGGATTTTGTGGAGGTCTAACCACTTTTTCAACCTTGAATGATGAACTCCAAAAACTCTTAACTGATAAGAAGATCTTTTACAGATATTTTCTCTTAACCTACTTAGGTGGTTTAGTCGCGATTTTTTTAGGAATTTTGCTATAAATTTCTTTACTTTTTTTTAGAAATTTGGTAAACTGTATCTTGTGTGTAATGGACGCACAAAAATACAGTTTATCCGCTGAGGAAGCTTCCTCAAGATTGACAAAGATAGGAGAATAAAATGAATCCATTAATCCAAAGCTTGACTGAAGGTCAACTTCGTACTGATATCCCATCATTCCGTCCTGGTGACACTGTTCGCGTACACGCGAAAGTTGTCGAAGGTAACCGTGAACGTATCCAGATTTTTGAAGGTGTTGTTATTGCACGTAAAGGTGCTGGCATCTCAGAAAACTACACAGTTCGTAAAATCTCTAACGGTGTAGGTGTTGAACGTATCTTCCCAATTCACACTCCACGTGTTGAAAAGATCGAAGTTGTTCGTTACGGTAAAGTACGTCGTGCGAAATTGTACTACTTGCGTGCTCTTCAAGGTAAAGCAGCTCGTATCAAAGAAATCCGTCGTTAATTCGACTAAAAAACTCTGCTTCTTCAGCAGAGTTTTTATCTAGCTCCCTTAGTTCAATGGATATAACAACTCCCTCCTAAGGAGTAGTTGCAGGTTCGATTCCTGCAGGGGGCATTTTTAGTAATGTAAAGAAAGACAAAGAAAATTCAAAGTGTTTATTTAATGGCTTTTTCAACAATTTCATTTTTAAAAATAATTTAGTATTTTTTGTCTTTTTGACCAAATCAGGACCAAATTTTGACCAAAAATTATATTTTGGTCAATGACTATAGAATAAAGTGGATCAGGAAAATGTCTTTGGTTTATACTAGTGTTAAAAAAGGACTTCCTTTATTGGAATGTCCTTATTTTTATTATGGAATTGACAAATGAGGTTAAGGTTCAAATCTATGAACTTAGAAAGAAAGTACAAGGCTTTAATCAGCTTTCAAAAAGATTTGGTATGGATGTTTCTGGCTAAGGTATGTGACAAGGTGAATTGATCGTTATTGAACAGAGAGCGTTAAAAAAGGGAAGAATCGTTACTATTCCTCTGAATAAAAACAAAAAATAATCAACAAAAGCCTATATAATAACAAATGTATTAAAAATAAAAAGATTTAGTTCAGTGTAATGCAGAACCAAATCTTATAGATAAATTATTTGTCCATTTTTTAGGAATTATATCTCTAAACAATATCATTTAACAATTAAATTGTTAGATCGAGCTTAAATTTCTGGTTTAATTCATTTATTGTGTCACTATCATTATATTCCTTACATATTCTCATAGCTTTATAACATTCTTTTTTACCTAACTCTACTTGATTCGTTTTTATAAGATAAATACCTCTTAGAAAGAGCAAATAATTCTTTTCAAAATAATATCCTTGTCTAGTAAGCAAATTTTCTAAATCATCTATAAAAAATTGGGCACTACCTAATAAATTATTTTTTAATAATAATTCTAGGTTAAATAAATATAGAGGAATTACTTTATGTGTTCCGGTATCCGTTTTTAAAAAATGTCGTGTTTTCTTGATTACTATTCTATATAGTAAGCTAATGGTTTTAGTATTCATAAAAAACACTGAATTATAGAAAAGTTTTAGTTCATACTCCATCCAAGTATCTACAGAAAGCAGATATTTTATTAATTCATTACATTTAGATGAATTATAAGGAAGGTTTGCAAGACGATTAATCTGTTGTTCAGCAATCAATTTTATGTG
Organism: Streptococcaceae bacterium AM104-57; assembly: GCA_027659245.1. GTDB lineage: Bacteria > Bacillota > Bacilli > Lactobacillales > Streptococcaceae > Streptococcus. Next base: position 10,153 of record JAQDPW010000031.1, read on the forward strand.
ACAATTGTATAAACTTTTTTCCTGCTTTTGTTTTAACTCTATTTTATCCACTAATTCTTGAAGTAAAAATATATCTGAAGACTCTACAGCATGTTCTAATTCTTCAAAAAGACATTCTTTTTTGGAATAATAACAATGAACTAATTCTTCAAATTCTGAAAATGATATTCCAAGACGATTTAACAGAATATAAAAATGATTAATAGATAATTTTGTAATGCCATTTTCGAAACGAGAAATAGTTGATTCACTAATTTCATTACATGATAAATCTTTAAGGCGAAAATTTTTTGAAATACGAATATCCTTTAAAACTGCTCCAAAATTTTCCATATCCATCCTCTTCCATTTTTGCAAAAAATAAAACACTTTTTTTCATTTTTGATATTATTATTATATAAAAATAAAAAAGAAAGGACAATAATATTATGAAAAAAATTTTATTGTCAACAGTTGCTTTACTAAGCTTAGCAGCCTCCTTGCCAGCAAATAATCAAGTTTCTGCTCAAGAATCCTCCTCTCAAACGATTTATAGTAAGTCAAGTGGAAATTGGATAAAATCTGATAGCCGTTGGTGGTATAAGCATTCTGATGGTTCATATACTACAAATGGATGGGAAAAAATAGGTGGCACCTGGTACTATTTTGATAGTGAAGGTTGGATGAAGACAGGCTGGATTAAAGAATCTGGAAACTGGTATTATCTAGATGATAGTGGTGCTATGAAAACAGGCTGGATTAAAGAATCTGGTAGCTGGTATTATCTAGATGATAGTGGTGCTATGAAAACGGGCTGGTGTTTGGTTTCTGGTAGCTGGTACTATTTAAATACTAGCGGTGTCATGCAAACTGGCCTACAGACTATCAATGGAAAACAATACTATTTATCTAGCAGTGGTGATATGCAAGTTGGTTGGCATAATATCGGAGATGATACCTATTTCTTTGCTAGTAGTGGAGCAAGACAAACGATTAATCGTCGGGCTTTAGTTCTTGGTGAAACATCAACTATAGCCGTTCCTATCGAAGATGTTAATGCTATGGAAAAGGTATTTAGTAACCAAAACTTTAGTGAAGTTGTTCGTTTCCCAGATAGAACTAAGTCTGAGATTATTGCAAAAATGCAAGAGCTTTTTGAATCTTCTAGCGAAAGCGATGTGAACTATCTTTACCTTACTTGTCATGGAGGAAGAGACGGAAGAATCTATCTTGGTAGCGATGGTCAGACATTTTCAGGCTGGGAATTGGCATCTATACTGAAACAATATAAAGGTAAGTTTGTGGTTATGCTGGATTGTTGCTATTCAGGAACAATTATAAATGCAGGTAAATCAGATGAAAAGTCCGTCTCTAAGTCTGAAGAAGTATTTGATGAACAAGAATTTTTAGCAGGATTTTCAACAGGAGATCTAGCAAGCAAGAATGGCGAAATGCTTGATTCTAAATTCCTCGTACTATGTGCCTCTTGGCAGGGGGAAGAATCGTATAGTACATATGGAGGTGGGAGTCTTGCCACAATATACTGGGCAATGGGAACAGGCTGGAATCCTCTTCAAAATAGAATGATTTCGCCTATGGCAGACACCAATACTAACGGAAAAATCACTTTAGAGGAACTGTATCAATACTCTTATCCTCTAGTACTTGAAGCTGCATCACGCAGTAATAAGAAGCAACATGTATCAGTTTATCCAGAAAACAGTCAATTTGTTTTATTTCAAAAATAAGGAGTTAAGAAAATGAAAGTATCAAAAAAAATCACATTATTTGGTTTGTCTCTAGCAGGTTTAGCCTTACTGGCTTTCCCTCATTCAGGAAAGGCATTCGAGCTTGAAGAAGAGTGGGTTATTAAGGGTGGTGTTAAGTATCAAGAGGGCAAAATTCTACGATTTGAAAATGGACATGAAGTAGATATCAAAGTCTTAGATTTGCCAAAAACTGAGAAAATCGAGTGGAAAGTTACTTTAAATGGTCAAGATCAAACTGTCAATTTCCTAGGTCAAGAAAAGGACAAGTCTATGATGGGCGTAGAGGGGCGTTACCTGAATTTCTACGTACCTTATGGCTATAGAGGGGATATCAAGGTAGAAGCCAAGAGCGGAAATGAAGTAAAGACCTGGTCCACTAAAGTAGTTGATGATGTATATCATGACGGTGAAAAGAGTGGTTACTTCTGTATTGACGAATCAAATGATCAACACACCTACCTTGATGCAAAATGGGACTATCAAACCAAGACCTACACTGCTACCTTACCAGAGACTGTCAATGGTCAAAAAGTATTTGCTTGGGCAGACGACTATGAAGAATTGAAACTTCAAAAACCAGGAGTTATCAGTCATTCCTACAGGGGGGCAGGAGCCTTCAAAATACTTTATCCGATTGTAAAAGCAGAAAGCTGGCTAAAAAAGGATTACAGTGAAAAGTGGTACTATCAAAAACAAGGTCAATTAGTGCAGAATGATTGGGTTAAGGACAAGGGAACTTGGTACTTTATGGATGATAAAGGAGTCATGTTCAATCAAACTTGGCTCTATCAAGGTAGCAACTGGTATGCCTTTAAATCATCAGGAGCTATGATTTCAGATGATTGGTTATATGATAATGGCTCTTGGTATTACCTAAAAGACTCAGGTTCAATGGCGACAGGTTGGATCAAAGATAGTGGCTCTTGGTATTATCTAAACAACTCAGGTTCAATGGCAACAGGCTGGGTGAAAGATAGTGGAACTTGGTATTACCTAAACAAGTCAGGTTCAATGGCTACAGGTTGGATTAAAGATAGTGGCTCTTGGTATTATCTAAACAACTCAGGTTCTATGGCAACAGGCTGGGTCAAAGATGGTGGAACTTGGTATTACCTAAAAGACTCAGGTTCTATGGCGACAGGCTGGGTCAAAGATAGTGGAGCTTGGTACTATCTCGCATCATCTGGTAATATGCTTCGTAATACCTACACACCTGATGGCTATTATGTAGATGATAGTGGAGCTTGGGAATAAATTTTAAAAAGAGAAAATCTACTGAGAAGGTAGATTTTCTTTTTTAGTTAATGAATATATAGTGGATTGAACTTAGAGTAGTACACTATGGATTCTAAAACATTTCTAAAAATTAGACTAAAAATTAGTTTGACTTTCCTAATCTCTCTGTTCGTATCTTATTTCAATCCACTATAGAATAAAGTAGATCAGAAATTTAGCAGGGTTATTCTCTTTTACTAACAATCTGCTTACAAAAATTAAACTCATTGTGAATCTCACCAGTAAGTAAAAGGATAGGTAAAAAGTCTTAAAAATCAGAAAAACGCATAGTATCAGATCTTGAAAAAATTTGATATTATGCGTTTTATTGTGGGAAGATTTACTTCATTTTCTCCTGAAATTGAGTTTTTCTCCCATCTCTTTTTATTATATTTAAGGATATTTAAAAGATGTATTTTAGAAAAATAATTATAGAGTTCTTAATACAGAATATAGTATAAATACTGGTTCAAAGTGAAGTTTTGTATGCTTTTTACTTTTATTGAGTATAAAATCTATTAACTAAGATTGAACTATAAAAATCAATTTGAGATGAAGTGAACTGTAGACTTTTGAGATGTCTCTTACTCGATTTCTGAATGAATCGCTGATATAGGATTAAAAGAACTAAGTATTTCTTTTTGTTTTGAATGAGATACGTGAGTATAGATTTGTGTGACTGATATAGAACTGTGTCCAAGAATTTGTTGAATATATCGAATATCTACATCACTATCTAGAAGCATTGTCGCAAAGCTATGTCTAAACATATGCGGTGTAATAGTTCTAGATAAGCTGTTTTGTTCAACGATTCTCTTTAAAATTAAACGTACACTTTGCTCTGACAATGGCTTAAGTGAATGTTTCCCTGGAAACAGGAAATCATTGGATTCATTTCCTGTTTTATTCATATATGTTTCTAATAAATTGAAGGTTGTTTGATCTCCTAAAAATAGGATACGTTCTTTCTTCCCCTTCCCTATAATATGGAGTGTCTTATTGGAAAGATTAATATCTTTGAGATGAATGTGGCAAAGTTCAGAAATTCTGATGCCCGTTGAAAGTAAAAGGGAAATAATAAGTAGATTTCTTTCAGCTTTTTGTTTTTGATAGTCAGTTTTAGATATAACTACTTTCTGTTCTAAATATATAAAAATGTTTTTCAGAATGTCATACGGAATCGTTTTAGGCAATATTTTTTCAGTTCTAAATTGAAAACGCAATTGATTGAAGGGGTTCTCTTCAATTATGTTCTGGTATTTTAGATAGTTATAAAACACCTTCATACAAGCAATTTTTCTTCTTAATGTATTCGTTTTTATGTTAGATTGTGTCAACTGTTCTATATAGGATTCGACATTATCATGGTCTGAGTTATAAAATTGCATAAGATCATTCTTATAAGCGCGAATTGTGTGTGAACTCAAACGCTTATGAGTTTTGCAATAATCTAAGTAAGTAGAAATAAGTTTATAATCCATAAAAATCTCCTTTATCAATAATCATGCTATTATAAACCTATTTGAGTGCTTTGTATAGTGATAATAAATAGTTATCGGTAGGAGAAAGGAGTTCTATAGTGAAAAAGTTAATAAAATCTTACCTTGAAAAATTTGATAAAGAATGCAAAAAAACTAATCTATTTTTGGTTGCCAATTTGCAAATGCAAACTAAAAAAATGTCTTATTATACAATTGAACATGCATCTGATAGTGAATTTTTTTCGCTATCAGAATTTGAGGAGATAGCCTCAGCATTGTTAAAAACTGGATTATGTTTGAATGTTTTTTACACTGAAATAGATTTCGTAGAATATATATTAAAACACTATTCATACTTATCAAAAGAAACATTATTAGTTTATAATTTGGCTAGAGATGGACGAAAAGAAGGAAAAAAATCGTTGATTCCATCTTTTTGTGACTATTTTGGTATTGATTATACAGGTTCCAATGCGCTAACGGTTTCATTATGTCGTAATAAATTTATTTGGGGAGCTGTTGCAGATAGGTTTAATATTTCAACACCTAAAACGGTTTGTATAAAAGGTGGCGAAGTATTAGGTGAGCCTTTTGAAACTCAAAAATATATTAGAAAAGAGATTTCAGAATCAGCAAGTATTAATCTTTCCAATGATTCAATCGTAGATAATTTTGAGTGGAAAAATATTGGAAAAACAGATTTTCTTTTGCAAGAGTATATTTCAGGAATTGAAGTTGAAGTCCCATTTTTTAATATTAAAGGAGAGTATCTTGTATTAAATCCAGTAAAAATCGTATCTTCTTCAGAAATTTTGACAAGCGAACTATCTGATAGTAATAGCTATTCATTTGAAATGTTAGAAAATCAGCAAATATGTACGGAATTAAAAAAGGCAACAAAAAAACTCGCCAAGTATTTAGGTATAACGACTTACGGACGAGTTGATTTTAGAATAAAGTCAGATGGGAGTTATTTTGTATTCGATATTGCAACAATGCCTTACACAACTGACCATAGTTCATTTAATTATAACTTCGAACAATATGGATTTACAATGACCGATGTTCACAAACTAGTAATACTAAGTAGTTTATAATGCACTAGTATACTGTATATCAGTCAGCATAAGCCCCATTCGATAGTAAGTCCACTCCTTTGAAGAGAACTTAGATTGTGATAGAAATTCAGAAAATTCCTTTCCTGTTTTTACATCCGATTCAAAAATTCTTCCATAGCGGCGATGTTTTTCAATCAGCATTTTTTTCTCTGATTTAAAGATTATTGGATAAAAATCTTGTAATTGTAAATATTTATTTTTAGCAAGCTGGTGACTATTCTCTAGCAATGATTTACAAAACTCAAACCACCCGAAAAAATAGCGGTAAAAGTCATCTATTGAAGTATCGTTGACATCAGCTAAATCATCAACTTCCATCAATTCTTCAAGTCTCGTTTTATAGCATTTGTACTCTTCTGTTTTAGAAAAATACAGAGAGATTGAACATAGATTTGTATATATTAAGTGTTTACTCACATCATTTAAATCATATTCAGCAAGAATGCTTTCAAATTGAGATTTCCAATAATCAAATTCTCCTTCCAAGCCTGAAAGAAAGTCTAGTACAATAAAATTATTTTTTGATTTCCAGTATAGTGGGAGATTATATTTATCTGATAATGATTCTATTTCTTGTTTCACTTGATTTGCTCGCTCATAGTCAGAAGAAACAAGTAATAATCCTAGAAGACTGCCAAGTGTGTAATACTGTTCAATTTTATCATCAAGATTGTTAAAAAATTTTAAAGCTTTGTTTGCATCATCGATTGATCTATCGTTATCCTTGTATAAAAAACTTTTTCTTAAATAGATATTTTTAAGATATTGTGCACTTTGCTCAATATCTTTTGTTGTATAAAATTTATTTACGATATCTTCATTTAAAACTTGAAATTTATCAATTTCATTAAATTTATCTATTAAATGAGGTAGTAGCATATAAATACATGAAAGATAGTGAACAGGCTCAATAATGACCTCTTTGTCACTTTCGGATAATATATTGTCGTAAAGTGTATCACAAAGTGAATGAAAAGAAGAACCTTGTGATGTATTTCCCTGAAAATTGATATCATTTTTTAATAATATTGAAGATAGTAAAGAACTTTCGGGTAAGATTTCTTTATAAAGGGAGTTGGCACCATCTGTATATTTGTATTTAATACATTTTAAAAATATTGATTTAGTCTCTTCAGTGAGAAATTCAAGCCTATTTAAACTATTTTTTTCACTTTCTAATATCTCATTTTGATTCAATAAATATTCATACCAGAGTAAGTATAGTGATAGCAAATATTCTTGACTCTCCTTAAGTCTTGCTAAAATTTCTATCTTTAGTCTGTAATTAAATGGCTCCTTACCGCATAGATGATGATAGTACCGTCTATAGATTTCTTTTTGTCCTTTTTCAACCGTTAAAAGAAGCTTATCTTTTATAATTAATATCAAACTATAAAAATTTGTTCTATTTTTTACAGGGATTAGGACTAGTAATTTTTTTAAGATATCAATAGCTTTTTCAATTTGAAATGTTTTTAAATTGAAATATTCTTCAGCATCATATGGGTTGAAATATTCAGGAAGGACAGATAGCTGATAAATGAAATCAATATCAATTTTATTCTCTCTAAAGTCCGTCTCAATCGTATTTAACAAATCATCTAATAACTTTTCAATCTTAGAATTATTATGTGATAGTGAAATAAAATTATAAATTTTTTCTAGATTCCCTTTGGTTAGAGGATACAGTGTATCTACTAAATCATCAGATATATTTGAAGTCTGTAGAATATTACCTAGAGTATTTTTTAAATCATTTAATTCAAAATGATGAATATCAAAGTTTTTTGAAAAGTTAATGTCGCTATTTTTTAAATCCATGCCTCCCACTACAATAATAATTGATTTATTATATTTCTTTTCATAAGAGGAGATATTATTAATAAGGCGTATAAAAAATAATTTTAGTTCATTCTCCAGCCACTCCCAATGTTGGATTAGAAATATTAATCTGTAGTTGTTGCTGTTATTTAATATTTTCCTCTCTATCTCAATTGAATCATATTTTAATGATATACCAGCTGTTCCAAATCCTGGTATCGAGTTATTAATAGACATTGAAATAGGTTTGAAAAATTTTTCTGCAAAGGAAAGTTTATACTCGTCTGTAATGTCGTTATCTCCAAAATCACTATATAATTCTGTTCCATTTCCATTAATTCCTATTTTTGATAGCTCTTGAGAGATTTTATCAAATGCTAAAGATTTTGATAAGGAATCTTCGAATGGAACATACAGTGAAAGTGACTCTCGAGCTGTATGAGTTTGAATAATTGAATTAGTAATTTCTGTTAAAAATTGATTCCAGTGAGACATAATTAAAATTCCTACCGATAACTATTTATTATCACTAGTATATCATAAATTCATCTTTAGTAGCTTGATTTGTATAATGATTTTTTTAGTTAGAATTAAATGTTATTGGCCAACTATAAAGTAAAACACTGTTTTGAAATTATATCGAATACTTTTGAGTCAATTACAAACTTACAACAACTAGAGAGTTGTGTAGTTTGAAGGAAATAAGTACAAGCTTATTAGAAAAGTAACATTTTATAGGATTATCACGAAAATTTCTAATTTTAGAATTATACGCTCTATTAATTTAGAACCTGTTTTTTAATTTCTAAACGTTATAATATTATTTTAGAGTAAAAGAAGCATGCCATGATTGGAAACAATATAAAATTCATACGAAAGACACATGGCCTGACACGTCCAGAATTTGCACGAATTGTAGGCATTTCACCCAATAGCCTTAGCCGTATAAAAAAGGGAACAAGTACAATTTCAAAAGAATTAATAGACACTCTCTGCCAAAAATTCAATATATCGTATGTGAATATTGTTGGGGAAGAAAAAAGATTAAATCCAGTGGAAGATTATAAACTGACTTTAAAAATGGAGATTGTTAAGAAACGTAGAACAAATCTCCTAACTCGTCTCTATTGTTATCAATATATCCAGAACCTTTCCTTTAATTATGTGAGCAATCACTGGATTGTGATGAGTGATACCTTTTCAGATATGGTGAATACCAACATTTATCTAGTGACTACTTTTGAAGAGCTTGAGCGTTACAGGTGCTACTTGGATGGTATTGAGTACATACTAAAAACATCAGAAAAGTGAATGGTAGCTTAATGAGTTTGTATGATTTATAGTGAGGATGAGTTTTCCTGTACCTTAGGTCGAAATATTTGCATACTGCGAAAGGAAAGTGAATGAGCCAAAATCCAATAGCTATCTTCTTCCATAGACAAAGCGAACTAGAAAGACAATTATCAATTGTATCAAGCTCAAAGAGTTTCTGTTCGGTGAGTGGAGTAAGGTAAGAAGTAAATGTTGAGACTGGGGAAAATAAATTGAGAAAATTTTAATTAGTCATGCTCTATGTTATATCAAATAGCAAGAGGGGGAAACACTATGAAATTAAGAGATATATTAGACAAAGAATTTGAAGAGATTGTTACAGAGTTTCAAAATAGAGGAATAATATTTGAAGATCAATTTAAAGTAATGACTTCAATGTTTTATAAGAAATATTCAACGGAGTTCTGTGAATTATTGGAAGAGGAAACAGGATTAAACGTGTGGTATGGTTATCAGGTACCTTATTTTTTCTATTACGATAGTGAAAGGTACGATAATAAAACGGCTTCTTTTGTTGCAGAAAAGTACCAAATTAAAAGAGGGAATTTGTAATAATTTCCGTAGAGGAGTTATAAAACAGTAAATATTTATTATGAGGTTGCAGATTATATGGGCAAAGTAATGAGACAATACAATGAATTTTATATAAAGTTGCAAAAAGAGTTTAAACCGGCTCATAATATGACCATAGAAACTATGCCAGCAAAATTTTCCAACAAATATTATGTTGAAAAATTTATTTATATGTTTCCTGATAAAATTTCTAGACTGAGAATAGAAAGAAACTATTGGTATAGTAAACGTATTATTAGACTTCCTGCGAAACAAAATATGATACAATAAAACTATGAATTATGAATCAAGT
>JAQDPW010000032.1 GCA_027659245.1 Streptococcaceae bacterium AM104-57
TTTAAAGTCCACTGTCAGCAGACAATGGACAAGGTTGCTTTTTGAAAACGTTTGAGTATCAGTTGCTCAAGAGTTCACCGGTAGTGGGGAGCCCACGGAGGACTTTCACCTCAGATGTACGACATGACCATCATACCAAAAACGGCAAATCTCTCAAATTGAGATTTGCCGTTTTTTATATATTTTCATCTTGCAAATCTAGCTGCTTCACTCTAGCAATATAGTAGGACATGATCAAAACCAAATTGAAGCTGACAATCCAGATAGACCATTCATGGAGAAAATGCATAGATACAGCCAAGCTAATGGCCCCCACTACGAAACTGCCTACAACAATACCATAGTTCAAGGCTTGACGACGATATTCTTGAACATCTCCTTCTCCTCTAACGATGCGATACAAAGCAGTCAACATTTTTCGGTAATTTCCAGACGTCATAAAAATGATATAGGGATGATCTTCAATCAAACTACCCGTAAATGTTAGCATCATCATTCCAGTTCCAAAAGCAATAAAAGGAACTTCTAATAGAGGAAAGCGGGAAAAGAAGGGAAGAACAAGGGTCCCGATAAATAAGGGAAGTAGCATCTTAACCCGCCAATAGGCTGTTTTGCGATATTCTTTCATGTGCAAGGCAAAAAGAAATCCTAGGGAAAAAAATATAATCGAGCAGAATCGCAATATGGTATTGATAACATGTGAATCGTGCCAATCTGATATCAGTAGAAGAATATTCCCTGTCTGCGTTGCTACCAAACTATGGTACTGGATATGACAGAATACATCCAAAGAACCACCTATAAAACCAAGGAACACTCCCATGAGTCGTGTGTTTTGAGGTAAAATTAATTTATCCGTCATTGATTCATCACTCGTTTCCCTTTGATTTTTTCATTATACCACTTTCTCCGAAAGAAACTAAGTGAAAAACGATCAGTTCAGGTAGACATGATTACATATACTCCTAAGCTAGTCTCATCTCTGGAGTTCATTTATGACGTCTTATCAACTTCAAATGCTGTAAGTACTCATCAACTGAACTATTTTTAAACAAATTATTTCAGTACTCAAATCTATGGCTGAATCAAAGCAACGCTAGATACAGTTCCATCTGCGCCTGTTGTAATTTGAATGACTTTTCCACCACCAATTTTGGCATTATATTTACCATCATCAAGGGTATAGGCATAGCCTTGGATAGAGTAGTTTTCTTTCTTACCATCAGCAGATTCTACTGTAAATTGACCACCTGATGAAACAGTGATAGTCTCGCCATTAGCCCCCTTCCAGTTGCCAGCTGCAGCAGAGAAATCTCCATCAACCATGGTTAGAACACCCTTGTAACGTTTGTTGTGTTCTGCTTGCTTATCTTGAAGTTTGCGGTCAGTAGTTGGATCATAAGCTGATTGACTAGTCTGTGCTTGTGAACCTTGCTGATTTGACGGAGTTTGCGAAGACGCTTGTTGGTTAGAGACTTCTTGGCCCTGTCTTGTTTCTGGTGCTGGTGTTGCTTGCGATTGATTAGCAGTAGTCGTTGACTGATCGGAAGATGATGATTTAGCTTTTTCTGATGAAGCTGAACTTGAGGACTTCTGAGTCTTGTTCTCTTTACTTGAAGAACTTGCCTTAGAACTAGAAGATGTTTGTGTTGTCTTGCTAGAACTATCGCTTACAGTATTCTCTTTCTTATTACCACAAGCCCCCAATAGTAATGTTGAAGCGAGTACAGTTGCGGCCATTAATCTGATAGAAGTTTTAGTTTTCATGTTATGCTCCTTTTGTAACATTTTTGAAATATTAAGAAATATTTTTGTAACATTATTGTAATATTTGTTTTTAAATCTGTCAACTATTTATCTAAAATTTTTTAGAATTATTTTTTAGTACATTTATTTTCTTACCCCTCCTATATCTTTTATTCGTAAAGAATTTAAAAAACACAAAAGTTCTTCCTGACAAAGTGCTATATTTTAAAGTGTAATCGCTTGCATTTTTTTCTTGAAGGACTATAATAAAATTGAAAAAGGATATTGGAGGTGTAGGTCTATGTCAGGCAAATATTACAAATATCTTCCTTGGTTGATTATTGGTGCTTTCTGGTCTTATCAGTCTGCAAGTCGCTACGCCCAGACCACATTTGATTTAGTTTACCTAATAATCATTTTTATGATTGTAAATATAGCTTTATTGTACTTACACGAACATTATTTAAAATATAAATACAAAGATCTATTCATTCGAACCATGAGTAATTCAAAGACAGATAAACATCCTTAATTAGTAAAGTAGTCAAATAGCATCAAAAAAGAGGTCGGGAAAAAATCCCGACCTCACTTTTTTATGAGTAATAAGTCTTTGATACGATAGCTGAATTGACTTTTGACACAAACTTTATTTTCTCTATTCTCAAGCTCAACCAGCCATCGGATTTGTTGAAACTTCTCAGGACTGAGACTAGGAAACCGAGACTTGGTCTATCGATTTCTGTCCCCAATCTTTTTATTTTAATCGATAGGTTTTTCTTGGTTTCTTTTTAGGCACTCGTTTGAGCCCGACTTCTTCTACATACTCACCGTATTTTACGAGAAAGTTATTGCTGACGATTGGACGACCGGGGTTGATGAGATTGACTAATTCGGTTCCTTCATAGACAGTGAATTCCTCCTCTAGCAGATATAGAAAGGTCGGATTCCAGTCAAGACGCCCTTGGATTCGTTTAATAGACTCTTGGATAATGGCATAATGGTCAAAGGCGAAGGCTTGCTCCCCCAGCTCTAATCCCTCTAGGAAGCACTTGCCCGTCTGAAAATCAACATCGACAAAAACCACATCTTTGGCATCATCTCCAGCTTGAACGAGATCAAGAGCGCGGCTAGGTAGATACACCAGGTGGGCGATAGTAACCGTCCAGCCCCGCGGATCACGACCTGGAGTAGATACTGTCATCAACTGTTCGATTTTTTCCAAAGGAAGGTCAAGGTTAACCTCCTCTCTCACTTCACGCTGACAAGCATGCCTTGCATCTTCGCTCTTATCCATAAAGCCGCCGACCAAAGCCAAACAGTTTTGATAAGGATGGGCCTTACGACGGATTAGCAAGAGTTTGATTTTCCCTTCCACAAAGCAATAAGCTACCATATCCACCGTCACGCTCGGTTTTTCATACTGAGGAAGATCCTGTTTGCAGTACCAGTCTAAAAATTCCTTCTCAGTCGCATGAATCTCAAAATATTCTCTCTCTGTCATTCCAGCCGGGATTATCGTTTCAGTCATCTTATCCCTCCTTGACAGCCTTAGTCCATTGGTACCAACCGACTAGACTATTGATGGTGTAAACCCAGTACATTCCTTGGATATGGATGTTTTCACCCCACCAGAGGTAAATACTAAAGAGATTGGTTGCAATCCAGAAAATCCATTGCTCACGGTAAAGACGTGTCATCAAGAGCTGACCAACACCATTGGTCGCATCAGTTACACTATCACGGAAAGGGCGAGCACTATGGATACTTTGGTAGGCTAATCCCATACCAATCCAGATGATAGCAGTCAAGGCTAAGTACTTGAGCCAATCAATCAGGCCGAGTTTCTTAGCTTCAAAGTGAGACTCCTCTGGTCTTCCTTGCTCATTGATACGATTAGATAACCAAGCGTAGAGACCAATAGGTTGCATAACAAAGAAATAAACTGTTGTCAAAACTTCGCCGTAGAAAGTAGCATTCATAGATAAGACCAAGTAGATTGCAGAGTTAATAGCTCCAAAAAGATAGTTACTAGCTCGACCTTCAGCAACCAAGATAACGCAGACAATTCCTGTCCAAGAGGCCAAGAGGCCAATCCAGTCATGACTTTCTGTGTTTTGTGTAAACTCCAGAATAAGAGGAACACTTGATAAAACAATCAAATAGAGCCACTGGAAAAGACTACGGCCCACAAAGAGGTCTTTCCAAAGCAAACGCATAACTCCTGCAAAACCAATTTTACGAGCTTCTGCGTGAACATTTTTAAAATTTTCAATAAATCGTGTGATTTTTTCAGTTATTTTTTTCATTTTCTTCTCCTAATCTGCTTGGTAAATGGCATCAATAGCTACTTTTGCTGCTTCATAATTTCCTAGATAGTCATCAGCTAGATAAACATGAGGGATATTGCCTAGATATTGCTCCCTCATCATATCCAAATGCTGAGAAAAACTATGACGGATATGGTCTTCTGCCATGGTCATGTCTCGAAAACCATCATTGACATAAGAACCGATAGGTTGCACAAAGAGGATTAAATCCCATTTTTCCTTGGCTAAGATGGAAACAAAGAGATTATCAAAGGTCTCTCCGGACAAGTCCTCCTGCTCTTCGCTTTCCATGTAGTAATCGTAGTAGCCCTTGGTTACTAGTGAGTTGGTATCTGCAATGACTAGGCCTCGATTGGCATTGCTATCAATCAACTTGGAAGTTTGATCATACTGCCCCAATAGAAGGTAATAATAATCTTTTGGGGTAAGCTCATCATCTCGGACATTATTTTTTATCTGATACTCACGAGCATACTCCAGACTGACTGGCGCATCATAGAAGCGAGCTAAATCCTTGGCTAGAGTTGTTTTCCCATTACTCGCACTTCCCATAATCAACACTTTCTTTGTAAACTGCCGGCGGAAGGGTTGAGCGATATATTTCCAATATTTACTTGGATTCTCACGAATCATGCTAGCCGAAATGCCAAATTTTCTTTCCTGTAGAACAGTCTCGAAACCACGTTCTGACAATTCTTGTTGGTATTCGGACTCTCCTACAAAAAAGATGAGCTCCTCACCATTCTGGTCATAGGAAATGGCCTGCAACATCTGATCCAACCACTCCTGCCAGCCCATTGGATAGCGTGGAATATTGGTTTCGTCAAGTTTGCAAACAGAGGTCAACTCATCATCTCGAAAAGCTTCACGAATATAGCGAAATCTCTTTTGTAGTGTAAGTCCTACCTGTTCACCACGATCTCCCTGATAACCTGAAACTACCACCCATACAGCATCACATTGTCGTTTTGCTCTTTGGATTAAATCAATATGCCCCTGATGCAAGGGAGCAAAGGTTCCAAAAACCACTGCTATCTGTTTTTTCATACCTCTTCAACCTTTTTATAAATTTTTATATTTTGTATTATACTTTACCTTTCTGTATTTGTCAACGCTTTTTTATTATTTTTTATAAAAACATTGCTACATGATCGGATTTTTTACTTGATATACAAAACTTGATTAGGAGAAATTTGTTTTTAAAACCTTTAAACTAAATGCAACATCCAAATGCTTATTTAAGTAACAAATTTCCAAAAAAGAGGCTGAAACAATCTGTTCCAACCTCACAATTTTAAACAATCTCAAATTTTAACTGACCAGCTTTAACTCCAATCTTCAGAGTCTTGCCGGCTTCCAATTCACCTTTAAGAAGAAGTTCTGCAAGTTTGTCCTCCACTTCAGTTTGTAGAGTTCTACGCAGTGGACGAGCCCCCATCTCTGGATCATAGCCTTGCTGAGCTAGGAGTTTAAGGGCTGAGGCTTGAAGTTTCAAGTCAATTCCTTTTTCTGCAAGACTAGCAATCAATGGTTTGACCATAATCTTAACTACTTCTTGCATATCTTGACTTGACAAGCTATGGAAGACTACCTTCTCATCAATACGGTTGATAAACTCTGGACGATAAGCCTTTTTCAACTCCTCAAACATCCGTTTTTCCATATTTTCTTGGTCAAAACGAATGTCCTTAGCTCCAAAACCGACTGTCTTGTCGTCACGAAGAGCTGTCGCACCAAGGTTTGAAGTCATGATGATAATGGTATTGGAGAAGTCAACCTTGCGACCCTTACTGTCTGTCAAGACACCATCATCCAAGACCTGCAAGAGAACATTAAAGATGTCTGGATGAGCCTTTTCTACCTCGTCAAAGAGCAAGACTGAATACGGTTTGTTACGAACCTTCTCGGTCAACTCTCCACCTTCTTCGTAGCCTACATAACCCGGAGGAGCTCCATTGAGACGACTAGCCGCAAATTTCTCCATGTATTCACTCATGTCAAAGCGGATAAGAGCAGACTCGTCATCAAAGAGGACTTCTGCCAAGGCCTTGGCCAACTCGGTCTTACCAACACCTGTTGGTCCTAGGAACATAAAGGATCCAATTGGACGTTTGTTATTGCGAATACCCGATTGATTTCGGCGAATGGCACGACTGATACTAGATACAGCTTGTTCCTGTCCGATAACACGTTTATGCAGTTCAGCTTCAAGATTGAGATACTTCTTGGCATCTGTTTGGGTCAATTTTTGAACTGGAATACCTGACAAGCGACTCAAGGTGGTCAAAATGTCTGATTCTGTCACCAAGTCTTTATAAACAGGTACTTCCTGCTCTTTTGCAATGAGTTGAGCAGCTTGCTTCCATTTACCATCCATCAAGGCCTTGTCAGCTGGAGATAGACCTGATTCGTCTTGTTTAGCGTGTTTCGATTTATTTTGCACTGTTGCTGCCGCTTCATCCAAAAGATCGATTGCTGAGTCTGGTAAATGACGACTCGTCAAATAACGATGTGCCATTTTGACAGCTGTTTCGACTGCATCGTCTGCAATTTGAACATGGTGGTGTTTCTCATAAGTTGCTTTCAAGCCCTGCAAAATAGCCATACTATCTGCCAAGCTTGGTTCCTCAATCATCACTTTTGCAAAGCGACGAGAAAGGGCTGCATCTTTTTCGATGTGTTTTTGGTATTCTTCCTGAGTAGTCGCACCGACAGTTCTCAGAGTTCCACGCGCCAAAGCAGGTTTCAAGATATTGGCCGCATCCAAGGTCGAATCAATCCCACTTCCTGACCCCATAATGGTATGAAGCTCATCGATAAAGAGAATGACCTTGCCATCTTCCTCAATATCTTTGATGATGTTGTTCATACGTTCTTCAAAGTCACCACGGAAACGAGTTCCCGCAACCACATTCATCAAATCAAGCTCTAAAACTCGCATCTTAGCCATTTCATCAGGTACATCCCCGTTGGCAATACGTTGCGCAAGACCAAGTGCTAGAGCTGTTTTACCGACACCTGCATCTCCAACTAGGACTGGATTATTTTTTGTCTTACGGCTCAAGATTTGAATCATACGAGAGATTTCTTGGTCGCGCCCGATGACTGGTTCCAATTTACCCGAACGAGCTTGCTCCGTAAGGTCATGCGTATAATCTTCCAAACCTCCACTTGGTGTCTGAGGCATACCCATCATATTAGCCATGGAATTTTGCTTATCCGCTACCGTACGATGGCGTTGGCGAAGGGCCTTCAAATCTTCTCTAGTCCAACCAGCACGCGCTTCAAGACTTCGACGAAGTCCAGCAATCTTGACCTGATCCTTCTGATCTTCGTAAGAAAATCCCGCTTTTTCTAAAATGCGAGTAGCTAAGGCATTGCCATCATGTAAGATAGCATAAAGAACATGCTCTGTTCCCAATACCTTGGCATGTACGACAGAAGCAACGTGCTCTGCTTCCAACAACAATACCTTCAACCGGTGTGAAAAAGGAAACTCCTGATAATTTTCCTTATCGCTATACTTTGTTTCCGTCAGCTCTACAGCAACTTCCTCCAGACGATCAATCTCATATGGAAATTCGTTTAAAGTCGCCCCAGCTACACTGTAACCATGATTGGCCATAGCAATCAATAGGTGCCATGACTCTAGGTATTCTGCCCCAAAATGACTGGCGACCAGAAAGGCACTTTCTATACATTCTCTCAATGCTTTTGAATATTTCATTTAGTTCTATTTTCCTTTTATATCTACCTCTTGTAATAACTGACGGAGCATATTGGCACGGATAAGATTGGCATCATCGCCTAAAACTCGGTCTGTCGCCATCGCTAATAATAGATTCATCTCCTGACGAGTCACCAAATCCTGCTCAAACAAGAGTCTTAAAACATCTTCAAAGATAGCTAGGCCAACTTCTTCACCTACCGAATATAGTAAATCGCGGAGCATTTCATGGTGGTTTGAGAATTCAATCCGACCAATGCGAATATAACCTCCACCTCCTCGCTTACTTTCAACTAAATAACCTCTGCTTTCAGTAAATCGAGTCTTAATCACATAGTTGATCTGACTAGGCACGACTTGAAAGGTATCCGCTAATTGGCTTCGTTGCAATTCAACCATACCCGACTGCTCCAAAATCGCCTTGATATAGGCCTCTATATGGTCTGATGTATTTTTAAATCTCATAGAACGCCACCTCTTTCTTTGAACCTTGACTATCTTTGACTATACTATCATTTAACACTCTATAAGTCAAATTTTTAGAGCTCAGCCCTTGAAAATACTGACTTTCTTTAAAAACATTTAGGCATTAAATCGCCTTAGTTTTTCTTGAAAGTCCCTAAAAAAGTCCACAAAAAAGAGCCCTGAAAAGGGCGTAATATTGACGAGTTCAGCAGGCAAGAAACTAGCACGATCAAACGTGCTTTTTATATGAAAGATTGATGTTTTCAGCTCAATATTAAATTTTTCAGTTTTTATCCTCTACTCAATGGTTTGAAAATGAATAAAAGAAGAAATTATCAGAGATGATGATATTAATGTTTTAGTTCTGCACCAATTTTTTAAAATTCAAGATTTATATAAGGAAGGTTCTACTCGTCGCATTCTAGAGCTGTGATAAAGCATACAATATGAAGAAAAGAAATTAGTGAAATGCTTTCTTCTAGTATATGATCTATAATTTTTGTTATAATCATATCAGAGAGATTTTATTAGGGAGAATGATATGAAGTTTACAAAAATTTTTCTCATCGCTACTTCGTTAATATGGACGATTCTAAATTTTTTTCAAGTAATCACTTCACCGACAGTAGTAAACTTAACTAGTTTTATGGGTATAATCCCTGTTGTTTCAGCACTGTATTCTGAAGTTGATTTAATTTATATTTATTTTAATAAAGCAAGAGCTTACTTTTTTTTAAAGACTGTTTCTTTCACTCCCAAAAGTTCTCGCTTTATAGTTAACAACATTACTGTCGATGAATTAGAACAGCAAATTTATGAAATTATAAAAGCCGAAAGCTATACGTTTGATAGTTCAACTATCTTAAAAACTCATGAAGATTTCTATTTAGAAATAGAATCTATTAATGGTTTAAAAAATAAATTGACTCTCAACTTACATTCAGAAAACGATATACAAAGATTAACAATTAAAGCTGACTACCAAATTGCATATAGAGATGTTAAGGAACAATGGTATGCTTTTTTAAAACTTAGAAATGAACTTTTTTCTCATTGCTCAATAGCGAGAAATACCACAGATCGATTTGATGTAACTATTAACACTGACAAACAAAAGAAATTTAATCCATTTTATAGACTAACAGTGCGCCATGTTGGAAAGAAAGAAGATAAAAAATTTAGTTTAGAATTTAAAGACAAAAATCTCCTTGTCAAAACCAATAATAATAAGATTTATGGAACATCTAATAATTATAAAGATATAGAAAAATTAATTAAGGAATACGTAGCACTTTCTAGAATTTAAATCTCATTAATTTTCATTAATGTTGCAATAGAAAACTCTAGCATCGGGTATTCTTTATCAATATCTGATAATGATGTAAAGGACAATATTGTGCCAGATTGAGTTAACATAATTGTTCTTGACTTATTTAAAATATCCAAAGTACCTATTATTTTTGTAGCCTCATCATTTCTTAATGCTTCAAGAGCTTCGTCGTTCACATCAACTTCATCACCTGAAAATGATTTACTGGAGACACCTTCATCGCTACTATTAAAAGTCACTCCTTTTGTTTGATACATACTCCCTGAAATTGACTCTAAATCAAATTTTAAGGTAGAGTATTGAATATTAACAGATTCTATTTTTGATAGTTCTTTTAAAAATTTCTTAGCTATAAAAGTCGTCGTACTCAGAAACAAAAGCTGATCGTGTTCCGAATAAAATATATCAAATTCAAATGCCTTCTGATAGTTTTCATATTGTTGATATTCATCAACTTCAGGATTATATACTAAAATTTCATCGTCAATTGTCTTTGTATAATTTCCAACAAATAGCCTGAATACTCTCCCTTCTATTGTCAATGTTTTGGGTGTTTTTTTAATTGACCCAATAGTGACATTGGCTTTTTTTATTTCTGTAGTACCATCCGGAATCTCAAATTGAGAAACTTTTCTTACCGATATTGATGTTGCTGCCATACTTGCCTGCTTTCTAATTTATTCTCTTCTATTTTTTGTCCTACTGTATACTTTTTTATCATATATTAACACAATTAACAGTTGACAAATTGATAAAACCATTCCACATATTATACCGAAATTTTCTCATTTTTAAAAGAAAAAGGGCGCTGGTAAAGGATAATCTTCACCAACTCCCTATTTTTCTACTTATCTAAGCCTAATTCTGCCAAGATTTGACGTTTATAAGCAATTTTTTGGACTTCCTTGTCTTCGCTATGGGACCAATCTAGTTTAACTTCAGAAACGATCTGCCCAGGGCGATTTTTCAAGATATAGATGCGGTCGCTGAGATTAAGAGCCTCCTCGATACTATGCGTAATAATCAGGGTTGTTAGTTGCAACTGCTTGTGAATCTCAAGATACCAAGCGTGGAGTTCCATCTTGGTCATCTCATCCAAGGCGCTAAAAGCCTCATCCAAGAGAAAGAGCTTGTGCCCGAAAAGGTAGGTACGAAGCAAGGCTACACGCTGGCGCATCCCACCACTTAGTTCATGAGGATACTTGTCCCGTACAGCTGTCAACTGGAAGGTCGCAAGAATTTCATCCGCTCGGGAAATAGCTTCTGCCTTATCCACTTTTTGAATCAAGAGGGGCAGGATGATATTGCCAAGCACCGTCTTGTGTTCCAAGAGTAGATCCTTTTGCAACATATAACTCACGCGCCCCTTGGGATTTTCCTCTCCATCAAGAACGATTCGCCCTGACTGGACTTCTAAAATCCCTGCAATCAGGTTAAAGAGAGTGGTCTTGCCTACACCACTGGGGCCTAGGATAGAGACCACTTCACCTGAAGTCACTTGCAGATTAATATCCTCTAAAATCTTTTCGTTGTCGTAGGCATAGCTTACATGTTCTAGTCTAATTTCTGTCATTATTTCACAAATTCGTTAGTAAAGCCTTTGTCTGTCAAATCTTCTTTAAGGATACCATTTTCTTTATCCCATTTGTAGAAGGCATTCCAGCGAGCCGCGTCAAATTGTCCCCATTTTTCCTTATCACTTGCATATTCTTTTGACAAGTATTTTTGAGATTCAATGACAAAATCACGTTTTTCCTTGAGTTCAGGGGCGTTCTTAATCAGGATATCTGCAGCTTCTTCTGGATGCTCCATAGCGTATTGGTAACCTTTTTTGATAGCTTGGATGACTTTACGAGCTTCTTCTTTATTGTCTTTCAGATAGTCGTTGTTTGCGATGATAACTGGTGAGTAGTAGTCAAACTCTTTTACATAGTCTTTCATATACATGAAGTTGGCATCCACACCTTGCGATTTAGCAAGGATCCCATCCCAACCGTAGTAGATCCAAGCAGAGTCAAAGACACCATTGGCAATCGGTGTGATAGAGTTTGAATCGTTGTTTGGTACTTTTTCAACCTTTTCAAAGTCACCGCCTTGAGATTCTACCAAGGTTTTCAACATAGCAAGTTCGGTTGGATCATTCCAGGTTCCATATTTCTTACCAACCAAGTCTTTTGGACTGGTTACATTATCAGATTTACGAGAGATAATACCTGATGTATTATGTTCAACGATAGCTGCAACAGCAGTAATTCCTGCTCCTTTTTCCAATTTTTTAGCCATGTAATCTTGGAAATACACTGCAAATGGTGCCTTTCCGTTAATAACCAAGTCAGAAGAACTTTCTTCTGGTGGCAATTTCAAGTCAACATCCACTCCAGCTTCTTTGAAATAACCTTTTTCCTTGGCAACATAAAGCCCTGTGTGGTTGGTATTTGGCGTCCAGTCTAGGATAAAGTCAATTTTCTTGAGTTCTGCCTCCTTGTTGTCCTTAGAAGCAGTTCCTTGACCACAAGCTACAAGCACAACAGCTACAAGAGCTGTCACAAGCGTTAAAAACACTTTCCATGTTTTTTTCATTTTGATTTCCTCTTTTCTTTTTCAGAAACATTCTTATTCTATGAACGTTTCCATTTAATAACATATTTTTCACTAATATCGACCAACTTCATACCTAGAAGACTGATAATCGATACCAGAATAATAATAGCGAACATGGTATCATACTGAAACAGTTTCTTGGACTGAATCATATAAACACCAAGACCTTCAAAGCCTCCCAGCCACTCAGATACAACGGTTGTGATAAAGGCATAGGAGACACTAACCCTCAGACCTGCATAAAAGTAAGGTAGGCTGACTGGGATTTTAAAATGCCACAGGATTTGCCAAGGCTTGGCCCGCATCAGACTAAACAAGGTCAACATATCCTTGTCACAATGCCTAAAACCGTCCAAAATGCTGACGATGATGGGGAAGGTTGTCGTCAAGATAATCAAGACAATCTTGGGCAAAATCCCATAACCTAGCCACAAGACCAGAATAGGGGCTATGGCAATGGTCGGGATAGTCTGAACAACTACCATCATAGGGTAAATCAAGTCATTGAGCCAAGTCAAGCTGTCCATAAGCACAGCCATGAGACAAGCAATCAAGACTCCCAAAATTAGACCTAGCAAAGCCACTCTCAAGGTCGCCCAGCTATGGTGCCAGAGAAACTCTCTGTCACGAACAAAGGACAGGAGAATTTCAAGAGGTGTCGGCAGGATAAACTTGGGGAGAAGTTTAAGAAAGCCTGCTAACTGCCAGATTAACAAGACTCCTAGAAAACCCAATAAACTAATGTGTCGTCTCAGTATACTTTTCAAGTTTCTCATCAATACTTAAAATCTCTCCTATATTTATTTTCACACTGGCAAAAACATTGTCTGCTCCTTGACCTGCCACTTCTAGCGCTTCTTTGAGAATGCGCATAAGCTCATCAAACTCCCCCTCCAAGACCGTTTCAAATGGTGTCACCACCATGGTCACTTCTTGAGATTGCAGATAAGCAATGACCTTATCAATCACAGCTATGCGGTCAATCCCTTGTGACAGGGGCAGGACTTGTAAAGCAATGCTTGCTTTCATTCAAACCTCCTTCTAAGTTACAGTTTTTCTTTGTAAAAAAAGAAAAACCTCTTTCATATATGAAAAAGGTGCAGAATTCGGCTAAGTATCGTTCCCTACGCTGGCATTACCCAGATCAGGTGCGGTCGAAGTTTAACACTTCCTCTCAGACTGTACACAGACTCCCATATATTATATGGACATATGATAACGCAAAACAAACAAGATGTCAAGGAAACTGCTTACAGAAAAGAGAGTGGGACAGAAATCGGTAATTCGTTAGAATTCGATTTCGTCGTCCCACCTCCACACAGTTGAGTAGGGCTGTAAAAGCTGATGAAATTAGCGTAGTAGAGCCCACTCAACCACTGCGTCTTGCTCGACAATCCAAAGAAAATTGAGAGGCTAGAACTTTTGTCCCAACCTCTTCCTCTAATCATCTATTCTCAATTAATTCTTCCACTTAAAGCATTGGCGCAAACAACTGGGTCACTTCCTTGATTAATGTTTGATACCAGGTAGGATTGATCGTCCCTGGGAATACTTCCTGCGATACTTCAAAAATCTCTTCAAAGTCCTTACGAATATCTGCAATCGATGGTGTTTCGTACAACAAAACCGCATTTTCATAGTGATGAACCAAGCTACGATAATCTAGATTTATGGTTCCAACAACTGCGTATCGATCATCAACAATCATCTGCTTACTATGGATAAAACCAGGAGTATACTCATAAATACGGACACCAGCAGACAAAAGATCCGGATAAGCTCCTCGTGTTATCAGTTGAATAAGCTCCTTGTCTGGTACAAAGGGAGTGACAATTCGCACATCCACCCCTCGCATGGCCGCATTTTTAATATCTTCCGTCAAATCATAATCAATAATCAAGTAAGGTGTGGTAATATAGACAAAGTCTGTCGCTTGATTGATGAGATTTTGATAAACTATTTTCCCTACCTTCATCTGGTAGATAGGCTTGGGACCACTTCCATAAGGAATGCACAAACCTGCTCCAGACCGCGTTTGATTTTCCAAATGATACTGATCAAAGTCACTGATTTCACCACGGTTGATGTACCAGTTCATGAGAAATAGTCTTGTAAAAGCCTGAACAGCTGGGCCGTCTATACGAAGGCCACTATCTTTCCAATAGCCAAAACGTTCAATCTGGTTTATATACTCATCCGCAAGATTGACGCCACCAGTATAGGCAATCTGCCCATCAATGACCAAAATTTTGCGGTGATCTCGGTTATTATAGGCCACTGTCATACGAGGAATTACCTTATTAAACTTATGAGCCTCAATTCCCCGAGATCGGAGATGCACAGTATAATCACCTGGCAATGTCACCATGCAGCCGATATCATCGTAGAGCATCTTAACTTCAACACCCTGAGCAACTTTTTCTTCGAGAATCTCAAGCATGCTGTCCCACATCAAGCCTTCTTCGACAATGTAGTATTCCAGGAAGATAAATTTCTCAGCCTTTTTCAAATCCTCTAAGATTTGTCTCCACATAGCCTCTCCAGTAGAGAAAAATTGAGAATCTGTCTGCTCGTACACCTCTGCATTGCTATCCATATGTAGCAAGGCACTGATAATCCCATAAGCAGACTTATCTCTATCCTTTAACCCTTGATGAAGAGCAAACTCACTCTTTTCATGGTTAGTAATGGAGCGTAGTTCCTTCAGCTGTTTCATTTCTTTTTTTGATAGTCTTCTCTCACCGAACATGAGATAAAGCAGTGGACCAAACACCGGTACAAAGGTCACAATCAACCAAGTCACTTTGCTTTCAGGTGACATCGAACGATTGACAATCGCTATAACGGTTGCTACGCTGATCAAAAATACAAGAATCACCCAAATAATCGGAGCAATCTGGCTCATGTAAAGAATAATTCCGAAAACAAGAAATAATTCTATCAGGATAATCGCAATACTAAAGCCATACTTGGACATCAATAATCGAAATTTTCTTATCCCCATATCTCCCTCTCAATTTCTAAGTCTACTCCCTAATTTAACGTCTGAAAATGCTTGTTACCTTCTAGTATACTTAGTTTAGAAGAACTTATCAAGTCTTTTCTGTTTAGGCCGATAGTTCAACCTATAAAATTAAAAAGAGTCTGCGACAAAAGAGTTCTCGGCCACAAAAAAGCTAGATATTCCCAATTGTAGAACTCTAGCTTTTTATAGTGGCTCTATAATATTTGTAGTGGGTAAATCCCCTATGGATCTTATGGAGCCTATTTTGTTGTAGAAAAAAAGTCCCATATGATCTATAATGAAAAGCAACCAAACCATCATTAGAAAGAATCATATGGAACAATTACATTTTATCACAAAACTGCTCGATATCAAAGACCCTAATATCCAATTTATGGATATCATCAATAAGGATACACACAAGGAAATCATCGCCAAACTGGACTACGACGCCCCATCTTGCCCTGAGTGCGGAAGTCAAATGAAGAAATATGACTTTCAAAAACCGTCGAAAATTCCTTACCTCGAAACGACTGGTATGCCTACTAGAATGCTACTTAGAAAGCGTCGATTCAAGTGCTATAACTGTTCAAAAATGATGGTCGCTGAAACTTCTATCGTCAAGAAAAATCACCAAATCCCTCGTATCGTCAACCAAAAGATTGCTCAAAAGTTGATTGAAAAGACTTCTATGACCGATATTGCTCATCAGCTGGCCATTTCAACTTCAACTGTCATTCGAACGCTCAATGACTTTCACTTTAAGCATGACTTTAGCCGACTTCCTGAGATTATGTCCTGGGATGTTGAAACAGTCAGGGGAGTGACTGTTTCAATCGGGAGATGAAGATGAGTTTTATTGCGCAAGATTTTGAAAAGCTCAATATCATCACTATTCTTGAGGGTAGAACACAAGCTGTCATCCGAAATCATTTTCTTAAATATGATAGAGCCGTCCGATGTCGAGTGAAAATCATTACAATGGATATGTTTAGCCCTTATTATGCCTTGGCTAAACAGCTTCGCTTTCGAATTTCCACGCTCAGGCTGAAACAGTCTCCCAGACTGTTTTACTCCAACATCTTAGCCGTGTGCGTGTTCAAATCATGAATCAATTCGATAGAAAATCTCATGGATACAAGGCCGTCAAGCGCTACTGGAAGCTCATCCAACAGGATAGTCGTAAATTGAGTGATAAACGTTTTTATCGCCCTACTTTTCGTATGCACTTAACGAATAAAGAGATTCTAGACAAGCTTTTATACTCAAACGTTTTCAAAAAGCAACCTTGTCCATTGTCTGCTGACAGTGGACTTTAAAATACTTTTTTCCAGTCCTTGAATAACTTCTTGAAGCTTATCAATGACAGCTTCCAATGTTTGGAAAGCCTTATTTTTAAAACCTCGTTTTCGAATTTCTTTCCAGACTTGTTCAATAGGGTTCATTTCTGGTGTATAAGGTGGGATAAAAGTCAGCTCAATATTATTTGGAATCTCTAAGGTACTTGATTTATGCCATATAGCATTATCCATGACAAGTAAAATATAGTCATCTGGATAAGCTTGTGAGACTTGCCGTAGAAATTCATTCGTCCACTCAGTATTGCATCCTCCAGCAATGAGGAAGAAGGAATCACCTGTCTGAGCATCTACTGCCCCATAACAATAGCGATATTCTCGCATATAATGACTAGGAATACTAGGTCGGATTCCTTGAGGAGCCCAACAAGAACTCATCTTACTGATTCTCCCAAAACCAGCTTCATCTTGGTACATCAAGCGTACTTTGTTATAAGCCCCCTCCTCTTTAAAGCGCTTACTTAAGGTCTCGAATGTAGATTTTATTTTTAGACGTCTCAATTGTTTGAGCGTCTGCCTTCTTGGGATGTTCAGGTTGAGGAGTGACTGTTCGCCAACCATGGCGTTTCAGGAGATAATAGAAACCATCGCGTGTAGAAGTGCGACCAATCTCTTTTTGATAGGCTTCAAATAACTGATTGACAGTTACAAATTCCCCAGCCTGCGCAGCTTCTATATGACGTTTTAGAAATGCTTGTTCTTCTTCGTAAGTCATATATTCTCGATGACGTCCACCACGGGTCTCTTGAAGAAGAGCTTCTAAACCAAACTCCTTATATTTTTTCAAATTCCTCCAAACAGTTGTTTTATTGCAATCCAGCAGATCCATGATTTCCTTATAACTCTTTCCTTTTGAGCGAAAATAAATAATCTGTAGACGTTTGTGATATTTGGCGTACGATGAATCTCTTAGGAGTTGTTCAATTTTCTGTATTTCTTCGTTTGTAAGTTTCATAACTACTATTATAAGATGTTTTTTGATTTTAGGCTAGTATTAAGCTATTCCGAAGACTTAAAATCTCACTATGAACTCTATCAACTCTTGCTTTTTCACTTTCAGAATAAGGAGCCGGAGAAATTCTTCGGACTCATTGAAGACAATCTTAAGCAGGTTCATCCTCTTTTTCAGACTGTCTTTAAGACATTTCTCAAGGACAAAGAGAAAATTGTCAACGCCCTTCAATTGCCCTATTCCAACGGTAAGTTGGAAGCGACTAATAATCTCATTAAACTCATCAAACGAAATGCCTTTGGTTTTCGGAACTTTGAAAACTTCAAAAAACGGATTTTCATAGCTCTGAATATAAAAATGGAGAGAACAGCGATTGTCCTCTCCAGATGTTAGCTTTTATTCAACCCACTACAGTTGACAAAGAGCCAATATTTATCGGGAAGACAGGATTCGAACCTGCGACACCTTGGTCCCAAACCAAGTACTCTACCAA
>JAQDPW010000033.1 GCA_027659245.1 Streptococcaceae bacterium AM104-57
AATACAGAACTAAATCCTTCGGATAAATTAATTGTCTAACTTTTTGGGGTCAGTACATTATCAGATGTTTAAAAAATTTGATAATATGCGTTTTATTGTGGAAAGATTTATACTCAATATTCTACTATAGTGGATTGAAATAAGATATGAACAGATAGATTAGGAAAGTCAAACTAATTTCTAGAAATGTTTTAGAATCCATAGTGTACTACTCTAAGTTCAATCCGCTATAAAATTATGTTTGTGTCTCACCTCTTCATATTTTAAAAAAGGTTCATTTTGATCAATTTGCTTCAATCTCTTTCTTTTACTAGAGAAAATAAAAAACTCTTAAAAATAGCATTATGTCAGCATTTCTAAGAGTTTTTACTATATAGTATCCAACTTCTATAAGGGCATTTTTTTATTACTGATAGGGTATGCCTACGTTCTGCCTCTTTCTAGAAGCT
The DNA here is from genome assembly GCA_027659245.1 of Streptococcaceae bacterium AM104-57. Taxonomy (GTDB): domain Bacteria; phylum Bacillota; class Bacilli; order Lactobacillales; family Streptococcaceae; genus Streptococcus. The sequence goes on from JAQDPW010000033.1 coordinate 450, forward strand.
CTTATTTCTCTATCCTTGCTTCTGCATCTGTCACTACTTGGGCAAGGCTTGTTTGGCTCAGCTCCTGCTCCATAGCTAGCTGAATCTTTTGTAGTTTCTCATCTAAAACCCCATGGATGTTAGCTCCTACTGGACAGGCTGGATTGGGATTATCATGAAAACTAAAGAGTTGTCCAGTCTTTCCAAGGCATTCAACTGCTTGGTAAACATCTAATAAGCTGATGTCCTCTAGGTCTTTGATAATCTCTGCTCCACCAGTTCCACGCGCGACGGAAATCAAGTCTGCTTTTTTCAGTTGGGACAAGGTTTTACGGATAATAACTGGATTGACTCCAACACTACTAGCTAGAAAATCACTAGTCACCTTGCTTTCCTTCCCTTTTAGGGCAATAATGATCAACATATGTGTCGCAATGGTAAATCGACTTGAAATTTGCATCCTCTTCTCCTTTTTTCGTCAGATTAGTTCCTTCTTTTCTTAAGTTTATTATATCTCTTCTAGTTGTAATGTCAAATGTTACCACTAAGCCAGTCATCCAATTCAACATCATGTCCTTGACTCTGAGCGATTTCGTGCAACAAGTCCTGATTGTGGGTATGGTGAATCCCATTAACTAAGCTTTCATAATAAACTTGGTAGTAGGGTAATTGTAAGTCTTTGGCTAGCTGTAATTCTGCCTCAATATCATAATCCACCCGACGAAAATCAGCATCTTTTAAACCTTTTTCGTCAAATTCTAATATCATGTATTGGGCCCGCAAGTCCTTGCGTAAATTCTCAGATAAAAAGAAGGGTTGACCAATCGAACCTGGATTCAGGATAAGCTGGCCACCACTACCATAGCGAAGTAACTGCTGATGGATATGACCATAAATGGCAATATCGCAGTCCGGATTGGTGACAAGACGATCAAAATCCTCTTGTTTTCCCAGATGAATCAACTCTCGCCCCCAGTTTTTATCAGGCAAGTGATGGCTAATCCCTAGCTTCAGATTACCAAACTGACGATGCACTTGCAAAGGATAGTCCTGCAGTGCCTCAATCTCCTGGCTACTAATTTCTTCCATAATATACTGACACTGGCGTAAGAGATAACGATGGCTCGGTCTGCTTTCATCTAACTGACGATGGCAGGCGCGCCACAAGCTCTCCTCCCAATTTCCTAGAACTCTAAGAGTGATGGGTAAAGTGTCCAATCTCTGGAGAATATTTTTTCGTCCTGTTCCAGGCATGAGGATATCTCCCAAGAGCCAATACTCATCAACCCCCGCCTTCTGGGCATCTGCCAGAACAGCTTCTAAGGCTGTTGTATTGCCATGTATATCTGATAATACTGCGATTTTTGTCATATCTTTTCCTCTTAGCTTTTCTATTTTTATTATAACAAACTCCAAGTCAAAGTCAAAAATCATCTATCTTCTTCCTATCGTTTTTTACTTTACTTTTTTAGTGAAAAGGATTACAATAAAGGTAATAAGAATGAGGAGGTTTTTGCTATGACACAACGTTATGAAAACATTATGGTAGCGGTTGACGGTTCTAAGGAAGCTGACTTGGCTTTCATCAAAGGGGTTCATTCAGCACTGCGTAACCAAGCAAAACTAACGATCGCCCACGTTATTGACACACGTGCTCTTCAAAGCATCTCAACATTTGATGCCGAAGTGTACGAAGAATTGCAAGTCGAGGCCAACGATTTGATGGCAGAATATGAAAAGCGTGCAAGAGATGCTGGTCTCACAGACATAAAAGTTGTTATTGAGATGGGTAACCCTAAAACTCTCTTAGCTAAAACAATTCCAGACAAAGAAAAGATTGATTTGATTTTGGTTGGAGCAACAGGGCTCAATGCTTTCGAGCGCCTGCTAGTTGGTTCTTCATCAGAATATATCCTACGCCATACCAGCGTTGACCTTCTCGTCGTTAGAGATAAGGACAAAACTTTGTAATAAAAAAGAAATGAGGTTGGGATTTTTCTCCTAACCTCATTTTTTATATAGTAGATTGAATTAAGATGTGAACAAAGAGATTAGGAAAGTCAACTTAATTTCTAGAAGTTCTTTTAGAATCCGTAGTGTACTATTCTAGATTCAACCAACTATAAATTGTTGATGCAGTAGTTGGAGCCAGGAAATCAAAACAGCATTCAAGGCTTCCTTTTCTATCGCCTATTTCTTATCGGCTCTTTCCTTGTGGCGTTCATAGGCCTTTATCTGACGCTCAATCTCCTTTTTAATGGCTGGTTCTGGGGCATATCTCTCCTCCCAGTCATCTGGTTTTAGGATTTTGTGAGTAACTGGGTCAAAATGAGCTTTTCCATCGGGAAACATTTTACCCATATTTGCTTGATGGACAATGTCAAAAATCCGCTCTGGATCCACCCCCATCAAAACAAAGCTACCATAGGTGAAGTAAAGGGTGTCAATCAAGGCGTCTACTTGCCCTACCAAATCTTGCTTAGCAGGTGTCTTCTTGACTACTTTCTCTGCTGCTTGATCTAGAGCTTGGTGTAACTGTCCAACTGCCTGTTCGAAATCTTCTTCAGTAGAGCTAGCAGCTCGAACAAACTCCACCAATTCTTCTATCTTAAATCCTGCTCTATGGGTGGCACCTTCTAAGTCCCAAGCTTGGGGCTCCTCTTGAGTTCGTTCATCCATCATGTGGTGGAAGGTCTTGACCTTATTAAAATGGTAATCACGGCTGACAAAGACTTTTTCTGAAGCCAGAACACCAAAATGTTCCAAAGCTTTGTGAATCCCATCTTGCTGGTTGCTGGTTGTGATATGCTTGGCCACTTCCTTGACACTGCTACTACCGTTGCCCATGGCAACTGACATCCCAACACCCGCCAACATTTCTAGGTCATTATCCGAATCACCAAAGGCCATAACTTGGTTCAGGTCAAAGCCGTATTCTTTTCCGACTCGGCGAATGCCTTCTAACTTGGAATTTCCTTGGTTGATGACATCGGCTGCAAAAGGATTACTGCGAGTCAATTTCAAGTCTTTAAAATCAGCGGCCGCCTTCTCAGATTCTTCTGGCGTCATTAGCATCAAAACTTGATAAATGGGCTGATTCATCAACTGAAGCAAGTCTTCTTTCTTCTGAGGAACAATCTTACTCACCATTCGATTAAAGGAATGACTCACTGTCCGAGTTAAAACTGAGGGAACGAAGCGACTGATTCGTTGGGAAAAAGAACCTAGGCCAAAGGACATGATTTTGGAACCCAGCATGGCATCCTTGGTCCCAAGAGCAATCTCCTTGCCCTCTTTTTTGGCATAGGTGATCAACTGTCGTAAATGAGACTTGGAAAGAGGACTTGTAAACAAGACTCTGTCTTTATTAAAGATATATTGGCCGTTATAGGTTATGGCAAAATCCAGATCTAAATCTTCCATTAAATCCTTAACAAAAAAAGGTCCTCGCCCTGTCGCTACTCCAACAAGCACCCCCTGTTCCTTCACAATCTTAATCGCGTCCTTAGTGGATTTCAAAACACTCTTGCGATCGTTGACTAGTGTTCCATCGATATCAAAAAAAACAGCTTTGACTTCCATCCTACCTCATTCTCCCCTTTTGTGATACAATGATTATACCACATTTCAGAAAGAGTGAGTAAATCATGCCTAAGAAAATCCTTGTTTTACATACGGGTGGTACTATTTCCATGCAAGCCGATAACTCTGGCGCTGTTGTGACTAGCCAAGAAAACCCTATGAATCATGTATCCAATCCACTTGAGGGAGTTGAAGTCCATGCGCTCGACTTTTTTAATCTGCCAAGTCCCCATATTAAACCAAAGCATATGCTGGCTCTTTATCAAAAAATCAAAGAGGAAGCGAATAACTACGATGGGGTGGTGATCACACATGGGACCGATACTTTAGAGGAAACAGCCTATTTCCTTGATACCATGGAAGTTCCCCATATGCCTATCGTTCTAACAGGGGCCATGCGCAGCTCCAACGAACTTGGCAGTGACGGGGTTTATAATTACCTAAGTGCTTTAAGGGTGGCTAGCGATGACAAGGCTGCTGACAAAGGAGTTTTGGTTGTTATGAACGATGAAATCCATGCTGCCAAGTATGTCACTAAGACCCATACCACGAATGTCGGAACCTTCCAAACACCGACCCACGGCCCTCTTGGTCTCATCATGAAGCAAGAGATTCTTTACTTCAAAACAGCTGAACCCCGTGTTCGTTTTGACCTTGATAGGATCCATGGCTTGGTTCCAATTATTCCAGTCTATGCTGGCATGACAGAAGAACTCCTTGATTTGCTTCCTGTTGACCAGCTAGATGGTCTTATTATCCAGGCCTTCGGTGCTGGAAATGTCCCTAAGGAAACATCTCGAAAATTAAACACCCTTATCCAAGCAGGGCTTCCCATTGCCTTGGTTTCTCGTTGTTTTAACGGGATTGCCGAACCTGTCTATGCCTATGAGGGAGGTGGCGTTTGCCTGCAAAATGCTGGTGTCTTCTTTGTCAAAGAGCTCAATGCTCAAAAGGCTCGTCTCAAACTCCTCATTGCTATCAATGCTGGCCTTACAGGAGAGGAATTACGAGCCTATATGGAAGGATAATACTCTTCGAAAATCAAATTCAAACCTCGTCAACGTCGCCTTGCCGTAGGTATATGTAACTGACTTCGTCAGTCTTATCTACAACCTCAAAGCAGTACTTTGAGCAACCTACGGCTAGTTTCCTAGTTTGCTCTTTGATTTTCATTGAGTATAAAAAAGTCGGTGAGATAGAAATTACTAGACCACGTCTTGTTTTCTAGTTCACTCCGAGAGCCTTCAACTATCAACTTGATGCTTGAACTATTGACCAAAAAGTTTTTGCCATTAACAAGCGAGGTCGGAATTTTTTTCCCGACCTCTTTTTCTTATTCTTTTCGAGTTGAACGGCGTTCAATCAAACCATGTGGTAAGAGAACTTCACGTTCTTCTAACTCTTCCTTATGCATAATCTTCGTCAACATACGCATACTAATAGCACCAAGGTCATACAAAGGTTGCGCAATGGTGGTTAGGTTTGGACGAGTGTAACGCGCGATTTGCGAATCATCACTGGTGATAATTTCAAAGTCTTCTGGTACAGAAACTCCCTTGTCAGCGAGTCCGTTCAACACACCTGCTGCCAGTTCATCACCTGTTACAATCGCTGCGGTCGCTTTAGAAGAAATCAAGCGTTCTGCTAAGGCATAACCATCATCATAACGGTATTTTGATTCAAAAACAAGACCTTCACTGTAGTTAATTCCCGCTTCTTTCAAAGCATCTTTGTAACCAGCTAAGCGAATCTTGCCATTAATATCATCCACTAATGGTCCACTAACGAAGGCAATTTTTTTATTTCGTTTCAAGAGATGGCGGACTGCATCAACAGTAGCATGTTTATAGTCAATATTGACACTTGGAAGTTGGTGTTCTACGTCCACTGTTCCTGCAAGAACCACAGGTGTGCGTGAGCGTGAAAACTCTGAGCGAATCTTCTCAGTTAAATGATAACCCATGAAGATAACGCCATCCACCTGTTTAGAAAAGAGAGTATTGACCACAGATACTTCCTTTTCATCATCCTCATCACTATTGGCAAGGACGATATTGTATTTGTACATCTCCGCGATATCATCAATCCCTTTAGCAAGGGCAGAGAAATAAGTATTTGTGATATCTGGAATGACGACTCCAACTGTTGTCGTTTTCTTGCTTGCTAGACCACGTGCTACTGCATTAGGACGATAATCTAGACGTTCAATAACCTCTAAGACTTTCTTTCGAGTATTTTCTTTAACATTTTTATTGCCATTAACAACACGACTGACAGTCGCCATTGATACTCCCGCTTCTCGGGCAACGTCATAAATTGTTACTGTATCATCTGTGTTCATTCCGTTTCCTTTCTACTTTGAAAATTTTGTTTTCATGATTCCACTGTTTCCATTTTACCACTAATTGTAAGCATTTTCAAGCATTTGATGAAGATTCGTTGAAAAAATTTCAAAATCATTCTCATTTTTTTAAAGGTAGGTGACTTTTCTTGATTTTTCTAGCAGTTTGCAGTATGATAATAAAAAAATCAATTAGGAGATAGGGATGGCTTTTACAGATTCTCATAGACGATGCGCTAGTTTCGGTGTAGTGACCAATTTACCCGACGATGTTATCGATTCAATCTGGTATATAATCGATCATTTTTTAAAGCATGTTTTTGAGCTAGAAGATGAATTGGAATTTCGACTTTTGAATCATGAAGGCTCCATCACTTTTCGTTTTTCTAGTCAACATCTTCCAACAACGATTGACTTCGACTTCAACCATCCCTTTGACCCACTCTATCCACCTAAAGTTCTGGTGCTAGATATGGATGGCAAGGAAACCATTCTCCTACCAGAAGAAAATGACCTATTTTAAAAACTCTAGTCTCCTCTGTAAATACTTCGGAAACTAGAGTTTTCTTTTTGATAATAAATAGAACGACTGACTACTATACCACTTGGTTTGGTATATTCTAAATCAAGATAATCCTGATAAGTTCCTGGGACGATAAATCCTTGGGGGCTGAGAATGTCTGTTCCAGCTTTACCCACGATAGAGTCAGCCAATAAGACACAATTTGTACTGAGAACAAAATAGGTCTTAAACTTAGACGAACTAAACTTATAAAGAGCGGCATCAGCCTCGTGTTTCAGCTGATAAGAGTAGGTATGCTTGATTTCTCCTTCTCTTCTTTTCATGAGTTGAGAACTTGGTTCCCAAGGAATTAAGAGTTCTTCAATTTCTCTCAGTTGTTCCTCGATTGCTTCTTTCTGTTGTTCAGACAAGCTTAATCCATAGGCAAAGAGAGTTTTCTGACTTTCTCTCTTACAGAGTTCGATATACTTTTCTCGATTAGCCTTAAATAGAACCCCATCCCCAATCATCCCAAATAAACGCTCCGAGTGCGGATCATAAGAACCATAGGAAATAACCTGACCTTGATAGCAGATATCCACATGCCCCATGGCTAAAAAGAAAGAGGATTCTGAAGTATGGATAAAAATTTCCATATCAACTGTCTGGTCATTTTTTCTCTCTGAATGTACTTTCCCTTCTTCGGACTCATGATTAGAAAACCATTTATTCAATCGACGTAGGGTATTGATAGGAATTAGAGCTGTTACAAAAATGGGCAGGGTCATTCGTATCTTCCGCTTAAGCCTAGGATTACGGATTCCTTTTTCAAAAAAGAAACCATCTCTGAGACTACTTGCCCCTAACATCAGTAAGTAAAAACCAAGTAAGAGCAATTCAAAATTTGTTGCGTCATGAAAAGGGGAGATACTATAGAGACCAAATCCCATCATCCACAAAGCATCAAATAAGTAATTGAGCCTCGGATGGATATGATTATTTCGGTAAATCAACCAGGTAATCAGGCTAATCAAACCTGTAAACAATTGATAACTTCCAATAGCAATGACTAAGACATAGAGGGCTATCCCTTGTAGGATGACTGAATCAAATAGAATGACAGCAAGTCCTAACTTGGCTACGGTTACAAAAATATTTTCTCTACGGGACTTTTCCTGAAACCATAGTGTCAATAAATGCCAAACAGTCGACAAGGAAAAGTAGGCCATCAAGAGTTGATAACCAAGCCTCGGTACAATCTGTCCAAAACAAATCAAGAGAAGACCGAGGATAATAGCTAGCATTCCTTCCCCTAGACTTTTCCATTTACTATAAGTTTCGAAAAACTTAGGCATTTTCTTTCTCCAATTGACGACACAAGTGGCGGATCGGTTGTTTCAGTGTTGGATGGATGAAATGCGGAGCTATTTCTTTGAGTGATTCTAGGATAAAGAGGCGTTCAGCAATATAAGGATGAGGCAAGATGAGGTCGTCTGTATAGATGATCTGGTCCTCTACAAAAAGCAAATCCAGGTCAATCAAGCGAGGTCCCCAATGAACCTCTCTAACCCGTCCCATCTCTGATTCAATCTCTAACAAGGTTTCTAACAAGATTGGAGCTGGAAACCAGGTTTCCACTTCAATGACTTGATTGGCAAAGCTATCCTGCTCCACACCACCCCAAGGCTCGGTCGTAATCACATTAGATTCTTTGAGAATATGGATACCACGAGCTTGCATTTGGTCAATCGCTTGCTGGAGATTAGACGTCTTATCCCCCATATTGCTTCCTAAAGCGATAAAGGCACGCTGTTTGCGACGGTGGATGGTTACTGAACAAGTATCCAGCGGTAGATGGATAGGTGCCCAAGGTTTTTTTAGTTCCAGCTTAATCTCTTGAACGAGAGGGTAGGTCTCAAAAGTACGCTCTACTAGTTTGTAGGCTACTGTTTCAATCAAGTCTTCAGTATTTTCCTGAAACCATGTCGTCCATTTCTGGCAAAGTTCTCCGTAATGGACAGAAGCTGTTAAATCTAAGTCTGTCGCAGCCTTGGTCATATCATAGGATAGGGTGGCTGAAACGACAAACTTCTGCCCCAGTTCCTTCTCACTAGGAAAAACCCCATGGAAGGCAAAAATTTCCAAATCTTTTATCTTCAATTGGTCCATAACTAGTCCTTTCTAGAAAAATCCGCCCAAAGCGGATTCTTTTTATACTCAATGAAAATCAAAGTGCAAACTAGGAAGCTAGCCGCAGGCTGCTCAAAACACTGTTTTGAGGTTGCAGATGGAAGCTGACGTGGTTTGAATTTGATTTTCGAAGAGTATTATAGTCCCATTAAACGATAAGCCTGGTCTCTTAGATCCTTATCTGTCTCAAATAGACCACGAGTCACTGTTGTCAAGGTTGCAGTTCCTGGTTTTCGAACACCGCGCATACTCATACACATATGTTCTGCTTCAATGACAACGAAGGCTCCCTTGGCTCCCAAATACTCCATCAAGGCATCAGCCACTTCGATATTCAAACGCTCTTGAATCTGTGGCTTTTTAGAGTAGACTTCCACCGTACGAGCTAACTTTGATAAGCCTGCTACACGCCCATCAGGAATGTAGGCAATATGAGCTCGACCATAAAATGGCAAGAAGTGGTGTTCACACATGGTATGGAAAAAGATATCCTTTTCCACTACCATATTGTCATCGATAATCTCAAAGGATTTTGACAGGTGCTCTTCAGCAGTTTGCCCAAGACCTGAAAAAATCTCTTGGTACATGCGGGCTACACGGGCTGGTGTTTCCTGCAAGCCTTCACGATTTGCATCCTCACCAACTGCCTCGATAATCATTTTTACAGCTGCTTCAATTTTTTGTGTATCCATTCTCTAATTTTTCCTCTCCATCAGATAGGCTCTCACCTGGCTCAAGAAATACAAGGAGCCCGTAACAATCCTAACTGTTTGTTTCTCTTCTTTTTTATCTGTCAATTTCTGCTCTAGAAAATCCTGCCAACCTTGGTAGCTGAGATTTCTAGACTTGGCTATCTCTTTCAGTACGCTTTCATCAGTTGCCCGACTATCGTCAAAATGAGTTAGCGTAATCTTAGTATCGGGCAAGGTTTCTAGCAAGTCCAACATATCCTCCAAGGCCTTGGTTTTGATACAAGTAAAGAGGATTTCCTTCTGATAGTCCGTAAAGCGTTCTTTCAAGGTAGCCAACAAGGCCTTGATGGCATGAGGATTGTGGGCCCCATCCAAAATCATCAAGTGTTCTCTAGCAACAACTTCCAAGCGTCCAGGCCATCTTGTTTCTTCCAAAGCTTGAGCCACTAAAGCATTATCTGGCAATTCTCGACCAGTCGCTTGGCAATAGCTATCTAACAAGGCTAGCGCCATCCCTGCATTCTCTATCTGGTGCAAACCCAGCAATCCTGTCTGGAAGCGACCTTGTCTAACAGCACTTGTATAGCCAAAGACCTCGCCAGTCACAATACTCTCATAATGACTGACTTGATAGGCATCTCCATAGGCGATTCTGGTAGCTTGTTTCACTTTTGCAATCTGGTCAATAACCGCCAAGGCTTCTGGGACAATGCGACCAGTCACTAGAGGAACTCCTTGCTTGATAATCCCTGCTTTCTGCTCTGCGATGGCTTCTAGACTGTCACCCAGTAGGGCTACATGATCCAATCCTATGGTAGTGATACCTGTTAGGATGGGTTGACAGACATTGGTGCTATCCAAAAGTCCGCCCATACCAACTTCCATAATCGCCACATCGACTTGTTCAGATGCAAAATAGTCATAGGCTATAGCAGTGATAATCTCGAATTCTGTCGTTCCTTGCAAGGCTTGAGCATGCTCCCCTTCAAGTAATGAACGATAACCCGCCATCAATGACTCTAATCTTGCTTCTGGAATAGATTCCCCATTAATGGCAATCTGGTCGGTATAATGAATCAGATAAGGAGAGCTAAAGACACCAACTCTTAGTCCCATCTTTTCCAACATATTCTTCAAAAAGGCTATAGTAGAGCCCTTACCATTGGTTCCACCGATGTGGATAACCTTAAGCTTAAGATGGGGATTGCCACGTAAAGCTAATAGCTCCACCATCCTCTCCAAACCAAAATGCGGTTGGTCTGTCCGATAGTGGGCAATCCACTGATTCGTTTCGTTTTTATTCATCTTATTTATACTGTTTCAAATCTAAATTTTCCGCATGATCTGCCAGACGGATAGCAGACGCAATTTCGACTGCCATCTTGTGGCTGGCTACATCGTGCACGCGCACCACTTCCACACCTTGTCTAGCAGCGATACTAGTCACATGAGCCGAAGCCGTATCACGATTTCGGAAGCCAGCTTCAGTATCTGGATTGACTTCAAATCCATTTTCTTCGAGAATATTGATGACAAAGCGCTTGCGAGAGACTCCTAAAAAGATAGGATAGCCCATTTCGTGAAGCTTATCAAGGTCACGTAGGAGGATGAGATTTTCCTTTTTGGTCAAACCAAAGCCAATTCCTGGATCCAGCATGATGTTTTCTTTCGAAATTCCTGCTTTTTCCGCTCTTACTAGGGCACGATCAAAGAAAACTGTCATCAATTCTTCAACTGATAGTTGTTCAAAGTCTGCTAAGTCTTCCTTTGTAAAAGTCTCTCCAAATCCAAAATGAGGGAAGATAAGTGAACTAGGGTGCTGAGGACGTGCCATGACTGGATTAAACATGATGACTACCTGAGCTCCAGCCCTGGCAACCACCTCTGCCATCTTCTCATCACCCATGAGACCCGTAATGTCATTGACTATATTGGCACCAGCTCGTAAAGCCGCTTCTGCCACCTGACTCTTCCAAGTATCGACCGAAATCAGAACATCACTTTCTTGACGGATAGCCTGAATCACTGGAACCACACGTTGGATTTCCTCTTCAATCTCAACATAGCTACTTCCAGGTCGAGTGGATTCCCCACCGATATCTAAGATAGTGGCTCCTTCAGCTATCAATTTTCTAGCCTGCTTCAAGGCTTCCTCAACGGCAAAAAACTTCCCCCCATCTGAAAAAGAATCAGGGGTGACATTGATAATTCCACAAATAGATGTTTTTCTAAGATTCTCTCTTTTTATCACACTAGTCTCTCTATTTTCATTTAGATTGGTATCTCTCTATTTTACTGTTTTTTTGGGATTCTGTCCAATTATCTTTCAGTTCCTTAATATCATTAAGACTACAAAAGAGCGCAAAAAAAGGAGAAGCTGAGTTCTCCCTTTTTATATTCTTATTTTTCAGTCAAAGCTGCAAGTCCTGGAAGAACTTTACCTTCAAGAAGTTCCATTGAAGCTCCACCACCAGTAGAGATCCATGAGAACTTGTCTGCACGACCAAGGTTGATAGCTGCGGCAGCTGAGTCACCACCACCGATGATTGATTTAACGCCTGGTTGTTTCACGATAGCGTCCATTACACCGATTGTACCAGCTTGGAAGTCAGGGTTTTCAAATACACCCATAGGTCCGTTCCATACAACTGTTTTAGCACCAGTCAAAGCTTCGTCAAATTTAGCGATAGATTTTGGACCGATGTCAAGACCAAGGAAACCTGGGTCAACTGCTTCACCTTCAGTGTCTTTCACTTCAGTGTAGTCAGCAAATGCGTTTGCTTCTTTTGAGTCAACTGGCAAGATCAATTTGCCGTTTGCTTTTTCAAGAAGAGCTTTAGCTACATCCAATTTATCTTCTTCTACAAGTGAGTTACCGATTTCGATACCTTGTGCTTTGTAGAATGTGTAAGTCATACCACCACCGATAAGAACTTTATCAGCTTTTTCAAGCAAGTTTTCGATAACACCGATCTTGTCTGAAACTTTTGAACCACCAAGGATAGCCACGAATGGACGTTCTGGAGCTTCAACTGCTTCTTGGATGTAGGCAATTTCGTTCTCAAGAAGGAATCCAGCAACAGCTTTTTCAACGTTTGCTGAGATACCAACGTTAGATGCATGTGCACGGTGAGCTGTACCGAATGCATCGTTTACGAAGATACCATCTCCAAGTGATGCCCAGTATTTACCAAGTTCAGGATCGTTTTTAGATTCTTTCTTACCGTCAACATCTTCAAAACGAGTGTTTTCAACCAAAAGAACTTGTCCATCTTCAAGAGCGTTGATCGCTGCTTCCAATTCAGCACCACGAGTAACACCTGGAAGGAATGTAACTTCTTGACCCAATTTAGCAGCCAAGTCAGCAGCTACAGGAGCAAGTGATTTACCAGCCTTGTCTGCTTCTTCTTTTACACGTCCAAGGTGAGAGAAAAGAATCGCACGTCCACCTTGTTCAAGGATGTACTTGATAGTTGGAAGAGCTGCAGTGATACGGTTGTCATTAGTAATCACGCCATCTTTTACAGGAACGTTGAAGTCAACACGAACGAGAACTTTTTTCCCTTTCAACTCAACGTCTTTAACAGTCAATTTTGCCATTTGGAAAGACTCCTTAATTTTTTTTACGTGTTAATTATATCACAAAATCAATAAAAGAGATAGCAAAACCTTAAACTTTTCCAGTTCTTTCTTGTCCTTTATTTCTTATTGTTTTATAATAAAAAATAAGATAAGGAGCGCTAAATGATGAAAAATACTCTAATAGATAAGCAAAAAGAGGCAGATTCAGACCTCAATATCATTGCCATTTTGACAATTCTTTCGTTTATAGGATACATCCTTTTCAAAAAACAAATACTTGATTTCTCTCACCAAACAGAGTTTTCCGTCTGGATTCGTCTTCTTTTTCTCGCAACTCTCCAGTTTTGTGTTGCTGGATTGGGGACTAGCGTGGTAATGATTCGAAGAAAAGAAAGCTGGAAACAATATGGTTTGCTAGCTAAACACTTCCTCCCAACCCTCATTCAGACGGCTACTATCTGTCTCCCCTTACTTCTTTTTCTCATCAGTAGAGGGCAGATTCATTCCTATCTCCCTTTTCAATCCATCCTCTTAACCAGAGAAGTTCTGGCAAGTTCTTTTCCGACAAATATCTTGGGTTTCCTCCTTATTGGACTTATCTGGGGATTCTGGGAAGGTTTTAATTATGTTGTCATTGCAAACAAAATTAACTGTCGCTTTCCATCACATCAGACTTGGCTTGATTACGGAGCCTTGACTTGTGCTCTTATCTGTCTGATGATTCATGGGATGATTAGCTTTCATCTCCATGCCATTTTAGAGGCTTTGTCTGTTTTTATCTTGATTTATGGTATGCTCGTCATTCAAAAGAGAACAGGCAACGCTTGGGGTTGTATTTTTATCTTCCTATTCATTTGGAACGCATTTTAACCCCCAAACAAGATTTTCACTTCTTAAACTCAAAAAAAGATTTGACTCTATTATGAATCAAATCTTTTTATTTCTAGACATTATAGTCAATTGAAATAAGAACAAGACAAAAGAGCCTCATAAAGAGGTTGGGCAAAAACTCAATTTTAAGAGAAAATCAAGTAATACTCAATAAAAATCAAAGAGCAAACTAGGAAGCGAGACGCAGGCTGTACTTGAGTACGCCAAGACGAAGCTGACGTGGTTTGAATTTGATTTTTGAAGAGTATAAATCTTCCTACAATAAAACGCATAGTATCAAGGTTGTTCAATACCTGATATAGTAGATTGAAATAAGATATGAACAAAGAGATTAGGAAAGTAAAATTAATTTCTAGAAACGTTTTAGAATTTATAGCGTACTTTTCTAGATTCAATCTGCTATACTATGCGTTTTTATGATTTTAAAGACTTTTTGCCCAGTCTCTTTTGAGGTACTTTTTGATATGAGCCCATGTTTTCTCAATAGGATCGTACTCAGGTGAGTAGGGAGGAAGTGGTAAAAGTTTATGCCCAAATTCTTCACATAAGAGCTCTAGCTTACTCATTCTATGGAATCTTGCATTATCCATAATAATAACTGATGATGTATTTAATGTTGGTAAGAGAAACTTCTGAAACCAAGCTTCAAAAAAGTCGCTCGTCATACTTTCCTTGTAAATCATAGGAGCCATAAACTCTCCATCTACTTGTCCTGCAACAATTGAAGTCCGCTCAAAACGCCGTCCGCTAATCTTTTCATA